>CAMTJT010000006.1 GCA_947073285.1 uncultured Clostridium sp. | reverse complement strand
AATAGCCATATGATGAAAAATAGTGAATGGGGAGCATGCGCATATTTAAGTAAAAGTATCTATGGAATCAATGGAGAAATATGGATAAATCCAAATAGTAATTATGTAACAGGACAAGCAGGAAATAGTGTAAGTGCATCAGGAACAAGTTCAACAAATGCATATCAAACAAGTAATGGAGTAAAAGCAAGTACAACTGGAAATGTGTATGGAATCTATGATATGAGTGGAGGAGCATATGAGTATGTAGCAAGTTATGTAAATAATGGAAATGACAACTTAACAAGTTATGGAGCAAGTTTAGTAAATGGAAGTGGACATTTAAAACAAGTGTATAGTAAAGGAAGTAGCGACGACAATAGTATAAATCATGAAGCGAATAAAGGACGATATGGAGATGCAGTGTACGAAACATCAACAGCAGGTAATGGAACAAATTCGTGGTATGGTGACTGCTCGTACTTCCCTTACACGAGCAGGCCGTTCTTCCGTCGTGGAGGCGATTACCGTGATGGTTCGTATGCCGGGGCGTTCTTTTTCCACGACTTCACGGGTGATAGCTACAGCCGAAACGGTTTCCGCCCTGTCCTCGCTACAAATTGATGGAGTATAAGGGGAACCCGCAAAGATATTTAAACACAGTTAGCCACTAATTTAAAAGAACTAACATCATCATAAATTGGAGTAAAATAAAAAATAAAGAAAAAATACCTTTTAGGATATAATTAATATCAAAAAGGTATTTTTTTTGTAAAACAAAAAAATCCCAAAAGACTACTTGAAAATTATATTTTTTTGATATAGAATTGACACAGTTAGGGTATACTAATTAAAAAATAGAATGTAAAAACATTCAAAAAGGAGGAATTTTAATTATGTCAGTAAAAATAGGTATTAATGGTTTTGGAAGAATTGGAAACTTAACATTTCAAGCAGCACTAAATAAAAAAGAGGTAGAGGTTGTAGCAATAAACGACCCATTCATTACAGCAGATTATATGGCATATATGGTAAAATATGATACTGTACATGGAAAATTTGAAGGTGAGGTATCTTCAAAAGAAAATACCTTAATTGTAAATGGTAAAGAAATAAAAGTATATAATGAAATGGAGCCTAAAAATGTTCCTTGGGGGCAAAATGAGGTTGATATTGTATTAGAATGTTCAGGTGTATTTACTACACTAGAAAAAGCAAATGCACACTTAGAAGGGGGAGCAAAAAAAGTTATTATATCTGCACCATCTAAAGATGCACCAATGTTTGTAATGGGTGTAAATAACGAAGAATACACACCAGATATGAATATTATTTCAAATGCATCTTGTACTACAAACTGTTTAGCACCACTTGCAAAAGTAATTAATGATAACTTTGGAATCAAAGATGGTTTAATGACAACAGTGCATAGTACAACAGCAACACAAAAAACAGTAGATGGAGCATCTAAAAAAGACTGGAGAGGTGGAAGAGCAGCAGCAGCTAATATTATTCCATCTTCAACAGGAGCTGCAAAAGCAGTAGGAAAAGTAATACCTAGTTTAAATGGTAAATTAACAGGTATGGCATTTAGAGTACCAACTGTAGATGTATCAGTAGTAGACTTAACATGTAACCTAGAAAAGCCAACTACTTATGAAAAAATATGTGCAGTTATGAAAAAAGCATCTGAAAATGAAATGAAAGGTGTTATTGAATATGTAGAAGATCCAGTTGTTTCTTCAGACTTTATTCATGATGAACATACTTCTATATTTGATGCAACAGCAGGAATTAGCTTAACAGATACTTTTGTTAAATTAGTAGCATGGTATGATAATGAATGGGGTTACTCAAATAAATTAGTTGACTTAGCAATTTACATTTCAAACAAATAGTATTTATTAAAAATAGTTTCACAATTTATTAATTTATAGACATAATATTAATAAAGAAAAAGTAGAGGTGGTAAATATGCAAGAAAACATAAAAATACATGGAATTTATAAACACTTTAAAGGTAACTTATACATGGTAGAAGATGTTGCAACACATAGTGAAACAAGAGAAAAGTATGTAGTATATAGAGCTTTATATGGCGATACAGAACTTTACATTAGACCTTATGAAATGTTCTTAGAAGAAGTAGATAGAGAAAAATATCCTAATGTAGAACAAAAATATCGTTTCGAGCTACAAAATATTGAAAGTATAGCTAAAAATTTTAAAGAAAAATAATAAATTAACAATTGGTATATAGGAAAAGTCTAATGATTTTTCCTATACCAATAGGGTTTATAGGTAGAGCCTTAAAAACCTAAATAAAAAATATAAGGATTGAATTTTAAAATGAACAAAAAAACAATTCGTGATATTAATGTAACAGGAAAAAAAGTACTAGTACGTTGTGATTTTAATGTGCCATTAAAAGATGGCGAAATTTCTGATGATAATAGAATTGTTGCAGCAATTCCTACAATAGAATATTTAGTAAACCATGGAGCAAAGGTAATACTTTGCTCTCACTTAGGAAGACCAAAAGGAGAAGTAAATGAAAAATATTCTCTAAAACCAGTTGCTGTAAGGCTAGCAGAAAAATTAGGAAAAGAAGTTAAACTTGCTAAAGATGTAGTAGGAGAAGATAGCAAACAAATAGCACAAAACTTACAAAATGGAGAAGTAATGTTACTTGAAAATGTTCGTTTTGACTCTAGAGAAGAAAAAAATGAAGAGAGTTTATCAACAGAATTAGCAAGTCTAATTGGAAAAGATGGCATCTATGTAAATGATGCTTTTGGAACAGCACATAGAGCACATAGTTCAACAGAAGGGATATCACATCATGTAGATACTAGTGTAGCAGGTTTGTTAATAGAAAAAGAGGTAACAGAGCTTGGTAAAGTAATAGAAAATCCAGAAAAGCCATTTATTGCAATTTTAGGTGGAGCAAAAGTTTCTGATAAAATAGGCGTTATTGAAAACTTACTAAAAAAAGTAGACAAAATTATAGTAGGGGGAGCAATGGCAAATACCTTTTTAAAAGCAAAAGGGTATGATATTGGAAGTTCAATTTATGAAGCAGATAAACTAGAAGAAGCTAGTAGGTTAATGAAAGAAGCAACAGATAAAAATGTTGAAATAGTACTTCCTGTAGATGCGTATACTGCAAAACTTGCAGAAGGTACAGAATTTACAGTAGAAAATCTAGAAACAGCAGAGCATAAAGAAGTAACCTTGTATACACAAGCTGAATTAGAACAAGGAAAAGGTGAAAGTATAGAAGGTTTAACAATACTAGATATAGGAGAAAAAACTTTAAAACTTTATGAAGAAAAACTAAAAGGAGCAAAAGCAATTTGTTGGAATGGTCCTTTAGGGTATTCAGAAGCTCCAAGTTTTGCAAATGGAACAGAAAAATTAGCAAATACAATTGCAGAAACAGATGCAAAATGTGTAATTGGTGGAGGAGATTCTGTTGCAGCAATTAAAAAAGTAAAGAAAAAAGCAATAGAAAATGGAAAAACTGAGGCAGAATTTAATAATATTTATTTGTCAACTGGTGGAGGAGCATCACTTGAATTCCTAGAAGGAAAAGATTTACCAGGAATTAGTGCCTTAGAAAATCTATCTAAATAATAATGATTATATAGTTGATAATTATATAGTTGATAATTAAGCTTATAAAAGTAAATAGATGCTATTGTTTTTTAATAAATCATAGCAATATTTCTAACAAAAGCTAATACAGAAATTTCAAACAAAGACTAATACAGAAAGAGGTAAAAAATGAGAAGAAAAGTAATTGCAGGAAATTGGAAAATGAATATGTTACCAAATGAAGCTATTTCATTTATTGAAAATTTAGCACCAATTGTAAAAGATACACAAAATGAAATTATACTTTGTACACCATATACAGACCTTTTTTATAGTTTATTAACTAGCCAAAATACCAATATCAAAATTGGAGCACAAAATATGCATTGGGAAGAAAGTGGTGCTTATACAGGTGAGGTATCAGGTAAAATGCTTAAATCAATTGGAGTAGAATATGTTATAATAGGACACTCAGAAAGAAGACAGTATTTTGCAGAAACTAATGAAACTGTAAACAAAAAGGTAAAAGCAGCACTTGCAAATGAACTAAAACCAATTATTTGTGTAGGTGAAACTTTAGAAAATAGAGAGCAAGGAAAACAAGAAGAAATTATTACAAATCAAACAAGACTTGCACTAGAAGCAATAGAGGCAAATAAGATAAAAGATGTGATGATTGCTTATGAACCAATATGGGCAATCGGAACAGGAAAAACAGCAACTTCAGAAGATGCAAATGAGGCAATTAAAGCAATTAGAAATGAACTAAAAAAACTATATGGAGAGGCTATTGCACAAGAAATTATTATTTTATATGGTGGTAGTGTAAAAGCAGAAAATAGTAAAGAATTATTTTCTACCTCTGATATAGATGGTGGTTTAGTAGGGGGAGCAAGCCTAAAAGTAGAAGAATTTTCTAAAATTTGTTTGTCACTTTAGGGACGTACTCATTTGTGACAACTTTATGTTGATTTAATCTACCATTTTATAATCATAGCTCTATAAAACAAGCTTGTATATAATAGTTTATAATAGAGAATGTTATGAAATTATTGATGGTAAATTATATTTAATGAATGGTCCAACAATAAAACATCAAGCCTTGTACTTATGAGTAAGAAAAAGTATATGAATTAAACAAAGAAGAAATACCAGTTAAAGTATTAAAAGGTTGTAAAATTAATTTAATAAACTACCTAGAAGGGCTATTAAAAGGCTCAAAAGAGCAAAAAGAAATAACAAAAGAAAATAGTAATATAAATACCTAAAAGATAAGAAAACAAAAATATAGTAAAAAAGACCTAAAAAGGAAGGATAAGACAATGAAAAGAAAACCAACAATGCTAATGATATTAGATGGATTTGGAAACAATGACAATGAAAAAGCCAATGCAGTAAAAATAGCTAATACCCCTAATATAGATAAACTAATGAAAACATGGCCAGCAACTACAATTTACACAAGTGGGCTAAATGTAGGTTTGCCAGATGGGCAAATGGGAAATTCAGAAGTAGGACATACCAATATTGGTGCAGGTAGAGTAGTATACCAAGATTTAACAAGAATTACGAAATCTATTGAAGAGGGAGATTTCTTTAGTAATAAAGAACTTGCAGAAGCAATAGAAAATTGTAAAAAGCATCACTCTAAATTGCATATTATGGGCTTACTTTCAGATGGAGGAGTTCATAGCCATATTAGACATTTATTTGCTATTTTAGAATTTGCAAAAAGAAAAGATTTTGAAGATGTTTACGTACATTGCTTTTTAGATGGAAGAGATACCCCACCAGCATCAGGAGAAACTTATCTTGCAAAATTAGAAGAAAAAATGAAAGAAAAGGGTATTGGAAAAATAGCAACCATTTGTGGAAGATTTTATAGCATGGATAGAGATAAACGTTGGGAAAGAGTGGTAAAAGCCTATAATGCTCTAGTAAAAGGAGAAGGCGAAAAAGCAAATTCAGCAATTAGTGCGATAGAAAGTTCTTATCAACAAGAAGTATTTGATGAATTTGTTTTACCAACAGTTATTTATAATGGAGAAGAACCAGTTGCAACTATTTCTAACCATGACTCAGTAATTTTCTTTAATTATAGACCAGATAGAGCAAGAGAAATTACAAGAAGTTTAGTAGATCCAGAATTTGATGGCTTTGAAACAGAAAAATTAGATATACATTATGTGTGTTTTACACAATATGATGAAACAATTCCAAATGTAACAATAGCCTTTAAACCAGAGGTACTAAGAAATACTTTTGGAGAATATGTTTCAAGCAAAGGTTTAACACAACTAAGAATTGCAGAAACAGAAAAATATGCACATGTTACCTTCTTTTTTAATGGAGGAGAAGAAAAACAATATCCTGGAGAAGATAGAATTTTAGTACCATCTCCAAAGGTTGAAACTTATGATTTAAAACCAGAAATGAGTGCTTATGAAGTAACACAAAAAGTAGTAGAGGCAATTGAAAGCCAGCAATATGATACCATTATTTTAAATTATGCAAATCCAGATATGGTAGGGCATACAGGTAATTTAGAGGCGGCAGTAAAAGCCATTGAAACAATAGATGAATGTGTGCAAAAAGTAGTAGAAGCAGTGGCAAAAAACAATGGTTTAATTTTAATGACAGCAGACCATGGAAATGCAGAGCAAATGGTAGATTACAAAACAGGAGAGCCACATACTGCACATACCACAAATACTGTTCCATTAGTATTAATTGGAGCAGAAGGAATTAAATTAAAAACAGGAAAATTAGCAGACTTAGCACCAACTATGTTAGAACTTATGGAATTGCCAAAACCAGAAGAAATGACAGGAGAAAGCTTAATAGAAAAATAATATCATAGATAACTTTTCTAGATGAATTTTAAAACAATGATAATATAGGTTTATAGGTAAATCCTTTATTAAAAACCTAAATATAAAATACAAGGAAGTTTTAAAAATGAAAGATTATATTGAAATTGAAAGTGTAAAAGCATTAGAAGTATTAGATTCAAGAGGAAATCCAACTGTACAAGTAGAAGTTGTAGTAGAAGGCGGATTTTCAGGTGTAGCAATGGTTCCATCAGGAGCATCTACAGGAAGTTTTGAAGCAGTAGAATTAAGAGATGGAGAT
Source organism: uncultured Clostridium sp. (assembly GCA_947073285.1). GTDB lineage: Bacteria > Bacillota > Clostridia > TANB77 > CAG-508 > CAG-273. The sequence goes on along the minus strand of CAMTJT010000006.1, from coordinate 80,044 downwards.
AAAGATAGATATTTAGGAAAAGGTGTATCTAAAGCAGTTCAAAATGTTAATGAAATTATTAGCAATGAACTAGAAGGAATGAATGCTTACGAACAAGCTAAAATTGACAAGATGATGATTGCATTAGATGGTACAGAAAACAAAGGCAAATTAGGTGCAAATGCAATGCTTGGTGTATCACTTGCTGTTGCAAAAGCAGCTGCTAATTCTTTAGGCATGAGCTTATATAATTACATAGGTGGAGTAAATGCTAAAGAATTACCAGTGCCAATGATGAATATTATGAATGGTGGAAAACATGCAGACAGTAGTTTAAGCGTACAAGAATTTATGATAATGCCAGTAGGAGCTAAGACTTTTAGTGAATGTATGCAAATGGGTGTAGAAGTATACCATAACTTAAAGAAAGTTTTAAAATCAAAAGGATATGCTACAGGTGTTGGAGATGAAGGTGGATTTGCTCCAAACTTAGGAAGTGAAGAAGAAGCAGTTGAATTAATATTAGAGGCAATAAAACAAGCTGGATATAAACCAGGAGAAGATATATGTTTAGCACTAGATGTTGCTGCAACAGAAATGTATGATGAAGCTAAAAAAATAGGAAAAGATGGCTACTATTTCTGGAAAACAGATGAATTTAAAACAAAAGAACAAATGGTAGAATTTATTGTAAGTTTAGCAGAAAAATATCCTATTATTTCAATTGAAGATGGTTTAGCAGAAGAAGATTGGGAAAGCTGGAAAGTATTAACTGAAAAAATAGGAGATAAAGTTCAATTAGTTGGAGATGATTTATTTGTAACCAATATCAAAAGATTACAAAAAGGAATTGATAACAAAACAGCTAATAGCATCTTAATTAAACTAAATCAAATTGGAACATTAACAGAAACATTAGATGCAATAGAACTTGCAAAAAGAAATGGTTATACAGCTGTTGTTTCACATAGAAGTGGAGAAACAGAAGATACCACATTAGCAGATGTTGCAGTAGCAACCAATGCAGGTCAAATTAAAACTGGTGCTCCATGCAGAACAGACCGTGTAGCAAAATATAATCGTTTATTAAATATAGAAGCAGAACTTGGAGATGTAGCAATTTATAGAGGACGTAAAGCAATAAAATAAGAATATAATACAAAATGACCCCCAAAATCTTTTAAGATTTGGGGGTCATTTTGTAAATATATTTTTCTTTCGTATTATTCTTCTAAAGTTAGAAAAATTGCTTCGGTGGGATAAGGTGATAAACTGCGAAAGGCAATTTTAATGTGAGAATCTTCATCAAGATAAATTGCAGTTACAAGAAACCAGAGTGTTTGACGATTTTCATCAATACAAGGTGCTGTACGAAATGAAATTGCACCAATACGTTGTGAAGGATTGGTAGAATTCAAATCAAAAGAGCAGTCACCACTTGCAAGTGCCAGAGCAGGTGCTAAAGCAAAACTTTCTGTTTGTTGCATTAAGTTTTCAACTACGTTTCTATGCATAATAAGCCATGCATTTTTGGTTCGCTCATTTGTGCCATCAAGTTCATGAAGATAATCCAAAATATTTGTGCCTTTAGGAATAGTAAGTATGTTACTCATTAAAATGTCCTCCTTAATAGACTGTTGTTCTTACCCCTACTACTTACTCAAAATAAGGCTATATGCCTAATAAAACAATTATATCAGGCTTAATAGAAAATTACAAGTAAATATTTAGATTTGAGCTTCTTTTTTTAGATTTAAGCTTGTTTTTTTAGATTTGGGCTTCTTTTTTTGAAGAATAAAGCAATTTAACAAGTACAAAAGCAATAGAGCATCCCATTATGGCAGTAATTACTTGATTAATTCCCATAGAAGTAAATAAAACAGTTGCTACTTTACTATTTTGAGGTATTATATTTGACCAAAGTAAAATGTGATATCCTGCAAAAATAATGGTAGCTTTAGTCAAAATAGCACATATACTAGTAAGAATATAATTTACTTTTTTAGATACAAATAAAAATTTAAATAAGTAAACAAGAGCAAAATTACCAAGCCAAATAGCAGGAATCATGTATACGGTGTAAATAGCAGATAAGTTTAATACTAACCCACTAAAAAGTGCAGAAATGCTAGGTAAAAAAACAATAGCAAATATTTTTTTCCATCCCTTTAAATTAATACCTGCTATAACAAGTGAGGTATTAACAATAGCACCAACCACAAATTGAGAGTTAGTAGCTAAAAAGCTATTAGCCCCAAAAATGAAAGATAAAATTTGTGGAATTACTAAAGGGGTTAAAAACACTCCTAAAGAAATTAGAATGATTTCTATAATTTCAGCAAGATGAGAAACATCAGCATATCTTTTTTGTAAACAATTTTCATTTATCATAAGTAAACCTCCATTATTTTTTTATGATAACTTAAGTATATATTAAGAAAAAAGCAAAATCAATAAAAAATTTTCAAAAAATAGTAGCAATTTGTAAAAAAATATGCAATAATATGGGATATGTAGTAATTTTATATTGGGGTATAGCCAAGCTGCTGAGGTTGTTGAGGCTATGCCGATTACAACGTCAGTATGTGGTAACATTGTAGTGACTTTATATTGGGGTATAGCCAAGCGGTAAGGCACCTGACTCTGACTCAGGCATTTCCTAGGTTCGAATCCTAGTACCCCAACCAAGACGGTCATAAAAGAACTTTTACTTATTTTCAAGGTGGGTTCATTTTATGCACAACAATAAGAAAACGGTTGAAATACAACTTGTTTTTCTATTTGACAAAGTATAGAAAGTAGGGTATCATTTTAGCAGTCAAAAAGCATTATTGCTAAACAATATTAAGGAGGTAATTTGAAGGTACACATATTATGATACAACCTAATAAGACCTATTTTAATAATTACAAAAATTAAAATAGGAGGAGGTATGTCGAAGGAATAAAAAAGTTCAAAAAATAGGAATAATAATAGGAATAATAGCAAGTATTGTAAGTATTGTTGTTGGATTAGTACAGTTAGTAAAATGGTGTAATGAAAAAGAAACAACAACATATATTTATAACCATTATGAATTTCACTACGATATTGAATACAAAATTGAAAATAAATATGTTGACAAGAAGTTGTAAAACTTTACTTTGTTCGCTTGAATAATATAGAAGAATATTATAATATATTACCAACCTTTCAATGTCAAAAGGCAGGTCTTTTACATAAAGACGGAAAGGGGGGAAACAAGATGACACAACCCGAACTTATTCTAAAACTGGTTGAAATGCTTTTAGCTGAAAAAGACAAAAGCAACAAATTTCAATCAAAATTAGAAGAACAAAAAAAGAGTAAAGACTAAAATGTGCCATACATAGTCGGAATGAGAGAGTATTTGAGGGTACTCTCCTATTCTTTTATTTTTAGGCATAAAAAAAGTATGTGTATTGAGGTACACATACGCAAACAATATACACAACCCGAACGAGAGTACATTGTTTAATGTAACTATATAATAGCACATTTTTTTGGTTCTGTCAAATAATTTACAGCAAATTTGGCTAGTAGTATTCAAAAAAAGATATTATTGTGTTAAAATTTAATGGTAGCAGATTTCCTATAGAAAAAACAAAAGGTAGTTGCACAGATAACTTCACAGAAAATTGCACAGATAATGAAATGAAAATATTGGAATTATTAATACTTTGATTTTATAGTATAATATATATATTAGTATGCAAAAAGGAGAAATTATTATGTTCAATAAAATAGTAATGGATAATAAAAATTAGAAAAATACAAACGGAAAATTTGTTTATTAAGAAATATCACTTGCTTTTTTATAGTTAAGTGATATAATAGTTAACATGCTTAAAATAATGTGTAGTCTTTGAAAAAATACAAAATAGGAAAGGCAAAAAAAGATTAGACGTTATTTTTATGCTCAAAATTAGAGATTTACAAATTATAGTACAAGGGAAGGAGGAAATGTTAGTAAGAAAACTAACATACAAAAAATGAAACAAAAAGAAGAACAAGTAAAGGATTTTAAACAAGAAGTTCTAAAGGAAGAAGAACAAGCTAAATTAAAAGAGCAAGAACAGCTAGTAGATAATTTAGAAAGTAAAACACAAGAACAAAATAATAGCATAGAAGAACAAACTATAATGCCAAAAGAAAATATATTAGGAACAGAGAAAATAGGAAAGCTACTAATGAAATTTAGTATTCCTTGTATTATATCGTTACTAGTGAGTTCATTATATAACATAGTAGACCAAATATTTATAGGGCAAGGGGTAGGCTATTTAGGAAATGCAGCAACTAATATTGTATTTCCTCTAACCGTTATTGCAACAGCTTTTGCACTTTTAATAGGAGATGGAGCAGCAGCTAACTTAAGTTTATGTTTAGGAAAAAAAGATGAAAAAAGTGCTAGTAAAGGAATTGGAAATGCAGTAAGTAGTATCATTATTTTAAGCATTCTATTTTTAATAATAGGATTAGTATTTCAAGAGGGACTATTAAAGTTATTTGGAGTTACCACAGGCTCATATGAATATGCAAAAGGGTATATGTTTTATATAGTATTAGGCTTACCATTTTATATGATAACAACAGCCTTTAACTCTATGATTCGTGCAGATGGATCACCTAGATATGCTATGGCAAGTACTTTAGTAGGAGCTATTATTAACTTAATTTTAGATCCAATAGCTATTTTTGTGTTAAAATGGGGAGTAGAAGGAGCAGCAATTGCAACTATTATAGGGCAAGCAGTATCTGGAATAGTATCTTTATATTATTTGAAGAAATTTAAAACAATACAGTTAAATAAAGAAAGTATTAAAATAAATTTTAGAACTTTAAAAAGTTTGATAGCATTAGGAATATCAAGTTTTATTACACAAATTTCCATTACACTAGTTATTATTGTTTCTAATCAATTAATGGCAAAATATGGAGCAGTTTCAAAATATGGAAGTGATATTCCATTATCAGCATTTGGAATTGTTATGAAAGTAAATCAAATTATTAACTCTATTATTCTTGGAATTGCAATAGGAGCACAGCCAATTTTAGGATTTAATTATGGTGCTAAAAAGTATGAAAGGGTAAAACAAACCTATGTAAGAGCTATTTCACTAGGATTTATTATTACCACAATAGGAACTTTAATTTTACAACTATGCCCACAACTAATTATTAATTTATTTGGACAAGAAAATGATTTATACAATGAATATGCTAAAATGTGTTTTAGAAGATTTTTAATGTTAATTATTTTTAATAGTTTTCAAATTACTACAGGTATATTTATGCAAGCTATTGGTAAATCTATTAAATCAGCAGCTATTTCACTTTCAAGACAAATTTTATTTTTGTTGCCAGCAATGCTTATTTGGTCAATGCTAGGAGGCGTAGAAGGAATACTATTTTCAGGTCCAACAGCAGATGGATTAGCCTTTTTAATGGCAGTAACTTTAGTAACGTTTGAATTTAAAAAAATCAAAAAGTTGCAAGCACAAATAGAAAAAACACAATAGTTTGATACAATAAAGGCTAAAACACTTGAAAAGTAAGAAAAGATGTGTTAATATGTTTGCATAATTTTGTGATATTCATAGACAATAGTTTTTCTATGAGTTAGCAAATGTCTGTAAAAAGGAGAGGATATTTAAAAAGTTTTATTTTTGCAAGGCAAACAAACTTCATGAAAATGTAGGAGGTAGCTATGTTACAGATTAAATCAAAAGAACCTATGGACATTTTTCGGCTCACTGAGATACTTAATGCATATAAGATAAGTGCAAGGGTTTCTGCTACAATGGTTACAATAGAAGATGAGGTAGAGTCTGAAATGTTAGAAGATCTTTATGAGATTCTAGATTCTACTGAGATAGAGATCTTCTTAAATGCCACAGAACCCTTAAGCAGTCAACCTAGAAGTGTTTTACAATCAAATGTAGAGGAATTGGATTTACGTTATAAGGTGGTAAAAAGAGGAGAAGTATATTGGTGTGATTTAGGAGAAGGGTTTGGATTTGAGAGTAGAAGAATGAAACCTGTTGTTATTATACAAAACGATATAGGGAATAAATATGCTCTTACCACAATTGTCTTACCCATTATGTTAGATTGTAAAAAAGATTATCCATTTCAATATAGCTTTGATTTTTATGATTCCAGTATAGAATATGTAAGAGAATGTGGAATGATAGGAATGAGTGTAGTTTGTGGTGAGCAAATTAGAGCAGTAGATAAGAGGAGACTAAGAAGTTATATAGGAACAATGACTCCAGAATTTATGAAAGAAGTGCAAAGAATAATTGATGTTTCATTAGCATTAGATAGAAACTAAAATATCCAGAATTTATCCAGCTATTTGCTAAATAGTTAAAAAATCTAGGTAAGAGATAAACTCGCTCTTACCTAGATTAATTTTTATCTTAAATTCTTTAATTTTATCATTCTTGTGGTAGCAAATACAACTATTCCAATTGTTGCTAGAACAAAGAAAATATTTGTGTAATTTCCTGTTTGAGGAATTGGTTTTTCAGCTACTGTATTATCTTTAGGTACTTCAGGTTTTTTAGGTTCTTCATAAGTGATTTTAACTTTTGGTGAAACATCTGAAGTGGTTTTATCTTTTCCATCTGGAGTTTCAAAATCAATATCTACTTTAGTATTAGTAGGAATAATTTCATTTAAAACTGATTTTTCAACATGATCTTTTAATTTTAGTTTATAACTTAAAGTAGCAGTTTTGCCTTCTTCTAATACTGGAATAGTCCAAGTAATACTGTTATTATCAGAAGTATCAACTTTATCTGTTACAGTTCCAATATTAGGTGCTATGCTATGTATAAAATCAAAATTATTCATAATTTTTTGAGGTATGTAATCTTTAATAACAATATTTTTTAAAGAATTATCTTTTTTATAAGTAATATCATTAAAAATATCTTTATTAATGGTATCATTTAAATTTTCATAATTGATATAATAAAACTTACCAGCAGTAGGAGTTGTTTGTGTTCCAAAAATCTCTTCTGCAAGTTCTCCATAGGTCATTTCTTTACCATTTTCAATAAATGCTTTTGGGCATTGTACATCTTTTTCATAATATCCCATTAAAACGGAATAAATCATATATTCTTGACTTAATTCTTGTAATTTCTTTTTAGTATTAGCTGCATTTATACCAGAATAAGTAAGAGTATGTTCTGTATCTAAAGAAAGATTAGGTACACCATCTGATAATAAAACAATATATTTTTTAGTATCTGCATTAGATGAAAAATTAGATTTTGCTAAGCTTAAACCAGCTTCAATATTAGTCCATGGTCCGTGTTCAGCACCATAAGAATTAATAGTACTTTTTACTGCTTCAGCAGAATTAGATAAAGGAAGTAGAACACTAGCATCAGCTAGAGAACCAGTAGTTCCTTTTACAAATTCTTTGGTACTTGAAAAACCAACAATTCCAATTTTAATATCTTTAAAATGACTAAATAAAGAAGTAGCAAAAGAATTTGCAACATCAGTTACATAGTCTATTTTATTTTTATTATTATAAGTTTTGGTCATACTATTAGAGTTATCTAACACTAAAAATACTTCAACAGGTTTTTCTGCTTCTTCTACATTAGCAGTATTATTGACTGTTAAAGTAATGGTTAATTCTCTTTTCTCTACATCAAAATGAGTTAACTCTTTTCTAAAATGTCCCATATTATCTAAGTCCATCTCACAAATGCTTTTATCAACTACTTCTAAAGTGGTTTTATTAGCCTCTACTTTAGAATTATTATCTTCTGTAGGCATTGTTACAGCAAATGCAGAACTACCAAGTGTAGTGAATAATACAATAAACAATGCTAAAAAACTAATCAATTTAGTTTTCATAAATTATAAATCCTCCTTCTCACATAAAAAGTTTACCTTAATTATTATAACGCAAAAATTAACATAATTCAATAGAAATGTAACAATTTTGTAATATTTTTGTAATAAAATTGTAACATTGATAAAAAACATAGAAATAAAACATAATTTATGATATGATGGACAAGAAATATTTAGAACTACGGAAGAAAGATATACAAGCATAAAACGTGTTGGAAGCTTGAAAAGTAATAAAATGGGAAAAGTAGTATTTCCGTAAGCAAAGAAAGGAATGGTCATAAAAATGGAGAAACAAGAGCTACTAAAAAAATTTGCAAAACAAGAAGAAAAATTGTTAATTTCAAAAGTGTGGGACAAGCTAAAATTTGCAAATATGAAAAATCAAATACAAACAACTTACTTTTTAGATAGTTATGAACAAAATACAGTTACTAAAATGTTAAATTTATGTAAGGAAAAGCAATATATTTTAGACGGTGGTTATGAAGAAGCACAAAGAAAAATACTATTTTTGTATCCAGATAAATTGCAAGAATTATTTGAAGGAAAAAGAGAACAAAATAAAGTAATAATAGATACCATAAAAGTAATTTCTATTATGTTACCAGAAGAATTACAAGGAAGTTTCCACCATGCACAATACTTAGGTGGTTTAATGAAGTTAGGAATAAAAAGAGAAATAATAGGAGATATTATAGTAAATGAAAAAGGAGCAGATATTTTAGTACTAAATGACATGGTAGATTATTTACAAACACAGTTAAAAGAATTAACAAGATTTCAAAAGTCAGAAATTACAGTAAAAGAACTAACTAATTTAAATATTTTGCCAGTACAAAAAGAAGAAATGATTATTTTAATTCCACAAATGAGGTTAGATGTAGTAGTTTCTGAAATTTTGCATTTATCAAGAAGTAAGGCAAATGAACTAATTAGCTCAGAAAGAGTATTTGTAAATTATGAGTTAAAAACCAAAAATGCTACTATGTTAAAACAACAAGATGTGTTAACTATTAGAGGAAAAGGTAAATATGAAATAGGAGAGATTGTATCACAAACAGCTAAAGGGAAACTTCGCTTGCAAGTACAAAAATATATATCATAACGATAAAGGAAGATGAGGCTTTTGGAACGAAAAATTTTGCATGTAGATGTAAATAATGCATTTCTTTCTTGGACAGCAGTAGAAATGCTAAAAAACGGAGCAGAGGTAGATATTAGAACTATTCCTGCTATTATTGGTGGGGATGAAGAAAAAAGAAAAGGAATTGTTTTAGCTAAAAGTATGCCTGCTAAAAAATATGGAATACAAACAGCAGAGCCAATTTACTTTGCTAAACAAAAATGTCCTAATTTGCAAATATATCAAAGTAATTTTAAAGTGTATCACGAGTATTCTAATCGTTTATATCAATTACTTTGTGAATATACAGATCAGATAGAAAGATTTTCTATAGATGAATGTTTTTTAGATATTACCAATTTTATACCACAAGGAAAAACACAACTACAAATAGCTTATGAAATACAAAAAAGAGTAAAGGAAGAGCTTGAATTTACAGTAAATATAGGGGTGGCATCTAATAAATTACTGGCTAAAATGGCGTCAGATTTTGAAAAGCCAGATAAGGTGCATACTTTGTATGATAGTGAAATACCTACTAAAATGTGGAATTTACCAGTATCAGAATTATTTATGGTAGGAAAGAGAAGTCTGCCCAAATTAGAAAGATTAGGTATTAAAACAATAGGAGAACTAGCAAAAAGAAATCAACAAGACATGATAAATTTATTTGGAAAATTCGGAAAATTAATATGGGAATATGCAAATGGAATAGATTTATCAGAAGTAAATGCTACTAAAGAAGAGCCAAAATGTATAGGTAATTCAGTAACTTTGCCAGAAGATTTAAACAATTTAGAAAAGATAGAAGAAATTTTATTAGCTATTACCCAACAAACTACTTATCGTTTAAGAAAACATAATTTACTTGCAAGAGTAGTGGGCGTACAAATAAAAACAAGTGAGTTTAAAAGCTATTCCCATCAACGAACCTTAGCAACACCAACTAGTAGTACAAAAATTATTTTTGAAATGGCAAAAGATTTGTTAAAAGAATGTTATAAAAATGAGTCTATTCGTTTGATAGGAATTAAGGTAGATAAGCTAAGTTCTCCAGAAGTTCAACAGATTTCTTTATTCGATACACCAAGAAATGAAAAACAACAGAAGCTAGACAAAACACTTGATAAGTTAAAAGAAAAGTATGGTTATAATACTGTCACAAGAGCAGGGCAAATGAATATTGACAAGTTTATGGATTTTAAAGATTAAGAATATATATTGGAGTAAAAGTTGAATAAATACATAAATTTTCGTTGTTATAATTGTTTTAAAAATAGGGCTTATAACAAAAGAACAATTAGAAATTTAAAAAAAGTAGAAAAATGTAGAAAATAGTAAAAAGCATGCATATAATATAGTAGTAATGCTTACAATTTAAGTATTACTAGGAGGTGCAAAAAACATGTACGAAGAAGACGAGAAAAAATGCATTATTATATGTAATAACGAAAACAAAAATAAAAGAAAAAATAAATGTTGCATAGATGTTATTATCTTTATATTATCTATCTTATTAGGAGTCACTTTAGGTTTAATAGTAGGTGCTATTCCAGTAATAGCCGTTATTATTTTAGCATCTTTACCAGCATTTATCATACTAGCAGTAATATTATTAATATTAATTATTATAAGAGCAATAGAAAGAATATGCAATAAAAACAAATGCTACTAACCTAAAATAGAGTATCTGTGGCTGTCAAGCCACAGATATTTGACTTATTTCTTACATTTATGATATAACGAATAAAGCAAAATAAAAATATTTGCATACAATAATAGTAATAAAAAGAGAAGTGCAAAATAATCTATAAGAAATAGATTATGAAAATATAATCTAAAAGGCGGGAGTTATAATGAAAAAAGAAGTAATACAAATTTTAGAAAAATATCATCAAGAACATCTTTTAAATTATGCTAATTTATTAAGTGAAGAGCAAGAAAAACAATTAGAGGAACAAATTTTAAGAATAGATTTTGAGCAATTAAATACATTATATAAAGAAACACAAAAAGAAAAATACATAGAAGAAAAGAAAATAGAATATATTCATTATACAGATAAACAAAAGCTAACCAAAGAAGAAAGAGAAGAGCTACAAAAAGTAGGCGAAACAATCATAAAAGAAGGTAGTTATGCAGTAATTACTTTAGCAGGAGGTCAAGGTACAAGGCTTGGGCATAGCGGACCAAAAGGAACATATCCATTAACTACTAAAAATGGAACAAAATATATATTTGAAATTATAGTAGATACCTTAAAACAAGCACAAAAACAGTATGGCGTTTTTGTACCATGGTATATTATGACTAGTAAAGAAAACCATCAAGAAACACTAGCATTTTTGAAAGAACATGAATATTTTGGATATCCAGCTAATAAAATAAAGTTTTTTACACAAGGAGAATTACCACTAGTAAACACACAAGGAAAAGTAATATTAGATAAAAATAAAACAATTAAAGAAGCAGCAGATGGAAATGGTGGTATTTATGAGGCAATTGCAAAATCAGGCTATATAAAAGAAATGAAAACAAACAATATCGAATGGATATTTATTAGTAATATTGATAATATTTTATCTAACTTTATAGATCCACTATTAGTAGGAATTACCATTAAACAAAATCAAAAAATAGCAGCAAAGTCAGTTGCTAAAAATAGTCCAAAAGAAAAAGTAGGTGTTTTTTGTAAAGTAAATGGAAAACCTAAAGTAATAGAGTATATTGATTTACCAGAAGAACTAGCCGAACAACGAGATGAAAATGGCGAATTACTTTATGGAGAAGGAAATTTTGGAAACTATTTACTTCATCGAAACGTATTAGAAAATTTAGCAGATGTAAAGCTTCCTGTTCATGCAGCATTTAAAAAATGTGCTTATTTAAACGAACAAGGAGAATATATAGAACCACAAGAACCAAACGCATATAAATTTGAAGCATTCATTTTTGATGTGTTTGCTAGATATGATGATATTACTGTTTTAAGAGTAAAAAGAGAAGACGAATTCGCACCAGTAAAAAATAAAACAGGAGAAGATAGCCCAGAAACAGCGGTAGATTTATATAATGCAAAATTTTAAATAGATAAATATTTTTATAAATTATCTTTTTAGGAGTTTAAAAGTTTTTAGTAGTTTATGATGAATGATTGTTATATAACATAAAGTGAGTTTTTGAAAGTTAAAAAACTGATAGCAAATTGAAGCGATTAGAATAAAGAAAAAAGAAAGAATATATTTATAAAATTTATAAATATATAATATGAGGTAAAAAAGCATGGAAAAAGTAATAGGTTTAGTAATGGCAGCAGGAACAGACGATAGAATGAAATCAAAAAAATCAAAATTAGCACAAGAATTATATGGAAAAGCAGTTATTAAAAGAGTAGTAGATTCTATTAAAAAGGCAGGAGTAGAAGAAATAGCTGTTATTGTAGGAGAAAACAAATCAGAAATAGAAGAAATTTTAAAAGATGAAGTTACCTATCTTGAGCAAAAACAATGTTTAGGCACAGGGCATGCAATTATGCAAGCTGTTAGCTATTTAGAGGGAAAAGAAGGTAAAGTAGTAATTGCTAATGGAAATATCCCATTAATTACACCACAAACAATTCAAACTTTAATAGAAAAGTCACAAAAAGAAGAAGAAGCTGTTACTATTTTAACAGGGATTATTAGTGAACCAATAGGTTATGGCAGAATAATTAGAACTAATAATGTAATTACACAAATAGTAGAAGAAAAAGAATTAACACAAGCACAGGCTAAATTGTTAGAAGTAAATGCTGGATTATATTGTTTTTCAATTGATAAATTATTAGAAATTATTGGTAAATTAGAAAAAAGTAGTATGGGCTTATATTATTTAACTGATGTTATTCAAATGCTATCTACTAAAGGAGAAAAGATAGGTGGTGTTTTAGTAGAAGATAACACAGAAATTTTAAGTTTAAATACAAAATTACAATTAGAAATGCTTACCAGATTTTTAAGAATTCGTATTAATACAATGCATATGAACAATGGGGTTACTATAGAAGATATGAACACTACTTATATTTATGAAGATGTAGAAATAGGAATAGATACAGTTATTCATCCAAACACCACTATTAAATCAGGAGTAGTAATTGGAGAAGATTGTAATATTGGTCCAAATGCCTATATCCGTGAAGGCTGTGTTTTAGAAGACAAAGCAAAAGTAGGAAGTTTTGTAGAAATTAAGAAAACTAAAGTAGGCAAAGGCTCTAAAGTGCCACATTTATCTTACATGGGAGACTGTGAAATAGGAGAAAAATGTAATATAGGATGTGGAACAATTACATGTAATTATGATGGAAAAAATAAGCATAAAACCAAAATAGGAGATAATTGTTTTGTTGGTTCAAATGTAAATTTGGTAGCACCAGTAACTTTAGGAGACCATGTATTAGTAGCAGCAGGTTCTACTATAGTACAAGATGTGCCATCTGAAAGTTTAGCAATAGCAAGACAAAGACAAACCAATAAAGAAGATTGGAATAAGGGAAAGTAATGTTTTACTTTATTTCAGCCAAATTGTTCTAATAATATATGTTTTTTTGGCAAGCAAAAAGTTAAATGAAATTCTGTAAGTTAGATGCAATTTGTATGATTAAATAGTATATATTTTCTTGTAAGAAATACAAATAATGAATTGCATTTTTCGACAAAATATGATAAGATTTTTAGGCAAATATTTATAAAAGGTAAAAAACTATAGTAACAATAACTACAAACTGCAAGAAGATAGGAGGCAACAAATGGAAAAGAAAGTTACGAAGATAATCCTTAGTATGCAAGAACCTTTTACATTTCAAGAATTGAAACAGAAGGCACAAGAAACTGGAATTGAGGAAGATATGACGATTTTATCTGTTATGAGTAAATTAGGAGATGAAGGAAGGATAGTGCCATATCAGTATACTTCTAATGAAAAAAAACATAGGTATGTAGTTAATCGAAATACTGTAGAATCCTAATTAGGGTACCAAAAGGAAAAATGGGAAAAGAGGCTTGCCTCCTTTTCCCATTTTACATTTTCTATTGTTGTTCGCCAGGAAGAAAATAGTCTACAACACCATATACTAAAGCACCAATAATAGCTGCCATCCAAGATACTGTGTATCCTGCTACAAAGTATTGAGTAACATATAATACTACAGCAGAAAGAACAAATCCTACAAATCCTTTACCAAAAGAACTTGCATGTAATCCTGTAAATTTAGTAATTAAATAATCAATAATAGTAAGAACAATAGCAGCTGCTGCTAATGACCAAATATTATTAATTTGGAATCCTGGTGTAAAAAATGCAGTAACAGCAAGAACGATTGCAGCAGTAACTAATCTACCAACAATTTGCCATACTGTGCCTTTGGTATTTGATCTTGTTTGTGTGTTTGCATTATTATCTGACATTTTCAAAAACCTCCTTTTCCGTAATTCTAAGTAGGTACTTAAATGTACGGATTGGGCAAATGCATTAAAAAAATTAAAACATTTGCTAAAACCTTTTTGATGGTTTTCTAAATTTATTATGAACTAAAAATAAAAATTTATTCAAACAATTATGAATAAATTTATTTTTTTTGTTCAAAATGATAATAAGAAAAATGAATAAAATTAACAATAAAAGTGTTAATAGCGGAGCGTGAAATATGTTAGTTACATTTATTAGAACCATTGTTTTATACATACTTGTTTTAATTGTTATGAGACTTATGGGAAAAAGAGAAATAGGGCAACTTCAGCCATTTGAACTTGCTATTTCTATCATGATTGCAGATTTAGCATCTATTCCAATGTCAGATAATGGAATACCAATTTCAAATGGAATTATACCAATTTTAGGACTTTTAGTAATGCATTTAGTCATATCTATGATTAATATGAAAAGTATGAAATCAAGAGCAGTATTATGTGGTAAACCTACTATTTTAATATACCGTGGCAGAATTGATGAAAAAGCTTTAAAAAAGGAAAGATTTACTTTAAATGAATTACAAGAAAGGTTAAGAGGAAATAATATTGTTAATATTGGAGATGTAGAATATGCTATTTTAGAAACTAGTGGACAAGTAACTGTTATTCAAAAACCAAATAAAAGAACTACTATACCAGAAGATTTTAATATAATGCCAGAATATGAAGGAATTACTTATGATTTAGTAGTAGATGGAAAAATTATGAAAGAAAATTTAAAGCAAATTCAAAAAGAGGAAGATTGGTTAAGAAAACAAGTAGCCAAATTTAATATCAATATAGAAGATGCTTTAATTGTTACTTATGATGGAAAAGGTCAAATTTTTTGCCAAGAAAAAGAGCAAAAAAGATAACAAGTTAATTAGGAAGGAGTCTATAATATAGATACAAAGCTATGTTATAAAAAGAAGAAGTGTATAAAGAAATAATAATTTGTATTGTAGTAATTGCTTTAATAGCAGTAGGAAACATTATTACTCAAAATAATACTGTCAAAATAGTAGATGAAATGAAAAGTAATTTAGAGGTGTTACAAGAAGAGGTAACAAAGGAAACCGCAAGTAAAGAAAAGGCAAAACAAAAAATGCAGAAGGTACAAAAAGCATGGAACGATTATTATGAAACAATGGCATATTATATAGAACATGATGAATTAGAAAAAGTAGGAACAGAATTAACCAAGCTAGGTTCTGATATAGAAATGGAAGAATATAGCATGGCAGCTGAAAATTTGAGTAATTGTACTTTTATATTAGAACATATAAAAGATAAATCTGCTTTAAAAATTGTAAATATCTTTTGACAGGTAACATAAAGTATGATATAATTAAAGATGCCAATAATTTTTTTTGGAGGTTATTAACAATGACAATCATCAACAAAGCGAGCTTTCCTGTGGAAGTGGATCGGGAACAGCTGGAACCTGATGCCTCGGTATGCATTTCTGAGATGCTGGGAGACTACATTGGTATCTTTTCGATGCAGGGCTGCGCCAGAATTGATGACACAGGACCTGCTGCATCGGCAAAGGCCTGGGGTGGCATCATGGTCACCAAGTCTTCGGACACAATCTACATGATTCAGGAGGTCAAAACAACGGGAAGACCGAACATCAAAGAAGACGAGGAGGAAAGATAAGCCGAAAAGCCAAGCAACAGGAAAATAGCAAAAAATAACCTAAGCAAGGAGAGGGCGCAAGTGCACCTCTCCTTTTTTTAGTTTTAAATCTACATATTTAACAGAAAAATCAAAAGGAATTTAACTTTATTCAAAAACAAGAAAATAAATGCTAATAGGAAGATTTCATAAAAATGATTGAGAGTATACAAATAATATTACCAAAAAATAGTAGAAAATAAAAAATGTTTATGCTATACTAAAGATAGATTAAGGAAAGGAGAAAGGCAAATGATACAAGAGAAAAAACTTATGTATTGTAAAGCATTAGTAGAATTAAATGAAATTATTAAACATATGAGTTTAGAATTGCAAAATAAAATTCCACAAGAAATAAAACAAGAATTTATAAAAAATATGGATAAAGAATATCATTTTACTTATGATAAAACAGTTTCACTAGAAGAACAGAAAATTATGCCAGAAACACAAGGGTTACTTTCTGCTATTTATAGTAATTATTTGTGTTCAGAAGAAGAAAAGAAAAAGTGGAAAGAATATGATAATTTTTATAAACAAGAACAAAATAAGCAAGGAAATATTGAAGTAAAAGAGATGTTTCCTAAAAACATGCAAGAAAAAAATGCTAATAAAGTACAAACCCAAACAAAGCAACTTGCTATTGTAAAAGAAAAAAATATTTTTAGAAAAATATTAGATAAGCTAAAATCTTGGTTTTTAAAAAAATAAAGGAAGGTACAGAAGATGGAAAAAGATGAAATATATGCAATTATAAAACAAAAATATCCTGATTTTACAATGAAACATTATGAAAATACTATTTTAACAAAAGAAAATCTAGAGAAATATGGGGTAGACATTTTATTTACTTTAGCTAGTACGCTAGATTGGGAAGTACTAAACATACTTGACGGAGTTCAAGAAACATCAAAAGAGCTTAGTTTTGAAGAAATAGAAAAAAGAATAGCACAAGAAGATACTAGTATTTTTTCACAAGAAATGCGAGATTTTATTCAAAATAAAGATGGCATTTTAGAAGATTATAATTATTTTTCACAAAATAGAGAGTGGGGACTTTTAGGTTACTATAGACCATCAGAACATATAAAAGTTTTACAACATGTAAAAGTAAATGGAATGATGGAAAACTATAAAAAAATAGAAAAATTGTTACTTGAAGCAGAATGTTTTACATTTGAGCCTACTAGTTGTTTATTATTAAGTGATACAGCTATGAGTTTATTTGATGCAGAAACAATTTTTAGATTAAGTAATAAAATACAAAGTGTTATACAAGAAAATGATGAAAAAATTTCAATAGAAGAATTTGAGGCATTATTTAAAGATAGCCCAGAAAAACTAGCAGTGTTATTTTCAAGAAATTTTCAAGAAAGAATTTTTGGAAATAGCTATCGTTGGACATCAGGAAAAACAAGAGAAAAGGTAACGAGAGAAGAAATCGATAAATTATATGAAGAATATCTTGAAATAACTGCTAAATTTCCACAAGAGGTTTTAAAAATGATGCATGAAGAAAGTGATGAGCAAGTATATGACCAATTAGTAGAAGCAAATAGAGCAGGTCTATTAAAAGATAGTTCTATGGTAGAAAACTGGAATAATTGGAAGGATAAAATGCCTAATAGTATTCCTTTTAGGTGGTATTTTCTAAGAAACGAATTTGTAGAAAAGTATTCTGCACAAGAACTTTTAAAATTTTCAGAAGATGACCTATTAATTAAAAGGCTAGATGAACATGGTATATTACTTTTAAAATTACTAGAAATAGAAGATATTCAAGAGCCAGAAAAAATACTAACACTGCAAGGACCAGAAGACCCTATGGATAGGATTTTTGGTTATACTGAAGAACCTGCTCATCAAGTAGAATATTCTATGGCAAAATTTGCAGAAGACTTATTAAATAATGATGCAATAAGAGAATTAGTTAGTTCTTTTAAAAGTAGTAAAAAAGGTCCAGTTTTAGGAAGAATTGTAACAAGTCTATATAATAGATATAAATCAGTAGCACAAAGAAATGATAATGAACAATCAACAGTGTCATTAAGCGAAATAGAAGTAGTGTTTCAAAAAGCTAAAAAATTCCAGGAGGTAGCAAGATTTATACCACCACTTAGAGTGATGCTAAAATATCCAGAAGACCAAATAGAAAAGTTTGATAAGAAAAAATGGGCAGAATTAGTAAAACATAATATATATAGTCAAGATGATGATGCAAAAAATGCACTAATTGAGGCAATTCATGTTATGGGAGTTTTTGAAACAGATGAAGATGCTAAAAGAAGGTATAGCCTACTTCAAAAATTTGCTATTTATATTCCAACACAAATCAGTGCAAGTTCAAGAAAGATAGAAGAGAGTATACAAGATAGTCGTGGATTTGCTATGGAAGACATATTGCAAGAAAATTTTGAATTAGTTTCAGAACAAAAGATACCAGAGAGTTTACGATATGAATTGAGTTTATATAGTTTATACAATGATCCTATATTCTTAAAAATGTTTGGAGGAGATAGAGAAGTAGCAAGAAAACAGTTATTAGAGTGGAATCTACCAGAGAGTATGTCTCCTAACCAGATGAAGGAAGTTCTTAAAGAAGTAGAAGATAATGAGCAAGAAATAGCAACAGAAGAAATAGCAGTAGGAGAAAGCGCAATTATACAGTATATATATAGAAAAGGTTATAAAAAGGCATATGATTTACAATGCCAATATCAATTAACAAGAAATTTACAAACACTAGATGCTAAAACAAGAGAAGATTTGACAGATGAGATAAGATATTTATATGGAGAGTTAGGTGTTTCTAATATTATGACAAAAAATAAAATGCATGCTATATTTGATGGAATGGATATGCATTATAAACCAGGTTTTTATAATTTTTTTGTTAAAAATTTAGAAACTATATTACAAAGGCAAGACATACAAAAGATGCTTGCTAAAATTCAAAATCAATGGGAAAAAATACAAGAGGAATTTATAGGGCAAGAAATTACTTTTGATATGTGTACAGCTTATTTATCAAATATTACATATAGTAATGTGCAACCACAAGATATAGAAATAGCTAAATTAAGTGTTAATTGTAATTATGACCAAAGTATGTTTAACCAAGCAGTAAGGTTGCATCAAGAGCAATTAAAAAGAACTCAAAGTAGCATTCCAGCGATTGGGGAAGATGTTTCTTTAGAAAACTATACTTATCAAGTCTTAAGGCTAGATGACCCAGCTGCCATATTTGTAGGAGAGTTAACAAATTGTTGTCAAGCTATGAACAATGCTGGAGAAAGCTGTATGTTACATAGTATTATGTCTCAAAATGGCAGGGTATTAGTTGTAAGAGATACAAATGGAAAAGTAGTATCACAAAGTTGGATTTGGAGAAATAAAAATGTTTTATGTTTGGATAATGTAGAAACAGTTCAAAGAGATCATCATCATAAAAGACTAGTTAGTAATGAAATATTAAATACCATTCAAAGAGCAGCACAAGAATTTATAGAAGTAGACAAAGAGCAATTTGAAAATTGGAGTAAAACAAAACTTTCAGAACTTATGAAACAAAAAGAAAATGGAGAAATTTCAGATCAGGAATTTGAAGTTCAAAAAGCTAGAATAGAGCAAACTGTAAGTAGTCAAAGGCTTACAAAAGTAACAGTAGGGAGTGGTTATTCAGATATTAGTTTAAAAGGATTAAAACTAGATGATGAAAATAGAGCACCAGAAGAAGATGTAGAATATATTGCTGATTCTAGAACACAATTTATTTTATATCAAGATCCAGAGGCACAAAATACTGCTAAAGTAAGTAGTAATGAAAAAACAGTTGCACTTTATACAGACCCAGAAGAATTGAAAAGATTAATTAATATAGATTTATCAAACCTAGAACTACCAGAAGGAAGAGATGGCCTAGAAGAACAATGGGAAGAGGAAGATTGGGAAAATGATTGGGAAGAAGAACAAGGAGGCTGGGGAGAAGATGGTGGATTTATAGAAGAGGATGCTGAACTTTGGGATAATAATTTTATGATAGCGAAAGAAGAAATAGAGAGATTTGCAAGGAATTTTGTAAATAGTAAAAAAAGGCAAGAGGCACAAGAATTTATTGCAGAAATAACACGCCATTTGCAAATATCAACAGATGTACAAAGATAAAAATTGCAAATGAGAATCAAGAAAAGTTCTTAAAATGTTAAAAAGGTTAATATTTTAAGAACTTTTTTAGTTTAAACTTTATATGGTGTTAAGAATTTATTTAAGTCAAAATTTTAAAGATAGTTAAGTTAAATTTTAAAAGTAATTATAATAAATTTTCCATAGTATATAATCCAGCTTTTTGCTTTATTAAAAATAAAGCAGCTTTAACAGCACCTTTTGCAAAAATAGTTCTAGAGTAAGCGGTATGCTCTACTTTTATTGTTTCATGCTCACTAAAAAATAATACTTGATGTTCTCCAACAATATTACCACCACGAATACTAGAAAATCCAATTTCTTTAGAATCTCTCTTTTGAGTTTTAGAATGCCTATTAAACACATAATTATAGCAATTAGCATTTGATTTATTGATACTGTTTGCTAATAATAAAGCAGTACCACTTGGAGCATCTAGTTTTTTCGAATGATGTGTTTCAACAATCTCAATTTCTGGGGTTTCTAGTTTAGTAGATAGCTCAGAAACTAGTTTTGCCATTAAAGCAACTTGATAAGACATATTACTAGACTGAAAAATAGGAATTTGAAGACTTGCAGTATTTATTTCATTTTGTTGTTCCTTAGTAAAACCAGTAGTAGCAATTACAATAGGAATACTATTTTTTAGGCAGTAAGGGAGAAGGGTAACACTAGCTTTTGGAGTAGAAAAATCAATAATAACATCAGGTTTTTCTAAAATGTCATTAACATCTGTATAAACATGGTAAAAAAGATTATGTGATATTTGTCTATCTAAACCACCTAATAAATGCAAATTAGGATTTGTTTTTATTAAATTTATCACCTCTGTACCCATTTTACCTAAACAACCATTTACCAATAAATTAATCATAAAAATCTCCTCATATATATTTATAAATATATATGAGGAGAAAATTTATTTATTCACATGAAGACACAATTAAATAATTCTAAAAATAATTAAACTTAAAAATACATAAGCATATTTGTATACTTTTTTGGTATGTAACAAATCTCTTAAATGGAAAAAGGTTTCTCTAGTAGCACTATATTTATCAGCAAAAGTAACCACAACCGTTTCTTTAAAATGTGGAAATCTAATAGTGACTGGCCACATATGGTTTAAAATAACATCTTGTTCAATTTCATTTAAATCAAAAATTTTAGTAGCATTTTGCAAAGCAATTTTAGGATGTGCAAAAGCATGTAGGCTACGAAAAGTTTTTTCAGTTCTTTCATGATTATGCCAGTCATATAAAAATAAGTCATGAAGCATAGCACCACGAGTGGCAGATATATAATCTAAATGTAGCTTTTTACAAATAATATAGGTATAAAAAGCTACTTGCATACAATGTCTATAACAAGAAGTATCAGCATGTTGATTAAAATTCCTCATTTCTTGCACAGTTGCATTTTTAATTAAATCTTGAATAATGCAAAAAAATTCAGCATAAGAGCTTTTGGCAAGTGAGGTTTCTTTTGTAATAAGATTTAGCATAAAACAAAATCCCCTTTAAAATAATTTTAAAATCTAATTTCATTATATCACATAAATAGCAAATAAAAAACTATCTCAAGAAAAAATTAAGAAATTTTGCTATTAATTAATCGTTTAACAAATATATACTTGAACCAACAAAATCATTATCTAGTTCAAAGTTTAAACTTTTTCATTTCTTGAAGGAGTAATTCTTTTTTAGCATAAGACATTGGAATTAGAGGAAGACGAGGATTTCCTACCTCATAGCCCATCAAATTTAAAGCTGTTTTAACAGGAATAGGGTTTACTTCACTAAATAAACAATCAATTAAAGGAATAGCTTTAATTTGTGAGTCTTTTGCTAAAGTATGATTACCACTTAAATAGTCAAATACCATATTATGTACGAACTTTGGAGCAATATTAGAAAGAACAGAAATAACGCCAATGCCACCTAAAGATAAAATAGGGAGGGTTTGATCATCATTTCCAGAATAAATCCATAAATTATCATTGCACAAATTAGCAATTTTAGCTACTTGTGAAATATCTCCACTTGCTTCTTTAATACCAACAATATTAGAGATTTTAGAAAGCTCTAAACAAGTTTCAGGTAAAATGTTAACACCAGTTCTACTAGGAACATTATATAAAACAATAGGGAGTTGAACGTTTTTTGCAATTTCACTATAATGAGCAACTAAACCTGCTTGTGTAGTTTTATTATAATAAGGTGTTACAAGTAAAATACCATCTACTCCAACACTTTGGGCATATTGAGAAAGTTCAATAGTAGCTTTAGTGTTATTACTGCCAGTTCCTGCGATAACAGGAATTCTTTTATGAACTACTTGAACTGTATATTGTATTACTTGTTTTTTCTCTTCTAAAGTCATGGTAGAGCTTTCGCCAGTAGTACCACAAATAATAAGAGCATCTGTACCTTCGCTAATTTGAAATTCAATTAATTTTGCAAGTTCTTCAAAATAAATTCCATCTTCTGTAAAAGGGGTAATTAGGGCAGTGCATGAACCAATAAATAGATTTTTTTTCAAAATGACTTCCTCCTTTATACATTTTTATTTTATGCATAAAGGAGGAAAAAGGTTTCTATTTTAAAAAGTAAGTTTAGGTTCAAGTTTAAGTATAATAGAAGAAAAATAAAATTGAAAATAAATTATTTTAAAAATCCATTAATAATTTGCTCTTCAGCTTCTTTTTCAGTAAGCCCAAGAGTCATTAATTTTACTAATTGTTCTCCTGCAATTTTGCCGATTGCAGCTTCATGAACTAAACTACTATCAATATGATTTGCTACAATTTTAGGAGTAGAAATAACTTTTGCTTTATCCATAATAATGGCGTCACATTCTACATGGCCAAAACATTTATTATTTCCATTTACATTAGAAATAAATTCTTGCGTAGAAGTATCTTTGGCAATAGAGCGAGAGGCTACATGTACACTAGAATTTTCACCATTTAAATTCACATCAAAAATAGTTTTAGCAACTTGGTCTTTTGCAGTCATAATTCTTTCTGTAATGACTAAATTAGTGTTAGCACCAAGTTCAGCTTTAGTTTCACGTATCGTTTTAGTAACACCTTCAATTTGAACAGTTTCCATTTCTAAAGTACTACCATCTTCTAAATAGATAATGGTTTGAGGATTTAAAATTTTGCTACCTGTACCAGTACCTTCACCATAATGTTTTTCAATATATTTTACTTTCGCATTTTTTTCTAAATGAAAAGTGTGAATACCATCATGCTCAGCCGTTTGACAACTGTTATTATGAATACCACAACCAGCTACAATAACCACATCTGCATTTTCTCCAATATAAAAATCATTATAGACCACATCATTAAAACCACCTTGTGTTAAAATAACAGGGATGTGTACACTTTCATTTTTGGTATTTGGTTTAATAACAATATCAATTCCAGACTTGTCTGTTTTTGTTATAATATCAATGTTACTAGTAGTATTTCGTAAAATACCTTTTCCATTTTCACGAATATTATAAGCACCCATAGGCGTTTTTTCAATATCCGCAATTTGTTTTAGTAAATTCAATTCTATACTATCTAGTTTATTTTCAATTTCATTATTCATTATTTTTATTCCCTTCTAAGGTTAGATTATGAGTTTTTGTTTTTAAATATGTTATGAAGCACTTTTCATAACTAAATATTAGTCTTGTCCAACATTACTTTACAAGGCTTATTGGTAGAATTTAAAAGTAAAGGTAATACTTCTTCTTTAGAGCCTATTTTTTCAATTTCACCATTAGAGAGTAATACGATTTCATCTGCAATATTTAAAATCTTTTCTTGGTGTGAAATAATAACAATAGAAGAATTTTCAATTTCATGATGCATTTTTTCAAAAATACCAATTAAACTATTGAAACTCCATAAATCAATACCAGCTTCAGGTTCATCAAACACAGTAAGAGCAGACTTTTTAGCTGCTAACATAGCAATTTCAATACGTTTCAATTCACCACCAGAAAGAGAAGAACTAATTTCTCTATTCAAATAGTCTTTGGCACATAAACCAACATCAGATAAATAATTACAAGCTTCACTTAATTTTAGCTTATTTCCAGAAGAAAGTTCAATTAAATCTTTTACAGATAAACCTTTAAATTTAACTGGTTGTTGAAAAGCAAAACCAATACCAAGTTTAGCTCTATCAGTAATACTCATATTAGTAATATCTTGCCCACAAAAGAAAATTTTACCGTGTGTCTGGTGCTAAAATTCCCATAATAATTTTAGCAAGAGTAGACTTGCCAGAACCATTTGGCCCAGTTATGGCAACTAACTTGCTATGATCTATTTTTAAATTAACATGATTCAAAATTTGCTTATTATCTCTTGAAAAAGAAATATCTTTTAACTCTAACATAATACCTCCTGTAATGTCATAGTGGAGACGGGCGTGTTGTGACATTTTTGTCACAGAGGGACAGGTATGCCACGACATTTTTGTCGCAATGAGGACAGGTGTGCTACGACATTTTTCGTTGCAATTGTATCATATTATAGCAAAAAGTTCAAGAAATGCAAAATTTCATCAAAAAATAAATATAAGTTTCATCAAAATAGAGAGTAAATTTTTCCAATTCAAAAATTTTATATGAAATTTTTGAAGAAAAATCAATTGATGTTATTATCTTAATGAGAGATAGAGAAACTTTTTATCAAGGATTAGAAGTGAACTTAAAATCTCAAAAAATTAGCTTCTCCAAAATTTGTACTGCATTACTTGCAGCTCCTTTTCGTAAATTATCAGCTACTACCCATAAGTTAACACCAGAAGCTATACTAAAATCCCTACGAATTCTACCTACAAAAGTAGCATCTTGACCGAGAGGCATCTAAAGTAGTTGGATATATTTCGTTTTCAAAATCATCTTTTACTATAATTCCAGAGGAATTTGCTAAAATTTGTTTTAATTCTTTCAAATTAAAATCTTTTTCAAATTCTACATTAATAGATTCACTATGACTATTAAGAACAGGAACTCTTACAGTGGTTGCTGTTATTTTTAAATAAGGTTTTTTCAAAATTTTTCTAGTTTCATTTATCATTTTTTCTTCTTCCTTGGTATAGCCATTATCTGTAAATGTATCAATATGTGGCAAACAATTACTGAAAATAGGAAGCGGAAATTTTTGTAATTCATAATTAGTATTTATTTTACCACTACACATATAACTTTCCATGCCACTTTCTAAATCAAGTACACCTTTATAGCCAGCTCCTGAAACAGCTTGATAAGTGCTATATACAATTCTTTTAATAGAGTAGGCAGTATCTAAAGGTTTTAAACTACATACAGCCTGAATAGTAGAACAATTAGGGTTTGCGATAATACCATTGTGATTTTGAATTTCTTCAGGATTCACCTCTGGAACAATTAAAGGAACACTTGGGTTCATTCTAAAATAACTACTATTGTCAATAACAATGCAACCAGAAGAAGCTGCTATAGGGGCAAATATTTTAGAAATACTACTACCAGCAGAAAAAATAGCAAAATCAAATTTTGAATCAAAAGAAGAAGTGGTTAATTCTTGAATAATATATTCTTTTCCTAAAAAGGTGATTTTTTTACCGTGCAGAACGAGAAGAAGCAAAAAAAGCATATTCTAAAATTGGTAAATTCTTTTCTTCTAATACTTTTAAAATAGTTTGACCAACAAGACCTGTTGCACCAACAATTGCTAATTTAATATTTTTCATATAGGTTATCCTCCATAGTAAATTGTATGGAAAAAAATAGGAAATATGACAAGGTGAAATAAAATAGAAAACTTAATGTAAAAAACATGAAACTAGTTTAAGTGTAAGAAAAAAGTGAAAGGAAAGAGAAAGTATCGCATTGCAATAAAATTAAGCAATGTTTGAGTCTAATTTTATAACATTAATATTTTGCAGTAATTGGTGGTAAGTCAAAATATAGTCAAAGCTTTTGATATTTCAAAGTATATATTTTTAAATAAAGTGTGACATATCATTGACTAATATACACTCAAATATTAAAAAATAGCAAAAAATAGTTGACTTTAAGCTTAAAGCGTTATATAATAAATGAGCATGTATTTGGCGATGAAGTAAGATGTGGCTACAAATGTACTAAATAAAGGCATTTGGAGGGAACTCTTATGGAGTATGTCGTGGCTTAGACCAAGGCGGTAAGTTTAAAATAAAGCACTTATCCCAAGATTTTTTAACATGCAACTTGGGTTTTTATATTGGTGATAAAAGAAACACTAGGGTGCGTTATAACTTCCGACCAAGATAAGAGCAAAAAAGCTCTATATAATTAGAAGGAGGGAAATTAAAAAATGGCAACAAAGAAAGAAAATGCAGTTACAAGTGAAAAAATTAGAATAAGACTTAAAGCTTATGATCATGTTGTTTTAGAACAGTCTGCTGAAAAAATAGTAGATACTGCTAAAAAAACAGGAGCTAAAGTATCAGGTCCTATTCCACTACCAACAGAAAAGGAGATTATTACAATCTTACGTTCTCCACACAAACACAAAGATTCAAGAGAGCAATTTGAAATGAGAACACATAAAAGAGTAATTGATATTCTTTATCCAACACAAAAAACAGTAGATAGTCTTATGAAAATAGACTTACCAGCTGGTGTAGATATAGAAATTAAGTTATAGTGTTAATTGAAAGAAAAAAGCAAATATCAAGTTTACACTTAACTTATACAACCAACATTAGAGAGTTGTATATATTGTTTAGATGAAAACGTAGTTTAAATCTTACATTAAAAATTAAACCATGCTGATATAACATTAAATTTTAATGGAATATAAAGTATCAGCCAATAGTTAAGTTAGTCGTTCAAGAAAAACAAGTTACGAATAACTTATACGGTTGCCGTATAGGAGGAAAAACAAAAATGAATAAAGGATTAATAGGAAAAAAAGTTGGAATGACACAAATCTTTGATGAACAAGGAAAAGTTATTCCAGTAACAGTAATTGAAGCAGGACCATGTGTAATAGCACAAATTAAAACTGTTGATACAGATGGATATAATGCTATTCAATTAGGATTTGGAGAAGTAAAAGAGCATAAAGTAAATAAACCTGTAAGAGGTCATTATGCTAAATCAAAAATAACACCAAAGAAACATTTAAGAGAATTCAGACTAGATTCAGTAGAAAACATGAATGTAGGAGATGAATTAAAAGTAGATACTTTTGTAGCTGGAGATAAATTAGATATCCAAGGTACTTCAAAAGGTAAAGGTTTCCAAGGTGTTATTAAACGTCATGGACAATCTAGAGGACCAATGGGACATGGTTCTATGTATCATAGAAGACCAGGTTCAATGGGACCAACTTCTACACCAGGTAGAGTATTTAAAGGTAAAAGATTACCAGGACACATGGGAAGAGAAACAATTACAATTCAAAATTTAGAAGTTGTAAGAGTAGATTTAGATAAAAATGCTATTTTAGTAAAAGGTAGTGTACCAGGAGCAAAAGGTGCTATTTTAAAACTAAAATCAAGTGTAAAAAGTAAATAATAAGGAGGGAAAGAAAAATGCCTAAAGTAGACGTATATGATATAGAAGGTAAAAAAGTAAAATCTATAGAACTTAAAGAAGAAATTTTTGGACTAGAGCCAAATGAAGCAGTAGTACATAGTGTTTTAATTAACTACCTTGCTAATCAAAGACAAGGTACACAAAGTACAAAAACAAGAGCAGAAGTATCAGGTGGTGGTAGAAAACCATGGAGACAAAAAGGTACAGGTCGTGCAAGACAAGGAAGTATCCGTGCACCACATTGGGTTGGTGGAGGTGTTGCATTAGGACCAAAACCACGTTCATACAATTATACAGTAAATAAAAAAGAAAGAAGACTTGCTATTAAATCAATGCTAAGTTCTAAAGTATTAGAAAAAGAATTAATTGTTGTTGATAAATTAGATTTAAAAGAAATCAAAACAAAAGAAATGGCAAGAATTTTAAACAATATTAAAGCAGAAGGTAAAACAGTAATACTTTTACCAGAAAAAAATGAAACAGTTCAAAAATCAGCAAGAAATATAGAAGGTGTTAAAACACTTCAAGTAGGTACTATTAATGTATATGATTTATTAAAACATAAAAACCTTGTTGTAACAGAAGAAACTGTTAAAAAATTAGAGGAGGTGTACGCATAATGAGACCAGAAGATGTTATTATAGCACCAGTTATTACTGAAAAAAGTAATGATGGTTTACAAGAAGGAAAGTATACCTTTAAAGTAAATAAAAAAGCTACTAAAATAGATATTCGTAATGCAGTAGAAAAACTTTTTGAAGTAAAAGTTTTAAATGTAAACACAATTAGTGTAAAAGGAAAAACAAAGAGAATGGGAAAAACATCTGGAAAAACTTCAGATTGGAAAAAAGCAATTGTTACTATTGATACAAACCCATCAGAAAATACTTACCTAACTAAAGGTGGTAAAGAAGTAAAAGTTTCTAAAAAGTATAAAGATTCAATCGAACACTTTATGGGAGCATAAGTAAAAAAATCCATTCAATTTTATAAATAATTTGAAGGAAAATGGATACGAGGCTCTAAAAATTTGAGAAATTAGAAAAAATTATCGGGAAACAAACCCGGAAAATAAAGTAAAGGAGAGAAAACAAAAAATGGGAATGAAACATTTTAAACCATACACACCTTCAAGAAGAAACATGACAGTTTCTACATTTGAAGAAATTACAAAAAAGACCCCAGAAAAGTCTTTACTTGCTACTAAAAAGAAAAATGCAGGTAGAAACGCATATGGTAGAATTACAGTAAGACATCAAGGCGGAGGAAACAGACAAAAATATAGAATTATTGATTTTAAAAGAAATAAAGAAGATATGCAAGCAACTGTTATTGGTATTGAATATGATCCAAACAGAAGTGCAAACATCGCATTAATTGAATATGAAGATGGAGAAAAAGCATATATCTTAGCACCAGTTGGATTAAAAGATGGTGATAAAGTAGTATCAGGAGAAAGAGCAGATATCAAACCAGGTAACTGTATGAAAATAGAAAATATTCCAGTAGGTACTATGATACACAATATCGAATTAAATCCAGGTCAAGGTGGAAAATTAGTAAGAGCAGCTGGTCAAGAAGCTCAATTAATGGCAAAAGAAGGAAAATATGCACATGTAAGATTACCTTCTGGCGAAATGAGATTAATAATGGCTATCTGCAGAGCAACAATTGGTACTGTAGGAAATACAGATCATGAAAATGTTAAAATTGGTAAAGCTGGTAGAACAAGACATATGGGAATTAGACCAACAGTTAGAGGTTCTGTAATGAACCCAGTAGATCACCCTCATGGTGGTGGTGAAGGTAGAGCACCAGTAGGACACGCAGGACCAATGACACCTTGGGGCAAACCAGCACTTGGATATAAAACAAGAAAGAAAAATAAAGCTTCTAATAAATTAATAACCAAAAGAAGGAAATGAAGCTAGTTCTTAGCCAAAAATGCAAAGCATTTTTGGGTTAGAAATAGCGAATGCGTAACGAAGAGGAGAAGAAGCTAGTTCTTAGCCAAAAATGCGAAGCATTTTTTGGTTAGAAATAGCGAATGTAACTGGGTGAAACAAAGTTACGTATTTTGAAAAGAAAATTATAAAAGTATAGAAAATAAAAACCTTGAAAAAAGGAGGAAAGAAAGTAATGTCAAGATCAGTAAAAAAAGGTCCATTTATTGCTCCTGAATTAATGAAAAAAGTAGAAGCAATGAATGAAAGTGGAAATAAAGAAGTAATCAAAACATGGTCAAGAGCTTCTACAATTTTCCCACAAATGGTTGGACATACAATAGCCGTTCATGATGGTAGAAAACATGTACCTGTATATATTACAGAAGAAATGATAGGACATAAATTAGGCGAATTTGCACCAACAAGAACATTTAAAGGACATTCTGGAGATAAAACAACTACCACAAAATAGAAATAAAACTCCAGTAGAGCTATTAAGTCTCTAAAGGAATAACTAGGGGAAAGATAGAAATCCCAATAGATAACATGAAAAAGTAAAAAAAGGAGGAAAATAAAGTGGAAGAAGTTATCGTACACTCAGCAGAAGCAACTCTAAGATATGCTAGAATATCAGCTAGAAAAGTTAAAATTGTAGCAGATTTAATTAGAGGAAAAGATATTGATGAAGCTTTAGCTATTGTAAAATATACACCAAAAGCTTCAAGCGAAATCATAGAAAAATTATTAAAATCAGCAATTGCTAATGCAGAAAATAACCATCATTTAGCACATGAAAAATTATATGTTGCTGAAATTTATGCAAATCAAGGTCCAACTCTTAAAAGAATTAGACCAGCTGCAAAAGGTAGTGCAGTAAGAATTAGAAAAAGAACAAGTCATATTACAATCGTGTTAAAAGAAAGAGATTAAGAAAGGAGGACTTAACAAAATGGGACAAAAAATGGATCCTAACGGATTAAGAGTTGGTATCATTAAAGATTGGAGTTCAAAATGGTATGCAGATAAAAAGAATTTTAGTGATTATCTAGTAGAAGACCATAAAATCCGTGAGTATGTTAAGAAAAAATTATATGTTGCAGGTATTTCAAAAATTGAAATTGAAAGAACTGCCAAATTTGTTAGAGTAAATGTGTATACCGCAAAACCAGGTTTAGTAATTGGAAAAGGTGGAAACCTAGCAGAAGTTCTAAAAGCTGAACTTGAAAAAATGATAGGAAAAACAGTTAATTTAAATATTATTGAAGTAAAAAATATTGATGTTGATGCACAATTAGTTGCAGAAAACATTGCAGGACAATTAGAAAGAAGAATTTCTTTTAGAAGAGCTATGAAACAATGTATGCAAAAAACTATGAAAGCAGGTGCTTTAGGTATTAAAACTGCAGTATCTGGAAGACTTGGTGGAGCTGACATGGCTAGAACAGAATTCTATAAAGAAGGTACAATTCCACTTCAAACTTTAAGAGCAGATATTGATTATGGATTTGCAGAAGCAGATACCACATATGGAAAAATAGGTGTTAAAGTTTGGATTTATAAAGGAGAGATTCTTCCTACAAAGAAAAAACAAGTGGAAGGAGGAGACAAATAATGCCATTAATACCAAAAAGAACAAAATATAGAAAACAACAAAAAGGTAGAATTAGAGGTAAAGCAACAAGAGGAAATACAGTTACAGATGGAGAATATGGTTTACAATCTACAGAGATTGGACTAATTACTTCAAATCAAATAGAAGCAGCCCGTGTTGCTATGACTCGTTATATTAAAAGAGGTGGAAAGGTTTGGATTAAAATTTTTCCAGACAAACCAATGACTGCAAAACCTATTGGTACTCGTATGGGTAAAGGTAAAGGTGCAGTAGAATTTTGGGTAGCTCCTGTAAAACCAGGAAGAGTTATGTTTGAAATCGCTGGAGTACCAGAAGATGTTGCAAAAGAGGCTCTACGTTTAGCAGGAAATAAACTATCTGTAAAATGTAAGTTTGTCAAAAGAGAAACTACAAGCGAGGTAGGTGATAGTGATGAAGATAAATAAAATAAAAGAAATGTCTTCACCAGATTTAGAAAAAGAATTAGGAGAACTAAAAAATGAATTGTTCAAACTAAGATTTAGTTTAGCAACAAATGGATTAGATAATCCTATGAAAATAAAAGAAGTGAAAAAAGACATTGCAAGAATCAAAACTGTTCTAAGAGAAAGAGAATTAGCTGAAAATAAATAATATCACAGTAAGAACAAGTTTAAGTTATGACAAAAATGATAGAAAGGAGATTAACCAATATGGAAGAAAGAAATCTTCGTAAAGTTATGGTTGGTACAGTTGTTTCAGACAAAATGGATAAAACTGTTGTAGTTGCAGTTCAAACAAATGTTATGAATAAAATGTATGGAAAAATTCAAAAAAGAACATACAAATTAAAAGCACATGATGAAAATAATGAGTGCCAAACAGGTGATAAAGTAAAAGTAATGGAAACAAGACCACTTTCTAAAGATAAAAGATGGAGAGTAGTTGAAGTTGTAGAAAAGGCAGTTATAAAATAAAAAATAACTAAATTTAATAGAGACATACTTGAATTTTATAATGAAAAGTATGTACTCAAATAGGAATAACAAAATAGTAAAGTAAGGAGGAAATCCCAAAATGGTACAACAACAAAGTATATTAAAAGTTGCCGACAATACTGGTGCAAAAGAAATTATGTGTATCAGATGTCTAGGTGGATCATATAGAAAATATGCTGGTATAGGTGACATCATTGTTGCTTCTGTTAAAGCAGCTACACCAGGTGGCGTTGTTAAAAAAGGTGATGTTGTAAAAGCTGTTGTAGTAAGAACTAAAAAGCAAATTAGAAGAGCAGATGGTTCTTATGTAAGATTTGATGAAAATGCAGCTGTTATTATAAAAGATGATAAAACACCAAAAGGAACTCGTATCTTTGGACCAGTAGCTAGAGAATTAAGAGATGGAGAATATATGAAAATATTATCTTTAGCTCCAGAAGTTCTTTAAGCCATTAACAAAAATGTTTTGTGAGCATCTAAAGTGTTAAAAATTAAAGATATGAAGATTTAAAATTTGTCAACAAAATAGATTAAAACTATAAGAGAAATATAAAATCGGAGTTCTAAAAATCCTTAAAACTAATAAAAAGAGGTGAAAATAAAAATGAAAATAAAAAAAGGTGACAATGTTAAAGTGCTATCAGGAAACGATAAAGGAAAAACTGGAGAAGTTTTAGAAGTAATACCAAAAACACAAAAAGTAATTGTGAAAGGTGTTAATGTTCGTAAAAAGCATGTAAAACCTAGAAAACAAGGTGAAGAAGGCGGAATTATTCCAGTAGAATGTAGTATACATAGTAGCAAAGTAAATGTAGTATGTCCAAAATGCAATAAAGCTACAAGAATAGGTTATACAGTAGAAGGAGATACAAAAGTACGTGTTTGCAAACAATGTGGAAATAAATTAAAATAGGAAGGAGGTCTTGAAAGACTTATGGAAATATTAAAAGAACAATATCAAAAAGAAGTTATACCAGCAATGATGAAAAAATTTAACTATAAATCAGTTATGGAAGTTCCAAAACTAGAAAAAGTTGTAATCAATGTTGGTTTAGGAGATATGAAAGATAATCCAAAAGCACTAGATAATACTATTAATGATTTAACAATTATTACAGGTCAAAAACCAATTGTAACAAAGGCAAAGAAAGCAATTGCAGCTTTCAAGATTAGAGAAGGTGTTAATATTGGATGTAAAGTTACATTAAGAAGTGGAAAAATGTATGATTTTGTATACAAATTATTCAATGTAGCTATGCCAAGAATAAGAGATTTTAGAGGAGTATCTAGTAATTCATTTGATGGAAGAGGAAACTACTCAATGGGAATAAAAGAACAATTAATTTTCCCTGAAATCGAATATGATAAAATTGATAAAATTAGAGGTATGGATATTATATTCGTTACTACAGCTCAAACAGATGAAGAAGCAAAAGAATTGCTATCTTTATTAGGTATGCCATTCCAAAACTAAGTTAGCCGTTCGAGCGAAGCTAAGTTAGCTGTGTGAAGTAAAACAAGCTACAGATAACTTATGCATAACGAAGTGGAGCTGAATTACGGATAACTTATACAACTAAACACAAGTAAAGTTGTATACCATAAAAAGCTTTAGTAATTAAGAAAGGAGAAATCGAAGTGGCTAAAAAATCTTTAAAAGTAAAACAACAAAGAGAACAAAAATATAAAACTAGAGAATATAATCGTTGTAAAATCTGTGGAAGACCACATGCATATATTAGAAAATTTGGAATTTGCCGTGTTTGTTTTAGAGAATTGGCTCATAAGGGAGAAATTCCAGGAGTTAAGAAGGCAAGCTGGTAGACCTTTCAAATTTAAATTAAAAATAAAGTTAATAAAAACTAGATTTTCTAAAAGATAAAAAAAGGAGGGAAAAGATAAATGAATACAACTGACCCAATTGCAGATATGTTAACAAGAATTAGAAATGCAAATAGTCAAAAACATAAAACAGTAGATATACCAGCATCAAATATGAAAAAAGCGATTGCTGATATTCTATTTAAAGAAGGTTATATTGCAGCTTTCGAAGAAATTAATGATAATAGTCAAGGTGTAATTCGTATTACATTAAAATATGGTGAAAATGGTAGCCGTGTAATTGATGGTTTAAGAAGAATAAGTAAACCAGGATTAAGAGTATATGCAGCAAAAGACGAATTACCACAAGTTTTAAATGGTTTAGGAGTTGCTCTAATTTCTACTTCAAAAGGAATTAAAACAGATAGAGAAGCAAGAAGAGAAGGACTAGGTGGAGAAGTACTAGCCTACATCTGGTAGATAACTTATGTTGTGGGTAGCGTTAACTGTACGAAACAGACATAGCTACAGATAACTATAAATGAGCAAAAAAATAGAAAAATTTTAAAAAGAAGGCAAAGAGGTGAAAGGAAAATGTCAAGAATAGGAAATAAACCAATTACAGTACCAGAAGGTGTTGAAGTTACACTAAATGAAAATCATATCACTGTAAAAGGACCAAAAGGAACATTACAAAAAGAGCTTCATAAAAATATTACTGTAACAATAGATGGAAATACAATCCATGTTACAAGACCAAATGATGAAGCAGAAAATAGAAGTTTACATGGACTAACAAGAACTCTAATCAATAACATGGTTGAAGGTGTAGTTCATGAATTCAAAAAAGAACTAGAAATCAATGGCGTTGGTTATAGAGCACAAAAAAAAGGAAATCAATTAGTAATGAACTTAGGATATTCTCATCCAGTCGAAATGGATCCACCAGAAGGAATTACATTTGATTTAGCAGATGCTAACCACATTACAGTAAGAGGTATTGATAAAGAATTAGTTGGTCAAACAGCAGCTGTTATTAGAACAAAAAGACCACCTGAAGTATATAGAGGTAAAGGTATTAAATATGCTACAGAGCATATTAGACGTAAAGAAGGTAAATCAGGTAAGAAATAAAATTACTAATGCTGTTACATTAGTAGAAAGGAGAAGAAAATGATTAAAAAGATAGACAGAAAATTAGAAAGAGAAAGAAGACATAAAAGAGTTCGTACTAAAATTTCTGGAACTGCAGAACGTCCAAGATTATGTGTTTTTAGAAGTAATAGTAATCTTTATGTTCAAGTAATAGATGATGAAAAAGCAACTACTTTAGTGCAAGCATCTACATTAGATAAAGAAATAAAAACTAAACATTCTAATAAAGAAGCAGCTAAAGAAGTAGGAGCATTAATTGCTAAAAAAGCTTTAGAAAAAAATATTAAGGAAGTTGTTTTTGATAGAGGTGGCTACATATATCATGGTGTAGTTAAAGAACTAGCTGAAGCTGCAAGAGAAGGCGGGTTAACCTTCTAATATTTGTAATAGGTAAAACCTTAACAGATATTAAGTGACTTCAAATAAGAAAGAAGTGCTAGACAATAAAATAGTAAATAATAAGGAGGGAAAATAAAGTGCAATCAGAAAATACATCAGAATTAAAAGAAAAAGTAGTTGCAATCAACAGAGTAGCAAAAGTTGTAAAAGGTGGTAGAACCTTTAGATTTAGTGCTGTTGTTGTTGTTGGAGATGAAAATGGTCATATTGGTGTAGGAAATGGTAAAGCTGCAGAAGTTCCAGATGCTATCAAAAAAGCAATTGAAGAAGCTAAAAAGAACTTAGTAGAAGTTCCAATTGTAGGAACTACAATTCCTCATGAATATGTTGGTAGATTTGGAAGTGCAAGTGTTATGTTAAAACCAGCTGCAGAAGGTACTGGAGTTATTGCTGGTGGTAGTGTAAGACCAGTATTAGAACTTGCAGGATACAAAGATATTAGAACAAAAGTAATTGGTACAAACAATCCTAGAAACGTAGTATATGCTACAATAGAAGGATTAAAGAGTATGCAAACAATAGAGCAAGTTGCTCATAAAAGAGGAAAAGCAGTAGCCGATATTAAGTAAGCCGTTCGAAGCGAAGCTGAGTTACGGATTACTTATACAACTGAGCAAAGCGAAGTTGTAAACAGGTAAAAGCCGTTCGAAGCGAAGCTGAGTTACGGATTACTTATACAACTGAGCAAAGCGAAGTTGTAAACAGGTAAAAGCCGTTCGAAGCGAAGCGAGTTACGGATTACTTATACAACTGAGCAAAGCGAAGTTAAGTTAGCTGTGCGAAGCGAAGCAAGTTACAGATAACTTATGCGTAACGAAGTGGAGCAGATATACAGATAAGTTATCTGTAACAAATAGGAGCTAGCTATTGCAATTTCTCGAAGCGAAGTTGTAAACATGAATAATAAAAATAGGAGGTGTAATCGCAAAATGAAATTAGACGAAATAAAACCAGCACAAAAAGCAAAAACAGGAATAAGAGTTGGTCGTGGAATTGGTTCAGGTCTAGGAAAAACTTCTGGAAGAGGTCATAAAGGACAAAAAGCTAGAAGTGGTGGAGGAGTAAGACGTGGATTTGAAGGTGGTCAAACACCATTATATAGAAGATTACCAAAAAGAGGTTTCAATAATATACACGCTAAAAATTATACAGAAGTAACACTTACTATGCTTAATAAAGCAAGTACAGAAGATGTTACAGCTGAAAGCTTAATTAATGATGGCATTATTCGTAAAGAAAAAGATGGTATCGTAATTATTGCAACAGGTAATTTAGAGAAAAAAGTAAATGTAAAAGCTGTAAAATTTACTAAAGCTGCAAAAGAAAAAATTGAAGCTTTAGGAGGAAAGGCTGAGGTGATTTAATGTTTAAGACAATTATAAATGCATTTAAAACACCAGATGTTAGAAAAAGAATTTTATATACATTACTTTTAATTGTACTTTTTAGATTTGGATGTTTTATTACAATTCCAGGTGTTGATACTGTTGCTTTAAATGAAACAATGAATAGTGCAAGTAATGGAATGGCAGGATTAATTAACTTAATCTCAGGTGGAGCATTTTCAAGATTCTCTATCTTTGCTATGACAATCACACCATATATTACAGCATCTATTGTAATACAATTATTAGGAATGGTAATTCCTTCATTAGAAAGATTAATGAAGGAAGGAGGAGAAGATGGAAGAGATAAAATAAATCGTTATACAAAACTATTAACAATAGTACTTGCTTTAATAGAAGGTGTAGGTTTATACTTATCTTATAAATCTTCAGGAATATTCGTAGGAGATGGATTCCTAACAGGATTTGTAGTAGTACTTTCTTTAATGGCTGGAACAGCACTTTTAATGTGGCTAGGAGAGCAAATTACAGATAAAGGAATTGGAAATGGTATTTCTATGATTATTTTCGTAGGTATTGTTTCAGGACTTCCAAATGCAGTTACTACAATATGGAATTTAATTATGGGAACAGGAAGCTTTAGTACTACAGGACTATTAATTTCTTTAGGAATTATTATAGGAGCAATTATTTTAGTAGCAGGTGTTATTTTTGTACAACAAGCAGAAAGAAGAATACCTGTACAATATGCTAAAAAAGTAGTAGGAAGAAAAATGGTAGGAGCACAAAATACACATATACCACTTAAGCTAGCAATGGCTGGTGTTATGCCAATTATTTTTGCATCTTCATTTATGACTTTCCCAGCTATGATTATCCAAATGTTTATACCAAATATCGCAACACAAACGGGATTTTGGAATGTAATTTATCAATTTTCTATAGCAACATCAACATCAAATGGTATTGGATGGGGCTTTACAGTAGCAAATGCAATAGTGTATTTATTACTAATTTTAGGATTTACATTCTTCTATACCTATGCGACATTTAATCCAGCAGAAGTATCTAATAATATTAAAAAGAATGGCGGATTTATTCCAGGAATTAGAGCTGGAAAACCAACAACAGATTATTTAGCATCTGTAATGTCAAAACTATTATGGTTTGGCGGACTATTCTTAGCAGTTATTGCTATATTACCAATGCTAGTTAGATTTATTCCAAATATCGATTTAGCATTTGGAGGAACTTCTATCTTAATCGTAGTAGGTGTTGCACTAGAAATGGTACAACAATTAGAATCTTTACTTGTTATGAGACATTATAAAGGTTTCTTAGACTAATTTGAAAAATAATTATCATTTGGCGTTGTCATAAGTCATTGAAAATGCGGTTACATACAATCGTATGTGCCCTTGCCTTTTCAATAACTTATTCCTAGCCAAATAACAATTCTTTTCCAAATTGCATTTGAAAATAAATAAGATAAAAGAGCATAAGGACGGACAAATAAGTTCGTCCAAAATGCGTGAAGGGAGAAATAAAAATGTATATTGTCATGTTAGGAGCACCAGGAAGTGGTAAAGGAACAACAGCTAAAATATTAGCAAAAAGAACAAATCTTCCACATATTTCAACAGGAGATATGTTCCGTGAACAAATTAAAAATGAAACAGAATTAGGAAAACTTGCACAAAGCTATATGGAAAAAGGACAACTAGTTCCAGATAGTGTTACAATTGATATTGTAAGAGATAGACTAAACCAAGCAGATACCCAAAATGGTGTTATTTTAGATGGTTTTCCAAGAACAGCAAAACAAGCTGAAGAATTAGATAAAATTTTAGCAGATCAAGGAAAGAAAATAGATTTAGTACCAGAATTACAAATTCCTGATGAGGTAATTATAGAAAGAATTTTAAATCGTGTTACATGTTCTAATAAAGATTGTGGGGCAATTTATAACACAAAATTCAAACCATCAAAAGTAGAAGGTGTTTGTGATGTTTGCGGAGCTACTCTAGTAAATAGAGTAGATGACAACGAAGAAACAATTAAAGAACGTTTAAACACTTATTATAAAAATGCTGAAGAAATTATTACATACTACAAACAAAAAGGAGTTTTATACCCTATTTGTCCAGAAGACCCAACAGCAGATGATGCTTCTGAACAAGCAGTAAATGCTATTTTAAATCACTAATCTGTCACTTTAGGGACGTAGGTATTAGTGACAAAACTATCACTATAGGGACACATCATGCGGAACTACTTTTAAAAATTTTACTTCAATGAATATAACGATAGTGAAGAAAATTTTTTACTAAAATACTTATAAAAAGATGTGTTCTTAAAAAGACAAAACAAAAAGGAAGTAAGAAAATTGGTAACAATTAAATCACAAAAAGAAATTGAAAAAATGAAAGAGGCATGTAGAATTACTGCTTTAGTCTATAAAGAAATAGAAGAATATATAAAACCTGGAATTACAACTATGGAGTTAGACCACTTTGCAGAAAAAATAATACGTAAGCAAGGTGGAATTCCAGCTCAAAAAGGGTACCCTAGTGGACAAAAAGGGGTACCTGCCTTTCCAGGAACTTTATGTATTTCTATTAATGATGAAATCATACATGGTATTCCATCTAATAGAAGAGAAATTCAAGATGGAGATGTAGTAAGTATTGATTTGGTCGTTTTCAAAAATGGATTTCATGGTGATGCTGCAAGAACTTATATTGTAGGAAAGCCTACTCCCGAAAAGCAAAGACTAGTAGAGGTGACAAAACAAGCATTTTTTGAGGGGATTCGTTATGCAGTGAAAGGAAATCGTATTGGTGATATTTCACATGCTATTCGGAGAGTTTGCCCAAAAGAATGGCTATAATGTAGTAAAAGAATTTCAAGGTCATGGAATAGGAGAAGAAATGCATGAAGATCCAGGCATTCCAAATTATGGAAAAGCAGGAAGAGGTGTAAGACTTGAACCAGGCATGACACTTGCAATAGAACCTATGATTATGGCAGGAAAACCTAATATTTGTGTATTAGATGATGGATGGACAATTGTAACAGAAGATGAGTCTTTATCAGCTCATTATGAAAATACAATTTTAATTACAGAAAAAGAGCCAGAGATATTGACATTATTGTAAATTTGCAGTATACTATATGAGATATTATGCAGTTATTTGTAAAACAGTAAAATTTTAACAAACAAAAAAGTAAGCAAATACAGGCAAGTAAAAGGAAAGGAGATATGTTAGAAAATAATTCTAACATACAGTACAATATGTCAAAAGAAGATGTTATTGAAATAGAAGGGACAGTGGTTGAAGCACTCCCAAATACTAATTTTAAAGTAGAACTAGAAAACGGACATCAAATTTTAGCTCATATTTCTGGAAAATTAAGAATGAATTACATTAAAATTCTTCCAGGAGATAAAGTAAAAGTAGAATTATCTCCTTATGATTTAACAAAAGGTCGTATTACATGGAGAGCAAAGTAATTTAGAAAATAACTAGTATTTTGTATTAGTAAACCCCATAGAAATTTTTAAAAGTTACAAATTGTACTATTTAAAAAAATTAGTTGTTTACTTAGCAATATACAAGTTCTTTTCAAAATTCAAATATATAAAAACATTCTAAATGAAGAGGTGAAAAAAATGAAAGTAAGACCATCAGTAAAGCCTATGTGCGAAAAATGTAAAGTAATTAAAAGAAAAGGAAAAATCAGAGTAATCTGCGAAAATCCTAAACACAAACAAAGACAAGGATAAAACCTAAGCATATAACACAAGTCATCTAAATAGCGGCTGTAGCTTTATGAAAAATTCATTAAATTAAAAGATAATTTTAATAACTAAAAAGTGAATTTTCATAAAGTTATAATTTCAGAAGATTTGTGTTTATATATATGTCTAAAATATTATTGATTGGTTATAAAGTAGAAATTTAACTTTATAATGTATAAAAATTTAATTTTTTGTATCATATAAAAGTTTAATACTTTAAGAACTAATGCATTTCACCGATAATTTATTTAGACAAAGCTAGAAAATAATATTGAAAATGTATTAACAATATTTATTTTCAAAAATAATATAAAAACAAAAAAATAGTAAAATAAAAACTATGGAGGTGCAAATAAAAATGGCTCGTTTAGCAGGAATTGATTTACCTAGAGAAAAAAGAGTAGAAATTGGTCTAACCTATATTTATGGTATTGGATTAACAAGTGCTCAAAAAATTCTAGAAAAAGCAAAAGTTAATCCAGATATTAGAGTAAAAGATTTAACTGATGACCAAGTACAAGCAATTAGAAATGCAATGGAAGGTTATACAGTTGAAGGTGACTTACGTAGAGAAGTTGCATTAAATATCAAAAGATTAACTGAAATTGGATGCTATAGAGGTATGAGACATAGAAGAAGTCTTCCAGTTAGAGGACAAAGAACAAAGACAAATGCTCGTACAAGAAAAGGTCCTAGAAAGTTAGTTAGCAAGAGCAAAAAAGCCTAAAATTAATGAAAAACTTCATCTTGGGTTGTTAACCTTCACAAAAATTTTTTCGATGTACAACTTGTACTATCTCAAAAATTTTTGCTTGGTTGCCTAGCAATATTCGTTTTTGATTAATTTATAAAATTTAATAAAAGCCTAATAAGGAGGGAATAATTAAAAATGGCAGTAAAAAGTGTAGCGAAAAAAACAGTAACTAGAAGAAGAGATAGAAAAAACATAGAAAAAGGGATGGCACATATTCATTCTAGTTTTAATAATACTATAGTTACAATTACAGATGTTCAAGGAAATGCAATTTCTTGGGCAAGTGCTGGTGGACTTGGATTTAAAGGTTCAAGAAAAAGTACTCCATTTGCAGCAGGCGAAGTTGCTGAAACAGCAGCTAAAGCAGCAATGGAACATGGCTTAAAATCAGTAGAAGTATTTGTAAAAGGACCAGGTTCTGGTCGTGAAGCAGCAATTAGGTCTTTACAATCAGCAGGATTAGAAATTAGCTCTATTAAAGATGTTACTCCAATCCCACATAATGGTTGTAGACCACCAAAAAGACGTAGAGTATAAAATAAAGAAAATAGGGTTTTTATAAAGCAAAAATAAAAGAAACCCTGACCAATAGAAAGAAAGGTGAAAAAAGAAAATGGCAAGATATAAAGACGAACAATGTCGTATTTGTCGTAGAGAAGGACAAAAGTTGTTCTTAAAAGGATCAAGATGTTATACAGATAAATGCAGTATTTCTAGAAGAAACTATGCACCAGGACAAAATGGTCAAAAAAGAAAGAAACTTTCTGAGTATGGAACACAGCTTAGAGAAAAACAAAAAACAAAATCATTCTATGGTGTAGGAGAAAAACAATTTAGAAAATACTTTGATATGGCATCAAGAACAAGAGGAAAAACAGGTGAAGTATTACTACAAATTTTAGAAAGTAGATTAGATAATGTTATTTATCGTTTAGGATATGGAGCTTCAAGAGCACAAGCAAGAATGCTTGTAACACATGGTACATTTGAAATAAATGGACAAAAAGTAGATATTCCATCTTATTTAGTAAAAGCAGGAGATGTTATTACAGTAAGAGAACTTAGAAAAGATAATGGAACTATCAAATTAAATGTAGAAGAAAATGGAGCAAGACCAGTACCAGAATGGCTACAAAAAGATAGCAAAAGCTTAAGTGGTAAAGTTGTAAGACTACCAGCAAGAGAAGACGTTGATATCCCAGTTGAAGAACATTTAATAGTAGAGCTTTACTCTAAATAATAATTTAATTGTTAAAATAGAAATTATTTTCTATGTATCTATTTAGGAGGTAAAAAATGATAGAATTCGAAAAGCCAAATATTAAATGCTTGGAGATGGATGAAGACAATAATTATGCAAAATTTGTATGCGAACCATTAGAAAGAGGATATGGAATTACAATAGGAAATTCATTAAGGAGAATTTTATTATCTTCTCTTCCTGGAACCGCAATTACAAGTGTAAAAATAGATGGAGCAGTACATGAATTTGCTACAATTCCAAATGTAGTAGAAGATGTTCCAGAAATCATTATCAACCTAAAAAGTGTTTATTTAAAACAAGATGAAAACGAAGAAAAAGTTTTAAGAGTTGATTTTAAAGGGCCAGGAGAGTTAAAAGCAGGAGATATTATTACA
This sequence comes from uncultured Clostridium sp., assembly GCA_947073285.1. GTDB lineage: Bacteria > Bacillota > Clostridia > TANB77 > CAG-508 > CAG-273. The sequence goes on along the minus strand of CAMTJT010000006.1, from coordinate 36,667 downwards.
GATGGAACAGTGGAAGTTTTAAATCCAGATTTACATATTGCAACTGTATCAGAAGGTGGTCATTTAGTAATGGAATTAACCGCTGATAAAGGAAGAGGTTACAATAATGCAGAGAAAAATAAAAAGCCTGAGCAAGCTTTAGGAGTACTTCCAATTGATTCTATTTATACACCTGTTAAAAAAGTAAATTATGCAGTAGAAAACACCAGAGTTGGTCAAATGGTAGATTATGATAAATTAACAATCGAAGTTTGGACAAATGGTGGTTTGAAACCAGATGAGGCTTTAAGCTTAGCTGCAAAAGTTATGACAGGACATTTAGAATTATTCATAGATTTATCAGAAGCTACTAAAAATACACAAGTAATGGTAGAAAAAGAAGAATCTAAGAAGGAAAAAGTTCTTGAAATGTCAATTGAAGATTTAGAACTATCTGTTAGATCATTTAACTGCTTAAAGAGAGCTGGTATCTCAACAGTAGAAGATTTAACAAATAAAACTGAATCAGATATGATGAAAGTAAGAAATCTTGGTAAAAAATCTCTAGATGAAGTTACAAATAAGTTATATTCATTAGGATTAGAGTTTGCCAAAGAAGAAGAGTAATTTTGAAAATAATCAGCATCTTACGTTGTTACACTGTATTTGAAATTTAATCAACGTGCAAGAGCACGCCTCATAAATTTTAAATTTGTGTGCCTAGCAATATGCTAATTCTTTTCAAAATTAAGAGTTTGATAATAGAAGAGTAAAAGGAGGGAAGAACAGTGGCTACAAATAGAAAATTAGGTAGAAAAACAGATATTAGATTAGCAATGTTAAAAACATTAACAACTGATGTAATATTACATGAAAAAATAGAAACAACAGAAGCCAGAGCAAAAGAAGTAAAAGCAATAGTAGATAGCATAATTTCTTTAGCGATAAAAGAAAAAGACAATTATGAAATGGTAGATGTTAAAGTAGTAAAAGCTAAATTAGATAGCAAAGGAAATAAAGTAACAGAACTTGCAAAAAGCAAAAATGGCAAAGAATATTTAAAAGTAGTAAAAGAAGAAACTACTGAAAAAAGACAAAAAGATATGCCATCTAGACTAAATGCTAGAAGAAAAATGATGAAAATGATTAATAAAGTAAAAGATAGTGAAGGTAACAACATAGACTTAACAGCAAAACTATTTAATGAAATTGCTCCTAAATATGAAGGACGTGTTGGAGGATATACTACTATTTTAAAAATGGGTCCAAGAAGAGGGGACAGTGCAGAAGTAGTTATTTTAAAACTAGTTTAGAATTATTGGTTAAAAGGAGGAAAATATGGAAATAGCAAAAAATATTGTAATGGTATTATATGTTATTGTATGTATAGCTTTAATAATACTTGCAACTATGCAAAACAAAGAAAAATCAGGAGCGTCAGGAACAATTACAGGTTCTTCAACCAATAATTTTTATGAGCAAAATAAAGGAAGAACAAAAGAAGGTAAGCTAAAAAGATGGACTATTACATTAGGTATAGTATTTGTACTATTAGCAGTTGCCTTAGGTGTTCTATATTTAGTATAAACAAATAATGAGTAGGAGGTATGTATAAACAACATAGCTCCTTTTTTCTATTATAACCATCTTGCTAAATTATAATTTTAAATATAGAAAGAATACAACTCTAAAATAGTTTTAATCACATGAAATAATAAGATAGGAACAAGAAACCTCATAACTGTATAAAACTTGATTTTTTAGATATAATAGTGTAAGATTAGCTTAGTAAAATAAGAAAGTTAAAGAATAGAAAGCGTGTAAGGAGAAATATGAAAAAAGAACTTACAGGAATTTTTAGAGGAAATGAAAAGGGTTTTGGCTTTGTAAAAATAGAAGACCTAGAAAATGAAGTCTATATTTCAAGGGGAAATACCCATGAAGCAATAGATGGAGATGAAGTTTTAATCAAAATTATAAAAGAACCAAAAGAAGGTATGCATCAAGAAGGGAAAATTATAAAAGTATTAAAACATGAAAAAACAAAGATAGTAGGAGTTTTTCAAAAAAGTAAAAACTTCGGTTTTGTTGTGCCTGATGATAAAAAGATAAATACAGATATTTATATATCTAAAAAGCATAGCAAAGGGATAAAAAATCGTCAAAAAGTAGTAGTAGAAATTACAAAATTTCCACAAGGCAATAAAAGTGCAGAAGGTATTATTATAGAAGTTTTAGGAAATGTAAATGAGGCAGGGGTAGATATGCTATCTTTGGTAAAAGAATATGATTTACCATATGAATTCCCTGAGCCAGTAATAGAAGAAGCAAGAGCAATTAGTAATATGGTAGCCAAAAAAGACATTCCCAAACGTTTAGATTTAAGGCAAAAAGAAATATTTACAATAGATGGAGAAGATGCCAAAGATTTAGATGATGCAGTTGCAGTAGAAAAATTGAAAAATGGAAACTATTTATTAAATGTATCTATAGCAGATGTTAGTTATTATGTACGTGAAAAATCTAAATTAGATAAAGAGGCAATTTTAAGAGGGACAAGTATCTATATGTTAGATAGAGTAATACCAATGCTACCAAAAGAATTATCAAATGGTATATGTAGTTTAAATGCAGGAGAAGATAGATTTGCACTAACTGTGCTTATGGAAATTGATAAAAATGGAAAAGTAGTTTCTTCTGATATTCAAAAAAGTATTATCCATGTAACTAGAAGAATGAGTTATAAAGAAGTGCAAGCTATTTTAGAAGAAATAAATCAGGAAAAAAATCAAAAAGTAGAGGGCAAACAAGCAGAAGATAGTAAGTCAAAAGAACTATATACAAAGAAACAAAAAGAAAAATTACTAAAAGAATGTGAACCATATATTAAACATTTTAAACAAATGGAAGAACTAGCACTTATTTTAAAGAAAAGAAGGGAAATAGCAGGAAGTTTAAATTTAGATATACCTGAGAGCAAAATTATTTTAAATGAAAATGGAATTGCAATAGATATAAAAAAATATGAAATGTATTTTGCCAATGAAATAATAGAACAATTTATGCTAACAGCAAATGAAACAGTAGCAGAAAAATTTTATTGGTTAGAAGCACCATTTATTTATCGTGTACATGAAATACCAGATATAGATAAAGTAAAAGAGCTAAATCAATTTTTGTGGAATTTAGGCTATAAAATAAAAACAGCAGGAGACATTATATATAGTAAAGCTTTTGCAGAAGTATTAGATGAAGTACAAGGAAAACCAGAAGAAAGAGTAGTATCAAATTTAATTTTACGTACTTTAAAAGTAGCAAAATATGAAAGTGAAAATAAAGGGCATTTTGGAATAGCAAGTAAATACTATTGTCACTTTACATCACCGATTAGAAGATATCCAGATCTTTTTATTCATAGAATAATTTCAAAATATTTAGAAGAAGGTTATAACTTAAAAGAAGACGAATTAGATAAATATCATGAGCAAGCGATAAAATATGCACAAACTTCTTCTGAAAGAGAAAGAGTGGCACAAAAAGTAGAAAGAGATAGTGAAGATATTAAAAAAGCAGAATTTATGCAAGATAAAATAGGACAAGTGTATGAAGGAATTGTTTCTTCAATTACTTCTTTTGGAATTTTTGTAGAACTAGAAAATACAGTAGAGGGATTAATTCGTTTTGAAGACTTAGGAGACGAATATTTTATTTATGATGAAAATAGAAAAACGCTCACAGGTGAGCGTTCTAAGGAAGTCTATAAAATAGGAGATAAGATTACAATTGAAGTAAAATATGCAGATAAGCTGACAAGAAGAATAGACTTTAAGTTAGCTGTTCGAACGAAGTTAAGTTAGCTGTTCGAACGAAGTTAAGTTAGCTGTTCGAACGAAGTGAGTTACAGATAACTTATACGTAACGAAGTGGAGTTGAGTTACAGATAACTTATACAACTGAGCAAAGCGAAGTTGTATACATACCTTAAGTTAAAATATATGCACTAATTGGAAAGATAAGGCCGAACAATAGAAAGAATAAATAAGCTAATACCACCGAGCCTTATTTTGATTGATTTGTATTTCATAAATCCCATATGCAATGCTTTCTAAGCAAGCAGCAAGAGAAAATAGAATAATTAGTAGAAAAGTAATCATATTTAATTTAGTAAAGTAAGACATAGAAAAAGCTTCTGTGTCTTATTTACTATCTCCTTTCTAAAAAATAGTTTGAAAAATTAAATTCTAGGTACCAGTTAGTAAGAAATTAGATTTTATATTAACCTTTGCTTCTACATTAAAGAAGGAATTTTCATAATTATCTAACCAGTTATAATTATTAAAATCAGAGTTAGTTTTAAACTTATTTAAAGCATATTTTCCAGTACCAGAAATATCACTATTAAAGTCTTTGGCAGTTTTATATAAATAGTTTAAAAGATGTGTTTGTAAATAGTAAGAAGCAGATTCTTCAATCTTATCAATTCGTTCTTGTGTAATATGTTCTGAAATTTGATTAATAGAAGCAATTCTACTATTCATTTTTACAGATAATCTAATGTAAGGAGTACCATTAATAAGATCAACTTTTATTTTAGGAGTAGCATCAGAATTTAAAAACATATCAATTGCCTTATTTTCGTCTTCAGGGTCAGGAATAGAAAGTCTACAATTTTTTAACTTATCTGTGATAATTAAATGGCATAATGTTTCTGTTGGAGTTAATTTACCAACTAATCTGTCATGTTTGAAAACAGCTAATCCAATATTTTCTATACCATTATTAGCAGGAAGAGGTCCTTCAGAGCTAGAGCCACTGCTTTCACCACCACCGCTAGAGCCACCCTCAGAGCTACCACCATTAGAACTGTTTTCGTCAGAAGAAAGAGGGCTACCGCAAAATAGCAATTGCTTCTTCTGATTCACTCTCTAATTTATTAAAGAATTCGCCTAATTTAATATCAGCAGTAAAACCTGTATATTCACTAGAACGTGGTAAGATTTCATAAAATTTGGCTACTAAGTTTTCTAAAGTTGGTTTTACACTTTTAATATATTCCTCAGCAGTACTTGTACTAATAATAATACTACTATCAGGTCTAACCTGTACTTTGTTCATTAAACTATAAATTTCTTTACTAAGACCTTGTTTTGCAAATTCTTCTGAAAATACAATTACTTTGCAGTGAGAAAGATTAATTTCTTTACTTACAAAAGTGTTCATCAAGTTAACAGCAGATTCAATACAAGCAGCCTCAGAATTATCTACAACAATAGGAGCAACTTGACCAGAAGCACCTTCACCAGTACTGTTAGGCATGGTAAATTGAAAAGTAACTTTAATACGGTCATTTTCACCAACATCAAAACCGAATGGCAACAGCATAGGCTAAATCATCTACACTTTGTACACTATGAGCACCTACAAAGGTACCATAGAAAAGAATTGCAATTATAAGAATAACAATATATTTATAAAGATGCTTTATCAATAGAAACTGCTCCTTTCTTTTTTTCTAATAGGTGATATTTAATATTAGCTAGCACTAGCAAAGTTAAACTAATAGCAAATACTAAAATTAAAATAATATATTGGTAAACAGAATTTTCCATAAATATAATTTGATACATATCTTTTGGTAAAAGTCCAATACCAAACATGAGTATTGCAAATAAAGCTATATACCATTTATTATATTGAAGGTTTAATATTTTTTGAAAAGTTTTAGTAGCAAAACAAAAACTAATACTTAAAAACGAGGTAATCGAGATAATCCAAATAAATAAAAATACAGCATCTAGTCTTTGAAAAAATCTACCAAATTCGATATAACGTGATGCTAAATAAATAGGAAATATTTCTTCTTTTATAATAACTGTTGGAGACAAAAATAACAAAGTAGCTACACTAATAAGCAAACATAAGCCAGATAACCCAATGGATATTAGAGATATCTTTTGATAAGCTTTTTCATTTTTTAAATAAGGAGGAATAAAATACAAATACGTAATTCCACCAAAAGCAAATAAATTGCTTAGCCCAGCAAAGAAAGTACTTTGCATTCCTTCACCTAAAATTGGGAACATACCATGAAAGTTAAAATTATGAAAATTAGCAAAAAAGATGAAGAAAATAGTAAAAAGTACAAGGGCAATAATAAATAAATTAGAGCGAGAGATAGCTTGAAACCCTAATTTACTAGCAATTACAATTGCAATTAAGAAAAGTATCATAATAACAGGTGCAGAAGTTCTAGGGAAAAAAATAATTTTTAATCCTTCTGAAAAACTTCTAAGTAAAATGCTAATGGTAAAAGTAAAATAAAGTATAAATAAAATACCAACAATAGCTCTAAGCCATTTACCACCTAAAAAATTACTAATATCTAAAATATCTAAACGAGGAAATTTATTAAGTAACTTAGAAATTAAGTATGCAATTCCGAACAGCAACTAGTGTAATAAATATTACATTTAAAATAGCACCAGATTTTGTAGAAGAAATAACACTTTTGGGTAAATTTAAAACAATATGATTTACCATAACAGTAATTACTAATGCAATTGCCTCTATGTTTCCTATTTTTCTATTTGTCATTTTAAGGTATCTCCTTTCTTGTGTATAAGAAGTTTTGCTCCTAAAAACACAATATTAATAATAAATTTTTATAGTCATTTTAATTACTTGTATTTCCATTTCATACTAATATGCTCTTGTGATTGTTCTTTTTTAGTATTTAAATAATCTGCTCGTTTTTCTCTTCTCCAAACAGGACCTAAAAAATAGCCACTTTCATTAATATTAGTAACAGGTGCATAAGGTGCCATATAAGGAACACCAAAAGAACTTAAACTAGTTAAAATACATAAATATATAAAAATGCCAAGGCCAATGCCGAAAAAGCCTGCAATATAGCCTAAAACAATAAATAAAAAGCGCATTAATCGTAAATGAAAACCAAAAGAAAAATCTGGTATAGCAAAAGAAGCAACTGCAGTAATAGCAACTACAATAACTAAGATAGGGCTTACAATACTAGCACTAACAGCAGCTTGTCCGAATTACTAAAGCACCAACAATTCCAATGGTAGGCCCAAGGGGAGAAGGAACTCTTAAACCAGCCTCACGAATTAACTCAAAAGAAATTTCCATAATTAAAATTTCAAAAATAATAGGGAAAGGTACACTTTCTCTTGAGGCAAGTAGTGAAAAGAGCAATTCCGTAGGGAGTAGTTCTTGATGAAAACATGTAATAGCAACATAAAATGCTGGTAAAAATAAAGTAATAAAAATAGCAAGTAAACGTAAAAATTTTAAAAAGTTAGCAAATTGAAATTTTAAGTTAGTATCTTCAGGCGAAACAATAAAATCAATAAATGTAGCAGGCATAATCAAAGAATAAGGGTTTCCACCAACTAAAACAACAACTCTACCACCATATAAATATTTAGTAGCTTTATCTGGTCGTTCTGTAGATAAAATTTGAGGAATACTGTATTTGTTATCTTCTTCAATTAATTGTTCTAATTCACCAGAAGAAAGAAGTGAATCAATTTCTAAATTACTAATACGATATTTTACCTCAGCTACTAAATCATTGTTAACAATGTTTTGAATGTAGCAAATAGCACATTTGGTTTTACTTAATTTTCCAACTTCTATATTTTCAATAATCAAATTTTCGTTATTTACCACTCTTCTAAGTAAAGAGGTATTTGTCCTAATATTTTCTACAAAAGCTTCTTGTGGACCTTTAATAATAATTTCATTGTTAGGGTTACTTATTTCTCTTTGTTTAAATCCCTTTACATCAATATCAAAAGCAACAGGAAGTGTATCTATAAAAAGAAGGCAGTTACCCATATTAACACCGTGAAAAAGCGTTAGCAAAAGTAGTTACTTTTTTTACATTGTTTTGAGGCAATAAGCAGTCAAAAATATAGTCTTCTAAATTAAATTTTTTTATTTTTTTTACTGTAATATTATTGGTTTTTGCTTCTGATATAACTGCAGTTTCTTCATTATCAAAGATATTTGCTCTATTTCTTAGCATTAATGCTTGTAAAACATTGTTATTAATTAATTGTGAGTCTACCATACCATCAATAAAAAATAGTAGTGCTTGATATTGTCTATTTCTAGCAGTTAGTGTAAATTCACGAAGAATAATATCACTATTAATTAGGCAATTGTACTTTACTTTAATATATTCTAGATTGACTGGCAAACTTGCAAAAATGTCTTTTGCGTCAAAAGCTTTTTCGTTTTCTTGGATTTCATTAGTGGTAGGAGTTTGTACTTCACCTGCATAAGGACTTGAAAGAGTAAAATGATAATCATCATGAACTGGCTTGTCAAAAAATTGTTGCAGTTTACCTAAAAATTTATCTTTCCAATTTTCTTGTGGCATTTAAATAAAATCCTCCTTTTTTCTTATAGTGTTTGTTAAAAATAAAAAATTATTCAAAAAATTTACAATCAACATAAAACATGGTATTGCCTAAAAAAGTTAAAGTTAAAAGAGGGGGCTAGAATAGAAACCCAAAAGCAAAAACTCCAGTGAGAAATCACTGGAATTTTTGCTTTGTATGAGTTATAATATAATACAAATTAGTCCACCACTGCCTTCGTTTACAATACGTTCTAATGTTTCTTGTAATTTTCCTTGTGCTTCTTCAGGCATTCTAGACAATTTATTTTGCAAACCTTCATTAACAAGTTCATGTAGATTTTTTCCAAAGATATTAGATTCCCAAATCTTTTTAGGGTCAGATTCAAATTCAGAAAGTAAGTAATTTACTAAATCTTCAGATTGTTTTTCACTACCTACAATTGGAGAAACCTCAGTTTCTATATCTGCTCTTATCATATGAATACTAGGTGCTTTAGCTTTAAGTTTTACACCAAAACGTGAGCCTTGTTTTACCATTTCAGGTTCTTCTAAAATGAGTTCATCAATAGAAGGTGTAACAATACCATAACCTGTAGCTTTTACTTCTTCTAATGCAAAGGCAATTTTATCATATTGTTTTTTAACAGTAGCAAATTCAGTCATTGTACTAAACAAAGCACTTTCATTGTCAATGGTAACACCAGAAATTTCAGTTAAAACTTGGTAGAAAAGATGCTCCATTAATTCAATATGAACATGTACGCTACCATCACCTAAGTGAATTTCTTCTAAAGTAGTTTTAGTAATAACTTGTGTACTTTGCAGTGCATTAATACCATTGTTAATTTCTTTTAAAATACGAATATTAGTAAAAGCAGTTTGAATTTCTTGATATAACTCTTTTTTTAACCAATGCTCATCAGGTAAACCATCTACCCATCTAGGAAAGTCTAAGTTAATAGTTTCGATAGGAAATTCATATAAAATTTTGCCAAAGATGTCATCAATATCTTCTAAATCTAAATTAGCACAATCTGTTGGAATAACAGAAACACCATATTTATCTTCTAATTTTTTAGCTAAACTTTTAGTATAATCAGAAAATGGGTCATCACTATTTAACACAATTACAAAAGGTTTGTTTAGTTCTTTTAATTCTTTTACAACTCTTTCTTCAGCATCAATGTAATCTTCTCTAGGAATATCTGTAATACTTCCATCAGTAGTTACTAAAATACCAATGGTAGAATGTTCAGCAATAACTTTACGTGTTCCAATTTCAGCAGCTTCTTCAAAAGGAATAGCATCTTCATACCATGGTGTTTTTACCATTCTAGGCATATCATCTTCTAAATAACCAATAGCATTATTTACTAAGTAACCTACACAATCGACAAGTCTTGTTTTGAATTTTATATTTTCTCCAACAGTAATTTCAATAGCCTCATTTGGAATAAACTTAGGTTCAGTAGTCATAATAGTTCTACCACCAGCACTTTGAGGCAGTTCATCTCTAGCTCTTTCTTTTTTGTAATCATTATCAATATTAGGAATAACAAGTAAATCCATAAAGTTTTTAATAAAAGTAGATTTTCCGTGAACGTACAGGGCCAACTACACCAACATAAATATCCCCTTCTGTACGATTAGCTATATCTTGATATAATTTTAAATTCTCCTCCATAATGTTTTTCTAACTCCCTTCTACAAGAAATGTTTGTACAAAACTTTTACTTAATGTATATTAAAAAAGAGAAAAGTTATGACAAAAAAATGAAAAAATATTTGCAAAATAAAATAGATAGCTATATAATTAAGAAAAATAACAAAGGAAAAAGTTAAAAGGTAATACTGCTTTTAATTAAGTACTTTAGAAAAGAGGTAATAATGGCAACAATTATAAAAGGAAAAGAACTAGCACAAAAGATAAGATTAGAATTAAAAGAAGAAGTAGCTAAATTAAAAGTAAAGCCAAAACTTGCAGTTATTATGGTAGGAAATGATAAAGCATCAGAAGTATATGTGCGTAATAAAAGCAAGGCATGTGATGAAATAGGAATTGGATTTGAAGAATTTTTGCTAGAAGAAAATACAACAAGAGAAAAGTTATTAGCTTTAATTCAAGAATTAAATGAAAGAAAAGATATTCATGGTATTTTATTGCAAAGTCCTATTCCAAAACATTTAGATATAAGAGAGGCATTTAATACCATTGATTATCGCAAAGATGTAGATGGATTTCATCCAATTAATGTAGGAAAATTATCTATTGGAGAAGATTGCTTTGTTTCGTGTACACCAGCAGGTGTTATGAGAATGTTAGAAGAATATGGTATAGACCTAGAAGGAAAAAATGCAGTTGTAATTGGAAGAAGTAATATTGTAGGAAAACCATTGGTACAGTGTTTATTAAATAAAAACGCAACAGTAACAGTTTGTCATTCTAAAACAAAAAATATAAAAGAAATTGCAAGTAAGGCAGATGTTTTAATTGCAGCACTTGGAAAACCAAAATTTGTAACTGGTGATATGGTAAAGCAAGGAGCAGTAGTAATTGACGTTGGAATTAATAGAACAGAAGAAGGAAAACTAGTAGGAGATGTTGATTTTGAAGCAGTAGAACCACTTAGTAGCTATATTACACCAGTACCAGGTGGCGTAGGACCTATGACAATTGCTATACTAATGGCAAATGTAGTAAAAGCTGCAAAAATGGCACAATAAGTAAAATAGGGGATTATTAATTAGGAGATAGTACTTTTAGAAAATAAGAAATACAACTTCACTATGTGTTCAGTTGTATAAGTTATCTGTAACTCGTTTTATTTTGCACAGTTAACTAAAATTGGGGGCTTGATTTTAAAGGTTATGAATATATACATATTCAAACCATGCATTTCAAAGGAGGAAGAAAAAATGCAAATCATTTATCAAGCTCAAAAAGAGTATCCACAAAAATTAAATAAAATTTATGCACCACCTGCTAAGTTATATACTTTAGGTGATGTGAGTATTTTAAATAAGCCAGCTATAGCTATAATAGGTTGTAGAGATGCAAGCGATTATGGCAAAAAGGTGGCTTTTGAATTTGCTTATCATTTAGCTAAAAAGGAGATTGTAATTGTAAGCGGTCTAGCCAGACGGTATTGATATTTATAGCCATTTAGGAGCAGTAAAAGCAAATGGGCAAACAGTGGCTGTTTTAGGAAGCGGGTTTGACCATATTTACCCAGCAGAACATAAGAATTATTGTAAAAAAATTTTACAAACAGGTGGAGCTATTATTACAGAATATGAGCCAAAAACAAAACCACTAAAATTAAATTTTCCATCTAGAAATAGAATTATTAGTGGGTTAGCAGATGGCGTTTTAGTGGTAGAAGCAAAAGCGAAAAGTGGTACATTAATTACAGTAGATTATGCACTAGATCAAGGTAAAGATGTATTTGTGATACCTGGCAATATTACAAGTGATAGGTCATATGGCACTAATGATTTATTAAAGCAAGGAGCTAAATTAGTGACTAGTGTAGAAGAAATAGTAGAGGAAATGTTAAGATAGTAAATAATTCAAATATTACAGAAATATTACAAACAGATTAAGTTTATATAACAAAGACTTAATCTGTTGTTTTTACGCTAAAAATGTTGTACAATAAATTAAATGACGATATTTTGTAAAAATATAAGGAGGAATTAAGCAATGGCTAAAAATCCAATGCAAAGAAAAGCACAAAATTCATTTCTTTTAGGAATGTTAATTACACTATTAATTACAGGAATTATCATTGCACTCTTATTTGTGCAATTAACAAAAGTAAATCAAGAAATGAAACAATTAGAGGTAGATAAAGTAAGTATTTGTGTGTTAAATGCAGATATTAAATCAGGGCAAATTATTACAGATGATTTAGTAACTACTTTAACAGTTGATAAAAATGCAGTTCCAAGTAATGCAATTGGTAGTGATGCAAGTATTCTTGGTACCTACAGATTAGAAGATTCAGCAGGAAATGCAGTACAAAGAGCAGTAGAAAAAGATCCAAATACAGGTGCAGTAACAGCAACTTATTTATATGTACCTCATATAGATGCAACTACAGGTGATGTTGTAATAGATCAAACTACTGGAGAACCAAAGAGAAGAATCATTGAAGAAAATGGCGAAAATTACTATTATCAAGATAATAACCAAAAAGTAGAACTTACAACTGTGCCAATTATAGCAAAAGTAAATATGTCTAAAAATACTGTACTAACAAGTAGTTTAATTACTAAAAGTAGTGAAAAACTAACAGATGATGTTAGAAAAGTAGAGTATAACATGATTGTTTTACCAACACAAATTGAAACAAATAGTTATATTGATATTCGTTTAAACTTACCAAATGGAAAAGACTTTATCGTATTATCACACAAATTAATTGAAATACCTATAGTAGAAGGAATAGATTCTATTAATACTATTTGGCTAAATTTAAATGAGGCAGAAATCTTAACATTAAGTTGTGCAATTGTTGAAAGCTATAAAATAGAAGGATCAAAATTATACATTACAGAATATGTAGAACCAGGATTACAAGGTGCTGCAATACCAACTTATTTACCAGATGAAGGAACTGTTAACTTAATAGAAGTTGATCCAAACTGCTTAGCAGAAGCTAAACAAGCGCTACGTGAAAGAAATAATAATCAAAACAACAAAGTTGTAGTTAGAAATCCAATTAACACAGAATTAAACAACAACCAAGATAATGCAATTGATAATGTAATAGATAAAGTAGAAGAAGAAATCAAGAAAAGACAAGAAGAAAGACAAAAATATTTAGACTCAATGGGTGGTAGTTATTAAAAAATAGGAGGTAAACATGAAGACAGTAGGGTTTATAGGCGCATATGATAAATCAGATTTAATTTTATATATTGCCAGACTTTTAAAACTTATGGGCAAAAAAATATTAATTATAGATGCAACAACTTTGCAAAAAATGAAATATCTAGTACCTTCCATAGATCCTACTACGTCTTATGTTACAACTTTTGAAGAAATGGATGTTGCAGTGGGACTATATGATTATAATTCTATTAAAGAATACCTAGGAATGCCACTACATGCAGTTTTTACTTATGACTATATTTTATTAGATATTGATTCACCAGAAAGTGTTCGAAATTTTGATATAAAAACAGCAAATCAAAATTATTTTGTTACAAACTTTAGCGTATATGCTTTAAAAAGAGGGGTAGAAATTTTATCAGGTTTAACTGAGCCAATTCCACTTACTAAAGTATTATTCTCAAAAGGTATTACCAAAGAAGAAGATGACTATTTAACATTTATTACTTTAGGTGTTAAAGCAATATGGGATGAAGAAAAAATTTATTTTCCATTTGAACAAGGGGATCAAAGCACAATTATGGAAAATCAAAGAGTAGCAAAAATAAAAATAAAAAAATTAACACAAATGTATAGAGAAAGTTTGTTATATCTTACAGATAAAATAGTAGATGATGCAAAAGAATCTAATGATTTAAAAAAAGCCTTTAGGCAATTAGAAAAAGGAGTTTAAAATGCCAATTATCACATTTTGTAGTAATGAAACAAAAGAAACTGGTCAAACCATGTCTGTTGCAACAATTGCAACTTATATGGCAATAGAGCATAACTATAAAATTTTAGTTGTTCCTACTAGTTTTAATGATATAAGCTTAGAAAATTGCTTTTGGGAATATAGTAAAATTAGAGCATCAGGAGCAATCAAACAAGATGGAACTAAAAGTGTAGGCTTAGAATCAGGAATAGAAGGTTTAATTAAAGTTTTAAATAGTAATAGAACGAGTAATGAAATTGTAAAAAATTATTCTAGAACTGTATTAAGAGATAGACTAGATGTTTTACCTTCAGCAGTAACAAAAGATTATAAAGAATATGCACAAATAACATCTTATTATAGTAGTATTCTTACACTTGCTAATCGCTACTATGATTTAGTTCTTGTAGATTTAGACAAAAGGGTGCCAGCACAAGATGCACAAGCAATCATTACACAATCAGATGTTATTATGATTAATTTAAATCAAAGGCTAAAAGCGATTAATGATTTTATGGCATTGCGTGAAAAAAATGAATTTTATCAAAAAAAGAATGTAATGCTTTTGCTTGGTAGATATGATAGTTTTTCGAAATATAATAATAAAAATGTTACTAGATATTTAAAAGAGAAAAAATTAATTTCTGCTATTCCATATAATACTCTATTATTCGAAGCAGCTTGTGAAGGAACTATTATTGATTTTATGCTAAGAGTTAAAAACATTACAGATGATACAGATAGAAATATAAATTTTGTAAAAGAAGTAAAAGAGGCTTCTAATAACATTTTATTTAAATTAGATGAGTTACAAATGAAATTTTAGTCTGAAAGGAGAACGTAAATCAGATGCTTAATATACTTTTAATTATAATTGTACTTTTTTTAGCAGTTTTCTTAGTGTTTCGTTTCATTAAAAAAAGGCAAAACGAACAAGTAGAACAAGAAATCGAAGTAGATGATAAAACATATACTTTAGAATTAATGAAAGCATTTATCAAAAAAAGGTTAGATGAAATTACCAAAATTAACCTTTATGATATAGGGCTTTCAGAAGAAGAACTAAAAAGAAGAAAGCAAAAAAAGTATGAATTAAAAAAGGCTTTAAAAGGTTGTACATATGGAGATGTTAATGACAAAAAATATGTTAAAGAACTAATTTACGATCTTCTATATCGTGAATATGGTGTTGATGAAACAAATGTATCAAAAGCAATTCCTTTTGATATTCCATCATTATTAACAGCTCAAGATAAGTTTGATATTATTATATATATGTATAAAAATGAATTTGGCTATGAAGCAATGGCTGAAATCATAAAAAAATATAAACTAGATGATTTAAAATATGTAGCAGGAGAGGCAAAACCTTGTTATGTAATTACACCAGAAGAAATTGATCGCATTTATGATGAAGAAAATTTTGCTTTAACTTTTGCTGATAAATTAAATGTAGTAGTACAAAGAATTTACCAACATTACAAAGGTTATAGTAGTATAGATGAAATTAGAGATATGAACATAGATGGTATTTCAGGTGGTGTATCAGGTCTTCCAGAATCTTTCTTGAGCCAAGTAGCACAAACTACTGATGGAGATTACTTAGACCAAATTGCAGAACACAAAGTTCCACGTGCTTGTGATAGTATTTGGATTATGTTCCATGGTAAATCTATTCGTTTAGCGTTTTTATCATTTGGAACAGAAGCAGAGCTAAAAAGAGTATGTCAAAATATTTATAAATATAATAACCCAGGTCAATTATCAGATACTAATGGTTTTAAAATCAATGAAATGAAAGATGGTTCTCGTGTCGTTGTTGTAAGACCAAGTATGTCTGAAACATGGGCATTCTTCGTAAGAAAGTTCGACGTACAACGTGCAAGCTTAGAGCAAATTATACGTTTTCCAGGTAAAGATGATGCCATTGACTTACTAAAATATTTAGTAAAAGGAGCAAGAATCATCTCACTTACAGGTGAGCAAGGTTGCCGGAAAAACAACAATGCTTATGGCAATGATTGAAAATATATATGAAACAATGAACCTTCGTATTACAGAAACTGCTTTCGAGCTTCACTTAAGAAAAATTTACCCAACTAGAAATATTTTATCAATGAGAGAAACAGAAACAGTATCACGGACAAGACTGTTTGGACGTTCAAAAGAAAACTGATGGTTCTGTTAACATCATTGGTGAGGTTGCAACTGACCCTGTAGCATCTTGGATGATCCAATCTGCACAAGTTGCATCTAAATTTACATTATTTACTCACCACGCTAAAACATTCCCAGACTTAGTTACAGCACTTCGTAATTCTATGTTAAGAGCAGGTGTATTTAAAGACGAAAAAACAGCAGAAGAGCAAGTTGTACAAGTATTAAACTTTGACATTCACTTAGTAAAAGACTTTAGAGGTAGAAGATATATAGAAAGAGTTACAGAATGTATACCAGTAGAAGAAAGAAATGAATATACTTACGACCACCGAAAAGAAAAAACAATAGAAGGTAAATTAGACAAATTCATTGACAATGCAACAGTATATTTTACAAAAACTACCAACAGAGAATTATACAAATATAGAAATGTATTAGAATATCATGATGGAACCTATGTTATTACAAACCCTATATCAGAGCCAAATATTAAAGCCATGAGAAACAACATGGATGATAGTGATATTGCAGGTTTTGATGAATTTGTAGAAAGAAATTGGGGAATTAAACCACCAAGAGAAATAGATTATGAAGAAACCCTAAATACATCTACAGTAGCACAAGAAAATGCGCCTAAAAAAAGAGGAAGAAAACCTAAAAATGCTACTCAAATTTAAAAAATAATTATAAAAAATAGAGTTACAAATTTAAATGAGAAAAAATATACAAACTAAAAATTATTTTTTAAATCATGTGTTTAGAAGGGGAAAAAAATATGCAAAAAAAACTAAAAAAAGAGGTGAGTACTTAAGATGAGTAACGATATGTTATTATACTTAATGATTGGTGTAGGTGTACTATTAGTCATACTTTTAATGGCGTTTTTCATTATTAAAAAGAAGAGTGGAAGTTCTGAAAGAGCACAAATACAAAAATTAAGAGAAGGAACCAAAGAAAAAAGCTTTTCAACTGAAGTATTATATCAAAAATTATATGTTATTTATCTTAAAACTCCTTTCTTTAAAAGATACTTGTTAAAATTAAGAAGAAGGCTTGCTATTATTAACGTAGATGATGAATATTTAACAAGAAAACAAGCAGCTAAAATTTTAACAAATACCATATTAATTGTTGTACCACTTGCTATTGTTATTATAGCAATTACACATAATAATATGCTACTTATGTCTATGCTTTTAATTTTTGAGTTATTTATGGTAGATACTTTTGTAGATGGAATGGTAGACAAATTAGATAACAAATTATTAAAAGAACAAATTGACTTTTTCTCAGAAATTAGACATGCTTATCATGAATTTAACATGGTAGAAGAAGCAATCTATCAAGTAGCACAAGATGACGACAAACCAGAAATGTCAAGACAGGCAGAAAAAATATATGAAGTACTTATTTCAGATGATCCAGAATCAGAACTAGAAAAATATTATGATATTGCACCAAATAGTTATTTAAAAGAGTTTGCAGGAGTTTCTTATTTAACCAAAGAATTTGGAGATCGTAAAATAGATAACTCTTCACTCTATTTAAAAAACCTAAATAATATTACACAAGAAATGCAACTAGAAATCTTAAAAAGAGATAAACTAGATTATACCTTCCAAAGCTTATCAGTAATTGCAATTGTGCCAATGCTTGCAATAGAACCAATTAAAAACTGGGCACTTTCACAATTTAGTTTTACAGCAGATTTTTACAATGGAAGAAATGGTATGTTAGTACAAATATTACTAATATTTCTTACCTTTGTTTGCTATATTCTAACCAGAAAATTAAAAGACAATGGCTCAACTGCTATGAATACAAAAAATACAGAAAATCCATGGCAAGCAAAATTATATAAAATACCATTTATTAAAAAAATAGTAGATTTATTTATTCCAAAACAAGGAACAAAAGAATATACAAAGCTCAAACAAGAAATGAAAGATGCAGCTTCCAAAGATAAGATGGAATGGATTTATATCAATAGAATAGTACTTGCAATAGGAACTTTTATTGTATCTATCTTCTTAATTTCACAATTACATCAAGTAACTATTAATAATGTATATACAGATCCAACAGTTGACCATGATATTGTTGGAGAAATGAATGCCAAAGACAAGAAGTCTGCTATGGAGCTAACTGCATCAGATAACCAGTATATAGAACACTTTAAGGGGAATGTAAAAGTAACAGTAGATGATATCTTTAAAGCAATGCAAAAAGGTAGAATAAACAAAGATTATATTGATAAAAAAGAAAAAGAAATCCAAATAGCAGCTGAAAGAGTAAAAGAAAAATTAGATATTATTAATACAGAACAAATGCAATGGTTTGAAGTACTTTTAGCAATGGTGTTTGCTATCATTGCCTATAATGCTCCAATTTGGATGCTAAAATTCCAAGCCAAAATGAGGCAAATGGAAATGGAAGACGAAGTAATGCAGTTCAATACAATTATATTAATGCTTATGAAAATAGAAAGGGTAAACGTAGAAATTATACTAGAATGGTTAGAACGTTATGCTAATATTTTCAAAGAGCCAATTAGTAGATGTGTAAACAACTATGAAAGTGGTGCATGGGAAGCATTAGAACAATTAAAAGAAGAGGTTTCTTATGGACAGTTTATTAGAATTGTAGAAAGTTTACAAGCAGCAGTTGAAAAAATACCAATTCCAGATGCATTTGATGAATTAGATACAGAAAGAGATTACTACCAAGAAAAAAGAAAAGAATCAAATGAAAGATTAATTGCAAGAAAAGGAAAACTAGGAAAAGCAATTGGTTTTGCGCCAATGGTAGTACTATTTGTTGGTTACTTAATTGTACCATTAGTATTTGTTGGATTAACCAGTATGGCAGATTCTTTTGCAGGAATGCAAGAATCACAATTTTAGTAAATTAGGCTATATAAATATTAGCTAATAAGCAAAAGAAAGCTAAAATTGAATATAGCCTAAAAATATTATCTAAAAGAACAAAAGGAGGAGATGAACATGGAAAATGCTTCAAAAGCACTAATAATGGCAGGTTCTGTTCTACTATCTATGATTATTATAGGAGCATTAGTTTTTATGTTCAACAACCTAAGGCAAGTAAAACAAGGTGAAATAACTAGTGAAGACATTAAAAAATTAACAGAATACAATAAAAAAATAGAAACTTTCAACAGAACTCTTTATGGTAGTGAACTTATTTCTTTAGCTAATTTTATAGCAGATTATGAAACTAGGTTAGATGTTGGTTCAGAAACAGCTGGCTATAACCAGTATGATCCAATTAAGTTAACTGTAAATATTCGTAATCGAATGGTAGATGTAACTAGACCAAATGGTACACGTTACCAAACAAGAAATACTGCTTATACAAATTATAAAGATTTATTAAATGATTTTAACAAATTAAAGACTGATTTAGAGCAAGAAAAAAACACAAAGATAAGAATAGGAAGCAGATCAGTAACAGTAGAAAAGCTTGCAGGAATGCGTGATTCAGAAATGAATCAGTTAATAGAAGAGGCCGGAGGAAATACAACAGCAGATGAACTTAGAGCAAAAACACAACTATATACAGATTTAAAATTAGAATTTACCAATTTCAAAAACAGAAGATTTGAAGTAATTAATATGAAATACAGCCCAGATAATAATAGAATTATAAAACTAGAGTATAGAGAATTACCAGCCTAAAAAGGCAGAAAGGAGCTATTTATGGAAAATGCATCAAAAGCATTACTAATGGCGGCAAGTGTATTACTTGGTGTTATGCTAATTTCTATTGGTGCATACTTATTTTCTGTTTATGGTGACTATACTTCTAGTATGTATGATAGAATAGAAAGTGCACAAATAGACCAGTTTAATATACAATTTCTAAAATATTATGGAAAAAGGCAAGCAGCAGGAGGAGGAACAGAAAATGTATTATGCACAGCACATGATATTGCAAGTTTAGCAAATTTAGCAAGAAAGAACAATCTTGAAAATGAAGTAGCACAAGATAGAAATAGATATGATTTAAACTTAAACAAACAAGCCAATACAAGTTATATTCAAATAAGAGTAAAAAGTGAAGGTACAGTTGTAACAGGTGGTATTAGAGACAATGATTTAACTAATTTAGAAGCCTGGAATGATGAAACAAAAATGTTACAATTTATTCAAAGCAATTCACTTCATGATGTATATACATATGACGCTGGAGTAAGAAAAATAGAAAAACAAGCTAAAAGGTATATCTGTACAAAAGCATTAGTAAGTGATATTACTAAAAGAGTATATTACATGGAATTTCAACACATAAAAGTTCCAAATGAGTGTGTTACTTGTAATTAATACCAACAATTAAACTTTTTAAGTTTAAATTATAATTAAAATTTTTGTTAAAAAAGTTTAAACTATATAAAAAGCTAACTTGTATATTAAAAACTTAGTATTTTTCTTGGTATGTGAATAGGAAAATACTTAAAAAAACATTTAGAAAACAAGAAAAAATAATGTAAACAAGAAACTGGAAAAAAGAACAAAAAATACTACAAATTTCCACAAAAAAACATAGAAAAATGTTTGCATATTTTAAAAAGCAATGTTATAATAAAGGAAGTAGAGGCAAATGAAGAAAACTTTTGTCATAATTTTAGTATTTTTCTTAATAATAGTTGCAATTATTAGTGGAGTTTTATATAATAAAAAGCGTTCTAGTGTTTTAACAAAAGACTATAACAAACCATATGAAACTTATTATAAGCAAGAAATCCTTGGAACTACGTTAATTAGTATTATCAATAAAGCAATAGATAATAATGAAAAAAATGGAGTAGATAAACCAAAAGAAAGTATTTATTATCAAGAAAATGAAACAAATTCTATAAAAATAACAGTACAATTTTTAGAAGCAGATAAGCCAATTTATATGGAAGATATTGCAAAACAAACATCAGAAACCTTTATTAGCTTTTTTGCAACTGCAAGTTTTAAATGTACTAAAATAGAATATCATGAAAAAACAAATTATGTAAAAAGTTTATACTTTGAGCAAATACAAAAGTGATTTTATTATTAGAGAAATCTAATTTAAAATATAAAAAATACAAAAGTAAAAAATTAAAGGAGGAATTTTATCATGGAGAATGCATCAAAAGCACTTATTATCGCAGGTGCTATCTTACTATCAATTTTAATTATAGGTTTAGGTATGTTTATTTATAACCAAGCAGCAGATGCTATGGGAAACACAGGTTTAAACCAACAAAAGGCAGATGCTCATAACAGGCAATTTTTACAATATCAAGGTGTACAAACAGGAGCATCAGTTAAAACTTTAATTAGTACAGTAGAACAATTTAACATTAGTGGAGCACAAGATTCAAGTGAATTCATTTTAGTACAAAAAAATTCAGCAGCAACACTAACTTCAAATAATGCATCAGAAGGACAAACAGGCTCACAATTTAATACTACTTTTGCAACAGCAAAATCAGGTATTAGAGTAGGAGTAAGATACAACGTTGACTTTGGATATGATCCATCAACAGGTTATATATGTGCAATAGGATTTACTCAAGTAGCTAATCCTTAGTTTGCATAAGTATATATATAATAAATAAAATTGGAGAATAAATTATGGAAAATGCAACCGATGCCTTAAAAATGGCTTTTGCCGTATTAGTATTTACAATGGCACTATCAATCTCTATCTATATGTTCTCCCAATTAAATGAAGTATCAAAATCAATGATAGCAAGTACTGATAGTACAGCTTATTATCAATACATTAGAACAGATCAAAATTCTAAAAATTATAGAATAGTAGGGTTAGAAACCATTATCCCTACTCTCTATAAATATTATAAAGAAAATTATACAGTGCTATTTTTAGATAGGACAGGAGCTCCATTAAAATTATATGAAACTCAAACAAACCCAGATTTGTGGGGAGGTGGGTTAAATCAAAATGGAGAAAATTCTAATAAAGAAAATATAGCAAAGTACTATAGAAATGATGTAACAGAATATAACTATAGAAATTATAAAAATGTATGCACCTTTGATGTAGATGAAGAAACTATTCGTCATGAACCATGGACAGGTACTCATGAAGACTTTAAGAAAAACTTAGATGCTTTTCTTAGAGGAGGAGACTTTTTTTATCCAGATGGTAGTGGTAGAAAATATAATTATGGTAGAGGCTTTATTAAAGATAATGAAACAACTAAATTTAGAGAAATGTTAGGTGAATATACCTATAATCTTTTTACAGATGAAAATGATGAAGAAAATGACGCAAGAAGAGAAAATGAATTACTAAAAAACAAAAAGAAAAGAGTAATAGTATATCAAGTTGATTAATAGTAAAAGGAGTATCAGTATGAAAAAAACGATTGAAACATTCATTACAAAAGCAAAATCAAAAATTGTTTCAGAAAAAGGGGAACTAGGAGATAGTGTAATTACTATTGTAGCCATATTTCTAGGAGCTGTTTTAATGTTTGTTTTTCCTCTTATGTCATTATCAGAAAGAACAGATGACATTTCTCAGTTAGCAGTACAAAATGCTACAGACGAATTTGTAGACAAAGTTAGAACAACAGGAAAAATTACTTTAGATGAATATGAAAGGTATTTGCAAACTATTGCAGCTACAGGAAATTCATTTGAAGCAGAAATCATTGTTTACCAATTAGATGAAAATCCAGGTGTAAAAGTTACACAAGCAGAAATGACTAAAATTGGAGAAAACGTATATTATAATAAGTATACTAGCCAAGTAGAAGAGGAACTTAACAAAACCGGTAGAATGAAATTAAAAGAAGGCGATAGAATAGCAGTTACTGTTAATAATACCAATAAAACAATTGCACAACTTTTAAGAAATTTCTTCTATCAAGTTACAGGAAATGATTCTCATCAAATAGCAGCTAGCAAATCAGCTATAGTTACTGTAAATGGAAGTAATTAAAGAAAATATAAAAGAGGTTGTCCTAAAAGCATGGCTTTATAAAATGATGTGTAATTTTAGGGTAACCTCTTTTTGTTAGAAAAACATAAAAAATACAAAAAACTTTAGATTAAAAAATAAAAATACTTTAGCAACATGGGGAAGAACATAAAACATAAGAAAATAAGAATGTAAACAAATAAAAAACTACAAAAGAAAATAACACACAAAGAAAGGAAAGCAAATGAAAATACAATATATTGCAGTAATTTTTATTATTATTATTGTGCCTATTGTAATGGTAACAGCATCTTATATTAACTCACAGATGGATACCATTAGATTACAATCAAACTATAATTCTATTTTAATAGATTCTACTTATGATGCAATCAGGGCATTTCAAATAAATACAGTAAATAATAGGTACTCTAGTATTAGTGATTCTAAAATTAGAGATATTGAAGCTGCAATAAATTCTTTTTATACGGCTTTATCTAACAACCAAAATTTAAGCAAAGATGAATTACAAGCATATGTACCTGCTTTGCTATTTACTTTATATGATGGCTATTATATTTATAGCAAATATGATAATGTCTATGCAACTTCTATAAATCATGGAATACCAGTGATAGACGAGGAGACCCTAAAAAGTGAGGAATATACAAAAACAGGGCTAAAGCCATATATTTATTATTCTTGTCGTTACAAAAAAGGAACTAAAGATTTTGTTGTAAACTATACCTTAGATAATGCTATTACCTTATATGGAAATTTTGGAAATGGTAGAGGGTATCAAACTAGGTCAGGTTATTTAATTAATCCTAATGCAGTGACTGTTATTAATGCACAAGAAGCAACACCATTATCTTGGCGATTAACTTATAATAATGTAGAAATAGGACCAGAAATTTTAACAGAATATCTAGCATTTATTGATGATGAAGATGTACCAGGAAATTATGATTATTTAGTATATAATGGTCAAAAAATTTATTATGATAATACTATAGGCGCAGGAACAGCTACAAGTGCGAAGTATTTTCGTTACCAAAATTATAAAAAAACATATTTATCAAATTCTTCTACAAATGGAGAATTATTAGAATACTTAATGAGAAGAACCAACTTTTCTAGTGGAAGATTATATAGTACAAGTGCTTTTGAATATTATTACGAAGCAAAAAAATTTAGTGAAGAGGTGGCTAGTTTAACTAACGGTATTACACAAAAAGAAGCAGTAGATGAACAAGGAAATCCTATTGACTATTCCCAAGAAGAAAACTATACAGATACAGGAAATAATCCAATTTTTGTGGCAAGCAATACCAATGACCCTTTAATTGCAGGTTCAACCTTTAACGAAAACCGTGTAGCAGTTATTAGAAAATCTATTGAAACAAATTTAGCAACAGCAATTCACAACTATTCAGCTGAAAGAACATTAATTGCTGGTAGTGTACAATCAGATAATATTAACTATGAGTTTGCTTTACCAGTATTAACAGAAGAAGACTGGTATAAAATCACTAATAAAGTGTCTATGATTTCTTTTATGCAAGGTATTCCAATAGGGCATAAATATTTTAATAACTATTGTGTAATGACGAATGATAGTAATGAAGAAGTAGTTAATAAAGAAAATATTTATTTAATTACAAGAAATGCAGCTCGGAGAAAGAGAATACCATTTACCAGGTTGTATGCGTTTATTAGAAACCAATAATAGCACACTTAATTTATTAGATGCAAATAATAGTGCCATATCGTATTCAAACCTTAGTTTTATTAGGCAGACAATTAGAATTGCAGAAGGAGACTATAAATACTTTTATCCACAAGCTAGAATATATGGTAGTAATAAAGTAAATATAACATCATGTTATCATTGTATTGTAAGTAGTAGCAATGTATATCCAACAGATGAAATTATAAAAGGAGAAATAACAGATGGAGGAATTCGTAGTGGCACTCCGAATGTTATTGCAACCATCAGGTCAGGAAATACCACCTATAGTCCAAGATTAATAGAAATTAGAAATCATTACTTAAGGGCTTTAGGAAGAGAAAGATATGATTTATATAGAGCAAATGTAGATGCATTTAATATAAACTAAAATTTCTTAATAGAATAATAAGTGTAGATGCATTTAATATAAATTTAAAAATAAATAATGTAAAAGCAAAAAATTGTAAAAAATCGAAGTACTAAAAATATATAAGCAAATAGTTTAAAAAATGAAAATATGGATATCCTAAATAAAAAATGGCTGAGGTCATAAAAAGGCCCAGACACAAATGCCTAAAAGAAACCAATAACAATGTTTCAAAGGCAAAAGGAGATTCATATGAAAAAAATAATTTCAAAAATATTAATTGTATTTTTTCTACTTGTTGTTTATATTTATGTTTGTAATATTACTTTTTTGCCCAGTAGTTACATCTTATTACAGGGTGAAAACTTAAATATACCTGTGTTAGCAGGGCTTAGTGTGAAAGACACTAATTCACAAGATATTTTACAAACAGCAAGTAATATTACTAGCAAACAAGTAGAACAAGTAGGAAAAATCGATCTTAGTTTAAGCTTATTTAAGTTATTTACAGTCAAAAATATTACTGTAAATGTAATACCAAAGACAACTGTAGTTCCAGTAGGAAAAGCCATTGGAATGAAATTGTATACAGAGGGTGTCTTAGTAGTAGGTATGTCAGAAATAGAAGGTAAAAAACCATATGAGAATTCAGGCATCAAAGAAGGAGATAGAATTGTTGCAATTAATCAAAGTGAAATAGAAAATACACAAATGTTAATGCAAGTAGTAAATGAAAGTAAAGGAAATGAAATATCGATTAAATATATTAGAGATGAAAAAACAATTACTACTAGCATGACACCAGTTAAAAATGAAGAAGAACAATACAAACTAGGCTTATGGGTACGAGATGCAGCAGCTGGAGTAGGAACACTTACCTTTTATGAGCCATCTTCTAAAATGTTTGGTACTCTAGGACATGGTATTTTAGATGTAGATACCTCTGGATTAATCAAAATAGAAAATGGAGAATTAGTTACAACAAATATCTTATCTATTCAAAAAGGAGAAAAGGGTAATCCTCGGAGAAATTAGAGGAACTATAGAATCAGGCTATACCATTGGTGATATTTCTAAAAATACAGAATTTGGTGTTTTTGGTATACTAAATAAACCAGCTTATGTAGGAATTTCTGAAAAAGATAGCATAGAAGTAGCTTTAAGAGAAGAAATAAAATTAGAAAAGGCACAAATAATTTGCGAACTAGAAAATGGACAAAAGCAATATTATGATATAGAAATACAAAAAGTATTTTTAAATAATAATAAAGATAATAAAAGTATGTTAATCAGAATAATAGATGAAAGGCTTTTAGAAAAAACAGGAGGCATTATTCAGGGGATGAGTGGCGCACCAATTGTTCAAAATGGAAAATTTGTAGGAGCAGTAACACATGTACTAGTAAATGACCCTACTGTAGGGTATGGAGTATTTGCAGATATTATGCTAAAACAAATGAGAGAAGTAAATTAATTTTGTTATTTTGGAGATATTTGTTTAAGTGACAAAACAGTTACTTAAGAAATAGAAGTAAGGTTAATTATTAAATAGATGTCCTTAAAATGACAAAAGTGCCACAAAAACAAACAGCCCCCAAAGTGACAAATGGAGGAAAAGAAAAATGAAAAAAGGTAAAATAATCATTATTTTAATTATAATTGTAGCAACAATAGCATTAGGAGCAATCGTTTTTGAAATATTTTTATTAAAATCTAATCAAGCAACTAATACAAACACAGCAAATGGTAATATAGATGGGCAAAATAGTCAAAATGTGCAGGCACCAACAAACCAAGAAAATATACAAAATAATATAGTACCGCCAATTATTGATAATAATGTTCCAAATGCAATAGTAAATGAAATTCCAAATCAAACAACTGATGACCAACCAACTGCAAAAACAATTTCTAGGTCATATTATTATAATCAATTAAATAGTAATGCTAAAATTATTTATGATAAATTAAAAGAAAATAAAGATAAATTAATGACTGGAAACTATGTATTAGATTTTGATACACAGTTTAATATACTTTTACATGCAGAAAAAGGAGAGCAACAATTAAATGAAGCTTTTCAATCAGCATGGAATGCTTTTTACTATGATGAGCCAGACCTATTTTATATAGATAGTTCTAAACTAGTACTATTAAAAAAATATACTGATTTAGGTGGAATTGTTACACATTATATTTCCATTGGACCAAGTGAAAATGGTAATTACTTAAAAGAGGAATTTCAAACAAAAGAGAAGATAGAAGAGGCAAAAGAATATATCAAATATTTTGTAGATCAAATTGTAGAGCAAACTAAAAATGATACAGATTTACAAAAAACAAGAAGAATTCATGATTGGATAGTTTCCTTTTTTGAATATGATACAAACAAAGAAAGTAAAAATGCATATCATATTTATGCTTTATTTGACAGAAAAGCAGTGTGTGAAGGATATGCAAGAATCTTTAAGTATTTAATGGAAGAAGTAGGAGTTCCTTGTATATTAGTATCAGGGAATGCAACAAATGAACAAGGGCAAACACAGTCACATGCATGGAATTATGTACAATTAAATTATGTGTGGTATGCAGTAGATGTTACTTGGGATGACCCAGTTATAGTAGGTGAAGGAACTCTTAATGAAAGTGCAAAATATAAATATTTCTTAAAAGGATCAGATACTTTTTTCAAAGATCATAAAGAAGAACCAGAAATTTCTGAAAATAGTATGAAATTCCAATTTCCAACTCTAACTAAAGTAGATTATACATTAAACTAGAAATAGAGTAAAGGATTACAAAATCCATATTAATAAAATAATTTTTGTAAAATAAACAAGTTAATAGTTATATAAAATAAAAATAGAAATCCTCAATATTAGTATTTAATATTGAGGATTTCTATTTTTATAAGATATTATAAAGAAAAGTGATATCAATTATTTTATGGCATAGGAAATACTATAAAACTCTAAATTTTGTAGCATATTCCTATCTATTGTTATTAAATAATTAAAATTAAGGGTCTGTAACAAGCATAGGACCAACTTCAGTAATTGTTCCAGCCCCCAAGGTTAATACAATATCATCTTTAATAGTATAATCTTTTAAGTATTTCACAATTTCATTAAAATCAGAAATATGAATAGCATTTTTATGATAAACAGTGTTTAATTTATTTACTAAATCTAAAGCAGAAATTCCATAAATATTATCTTCTCTAGCAGCATAAATATCAGTAACAATAACATGGTCAAAGTTAAGTAAAGCTTTAGCAAAATCATCTAATAACATTTGAGTTCTACTATAAGTATGAGGCTGAAACACTACCCAAGATTGTCTATAGTGTTTTTGTTTTAAGGCCTCACCAGTAGCTAAAATTTCTGTTGGATGATGCCCATAATCATCATATACACTAACCCCTTGATTAAAAGAGCCAACATATTCAAATCTTCTGTGAGCACCGGTATAAGTAAGGAGTGCGTTTTTAATATCTTCTTTTTCAATACCATATTCATGACAAACAGCAATACAGGCTAAAGCATTTAAGATGTTGTGTTTACCAGGAACGGAAAGTTCAATAGTTTTATAAAAATAATTATTATAATATACATCAAAACAAGCAAAACCATTTTTATTAAAGGTAATATTTCTAGCAATGAAATTTGCATTTTCATTTTCAATACCATAAGTAACAGTTTTACAATTAGCATCTTTAGCGATTAATTTACAATTAGGATCATCGCAATTAATGATTAACAAACCATCTTCAGGGAGCAAACGAACATATTTGCGAAAAGATGCTACAATGTTTTCAAAAGAACCAAAATAATCTAAATGGTCATTATCAATATTCAAAATGATTTCTGCTTTAGGAAATAGTTTTAAATAGCTTTCAACATATTCACAAGCTTCAATAATAAAGTGTTCACTTGCACCAACACGATAATTTCCTGCAATTGGTTTTAAATAAGCTCCAACTTGAATAGAAGGATCTTTGTGTGCTTCTAAAAAGCACAAAGAAACCATAGAAGTAGTTGTGGTTTTTCCATGAGTACCAGAAATACAAATAGTATTATGAAAAGCTTTTGTAATTTTTCCTAAAAAAGTACCTCTATCAATAACAGGAATATGAAGTTCATTTGCTTTTACAAGTTCAATGTCATCTTGCTTAACAGCAGCACTATATACAATAACATCTGCTTTCATCACATCAGATAAGTTATGTCCAATTGTAACAGGAATTCCCGTTCTAATTAACTTTTCTGTATTTTCAGAAGGGGTAGAATCAGAACCAGTCACATGAAATCCCCAAAAATTTAAGATTTCAGCAATTCCGCTCATACTAATACCACCAATACCTATCATATGTATGTTTTTAAATTGTTTTAATTCTTCTAAATTAGCCAAAAAATACAACTCCTTTAAAATATATTTGTGTTTCTTACCTTATCATGCTTAACTTTGCCTATTATATACTGTTTATTTGAAATTTTCAACATTTTTGTTTCTTTTTTCAATCTTCTTTAGTTACTAAATAATGATTTTATCAATTATTTAGATGTATTTAAGTTAAACTTCTTATTAAACTAAGAATGTTTACAATTTACTGCAGAATGAATTAACAAAGTATTTTATCTATATTTCTTAGTTTTTAAATTAAATTTTTGCCAGAAGAAGATACTAAATAAATATTTTTAAGAAAACAGAAACAAATCTTAGTAATATAGTATATAATAGATTGATAAAAAGTGTGAGTAAGATAGTTGGTGTTTTTATTAAAGTAGTAAGAAATAATTTATTATATTAAAAAAATAAATATTTACAAAAAAACAATAAAATTTGTAAAAATAAGAAGGAAAAAATAAAAATGTGGCGAATAATATAAATGTACATAAGGAAAAAAATGTACAAAAATAAACTCGGAAGGTGGTACACAAAATGCAAATTACAGATGTACGTTTAAGAAAAGTAAATTCAGAAAACAGAATGAAAGCTGTTGCTTCTGTGACATTTGATAATGAATTTGTTGTTCATGACATCAAAGTTATCGAAAGTCAAAATGGATTATTTATTGCTATGCCAAGCAGAAAAACTCCTAACGGAGAATTCAAGGATATAGCTCATCCAATCAATGCTGAAACAAGAGAGAAAATTCAAAAAGCTATATTAGAAGCTTATGAAGCTCCTGAAACTGAAGAAACTTCAGATACAGAATCAGCAGAATAATAAAAATAGAGAAGAGATACTTATAAAGTATCTCTTTTTTGTAAAGTAAAAAATTATATTTCATACAAGTAGAAATATAGGGAAAGACTCAAGAAGAAAATAAAGTAAAAAAATGAAGTGAGAAATGAAGCAAGAAAAAGGCGAAGCAGAAGAACTGCTTCGCCTTTAATATTAAGACAAAATAAGGATGCTTTCATTCTCGCTCAGTTTTACAACTTGAGAGATGCGACCACTCCAACGAGTTTGTTCTTTGGTAAGCAGAGCTTCTGGAACGAAAAGTGCTTTTCCATTCAAATAGAGCTCTGTCAACATAGCGGGAGTGAGGGAAGAAGAGGTGTCTTCTTTCAAAGTAGTATGAAACATTGTATCTTGTCCTTCCTCAAAATTCCTATATAAATAGGTATAGATTACATTATAGCACAACTATTTTAAAAAAGCAAATATAATATCCATATTTTGGCAGTGATAAATAGCAGAACGTCAAAGTAATATGACATTTTCATTACAATTGTGTTACAAATAGAAATGAAATTGCAAATTTAGTTACAGAAATGAAGATGAAAACAGCTTGAGAGTAAGAAAAAGTGCTTGTAAAGAAAAAACATTGCTTTGTAATAAATCAAAGCAATGTTTTTTCTTGTTTACATTCATTTTAAGATAAAGTATACTATAAAATAAGTTATCTATAAATAGCATATGCAAAAGCCTATCTCATGGAATACTTAAAATTTAAGTATATAGTACTAAAAAATAAATAGAAAAGTAAGGTATAAAAATGGAAGAAGATGGGGAAAATACAAAGGAAAATATAAAAAAGGAGACGAGGAAAATGAACGAGAAAAAGAAGCAAAAGGTAAACAAAATGAATAGAACAAGCGGAATCACGCTAATAGCGTTGGTGGTAACCATAGTAGTGCTTGTCGCTTAAAATAGATACTTACAAGGATTTTTGTATATTATAAGTCTATTAGCGACAACACTAACTCTTTAAAATTAGAAAAATCAACTTATCTTTGTATGAATTATTTTCGATGGAGAGGGAGAAGCAAAAGTTAAAAATTGTGATTCATTTCTCCAATAATGTTCATTGATTAAAGAAAGCATTTCATTTAAGTTGAAAAGGTTTTCTAGTTTATCAATTTCATATTGTAATTCTAATAAAGTTTTATGGATATAAACACTATCTATTAAAACTTTAGGAGAATGTCCCATAATTATTTGAGTACATAACTTATTAGCTTCAATTCTATCCATGAAAGTTGCAAATGAATGGCGACCATCATGTGGCATATGAGTCATTTCTAATCTTTCCATTATTTTATGGAATTTATCACGATTGTAGTTACTATATTTCATTTGTTGTCCTTCTGTATTTTGAATTAACCATTTAGAGCCAGAGGCGATAGCTTCATGATAATATTTTTCAAAAAATGGTTTTACAAATCTACTAATAGGAACTTTTCTATTTTTGCTACTAGAGTTTTTGATACCACATATAAAATAATTTTCTTCTAAATGAACATTTTCAGTTTCGGTTAGCAATAATTCACTAGGACGAACGCCAGAGAAAATCATCATTAATATAGTATCAGTATAACGATATATATGAACTGATTCATATAATTTTTTAATTTCTGTTTCTTTAAAGGGAACTCTATCAAGAATTTTATCTGGTCTATTTCCTAAATCAACAAAAGTAGAATAATCTTTTGTTGCAATATCATTTTCTATTGCAAATTGAGAGAGTTGACCTATTAACATTTTCATTCTCTCTTTACCACTATAGGTTTTATTACTATCGTTTATAACGGTTTGAATATGTAGTTTTTTAATTAAAATAAATTGCATATCATGAATTGGTTTACAAGCGTTATAAGCGTTTTGATAACTTGAAATCATAGATTGACTAATTTTAGGATACTTTTCAGCTGACCATTTTTCATATAAATCAGAGAATGTTATCTTAGCAGAGTCTATATTATAAGGATCAGAATTGTATTCTATTAAAGCGTTTCTAGCTTCAGTAGAAGAGGAAAAACTACCAATAATTTTAAAAAGTTGTTTTCCTGTTTCTTCATCCCAACCAGTCGTAATTCTTGCGATATAAGGTTTTCTTCTGTTTCCATTTGCTTTATATACACAGCCAAATCCATTTGGATTTCTCATAATAATTAATTCCTCCTTAATCTTCGATGGAACGAGGAATGCAAAATTGTTCTATTTGTGATATAATAGAAGGAGGTACAATATTATGTCAAATTTTAAAAAAATGCTTCAAGAATTAGAAGATAGTCATATAGAACTTTCCGCAATTCTTATTTTGATAAAAATATTATTAGATGATTCTAATCAAAATAAGAAATCATAATTTAGGAAATTTCTGTAAGATATCTTTGAAATGCGACAGAATTTCTTGAAAGTTAGCAAGTTCTTCATCGGTAAGATCTTGCTGACTATTTTTATTAGAATTTGCATAAAAGTCTTCTATGAGAGCTTCTATTTTTATCAGTGTTTTTGAATATCTTTCCTCATTCCTAATATTAGTTCTGCAACGTAGGTAATCAAGACTACAATTAAAATAGTTACAGATTTTTTCTTCTAAATCAGCAGGCAACCTTTTTAGCTTTCCAGTTTCATAATTACTAATTAATTGTTGAGAACAACTAATAGCTTTTGCCAACTGTTCTTGGTGTAAATTTTGTTCAGTTCTTAATTCATGTAAACGATTTTTCATACAACATCAACTCCTATGAAAGATATTATACAATCGAAATTGATATAAGTCAATTATAATACATAAAAAATGAATAAAAAGTGTTGACATAATTAAAAAGATGATATATAATATTGGCTATACAATAGAAAAATGTATACAAACTCATACAACATTATTTCATTTTTATAGAGAAAGGAGGATGGAAAATGGAATTTCAAGAATTCTTAGAAGAATTAGAAGCAAAAACTATTTCAGTAAAAGAAGCTTCAAAATTAATGGGGAAATCAGAACAATTTATTAGAGTAGGTCTTAGGAATAATAGATTGCCATTTGGAGTAGCAGTACAATTAAGTTCACAATGGACTTATTATATTTCTCCTAAATTATTCTATGAATATATAGGATATGTACCTACACAAAAAATAGCATAATTAAGCTGAATATTAATTGAAGCAATGTCCTAACGAGGTTATAATACATTATAAATAAATGTTATAAAATGTGATTCAATAACATATAATATAATAATTAATTATAGATTGTTAGGAAGTGGAATTATGAATTCAATAGATACTTTATGGAGAAAAGATGAATTAGAACAAAAGACTGTACAAATAGAAGATGAGTTATATGACAAATTAGTTATTTTATCTGAAAATGAACTTGATGCATCGGTTAGTAAAATTATTAATGCTTGTATATATGGATTTGCAGATAAAAAGGAAATTAGAATGCAGGAAATAAAAAATTTGTCTAAACATTCTGTTATTTTTAGAAAGTCATCTATAAAGATACTAATGGATTTAAAGTCAAAGTTTAATATTCCACAGTATATTATCTTAAATTTAGCAATCAAAGAAGGAATTGAAAGGCTAATAAAAGAGGAATAAAGGTTTATTTAATATTTAGTAAAGATAAGGTTTGATAAAGACCTTATCTTTTGCTATATAGGAGGTTTGATGGATAAAGTAAATCAATTTATAGAAGAGATAGACTATAACATAGATTTTAAAAAAATAGTAAATTTAAGAAAACCAGAGGAATATTTAGAAACAATAACTCTATTTGCAAATATGGAAAAGGTAGGTTATATCATTTTTGGAGTTAACCAAGAGAAAAATGAGATAATAGGTATAAAGAAGGTAAAAAAGTCATATCAAGAAATTGCCCAAAATATTAAAAAATATATAAGACCAGCGCTTGAATATATTATTAAAATAGCGTATCTTGATGAGAAAAATATTATTTTAGTAAAAGTAATACCTAAAAAAGGAAGAATATATTATTATGCTAAAGAGTTAAAATGAAATTGTTAAAATTTATAAAATTACTATAAATTTTTAAATAGCTATGTTATAATTTAAAAGAAATTAAAATTAAATAGGAGATTAATCTTATGGCTAATATAAATTTTTTGGAAAATGAGGCTGTAGAATTTAAAAAGACAACAGGAGAATTGAAAGAAAGCATTATTTCAATAGTGTCTATATTAAATAAACATCAAAGTGGAAAATTATATTTTGGAATAAAAGATGATGGAGAAATTGTTGGACAAATAGTTACAAGCAAAACCATAAGAGAGGTTTCAAAAGCAATATCAGAGAATATAGAACCCAAAATATATCCAATTGTAAATAAAATTAAACTAAATGATAAAGAATGTATTTTAGTAGAATTTGAAGGCGAAGATATTCCTTATTTGGCCTTTGGAAGAGCTTATATGCGAGTTGGAGATGAAGATAGACAACTTTCGATGAAGGAAATCAGGAAAATCATTTTAAAAGACGAAAGTGAAATTGGAAAATGGGAAAGTAAAATTTCAAAGCATGATATTAAAGAAATAGAAGAAAAATTGTTAAAAGATTTTATAGAAAAGGGAAGAAAAGCTAAAAGAATTAATTTCCCTTATACTAATAAAGAAGAAACATTAACAAAGTTATCATTAATTAATAGAAATAAAGAGTTATTAAATGCAGGATATGTTTTATTTTCTAAAGAGGCAAAATTAGAAATGCAAATGGCTATTTTTGCTACAGAAACTAAACTTACTTTTTTAGATATAGATCAAAGTTTTGGAAACATATTTGAAATAATTGAAGTAGGAGAAAGTTATATTAGAAAAAACATAAAATGGCCAGTTAATTTTAAAAGTGGAAGCATGGAAAGAGAAGAAATACCTGAAATTCCAATGACAGCAATTAGAGAAGCTTTAATTAATTCAATTATACACAGAGATTTTAAAAATCCTAAAAGTAATGAAATTGCGATATATAGAAATAGAATAGAAATCTTTAACCCAGGAGAATTTCCTGAAGGATATGAACCAAAAGACTTTATAGATGGGAAAGAAGCTTCTATACCAAGAAACCCAATAATAGCAAATACATTATATTTATCAAAGGATATTGAAAAATGGGGTTCTGGATTAAAAAGAATAGCAGAAGAATGTAGAAATTCTAATATAAAAGTAGAATTTGAAGTTAGAAAAAGTGGATTTAAGGTGATTTTTTATAGAAAAACAGATGAAGAGTTATATGGACTAACACAAAATGAAAAGACGTATGAAAAGACGTATGAAAAGACGTATGAAAACATAGAAAAGAAAATATTAGAATTTTGTGTAAGCGAAAAAACAGCAAAAGAAATAGCAGAATTTTGTGGATATAAAGGAATAGATAGATTTAAAAGGAATTATTTGAAAACACTATTAGTGCAAAATAAAATAAAAATGACAATACCTGACAAGCCGAAAAGCAAGAATCAGAAGTATATAACAAATAGAAAAAATAATTATTAATAAGAATAACATATAATAAAATATCAATAAAAACCATGATGAAGTATTGATTTTTAAAAAGCTTATTGTTATAATTAAAAAAATCACTAAAGAAGAGGAGGAAAAATAATGAAATATAAAATATACGAATACAAAATATACAGGATATTATAGTCAAATAATTGTCAAAATATAGATGATTAAATTGTCATATAATATCTTTTTTATGTGTATATTGTATGTATATTATATGTATATTTCTTATAAAAAAATACCATTTTTATAGGGAAAAAAGTGAAAAAAGCTAATATGCACAAATAAGTAAGAAAAGGTAAAATAGCAATTTTACTATAAGCTCATAATCTAGTTATGAAGCTGGTTACAAGGAAAAATAAAATAGTTAAAGGAGTTGAATATTATGAAAAACAATATACAAAATAGGGGTATTACTTTGATAGCACTAGTAGTAACCATAGTGGTACTTTTGATATTAGCAGGAATTACCATTCAATTAGTACTAACTGATGGAGGAATTTTTAATCAAGCACAACGTTCAAAAGAGCAAACCAGAATAGGAGAATTGCTAGATAAATTTAATGTGTCAGAAGCTACCGTAGCTTTAGAAAAGCTAGGAAAACCAAGCCTAGAAGACTTTATTAACCAAGTACAAAATAAAGAAGGCTATATCATAGAAGCAGAAAAACAAGAAGAAGGGTATTACCAAGTAACTACAGAAGATGGTTATGTATTTGATGTGTCTATCATAGAAGGAACAAATACCAATGA
>CAMTJT010000005.1 GCA_947073285.1 uncultured Clostridium sp. | reverse complement strand
AGTAGTTTAGGAAACTATGGAGCAAGTTTAGTAAATGGAAGTGGACATTTAAAACAAGTGTATAGTAAAGGAAGTAGCGATGATAGAGAGACAAACTATCAAGCAAACAAAGGACGATATGGAGACGCAGTGTACGAAACATCAACAGCAGGTAGTGGAACAACTTCGTGGTACGATGACTACTCGGCCTTCCCTATCACGGGCTATCCGTTCTTCCGTCGTGGAGGCCATTACAGTGGTGGTTCGGGTGCCGGGGCGTTCTTTTTCTACAGCTACACAGGCGTTAGCGGCAGCAACCACGGTTTCCGCCCTGTCCTAGCCACAACTTGATGACTTCAAAAAGCATAGCCTTAGAACGCAAATATTCGCATTTTAAGGCTAAAACTAGCATATCGGAGAGAAAAATTCCCAAAAAGTTGCAAACGCTAAACAGGAGCAAATCTCGTAAGCTTGACATAAATAAGCAATATATATAATTATGAAAAGTAATAACAATAAATAGAGCATGCAAGAAAATTACTGCAAAATAGCTATTTTAAAAAAGTTTCTATTCAAAACAGTTGAATAGAAACTTTTTATATTTATTTTCCTAACTTAAGGTGAGTCAAAAAATTAAAATCCACTTAGTTCAAAAAATAATTGTCCAAAAATGTACTTTAATTCTTCCAAGACCTTGTTAATACTAATGCAATTTGATATAATAATCCAATAAAAAGACAAACGGTTTATAGGTGTTATACCAAATCAAAAAACCTAAATATAAAAAACAAGGAACAAAATAAAATGGAAGAAAAGAAAAAACAAAATAAAACCAATATTAAATTTCATGTATTAGCTATATTTTGCATACTTATTTTTAGTTTTGCACTAACTCCTATTACTTTCCAAAATGATACTTATTATACTATTTCTATAGGAGAGCACATTATTCAAAATGGTAATATTGATATGCAAGATCCATTCTCATGGCATGAAGGCTTACCATATACATATCCACATTGGGCTTATGATGTAGGTACTTATTTAATCTATAACTTAGGAGAAACTATTGGCTTGCGGAGGATTTGCAACAATTTATATTACTACTATTATCTTAGCAATGGTACTTGGCGTAGTAGTGTATTACGTTATGAATAAACTATGTAAAAGTCCATTAGTATCCTTTTTCATTACCATGGCAATCATGTATTTATTAAAAGATTTTATTACAGCAAGAGCACAACTAGTAAGCTATATATTGCTTGCTCTAACAATATTATTTATAGAGCAATTCCTAAAAACCAGAAAAAAGAGATATGCAATTTATTTAATAATAATTCCTACTTTAATTGCTAATTTACATTGTGCAGTTTGGCCATTTTATTTTGTATTATATATGCCATATATTGCAGAATACCTATTAGCAGTCATTTGTGATTCTTATTTATATTATAAAATACGTATTAAAATGACAGAAAGAAAAATAAAAAAACTAACGAAAAAAGAAAAAACAGAAAATTTAGGAAAGTTACAAGAAAGAGTAGCACATTTGCAATTAGATAAAGAAAATGCCATCAAGCAAACTCAAAAAAGAAGAGAAAATGCTTACAAAGTCATTTTCAAAAAAGATACAGCTACCAAATGGTTGATTGTGATTATGCTAATTAGTGTGCTAACAGGTTTCTTAACACCACTTGGTACAGTACCATATACATATTTAATTGATACAATGAATGGTAATACAGTAGATAATATTAGCGAACATCAACCACTAGTACTAATTAATAATACTGGAATGTTAGTAGTATTTGTCTTATATATTTTATTACTAATTTTTACAGACACCAAAGCAAGATTAAGGGACTTTTTCATGATAGGAGGTCTTACCTTACTTGCATTTATGGCAAGAAGGCAAACAGCCATATTCGTATTAATTGCTGGATTTATTTTTGCAAAATTAGTAACTAGCCTATTTGAAAAATATGACAAAGATGGTATGAAAGCAGTTACCAAAGTAATGACAGGTCTACTTGGAAAAATATTAACAGTATTAATTGTTATTTTAGTTAGTGTACTTATTTTTAGAGGCAAAGTAAATGATAAATTTGTAAATAAAGCATCTTATCCAGTAGATGCCTCAACCTACATTTTAGAAAATCTAGACTTAGAAAACATGAAATTATTTAATGAATATAACTATGGAAGTTATTTACTTTATAGAGGAATTCCAGTATTTATAGATTCTAGAGCAGACTTATATGCACCAGAATTTAATGCAACAGAACAATACCCAGATGGAAGAGATATTTTTTCAGACTATATCAATACTTCTAATATAGGTACTTATTATGAAGATAAATTTGAAAAATATGAAATAACACATGTAATTACTGGACAAAAAACAAAATTAAATATGTTTTTATCTAGAGACGGAAACTATCAAGAACTATATTCAGATGACTATTTTGTAATATATAAAAGAATAACCAATACAGGAGAGGCAAAAGGGTAATAGCTAGCTTAATAAAGAGGTATTGCTAATTTTGTATAGCTAGTTAGTTGATAGGAAACTAAAAGAATCATTAAAACATGTCTAACCAAAGTGAAGACTAAGAATAAAAGGAGAAAAATTTGAAAGAGCTAATCATAATAAAGGGAGAAGAAAAACAAAGACTAGACAAATATATAGCAGAAAAAGTCCCAGAAATTTCTCGAACCATGATAAAAAAACTAATAGAAGATGAGCAAATTAAAGTAAATAACCAAAAAACAAAAACATCTTATTTCATACAAGTAGGAGATAGCATTTTAATTAATATACCAGAACCAAAGCAAATAGATTTAAAAGAGCAAGAGTTACCATTAGAAATCATTTATGAAGATAATGATATAATTGTAGTAAACAAAGTAAAAGGAATGGTAGTACATCCAGCAGTTCGGAAATCCAGATGGAACATTAGTAAATGCTATTATGGCACATTGCAAAGGGAATTTATCAGGAATTGGCGGAGAATTACGCCCAGGTATTGTACACAGACTAGATAAAGATACCTCAGGACTTTTAATGATAGCTAAAAATGATAAAGCACATATAGAATTAAGTCGTCAAATACAAGAACATGAAGTAAAAAAAGTGTATCTAGCATTAGTAAGGGGAAATGTACCAGAAGAAGAGGCAACCATTGATATGCCAATAGGAAGAAGCAATAAAGATAGAAAAAAGATGGCAGTTTCTCCAAAGGGGAAAAGTGCAATCACGCATTTTAAGGTATTAGAAAGATATGGCAAATATACACTTTTAGAGGTACAAATAGAAACTCGGAAGAACACATCAAATAAGGGTGCATATGGCAGAAATTGGGCATCCAGTAGTAGGAGATGCAGTATATTCTAATGGGAAAAATGAATTTGAAATACAAGGTCAAGTACTACATGCAAAAAGTTTAGACTTTAAACACCCTATTACAGGTAAACAAATGCATCTAGAAGCACTAATGCCAGCCTATTTTGAAGAAGTATTGCAAAATTTAAGAAAAAGGTTTGACACCATATAAAATAGATGCTATACTATAAATAGCTGAAAAGCAAGAATCTTTAGTAATAATTTAAACATGAACAAGAAAAACCCCCGTAAGTCGGATTACGGGGGGATTACTATTTATGTAGGTTTTCAACAATTTCTGCCCAAAAGTAGAAAGTTGCTGAAAAATTTGTCGAAAGAAAGGAAAATAAAAATGGAAGAACGCTTGCAAAAATTCTTAGCAAATCAAGGTGTTTGCTCAAGAAGAAAAGCAGAAGAATATATAAGTTTGCGGCAAAGTAAAAGTAAATGGAAAAACAGTTACAGAATTAGGAACAAAGGTAAATCCGCAAAAAGATAAAATAGAATTTGCTGGAAAGTTGGTTTCTAAAGAAAGTAGCAAAGTATATATTTTGCTAAACAAGCCAATTGGCTATGTAACAACTGTAAAAGACCAGTTTAGTAGAGATACTGTCATGGACTTAATCAAAATTAAAGAAAAAGTAGTGCCTGTACGGAAGACTAGATATGTATACATCAGGAGCATTATTACTTAGCAATGATGGAGAATTCATTTATCAAATAACTCATCCAAAACATGAAATAGATAAAACTTATCAAGTGACTGTAAAAGGGGAAATTACAAAAGAAGAAATAGAGCAATTACAGCAAGGTGTAAATATAGGAGACTATATTACAAAACCTGCAAAAGCAAGAATTATGAAAATAGATAGTCAAAAAAATATTTCAAGAATAGAAGTAACCATTCATGAAGGAAAAAATAGGCAAGTAAGGCGTATGTGTGAGGCAATTCACAAAAAAGTATTGGCTTTGCACAGAAGTAAAATAGGAAATCTTACTGTAAAAGATTTAAAACTTGGTACTTGGCGCTATTTAGAAAAAGCAGAGGTAGACAAACTCGCCAAAATATGGTAAAATAGTAATAGCTTTGGGTATAAATTAAATTTTTATATTGTACAAAAGCTAGAATAGAGGAATTTAGTTTTGGATTCAAAACTAAAAAGGAGGTAAAATAAATGGTAGATGACAATGAAATTAAGGCAACAGTGTCACCATTTGCAATTCGTGAAGGTGAAATAAAAGTATTTGATGGAAAAGATGGGTATATCTCTATGAACCAAATTATTCATAGAATTAATATTGGTCATATTAATGATATGCACTTTTCTATAATAGAATTAGTAAATGAATTTGAGTTTATTACTTCTAGACAATTACTTCAAATGCTAGAATGGAAAAACGTAGAAGTAGGCTCACAAGATAAATTAAATAATAAACTAGATCAATTAGTAAAAACAAAAATCTTAACAAGATACTATTTTGACTCAGAAGAAGGAAAAGGAATTTATCGTATTTATTGTTTAGAAAAAATGGGTAAATATTTGTTAAATTCTAGAGGAACAGAATGTAAGTGGCAACCAACAGATAACACCAAGCCAGTTGTTATGATAAAAAAGAGATTAGCAGGAAATCAAACTTTAATTGCTTATTTAAGAAAAGTAAAAGCATTTGATTCTTACACACCAAAGCCAGCATTTACTGCAAAACAAGCAGGTAAAGTATTTAAAGCAAGCGGTGGTAGTGTAAAGCTAACTAAAAATAATAGGTCAATTGAATTTGTATTTGAAGTAATTCGTAGAGAAGAAGATTGGGAAAAGAAACTAGTAGACAAAATGAGATTATATAAAGATTTTTACGAAAACTTCCAAGTAGGTGATTCAGGTCATATGAGTTTACCACAATTAATTCTAATTTGTGAAGATGAAAAACATATGGCACAAACTTTTAAAACCATTATCATGAATAGAGTAGAAATTAGTAAAATAAAACTATATTTCACTACAGATTTAAGGCAAAACGAAGAAACACTTGCTAAAACTTTAGTAGAATTTAAACTAGATGAAACAACTAAAAAATATAAAATGGAAAATATCGAAGTAAAATTATTAGGAATTTAAATATAACTTTCTAAGGAAACCTAACCTTATTGTATAGAAAAAATCTGTGATTTTTCCTATACAATAAAAAACGAGAAAAGTGGATGATCTCCACTTTTCTCGTTTTTTAGCTTTTAAATTAATCTTGGTTTGTATTTTTCTTAAAATCTACAATAATGGCATCTTCATTATCAAATAAAAAGTCACTATCAGAAGTATCTGTTTGAATAGGGTTTACTTCTCTATCGATATCGTAGTTATCATTACTTGCAGTAGCAGGGGCATATTTGCCTCTATTTTTACTAAGTAACTTTTTAGCAG
Organism: uncultured Clostridium sp.; assembly: GCA_947073285.1. Classification (GTDB taxonomy): domain Bacteria; phylum Bacillota; class Clostridia; order TANB77; family CAG-508; genus CAG-273. The sequence goes on along the minus strand of CAMTJT010000005.1, from coordinate 89,253 downwards.
ATTCTTCTGCACTTGTAATACCAGAAGTGAATTTTGCAAAATCATACATTTTAGTTTTTTGTGGTTCATTATATTTAGATTCTATGAAATCTACTTTACCTTTTTCTACAACACTTTTACCACTTAAATCTTTTACTTTATAAATAACTTGCTTTCCTTTTAAAGCCATAATCTTGCCAGCTGCATAGTTAGATTTCCATTTAAATTCAATACCAGCATATTTTTGGTCATAACTTTTTTTATCAGGTGCAGTGTTATAGTCATTTTTCCATGACCATTCTCTTTTATCTTGCATTGCAGTTTCCCACCATCTTACATCATCAGGAGTAGCATTACCAAAGATAAGTTTATTTACTGTGTTAGATAAAATTAAGTCTTTGTAGTAATCCCCTCTAGGGTCTGCTGAAAAATCACCTTTTAACTGTGTTAAGTTTTGAGAATCTAATACAGTTGCAACTTTATATTTACGATACAAGGTATAAATAGGTTCAGTTGCTTTACAAATATAAGTTGGAAAATCATCAATATATAAAAAGTGAGGAATACGTGTACTATCATTTCCAGGTCTAGAAAGTACAGCTTGTTGCATTAATAATAAGAAAAACAATCCAAACCCTTTATGTGATGTTTCTCCCAAATCTCCTCTACGAGTACATACTAAGGTTACTTGCCCTTCTGCTAAAGCTTTTTCATAATCTAAGTTATTAGAACGTTTACACAAAATGTTTTTTACACCAGGGTAACGAAGTAAATTGTCAAGAGTAGAAGAAACAGTTGTAATAGAACGCTGAGCAGTAACAAGATTTTTGGCATCTGGGTAAAAGGTATTTTCAAAGTAACGAATTAAAATACGATACTTTTCAGCTAGTTCTGGAATTTGTTTCATTTTTTCAACCATATCAATAATTAAGCTAAAATCATTAAGCATATTGAGTAAATCTTCTAAATTAGGTAATAACCCTTCATGTTCTAATGGGTACATTTCTTTTAGTAAAATAGACAAATTTTCTGAAATTTGAATAGCTTCATTTTCTCTAAAAGCAAGTTCAGTATCAGGTCTAGTACGTACAAATATCCCTTTTAATACAGAAGAAACAGCTAAGCCAGTTTTAATAGGGTCTTGGTAAACAAATGGGTTTAAACCAGGAGAATCCATACGATTAGGGTCTATAATATTTACTGGTACATGAAAATTTTTAGCTACTTTTTCAATTTTTTCAACTGATTCATGTTCTGCTGAAAGATAAGTAATACCCATATTACGATAAGTAATTTTATCACCAGAACTACTAATAATCATTTTTTTCATATAATTTTTGTAAGTATCTAATTTTTCGCTATTTGGAATTAGCATATCTAAATTAAAGTGTTCATTAATATATTCGTTATCATAAGGGCAGTTAAGCATAGCAAGCCCTGTTTTTAAAGCAGTAAATCCCATTTCTTTAGAAACTTCTTTAAAAAAGGATTTTCTTTCTATATCTCTAGCAAGCATTGGTTCATAAACCATAGTAGTTTTACCAGAACCAGAAACACCAACAATTAGAAAAGATTCATAACGTTTATTTTCTGGGATACAAACATCAACACCGCTTTCAGAGTCAGTACATACTTTTACTTCACAAGTATAAACACCATGTGCCTCTTTATCAGAAGTTAAACGAATACCAGGGTAGTCAAAGATAGAATCACGAATATCTTTGGTATCATGTACTGTAAACAATAACCATTTGAACACCTTGTAAAAAGTAACAAGAGGTATATATACGCCAATAGCAGTAAAAGCAGGCCTAAATAAATAGTAAAACTCTGTTGCTAGTTCTGGATAGTTTGGAAGAGAAAGAAGCCCTAACCAAACTGCTTGGTTCATCCACTGGACTACTGCGCAAACAATTAATATATAAAAACATACAAAAAAGGAGTGAAATATTCTATACTTAGCTACATCTGATGCAGAAAACTTAGAAGGCCCAGAAAAGAAAAATGCAAATGCTACACAAGCAAAGGCAAGTGTATATTCAATAGGACCCCAGTAAGAATAGCCTACTCCAGTGAAAATGATAAATAACAGTTCTATCATTCTATCTATTAAAATATAAGCAGATATTAATGTTAAAATGTAGGTCATAAAAGTATTTCTATCTGTTTTTAAGTATTTTAAAAATTTATCTATTAATTTCAAAAAGTTCACCACTTTCGCTCTTAAATCTATACGCATTTATTATCCTACAAAATATAGAAAAATACAAGTGTTTTTAGAAAATTTAGGTATAAAAGTTATTAGTTAATAGTTTAAACATATTTAGTAATAATTATAATAAAAATAGTGCATTAATAACAAAAAAATGCGTGGTGAAAATTTCACCACGCAAAATACATTTAAGAAAGTTTTTTCGATTGCCAATCTTTCATTAAAGCTGTAAGCTGAGCAAGTTTGGAATCACACTCTTGTAAAGAAAAAGGTTCTGCATACTTGCTAAAGGTAGGTTTTGCCTCCTCATAGGGGAGTTCAAGGTCGTGCATACCATAGTAAAAGTCTGGTAAAAAGAGTTGTAAGTATTGGTTATTATCTTCATTAAGTTCAATGATAAGATACCAACACTTAAATTGGCCATAGCACCACCAGTCTTGTTCAAAGTGCAAAGAATGAATTTCATTTTTTGGCTCAAACTTTGCAATTTCTGCAATATTACTACTAACTAAGGTGTAGTCTTGGACTTTATCAAAAGAACAACCCCAATAATAGCTAGAAGAGTCAAGTCCTCCCAAACCTGAAAGATAATATTGATAGCTGGATTTACAAAAACGAAGTAGTCCATAAGAACCATTAGTATACTGTATAAGACAACCAGTATAGTCGTTTATACAGTCTTGCTTATCAACATAAGTGATTTCACATACTTTTTCTACATTTGTTGCTAAAGTATGTAAAACCATTTTAGGTTCATCATTTGCGTCACAGTAACTTTGAATACACATTAGTTTTCCATCAATGATAAAAGGTGCTTTATAAAAGGATTCATTATCAATACGAGGGGAAAACGGTATTATTTTACCTTGAGGCAAAGTGACAAAACACTTTTTAGAACCTAAATAGTATAAAGCAAGTTCATTTTCATCTAGTACAACTGTTCCGTTAAAATCTGCCTGCAATATTTTTTGATTGCTATCAGTAATATCTGCATTTTTGAGATGTTCACCTTTGTAAGTATAGGTTCCATCACGATGAAGTTCAAAATACCTATAAATACGAGGATTGCTAATTGCATTATCAATGCCTTCAACAATAATGTTATCTCCTTGGCGATAAACAATACGTTCAAACAAAATAAATTCACAATTAAAATCGAAGGCTACAGAAGTATTACGATGTAAGCAGATACAAATACGTTCTTCATAAAAATGAAACTCCAAGTTGCCACTAGAGTGCAAATAGTCTTCTTCCATAGCAGGGCTAGTAAAATCTTCATTAAGGTAATAAGTACCAGAAGGAAGACTATACCCCTTTTCCTGAAATTCCTGATACCTTTCTAAAAAAGTATCACCCTCCAAAGTGGGGAGTGTTTCTAAAAGTTCTGCTATCATAACAGGATCTTCCTTAGAAGAAAAGTTGGTTTGAGTAGTAGAACTTGAAGTATCAGTTTTAGGCAAAGTAGAAGATTTTTCAGTAGGATTAGAAGAAGTAGAACTACTTTTGCTAGATTTACTAGGTGGCATTGTAGGGATGTTTTCCAATTGAAGAGTTTCTGCTTCAGAAATACTAACATTTTGTGTGCCAAAATTTTTTTGTACAGTATTAGGGTCAGTTTGTGAAACTGTGTTAGGTTTCCAAAATAGAAAAGTGCAACTACTTCCTAAAGCAAATGCAAGTAAAAGTGCAGTAAAACTTGAAAGAACACCTCTTTTTAGAGAAATCTCATAGGTAGTTTCACCATTTGTGTGATTTACCCGAAGCTCCCAGAAAAAAAGTTTGTGCCAAATTTTTTTAGAATGTTTCATGCCTTTTTTACCTTTTTTGTCCTTTTTGTTCTTCTTCATGAAATGTAAATGCTCCTCTCATAAATGTAATAAGATAACTTAAAAAGCTATCTATCATAAAGATAACAGAGGCATTATAGCACAGGTTTTAATTTATGTCAACATACTTTGGCTTTAGGAAAGATACATAATTTAGCTTTAGAAAATAAATGCAGGTATGAAAGACAATAGATACATATTAATTTTTGAAAATAGATATGTATTTCTAAGAATGTGAATGTTAAAGTAGCCAAATAATTACGAAAGATACTAAAATCAAAACAAAAAGCATAAACATGAATAAAAGGAAAGAGGGATACATGAAAAGAAAAGTACGAAAAGAAAGTTTTATGCAAAGTGTTTTAGTATTAATGCTTTCACAAATCTTAATCAAAATTTTAGGACTAATATATAAATTATACTTAACCAATAGAGAAGGCTTCGGAGATAAAGGAAATGCTATTTATAGTAGTGGATTTCAAATATATGCCTTATTTCTAACCATATCATCAGTAGGCATACCGCGGAGCACTTGCAAAATTAGTATCTGAAAGAACAGCAATAGGTGATCATAAAGGTGCTTATCGCATTTTCAAAATAGCATTTATCACCTTTGGACTAATTGGATTTTTAAGTAGTAGTATTTTATTTGTAGGAGCAGGGTATATTGCAAACTACATATTACAAATTCCAGAAGCAGAGATGACATTAGTGGCCTTGGCACCATCCATATTTTTAGTTTCAATTTCTTGTGTAATAAAAGGGTATTTTAATGGAAGAGAAAATTTAAAGGTAACAGCCAATAGTCAAAGCTTAGAGCAACTGTTTAAAACAGTACTATCTGTTATTTTAGTAGAGTTAATGGCTACTATATCAGGAGTAGACACTGCACTTATGGCAGCAGGAGCAAACCTAGCAACTACTTTAGCAACATTTCTTTGCTTTTTCTACTTATATAAATACTATAGTAATATGAAAAAAGAAATCGCCTGGGAAATTAAAAACAGTGTAAATTATACACCTACTAGAATAAGAAAAACTATTAAACAAATATTAAGTGTATCTATTCCCATGTCTATGAGTGCTATTTTAGGAACAATTAACAAAAATATAGACTCTATGACAGTGGTAAGAGGGTTAAAAAACTTTTTATCAGAAGAACAAGCTAAAATTCAATATGGAATATTAAGTGGAAAAGTAGATACTTTGGTAACACTTCCTATGTCTTTTAATATGGCACTAGCTACTGCTCTAGTACCAACCATATCTTCTGCAAAAGCAATGGGAGATATGCAAACCGCAAAAAAAAGAATATCCTTTTCTTTATTGGTTACAATATTAATAGGTCTACCTTGTATGGTAGGAATGATATTATTTGCAAAACCTATTTTAAAATTTTTATTTCCCAATGCAACTTCAGGGAGTTTTATTTATCAAATTAGTTGTTTAGGAATTATCTTTATTGTAGTAGAACAAACCATAAGTGGTGCTTTACATGGATTAGGAAAAATAGTAGCACCAGCAATAGCTCTAGGCATAGGAGTTGTTATAAAATTAATTTTAAATTGTTATTTAGTACCAATTAATCCAGAAACCTTTTTTTTAGGAGGAACAGCTCGGTGCAGCACTAGCTACCGTAATTTGCCATGGTATAGCAGTTTTAATAGAACTTCATATATTAAAAAAGCAAATAAAAATAGAACTAAAGTTTAAAAAATTAATTTTAAAGCCTATTATTGCAACAGGAATAATGGCAATTACTGCTTTTTTTGCTTATGAATTTTTCATACCAAAAATAGGAGAAAAATTAGCTCTTATTTTTGCATCTGGAATTGCATTAGTAACTTATCTAATTTTGATTTTTATATTACAAATCTTCTCAAAAGAAGAAATAGGAATGATACCATATGGAAAAAAGGTGTATGAGGTACTTCATTTTGCAAAAAAAATAAAGAGAAATTTTTAAAAACCTATAGCCACATGCAAAACCGACGAACTGCAGTAAAATCAAGGGGTTTGAAAATGAAAAACGAAAAATCCCTACGGAAAACTAGGCTTATAGAAAAAATAAAAATAAAAAAAAGAAGGATTTTGCAAAACAATGACGAATAATGATATTAGTAGATACAAGTCTACATATTCTAAAATCTTATAGGAGGTAATTTAAATGAACAAATCAGAATTAATCGCAGCTATGGCAGCAAAAACAGGAGAAACAAAAAAAGATGCAGAGGCAGCTTTAAACGCATTTGTTAGCGTTGTAACAGAAGCTTTAACAAAAGGTGACAAAGTTCAATTAGTTGGATTTGGTTCTTTTGAAGTAAGAAAAAGAGCAGCTAGAAAAGGAAGAAACCCACAAACTAAAGAAGAAATCAAAATACCAGCATCAAAAGCACCTGTATTCAAAGCTGGAAAAGCTTTAAAAGATTTAGTAAACAAAAAATAAGCTGAAATTTATATAAATTATATGAATTCATATTAAGAGGTATAGTACTAAAACTATATCTCTTTTTTTGTATTTTTGCCTATTTTGCTTTACAAATGGTTAAAGAAGTAGTATAATGTATACATTGCACATTTAGAAACAAAATATGAATGTAAAATTTATATTCATATACGAACGCAAAAATTTTTTTCTACAAATGTGCTAAATACTAACTTATACAGGAGGAAACAGCAATGGCAGAGTTTGAAAACAACAAGGTAACCACGCAGTACACAGAAGGCGATTTCCTGGCAGAAAGGTTGGAAGGTATTACAACCAATCGAGCATATTTAAGCGGGTATTTAGAAGAGGAGTTTACGTATAGCCATCAAAATGCTAGGCATGTTTTCTATCAGGCAGTAATAAAGGTTCCTCGGCTTAGTGGAACAGCTGATTATATTCCCATTATAGTATCAGATAGCATTGTGCCATGCAAAGTTTTTTCCCAAATAAAAAGGGGTGAATTTTTGGCGGTAAAGGGGAGGTTTTCCTCTTATAATCAACAGATAGCACCTAATAAAAAACGTGTACAACTCTATCTGCATGTTGATGCGATAAATGGTGAAGTACCAGAAGAACAGGGGATTCAAGTGAAAAACTTTATTTTTTTGGATGGTAATATTTGCAAAAGACCAATTTTTAGGACTACCCCATTAGGAAGGCAAATTTTAGAATTTATAGTTGCAGTAAATAGAAAATATGGAAGGGCTGATTATATCCCTTGTATTGCGTGGGGAGCATTGGCTGAACATTTCTCGAGGCAACTGGATGTCAGTAGCGAAATTTGTTTTTGGGGTAGAATCCAGAGCAGAACCTATACAAAAAGATTAGAATCTAGGCAAACAGAAGAGAGAATAACACGTGAGGTCTCTATCATGAGAATAATTGAAAAGTAGAAAAATTACTAAAGGGGGTGCCTAAGTTAGGCATCCCCTTTTCGATTGTTAAGAGGTATTGAATAATTAACAAGGGTATTACCAAATAATTAAAAAATAGGAAATACTTAAAAAAGACTATACTAAAAAATAAAGGGTATGATATAATGAAGAAAATTTAAGTGAAAAAGGAGAGCATATGTATAGAAATACTTATGTAGAAGTAAATATAGATAATTTACAACACAATGTAAAAGAAATAATTACAAAATATCCAGACTATGACTATTACTTTGGTGTAGTTAAAGGAAATGCTTATGGGCATAGTGATAAAATTGCAAAATATATTGTAGAAAGTGGTATCAACTATTTAGCAGTTGCTTCTTTAGAAGAGGGAATTTCAATTAGAAAAACAGGAATTCAAACACCTATCCTATGCTTAGAGCCAATTGAAATAGAGTATCTAAACGAATGCATTCAAAATGATATTACTATTACAGTACATGATTACGAATATTATAAAAAGCTAATGGAAGTAGAACTTCCAAGCTTATTAAAAGTTCATATAAAAGTAGATACAGGGCTTTGCAGATTAGGTTTAAATAGTAAAAGTCAAATAAAAGAAATAGTAGAAGGTTTTAAAATAAAACAGCATATCTTATTAGAAGGTATTTTTACTCATTTTGCAACAGATGGTATTTATGACCCATCTTGGGACAACCAATTAAAATCTTTTCAAGAGCTAACTTCAGAAATTGACTTAACACAAATTCCAATTGTACATTTAGGAAGAAGTCAAACCATGTTAAATCATGAAAAAATTACATTTGCTAATGGAATTCGTTTAGGCATTATTTTATATGGCTATAACACAACACCAAAACTTTTACCAAACGATTTTCTAAACCGTTTAAGAAAATGGAAAAGGGCATATTATAACAAAAAAAATCATATTAGTCCTACAATAACTAATATAGATATTAATTTAAAAACAGCATTTAGTTTATATAGTGAGGTAATACAAGTAAGAAAAATTAAAAAAGGCAGTTTTGTAGGGTATGGTAGAATTTATGAAGCAACAGAAGATATGTATGTAGCAATTATTCCAATAGGGTATGCAGATGGCTTTAGCAGAAAAAATAAAGGAAGACAAATTGTAATTAAAGGCAAAAGATATTCTCTTATAGGAGAGGTAAATATGGGAATGGTAATTGCTAAAGTAGATGAAACCATCCACGTAAAAGATAAAGTAACCTTGATTGGAGAACAAATCCCTATGTCAGAAGTAGCTCGTTATATGGGAACTAGTGTATATGAAGGTTCTTGTATGATAAATAGTTGGGTGCCTAGAGTGCTAACAAAAGAAGGAAGAGTTTTAGAAATAGATGAAAAATAGTAGTAGTTTTTTATTTAAGCTAGAATAATGTAAAGTAATTTATGAAAAAAGCACATAAAAAATACAACAAAAACTTAGGATAATTAGGAGGAAGTATAATGGAAAAAAACTTTAATGTACTTATTTTAGGAAGTGACTTTAATGCTTATTATATGGCAAGATGTTATCATGAGTTATACAAAGAAAAAGTAAATATTATTGCCAAAAGAGCAATAGGAGTAGTATCTTATAGTAAGATAGTTAACTTTAAAGAGGTGCCAGATTTCGAAACAAAAGAAGGATTTATTAGAGCCTTAAATGAATATGCAAGTCAAAGAAAAGAGGAAATAATTTTATTAATTGGTACTAGTGATGAACTAGTAAGATTAATTATTGAAAATCAAGAGCAAATAGATAAAAAATATGTACACAATTATCCAAGTTTAGAAATATTAAATCAAGTACTAGTAAAAGATACCTTTTATCAAACCTTTGAAGGAAGCGAATTAGACATTCCTAAAACCTATATTTATCCATGTGGGCAAAATGCAAAACTTGATGAAAAAAGGGTAGAAGAGTTAATGTACCCTTTAATCGTAAAACCAGGAAATAATATTGAATATCATAGTCATAAATTTGAAGGAATGTATAAAGTATTTAAAGTATTTTCTAGAGAAGAGCTAGGAGAAGTTATCCATAAAATAGAAAATTCAGGTTACAAAAGTAATTTAGTCATTCAAGAGTTTATTCCAGGAGATGATTGTGCTTTATTTGATTCTGCATTTTACTGTGGAAAAAATAAAAAAGTACAACTAATTACGCTTGCTCAAATTGGTTTACAAGAAAGAAACCCAGGTGGAATTGGAAACTGTACTGTGTTAGCAAATGGATTTAATGAACATGGCTATGATGAAACAATAGTAGAACCACTAAAAAAGTTTATGGAAAGAATAGGATACCAAGGGTTTGCAGAATTTGATTTAAAATATGACAATAGAACAGGTAAGTATAAAGTGTTAGAAATAAACCCTAGACAAGCAAGATGTAGTTATTATTTGGCAGCAGGAGGGCATAACTTAGTACAATACCTAATAGATGACTTAATATATCATAAAGAAAAACCATGTACAATTATGAAAGAAAAAGTAGCTCTAAGTTTTGTACCAAAAAGTGTAATCAAAAAATATGTAACAAGTATTCCTTTAAGAGAAGAACTATTAAGACTTGCCAAAGAGCATAAATTGGTAAACCCTTTAAAATATAAAGCAGATAAAAGTATTAGAAGAAGACTATATTTAGTAGCAAAAGATATGAATTACAAAAAAAAGTATAAAACTTTAAGTTGGTAGGTATAGTAGAAAATAAAAAAAGAAATACAAGCTTAGAAAATTTGAAAATTATCAAAACAAATAGTATTAGAATAGTTTGGAAAAAAATGGATGAATTTTTAGTGAAAAATTAAGAAAAACCTCTTCCATAAAAAATAGAAACATGGTATAATAGAAATGGATAAATTTGAAAGAAAGGAAGAGGCATTTCATGAACCAAATTTTAACAACAGAAAAAGTGTATGTAACACCAGAAATGAAAAAAAGAAAACTTATTTATAAATTAGAATTTTTCGTATCTGTTTTTCTTGTTTGCCTTCTATTTTCTTATTACATTTATGCAGAGTATGACAGAAACAAGGCAGAGCAAGTATCACGAGAAATGCTTGCACAGCTTAGATATGAGGTAGATACTACTGTAATTACACCAGAGGAAGATGATGTAATAGTAGTAATTTTAGATAAAGAGCAAGAAAGTCAGCATCAATATGAGCCACCAAAAGTAGATACAGCAACCTATACTTCTACAGATGGGGTAGACTATACTACAGAGTCTATATTAAAAATACCAAGTATTAATTTAGAGTATGTAGTACTTTCTAAAACTTCACCAGATTTACTATTTGTATCACTCAATAAATATTGGGGTCCAGAACCAAATACAATAGGCAACTATTGTATTGTAGGTCACTATTATGAAAGTGGAAAAATGTTTGGCAACTTACGTAAATTAAAAAATGGAGATATTGCAGAGCTTACCGATTTAAGTGGAAAAACACTTAAGTATGAAGTAATAGATAAATACATAGTAGAGCCAACTGATACTAGTTGTACAAGTCAAAGAACAAATGGAAGAAGAGAGCTTACTTTAATTACTTGTACAAACCATGGAAAACAAAGATTAGTAGTAAAATTAAGAGAAGTACAATAAAAACCACAAAGCACCGCTAATGTTAAAAAATAACATTAGCGGTGCTTTAGATAAGTTAGAAATAGTAAAATTACTATGGTACAATATTTCTTTTTCATTCATATGATATATCATAAATAAATTTTGCATGTATCATAGTTACTAATAAAAAAACATTATTAGTAATTATTCACAAAGGCGATAAATAGAAAGGGGAGTAGACATGGCAAGGATTTTGGTGTATAATAATGACACAAACCGTATGGAAACATATTATAGGGGCGAGAGCGAGGCAATGCCATATGTTACCAATAGAACGCTTACGGTAAGGGAATTTAAAGGTTCAAGTGGTAGTAATATTTTATGGACAGAAAAAAGAGTAATGCAAGCATGGAATAGCCAAAGATATTTATTTGGAGCACCTATTGATGTTGGCTTTGCTTTTAAAAGACCCTATGAAGGAGGGCATGGCAATCAAAGTCAACACTATGCAGGAACAGCTTTTGACGTAGGGCAAAGAATGCAAGTTACACAAAGAAACAGACTAAGAAATTCAATACTAAGTTCTGGCGTTTGGTCTTATGTAGAACCAGCAAGCTTAACTCCAACTTGGATTCATATGGACAAAAGAAGAGGAACACCAGCATGTAGTACAGGTGGTTTTCCATTGATTAGACAGGGAAGTAGAGGAGCCTATGTATGTGTTGCACAAGATAACTTAAATACACTAGGTTATCGAACAGGAGGTTTAGATGGAGTATTTGGCCAGCAAACTTATAATGCAGTAAAAGCATACCAAAAAAGTGTAGGGCTTGCAGTAGATGGAATTATAGGATGTAATACTTGGCGTTCATTGCAAGAAAGTGTAGTAGGAACAGGAAAAACATCCACTACCATTACATCATGATTAAATATTGAAACCAAATATTGCAAAGTTTCAATATTTAAAAACATAAAAGAGTTACAATTTAGAAAAAATTAAGAAATCGTTAAGAAAAATTCAAAAGAGGAGTGATATAATAAAGAAAATGAAAAAAATGGGGAATAAAAAATGGAGAAAAAAACGAAAAAAGAATTAATTAAACTATTTTGGATTTTTACAATAGCAAGTATGATTGGATGTTTAGCAGAAACAATAGTCTGTGTTATAGCAGAGGGGCAATTTAAAATTAGACAAGGGGTCATTTATGGACCATTTATTCCAGTATATGGAGCTGGAGCATTGTTATTTTATATACTAGTGCCTAAAATAACAAGAGCAACTACAGAAAATACCAAACAAATCAAAAACAGTAAAATTTTCTTTTGTACAATGTTATTAGGAGGTTTTACAGAATATATTTTTTCCTATGCACAAGAATGTTTATTTGGAACAGTTTCATGGGAATATGGTTCACAACTATTTAATTTAAATGGTAGAACAAGTCTAATTTATTGTATCATTTGGGGATTAGCAGGAATCGTATTTATTAAATATTTGTATCCACATACTAAAAAATTAGATCAATTCAATTACATGAATAAAAATGTACAACTAGCAACAAGTATATTTTTACTCTTTATGATTTTTAATGTAAGTATTTCTAGTTTAGCAGGTTATAGGCAATATGAAAGAACACTAAATGTTCAAGCATCTACAAAATTGGCACAATTTTTAGATAAGCATTATCCAGATAAACTAATGGATAAAATATATTCTAACAAAAAAAGTAAGCAAGATTTGAGAAGAAACGAAGAAAAAAGGACTTTAGCAGAAAAGATGAAAAAAGAGTTTAACAAGGTAAATCTTAATAAAATATTGTTATTGCAAAAAGACTAAAAATATGCCATAATATAGGGGTTAAGTCATATAGATTTAACTCTTTTAAATTGTATAAAATAAGAAAGGTTAAAAATTAACATTTGTTAATATTTTAATACAAGATAAATTGCCTAAAGGAGAAAACAAAGATATGGAATTAAATATAGTAATGGTAGAACCAGAAATACCACAAAATACAGGAAATATCGCAAGAACTTGTGCAGCGATTGGAGCAAAACTACATTTAGTAAAACCACTAGGTTTTGAAATTTCAGATAAATATTTAAAACGTGCAGGACTTGATTATTGGGACAAATTAGAAATACAAATGCATGAAACATTAAAAGATTTTTTAGAAAAATACCCACCAGAAAAACATGAAATGTATTTTGCAACAACAAAAGGAAAAAGTTGTTATTCAGAGGTAGATTATACAAAATCAAAAGAAGTATTTTTATTATTTGGAAAAGAAACAAAAGGCTTACCAGAAGACTTATTGCAAACCTATATAAAACAAACCATTAGAATACCTATGAGGGAACATTTACGTTCATTAAACCTATCTAATTCAGTAGCTATTGTTGCTTATGAAGTATTTAGACAAGTAGGGTTTGATAAATTAGAACAGGTGAGTAAATACTTTGATTAAAAACTACTAAATATTTGGTTGAGTAAAAAGTTAAATGTACAATTAACTACTAAATATTTTGCTTAAAAAATGCTAAAACACTGTACTTTTTAAGCAATTTGTGGTATAATAATAATGTAGTGGGTAAAAACACTTTTAAAATAAACACAAATGAAAATGCCTAACCAATAAGGAGGTAAAAAATGTTTAATGAAGAAAAATTTAATTTTAATATAGAAAATATACAAAACGATTTAGCGATAGAAGGAATGGAAATTTCACAAACAGATATTGATATGTTTAAACTATTTGCAAATGAAGAAATAGCCATGCCAGAGCTAATTCAAATGATTAAAGAACAACCAATAGTATAATAAAAATATTGTAATAGAGTTATAAGAAAGTTGTGCGTTAACGGAAGCAAAGCTTCCGACGCACACTTGTGCAAGTTGCTTTGCAACTGCACAACCTAAGAAACCTAACCTTGTTGTATAGCAAAAATCTGCGATTTTTCCTATACAATAAAAAAGTCCTCAAAATGTTGAAGAAAAATTTAACATTTTGAGGGTTTTCTTATCTTGAATACTTGAAAGTATTGAGATAAAATAAGATAAAAAAGGAGAAATAATCTAATCGTTAAAAATTGGATTATATGTGTAAAAATGGAAAGAAATTCAAAATATTGTTATCCAAACAGTGATGTTTTGATTAATAAAATGAAAATACAAGATGCAAAACAATTGCAATATTATGAAGCAAAGATTACTGCTGCAAAATCTTTAGGAATAAGGCAAAAACGGAATTACAGGAGAATTTGATAAAGCACATTTTCTATCTATTCATAGATATTTATTTGAAGATATCTATCCATTTGCAGGAAAGTTAAGAGAAGAAAATATTGCAAAAGGTGAGTTTCGTTTCGCTATGTGGGAATATATAGAGTCTGAATTAGAAAATTTATTGAGTAAACTGAAAAAAGAGAAATATCTAGAAGGGCTAACAAAAGAACAGCTTTCCCAAAAATTAGCTTACTATTTAGCAGAGTTAAATGTATTACATTCATTTAGAGAAGGAAATCGGAAGGGCAAACAGAGAGTTTATTAGGCAATTAGCGTTAAAAAATGGATATATTTTAAATTTGAAAAAGGTATCTCCACAAGAAATGTTAGAGGCTAGTATAGCATCTATTATAAATACCAATCAATTAGAAGAAGTCATAGAAAAATGTTTAGAAAAAGTATAAAATTAAATGTATAACTAAAAAACATAATTATAAATTTATAAACAGAAAAACCAAGTTTCAAGTAGAAACTTGGTTTTTCTGTTTTAGGTTACCTCACAAATGGTACTGGTAGCCGAAGATAGGTGATTATTCCAGCACCTCGTCGAACTGTCGCAGGGTATCACGAAGAACCGCAAGCCCAGTGGGGACGTCGAGTTGCTTAGAACAGATCTGCTGGATAAAACCAAGAGCAGTTTTACGCTCCTCGGTCAGGAGGGTAAAATTGGGCATTTGGCTGGCACAGACGCCAAGCTTTTCTGCCACAGTCTGCTCATCAGGGGAGTTAAGAGCGTTAATCAGGTCGCTGGTTACTGCTCTGGCCTTCCGCAGCTCTTCGCCAAGCTGAGCTTGATACTCAGAAGGCACCTGAGCAATTCTGTCCTTCAAGCTGGTGCATTCGTTCTGCTGTCCCATTGTAAAATCTCCTCTCAGGCTATAAGCCTAATTTGATTTGCAAAACACTCATATAAGAGTTTGCATGGCTACTATTATACTACTTTATGTTTACAATGTCAACTATAGCTGAAAAATGATTTGTTGGCTACAAAATGAAAAATGCTCTGTTAGCTACTTACCTTAGGTCATCTTGAAATAGATTATTAAGAATCTTATAGGCCTCTTCTGCTCCTTTCAAAAAGTCATTTAGCCGATTGGGGTCTTTTTCAATCTCAACAGGAACATGCTCAAGCACTACTGCACGTACTTCATTCCAGCTCATAAAAACCTCCAAAATCTCACTTATTAGTGAGTTAATAAAAAAGATTATAACACAAATCATAAAAAAAATAAACTTTTTTCAAAAAAAGCTTGCTATTTCTAAAAAGTTATATTAAAATCTAATTGAAGTGGAGAGAAGTGGTGAAAAGTGGAACAAAATGTTAGTGAGGTGAATAAAAGTGTTAATAGGTGAATATGAGCACTCTCTAGATGCAAAAGGCAGAATGATTTTACCAGCCAAAATTAGAGAGGATATGGGTGAAAAATTCATCGTAACAAAAGGCTTAGATGGCTGTTTATTTGGCTTCTCACAAACAGAATGGGCTAATTTTGAAGAAAAACTAAAAACACTTCCACTTACTAACAAAAACGCTAGAGACTTCGTAAGATTTTTCTTATCAGGTGCTACAGAATGCGAAATAGATAAACAAGGCAGATTTTTAATTGCAAGTAACCTAAGAGAATATAGCAACTTAGAAAAAGATGCAGTAATTATTGGTGTAGGCACTAGAATTGAAATTTGGAACAAAGAAAAATGGAAATCTTACAATAGTGATGAAAATATTTCAGCAGATGAAATTGCAGAAAACATGACAATGCTTGGTATATAACTTGCAAAAGTTTATATAAATTTACAAAAGATAAAATGAAAAGTCACAAAAGAAAAAATTATACAAAAGACAAAAACTTAAAAAATTACAAAAGAAAAATTAAAAAAGTTTTTACAAAAGAAAAAAAGAAATTGTACAAAAGAAAAAAGAAATTAATCTTACAAAAGATGATTATTTCTAAAGAAAAATTTATAAGTTTACTAAAGTTAAAAAATAAATTTACAAAAGAAAAACAAAAGTGAAGAAAAAATTTTCCTTACCCTACAAAAGATAAGAAAGAACAAAAGAAATGCAAAAAATACAAAAGAAAAACAATTGAAAAGTTTAGCATACAGTTGGTATCATAAATACCAACTGCTTGTGCTATCTATTAATTGCAGTCAAAAAGTACTTAAATATAATAAAGCAAAAATGATTAAAAATACACATAAAGTATGCATAAAAAATGCAGGGTTTATAGGTAAAACCGTAAAAATCTAAATTTGAAATGTAAGGAAAGTTTGACAGTGCCAATAGAATTTAAACATGAGCCAGTATTATTAAAAGAATGTATACAAGAACTTAATATAAAATCAGAAGGCATTTATGTAGATGGAACTTTAGGTGGAGCAGGGCATAGTAGTGAAATTATTAAAAAGTTATCTACCAATGGAAAGCTAATTGGCATTGATAAAGATAGTGAGGCATTAAAAGTAGCAAAAGAAAAATTAAAAAACTATACAAATGTAACTTATATACATGGAAATCATGATAATATACAAACCATATTAGAAGAACTTTCTATTCCTAAAGTAGATGGTATTTTACTAGATTTAGGTGTTTCTTCTTACCAACTAGATGAAAGGTCAAGAGGTTTTAGCTATATGGGAGATGCCACATTAGACATGAGAATGGATACTTCAAGTGGTATTACTGCTAAAGAAATAATTAATACTTATACACAAGAAAAGCTAGCAGAAATTCTTTGGGAATATGGAGAAGAAAAATTTAGTAAACAAATTGCTAAAAATATTTGTAAAGCACGTAATATAAAACCAATAGAAACTACTAAACAATTAGTAGAAATAATAGAAAACTCTATTCCAAAAGCAAAACAAAAAGAGGGGCATCCTGCTAAAAGAACCTTCCAAGCAATTAGAATAGAAGTAAACAATGAAATAGAGCCACTATATCAAACCATTATAAACTCTGTACATTGTTTAAATCAAAATGGTAGGTTAGTAGTCATTACCTTTCATTCACTAGAAGATAGAGCAGTTAAAAATGCCATGTTAGATTTGCAAGGAAAATGCACTTGTCCACCAGATTTGCCATATTGCATTTGTGGTTATGAATCATGGGGAAAAGTTATAAATAAAAAGCCAATCATAGCAAGTAAACAAGAACAAGAGAAAAATGCAAGGTCTAAAAGTGCAAAAGTAAGAGTGTTTGAAAGATGTGATAAAAACTAAAAATAAGTGCAAAGATAAGAATATTTGAAACACATAATAAAAGCTAAAAATAAGTACAAAGATAAGAGTATTTCAAACACATGACAAAAACTAAAAATAAGCACTAAATAGTAACAACAAACAAAAATGATAAAACAAAAAACACAAAAGAAAAGAGGTGAAACTTATGGCATATAGGCAAACAAGTTATCAATACGAAACAAGTCCAAGAAAATTAAAACCAGAATATGAGGTACAAAAAAATCCATATTCTAAAAAGAAAACATCTACCTTAAAACCAAAACAATCTCCTAAAATAGAGCAAAATGACCAAACAAATCAAGCTAAAAAAGAAAAAAAGGGAGTTAAGGCAAAAGTAAAAACTGTAGTATATATATTAGTAGGTTTTGCTATATTATTTGCTATAAGTTATCGTCATTCTTTAATTACAGAAAGCTTTAATAAAAAAGAACAACTAAAAAAACAGTTAAGCTTATTACAAAAAGAAAATGCACAAACAGAAATTAGCATTCAAAGTAGCCTTAACTTAAGCAACATTCAAAAAGCAGCATCAGAAATGTTAGGGATGCAAAAAATACATGAATCCCAAAAAGTGTATGTTAATCTTCCTAAAAAAGATTATGTAGAAGCAGCAGGAGAACAAGTAACAATAGGAGAAGAACAAAGTTGGGTACAAAAATTGTTAGATAGTATCAAAAGTATCATAAAATAATGACATATTTTAGAATAATTCTAAAGTATGTCATTATTTTTAGTTACATTGTTAAACTTAGAAATATCACGTAAGGTACGCCATAACTAAAATCATTTGATTTTAGTCTTTTTTTTACCTACTTGAATAAAATAGAAACAGGGAAAATAGAGTTGAATTCAAGGAGGCAATGATGAAACATAAAAAAAGAACATTTAGAGAGCAAATGGATAAAAAAGAACTACTAAAATGGAGAAAGCAAAAAAAAGCAGAAATAGTAGATATGAAAAAGGAACAAAAAATATTTGAAAAAGGAAAAAAGAAAAAGTTTAGAAAAGAATTAAAACATAAAAAAGTCAAAGTAGAAGAAAAAACTAGTAACATAAGTAGAAAAAAGAGAATGAGAAATGAAATTATTATTTTGTGGTCAATTTTAATTGCTCTAATCATTCGAATTGGGTGGATACAGTTTGGTATGGGTGGAGAATTACAATCCATGGCATATGTGCAACAAACCCTTGATAGAAGTATTAATCCAAGAAGAGGTACTATCTATGATGCTACAGGAAAAAATATTTTAGCAGTTAGTAGTACAGTAGAAACAATTACTGTAAATCCAGTTAATATTGCAAAAGAAAATAAAGAAAAAGTAGCCAAAGCATTTAGTGACATTTTAGAAGTAGATTATGAAACAGCACTAAAAAGAGTAAACAAGAAAAGTTCTATTGAAACAATTGCAAGAAAGGTAGATAGAGAAAAAACAAATAAACTAAGAGTTTGGATGAAAGAAAACAACATAAATAATGGAATTAATATAGATGAAGATACCAAAAGATATTATCCATATAACAATTTAGCATCACAAGTAATAGGATTTTCTGGTAGTGACAACCAAGGGCTAGATGGAATAGAAGCAATTTATGATAAAGAATTGCAAGGCGAAAAAGGAAAAATTCAAAAACTAACAGATGCAAGAGGTGGAGACATTGAAGACACACATGAAAATTATGTACCAGCAGTAGATGGAAATGACTTAGTACTTACTATAGATGCTACAATTCAAGGCATAGCAGAAAAATATTTGAAAGAAGCATGTATTGATAATGAATGTACAGATGGTGGAAATATTGTAATTATGAATCCAAAAACAGGTGATATTTTAGCAATGGCAGGTTATCCAAATTATAATCTAAATGAGCCATTTGAACCAAGTACAGAAGAACTAAAACAAAACTGGGACTCTATGTCTACTGCAGATAAAAACAAAGCAAGAATGGGACTTTGGAGAAATAAAGCAGTATCAGATACCTATGAGCCAGGGTCTACTTTCAAATTAATTACTACATCAGCATCACTACAAGAAGGAATTACAACACCAGATAAAGCAGGAGAATTTAATTGTTCAGGAAGTATAGAAATTGCAGGAGTAAAAATAAAATGTTGGAGACATTACAGACCACATGGCTCAGAAAGTTTAAGACAGGGGCTTATGAATTCTTGTAATCCAGTATTTATAGGGTTAGGGCAAAAACTAGGAGTACACACTTATTATAGTTATTTAGACAAATTTGGACTATTAAAAAGTACAGGAATAGATTTACCAGGAGAGGCAGGTAGCATCTTTTTAAAAGAAGAAAAAGTAGGACCAGTAGAACTTGCGACAATTGCTTTTGGTCAAAGATTTGAAATAACACCAATTCAATTAGTAACAGCAGTAAGCACCATTGCAAATGGTGGAACAAAGGTAAAACCTAGAGTAGTTAAACAAATTATAAATAGTAAAACAGGAGAAGTAAAAGACATAGAAGTAGAAAAACGGAGAAAGAGTAATTTCAGAAGAACATAGTAAAGAAGTACTAAGTATGATGGAATCAGTTGTTGCAGAAGGAACTGGAAAAAATGCACAGGTACAAGGGTACCGTGTAGGAGGAAAAACAGGAACTTCAGAAGATGGAGTAGATACCAATAAATATGTCACTTCATTTTTAGGAGTAGCCCCAATTTCAGACCCAGAAGTAGTTATTTTAGTAACATTATATAATCCAACAGGAGAAGGGGGACACCAGCAAGGTGTCAGTTTATAGAAGTTAACATTCATAAGTTTTTATCTCTATTATCATTTCATTATGTCTATTATCATATTTTCTTAAAAATTTTACAAAAAGTTCTAAAATTATTCCATTCATACATTAATATTAAAAAAAATTATATATTTTTACTTATCTAATAATATAGGGAAACTTAAGGTTCTGAAGATTTTAGCAGTAATTTTGTCAAATATTATTAACATTTGTAAACAAAAGTTAATAGATTTGTAAAGAAATAGTAAAAAAGCCCAAAAGCAAGAATGCGTAAGCAATAATAGGTAATGTGAAAAATAGGAAATTTAGATTCCTTGAAGTTATAGAAAAGAAAATGTTATAATAAAAATAATAGTATATAAAGAAAAGGAATGTGATATTATGAAAACGAAAAAGAAAGTAATGCTTATATTAATATTAATTGTTTTGATTCTGTTAGCAAGTAATATATTAGCGACGTCAAATTTAGTAGCACAAGTTAAAACATCAACTAATGAATTAGAAGCAGGACAACAAGTAATAATTACTTTTGGTTTTGATAAATATGAACAAATTAAAAAAGGGATAAATGCTTTTAAAGCAAAGTTAGAATATGATAAAGAGATATTTGAAGAAGTTAAACAAAGTGATTTTCAATGTTTAAATGATTGGGAGAAATTACAATATAATCAGGCAACTGGAGAGTTTATTGCTATCAAAAGGGCTGGAAGTAAAGCACCAGAAGATCTTGTAAGTATTACATTAAAAACTAAACAAGGAGTAAAAGCAACATCAACAGACATTGTATTTACAGATATTGTAACTTCAGAAGGAGAAAAAGACATTAATATTGTAGAAATAAAAACGACTATTAATATTATAGAAGATCAAACAGAAAAACCAGAAGAACCAAAACAAGAAAAGATTACTTCAGACAAATATACGATTACAGAAAATTACATTGAAAGAATTTTACCAAATACTTCAGTAGCACAATTTAAAGCAAACGTAACTGTAGAGAATGTAACAACACAGCCACAAATAGTGTTTACTAGTGAAGAAGGAACCCTATTAGCAGAAGATGAAATAGTTACAACAGGAACAAAAATAAAAGTAGGTAAAACACTACAATATACACTTAGTGTAATAGGGGATATAGATAGTGATGGAAAAATTACTATTAATGATTTAGCAAAATTGAAATTGCACCTTATTGAGAAACAATTGTTAGAAGGAATAAAATTAAAGTCAGCTGATATTAATAATGATGGTAAGATTACCCTTGATGACTTAGCGCAAATGAAACTGATTTTGATTGATATATTGGAAGTAGAATGATATTAAAAAATAAATTAACCAAATTAAAAATGGAGGATATACACAATGAAAGAAAAAACAAGAAAAATAATCATAAGTAGTATTTTTTCTGCATTGTTCCTAATGGTATTTTTAGGAGTTATTTATGCTTCTTCTAAAGGTGAATTAAATGATGATGGCATAATAGATTATAGTGATGTTAGTTTGTTAGAAAGTCATTTAATACATATACAAGAGTTACCAGAAGATAAAATTGATGATGCAGATATGGATAGTGATGGAGAAATCATGGTAACTGATTTATCACTTTTAATTAAAAAAATAGAAAATGAAAGAGAATATACAGTAGAACTAATAGAATTAGATACACCAAATTATTATCCTAAAAAAGATGAAGAAATAGAAATAACATTTGGAGCTATTATTAATTATGATGATGTAAGATTAAAAAAAGTGATAATAAATGAGCAAGAATATAACGTACAAAACGAAAATGGAATTTATAAAATAAAACTAAATGTAGGGCAGCAAGCAGGAAAACAAGAGTATAAGATAAGTAAAGTTATTTTAAATACAGATGCAGAAGTAAAAATGAATGATACATTTACTGTAAGTGTTTTAAAAGAACAACCTTTTATAGAAGAAAGTAGCTATAAGTTAGAAGAAACATTTGAAGGAAAAGCATATATAAACTTCAATTTAGTAGATAGAGAACAAAGTATTACATCTGCACAATTTAGTGTTTATGAAATTTCAAATACATTAGCAGAGGTTCAGCAAACAGAAGGTTCACAAACAGAAATCGTACAAACTAATATAACAGCAGGAGAAAATAGACAAGAAGTACCAGTAGAAGAAGGAAAAACTTATAGAGTTGTTATTAATGTAGCATATAACCTTGCTAAAGACCAAATTGAAGGAAAAGAATATCAAGCAGAATCTTTTATTTATAGCAAAGAATTTATTATGGCACTTGATTACCAACTTAGTATCAGTGACATACAAACATTAAAAGATGGTCAACAAAGCAACAAATTTGCTAAAAAGGAACCAATTACTATTCAATTTGACAGTACCAATATTGCTTATGAAAATACAGGTAGTCAAAACTTTGAGCCAAGCACAATAACAGTAAGTAGCAAAGAATATGAAGTAACTAAACAAGAAGACCATTATTTAGCAACAATTGATGGGTTAGAGCAAACAGGAGAAAATACAATTACCATCGAAAAAGTAAAATTAAAAAATGGAAAAGAAATAGTATTAGAAACAGGAAATACCGTAATCATTACAATTGATGCTCAAAAACCAGTTATCTCTAACCTAGAAACAGAAGAAAATGTACAAGAAAAAAATATAAAAGTAACTTTCCACATTGAAGATGTAGCAAAATCAATTCAATCAGCCAAAGTAGTACTTTATGATAGTGGAGAAAATATTATAGCAAGTCAAGATATAACAACAGAAGAAATAGAAAATGGAAATGTAGAAAAAATCTTTAACACCAAAACAACAGATAGTTACATTATTAAAGTAATTGCAACTTACCAAGAGACAGAAGACCATATTATAACAGACAGTGTTCTATTTGAAAGAGAAATTACAGCAAATCGTTTTGCAACTATTGTAAATGCAAAAGTAGAACCAGCTACAACAGAGAAAAATAAAACTGTAAAAATCACTTATGAAATTGAAACAAATAGTGAAAGTGAAGTTGCCAAAATTCGTGTCAATAACCTAGATTGCATTGCTACTAAAATAGCAAATGGAAAATATGAAGTAATTACAGAAGTAGGAGAAGAAGCAAAAGTATTAGAGTTAACAGCTAGTAGAATTATCTTTGCTGACCAAGCTGAAGCAACCGTAGACAATACAGTAGAAGTAAATGTATTAAGAGATATACCAAAAATTGAAGAAATTAAACAAGAAGACAATTTAGAGAATAATCAAGTAACTGTTACCTTTACATTAGTAGATCCAGATAGTAGCTTTATCACAGGAAAAGTACAATTGGTAAAACCAGCAGTAGATGGAAACCCAGAACAAGTAATCCAAGAGCCAACCATTCAAAGAGAAGGTGAACATGGAAAAGTAGTTTTCGAAAATGTAGAAATTGACAAAGAATATACAGCAAGATTTATTGCAAGCTATAATCGTTATCCAGAAGGTGACGAAAACATAGAAGAAGACCAAGTCATTCGAGAAGCAAGAATTATGCTAGTTGGGGACTATAACTTACAAGTAAGTGACTTAAAAACAGCCAATAAAGAAAAAGACACAAAATATTTTGAGAAAAACAAAGAAATTATACTAAGCTTTAATTGTACAAATGCAACTAGTTTCTTACCAGAAAAAGCTATCATAAACGGAGAAGAATATGTATTAAAACACATAGAAGGAACCAACCAGTATACCACTAAATTAGCAGGCTTAGAAGAAAGTGGTGTAAAAGAATACAAATTAGAAACCATTATATTAAACAATAAGAGATTTTTAGACATTGAACCAGAACAAAAGATAAAAATTGAAGTGCTAAAAGAAAAACCAAACATTACAGGTTTTGGATACAAAGAAGACGATACAGATAAAAATAAGGTAGTTGCAAGTTTTAACTTAGAGGATGTAGAAACAACTATCTCAAATGGAACTATTGTAATTTTTGATGACCATAAAAATGAAATAAAAACACAAAATTTGGTAATAGGTAATAATCAAATTACATTCGATAAAATAGATAGTGAATACTATAACATTAAGGTAAAAGCTAGTTATGACCTAGACACTAATGCTTTAGGTGCTGGCGAAAATGAATATGAAGAACAAGTAATATTACAAGAAGAAATTGATTTTACAGAACGAAAAATCCAACTAAAAGATATACAAGATGTAAGATTATACCATATATATTATGGATTTCCAATGGAAGTAAAGAATATTGATAGCAATGAAATAATTGAAAATCCAGAAAATTATGTGGCAAAAGTAAAAATGAAAAATATGCCAGATATGCATACTAATGTAAAAGCTTGTAGAATTGAGCAAAGGAAAGTTCTTTTAGAATTAGATGTAGAAAACACCATAATTTACAAAGGAGACGAAAGACAGGCAAAAGTAGAAGTACCTTTTGGTGTAATGGGAAATGCAGGTTCTTATGTAAAAAATGAATCTTTTGAAGATTTACTTTACCAAATGAGACAATACCCAACAGCAACCTTTAACCTAACCAAAGATTATGATGCCTCTGAATATGAAGTAGATACCTTAACCTATTTTGGAGATGGCATGTTTGAAGGAACTATTAATGGAAATGGGCATACTATCTACAATTTGCAAAAACCAATATTTAATGAAATAGAAAGAGCAACGATTAAAAACCTTGTAATAGAAAATGCTTATATAACAAGCAAAGTAGGTGTATGGCAAAAAGGATTTATTGCTAATGAAATTTATAGTAAAACAGTTGTTAGCAATGTTCACATCAAAAATTCAACCATTTCTACTTATAAACAATTCTATACATTTGGACCAATAGCTGGAAGATTAAGTGGTAGTAGAGTTGAAAAATGTAGTGTTACCAATCTATCCATAGTAGCACAAAGAGGAGAGGGTTCTAGAAGAGTAGGAGGAATTGTTGGCGAAATAGGATATGGTTCAACCATAGAAGACTGTTATGTAACAGGAGATATTCAAGGATCTTGGGAAGTAGGAGGAATTGTTGGTGGTGTTCAAGATTCTATGTATCAACAAAATACCATTAAACATTGTATTGCAAAAGTAAATATCAATGGAACATCAGGACCTGGTAATGTAGGAGGAATTGCTGGAAATGCAAATGGTGCAGGAAGAATTAAACTAGTACAAAATATTAGTTTAGCACAAGGTAGCAAATCTTATAAAACACATGGAAGCGCTATTACATTAGACCCAGATACCTTCAATTATGAAATGATAGAATCGAATTTAACAGCAAATGCAGAAAATTCAAATGGACTCATTAAAGAATTTGCTAAAAATGAATTTAATGGAGATTTCTGCTTAGAACAAGCAGGATTTAGTAACCAAATTTGGAATTTAGATGACAAAAACTATGAAAACATACCAACTTTAAAAGGTTATGACCCAAATAGCAAACAAGAAGGGGCAACTACTGGAAACTATATTCCAGATGTAGAAAGATTAAAGAAGATGAGCGACTATGATCCAAACAAGGAAGTAGCCTATTCAAACCTATACAAATTAATGCCATTCTTTGACGCAAAATATTTAGTAGTAGATGGAGCAAGAATTAGTGAAGACGACGTTTTAAACCAAAAACAAATTAAAACCATTTTACCATATAATGCTAAAAATGAATTTGTGTTAACTCTTACTGAAGAAAACTATCAAAGCATAGACCATATTAATGTAGTATTTGTAGATGACACCACAAAGCAATACCAATTAAAGTATAAAAATATGAATAACCATGTGGTATCTTATAAATTAGAAGAACTAGGAATTGAATACAACTTTGATAAATATGTTTTGAAACAAGATTCAGAAGTTGTAAAAAAACTAGTGGACTATATTCTAACTTTAGATTATAACAAAGACTTAAAACCATTAGTAGCGCCAATCAACTTAGGAGACCGTATTTATAAAGACTTCTTTGATGAAACAATTAAAACAGAAGAAAATGCAAAAGAATTTGTTTTAAACTTTTTAGGAAATGTGAATGGATATAGTATAACCATAGATAATCCTATTTTAGACCAATATATTTATGATTATTTAACCAAAAGTACGAATAAGTTAAAACAATATATGTTTGCTTATAACTATTATTCACGTTTTTATGGTTTTAAAGTTAGTAATATGAAAGTAAGTGATATTGTATTCTTTAAAGGAGAACTATACAATACAGGTGTAAATACAAACACTTTAGTAAATTTATGTTTAGCAAGTACTTCATTAGGTTCTCACGTTTCTTACTTATTCTATGAAGAAAGCTTAGGACCTTGTGTTGGCTTTACAACAGTTAGCGAATTTGTGGAACATAACATTAAAATGTTTGCCAATAATCAAGAACCAAATGATTGGTTTGCAGAGAACTTTAATGGTATGTTAGTAGAAGTGCCAGCAAAAGGATATGAAGATAGTATTGATTATCGTGCTTGGACACAACTAAAGAAACAGAAAAAATTTATCTTACCAATGTTAACCTTGCCAGAAGATTCAGGTTATATGATATCAGCACCAACGACATTTTTAGTAGGTTCTCAAAGACTTTATATAAGAGAACCAGGAAATGAAGCCCAAATTCAAAACCTAGAAAATTTAATGAAAAATTTTGCTAACCAAGTTGGTGTATTTTATACCACAGCAGCAGGATTTATAGAACCATCTATTTTTAATAAAGTATGTGATGTAGCAATTGACACAACTGTTCTACCTGTATTAGGAGAACAGAAAAAAGGAACATCAACTGACCCTTTCTGTAAAAACTTTAATGAACTATTAAATGAATGGTTTACAATAAGAGCAGTAGCAGCTTATTCTGGTTCCCAAAGAATTTACTATGTTGTTGATAACATATTAACAAGTTATGGACGTACTTGGACACACGAGACAGGACATAACCAATGTAACTTCTTATTCTTTAAGAGAAATGGATTTAGACCAGTTGGTGGTTGTAACAATAATGATGGCTCAGGAACAGAGGATTATACAGATGGAAATACAACCCAAGGATTTGGTGATGGAGCAGTAAACTTTAACTTAAGCTACAACTATAATAGTAGTCAAGTAATCACCACAAACTTAACCACTGAAAGAATTAACTCTACAGAAAAAATAGAAAGTTATTATAAAAGAATGTTTGAAGCCATAGACTTTTTAGACTATGCAGAAGCAAAAGCATTTTTACAATTAACACCAGAAGAACAATCAAAAGTGGCAGTACAAATTTACTATCCAAATGCACCAGGAAATTATGCTAATGTAGGATGGAAACCAATTACTAAAGAAGAATTTGAAGAAATGGACTTAAAAACAGTTGAAGACATTTATGATAATCAGATTACCATTAAACCAGGTGTAACTAAACCAGTTACACAAACAGGAGAACAAGGACTATATGGTTCTGAAGGTATGTATATAAGACGTTGGTATCAACCATATAATGAAAAAGGAAGAACCCATTCTTATGGATTTACTTATACAGCATGGCAAATGCTAGGAATTGGTGGATATGACGGAGGATATGTTACCTACTTTAGTGGAAAGAGTAAAAATGACTTAGATGCCATTCAAAAAGTAACCAAAGACCCAGATATGACTTGGAAGAAATTTAAAACGCAGCGTTATGAGTTAATGGAAAACAGTTGGAATACCATTCCATACTTAAATTCAGACGAATTAGTAGAAAAATATGTAGAAGCATTAAAATTAGATGCTGCAAACAATGATAGAAATGTTAGCAATAGTACAAATATAAGAAGAGTGAATTACCATTACTTAAAACGTGTAACTGATGATTTTAGAGCAGAAGTATTAGATGGAAATATCCAAAAAGTTCATATCAAAACAGCAGAAGAATTTAAACAAAAATTAACTCAAAATCCTTGTGCTTACTATGTATTAGACAATGATATTGACTTCTCTAGCATAACCGAAGGAAATGCTATTGTAGATGGATACTTTATGGGAAAATTAGATGGGCAAGGACACAAATTAACAGGAAATACGATTCCAATCTTTAACACCATTAAATTTGCTCATATTTCTAATCTACAAGTAGAAAATAGTAATATAACAAGTAGTTTAATGAATGTAGGAGCTTTGGCTAAAACATTAGAATATAGCCAAATGGAAAATGTACAAGGAAAAGACATTACCATATCTGCTACCAATAAACAAGTTGGTGGACTAATTGGTAGTACAGTATACAGTTTTGTAAAAAATGTACATGTAACTAGAAGCAATGTAATAGGAACAACAAGAGTTGGAGGAATTTCTGGTTATGTTGGTCAAAGCCAAGTAGAAGAGTGTAGTGCAAATGGAAAAGTACGTTCAACAGGAAATGCAGCTGGAGGACTAGTAGGAGAAATTTATAGTAAAACAACTCTTATAAATTGTTATACAATAGGAGAAGTACAAGGAAACCAAGATATTGGTGGATTAGTTGGCTATGTCAATACTTCTTATATTATGAACTGTTTTAGTAATACAAAAGCTACAGGAAATGCTGGTATAGCAAGCTTTGTAGGACAAACAACAAATAACTCTATTATAAAAAATAATATTACCTTAGTAAATCAAACTGTAGGATATAAGTTTGATGGTAGAACAGCTAGTGATAAATTCAAGAACTTTAGTGGAAACTATGAAAATAAAGTCAATGTAGGAAAATCAACAACAACTAGAGCAGGTATTGACTTTACAGGAAAAATTACAGAGGTAGAAGGAACAGAAGTTAAGAAAGAAAGTTTCTATACAAACACTTTAACTTGGGATAATCATATTTGGGACTTTAGTAGAATAGCAAGTGGAGGATTACCAAAATTAAAAAATGATGACCCAAATGATATAACAATAACAGGTGAAAGATATAGCATAACTAATGCAGAAGAATTTGAAAGTCTATTAAAAGAACATAGAGAAGCAACATTTGTAATTGAACAAGATATTGACTTATCTACTTTAGAAAGTACGACTACCATTATTGATGGTGTGTTTATGGGAAGAATTGAAGGAAATAACCATACATTAAGAGGCAACAAAGTACCAATCTTCCATACAACTCGACATACTTATATTGAAAACTTAAAAATAGAAGGAAGTAACATCGATAAAAATGAGACAGATGTAGGAGCACTTACTAAAATAGCAGATAATATAGAACTTAAAAATGTGGTAGGAAAAGATATCACAGTTACAAACAGAAGAGATGATACTGGTGGATTAATTGGTATTATGACTTATGGAGACCTAGAAAATGTACATGTCATTGGAGGAAATGTAACAGGAACTAACCGTGTGGGAACACTTGCAGGATATATTGGATATTCTAACATAAAAGCATGTAGTAGTAATGGAACTGCTACTGGTACAGGTAATGCTGTTGGTGGCTTTATGGGAGAAATCACCAATGGAACAATGGTTGAAAACTGTTATGCAAGAGGAACAGCTAAAGGAAACCAAAATGTTGGTGGATTTGTAGGACTTTTAAGTAAAGCATCTACAATAAGCAATTCTTTGAGTATAACAAAAGTAGATGGAACAGATGGTGTTGCAGGATTTGTAGGGCAATCTATTACAAATTCTATTGTTAAAAACAACATAGCATTAGGAAATCAAGTTAGACAGCACTATAAATTTGATGGTAAAACGGTTCAAGAACAACTAGCAACATATGAAGGAAATTATGAATATGAAGAAAATAAAGGTATTTCTACTAGGGCAAGAGGAGACATTGACTTCACAGGAAAAATAAACGTAGCAAACAGACAAAATGTAACAAGTAAAGACTTCTATACCAATACTTTAGGCTGGAATGAGGAAATTTGGGACTTTAGTACAGTTGCGTCTTGCAAAACACCAACCTTAAAGAATAGTGACCCAAATGAGAGCATGGAAATTCATGTACCAGTTCATGAAATACGTACCGAAGAAGAATTTAGAACCTTAATAGAAAAGTATCCAGATGAAAACTTTACATTAGAAAATGATATTGACTTATCTAGTTTAGAAAGTACGGGGGATATCATTAGTGGTGAATTTATAGGAGAGATAGATGGAAAAAATCATAGCTTAAAAGGAAATACTGTTCCAATCTTCCATACAATTCGTTATGCAAAACTTGCTAATTTGAAATTAGAAGGAAGCAATATCAATAAAAATGAAACAGATGTAGGAGCACTTGCTAAAATAGCAGACAAAGTAGAACTTACAAATGTATTAGCAAAAGATATTAAAGTAACTAATAAAAATAATAATACAGGTGGTCTAATTGGTATTATGACTTCTAGTAATTTGGAAAATGTACATATCATTGGAGCAAATATTACAGGAACTAGCAGAGTAGGAATACTTACAGGTTATGTAGGAGCATCTCATATCAAAGAAAGTAGCAGTAATGGTGCTGCGATAGCTTCTGGAAATGCTTGTGGAGGATTGATAGGAGAAGCAATTAACAATACGACCGTTGAAAATTGTTATTCTCTAGGAAATGCCAGAGGAAATCAAGATATAGGAGGACTTGTAGGAATTTTAAGAGAATCTAATATAACAAAGTGCTTTAGTACAGTGAAAGTGCTAGGAAATGCAGGTGTAGCAGGACTATTAGGAAAAGCAGAAGGAAATTCTGTAGTTAAGAATAATATTGCACTAGGAAATCAAATGAAACAATATAAGTTTGATGGAAGAACAGCAAGTGACCAGATAGAAGGCTTTGAAGGAAATTACGAATACGAAGAAAATACAGGAATTTCAACTGGGGCAAGAGAAGATATTGATTTTACAGGAAGAATAAGTGTAGCAACCAAGCAAGATATTACGAATGAAGCATTTTATACGAATACTTTAGGATTTGATACCAAAGTTTGGGATTTAAGCTATGTAAGCCAAGAATGTATTCCAAAGTTAAAAAATGGGGATCCAAATGAAAAAACATTAATTAATAAGGTTGATACCTATGCAATACATTCTGCAGAAGAATTTAAAGAATTATTACAAGCGCATCCAGATGCTATATTTACCATCGAAGATGATATAGACTTTTCTAATATGAAGTATGATTGGAAAGGGTCATGGTCAGTCATAACAGGAGAATTTTATGGAGAAATTAGAGGTAATAACCATACTATTTCTAACCTAGCAAATGCAGCACTATTTGAACATTTTTCAGGAAAAGTAGATAGACTAAACATGAAAGATTATGCTTATGGAGTAAATTGGAAAGATGGATTTATTAATTGGAGTTCAAGTAACCCAATGAGATCTAAGATTGCAGCTTTTGCACTAAAAGCAACTAATGCAACATTTACCAATATGAAATTTACTAATATGACTATGCTAGGAAATACAGGTGTTGCAACTATGGTTGTGGAAGATGAAAATTGTACTTATGAAAATATTCATATTGAAAAGGCTTATGTAAATGGTAGAAGTTATGGAAGCAAACTATCAGCAATGGTTGCAGTTAAAACAGGAGGAAGTATCAAGAATTGTTATGTACAAGGAGAGTTATATGGAAGCGGTATGCAAAATGGTGGTGTAGTATCCTTAAGCAAAGGAGATGTTACCATTGAAAATGTAATAGCCAATATCTATATGAGTTGTGGCTCAGCTAGCAATGCAGGAACTTGGAGCGGATTTGTTGCCAAAGTAGGAGATGGAAACTTAACTGTAAAAAATTCAGCAATGATTAATAAGCTAGAACAAAATAACAATCCAATTAACAAATTTATAGGAAATGTAGTAGATGGAGCAAATGCAACTTTTGAAAATTGCTATGAAAATGAAGAGGCAAATGGAACAGCAAGTGATACAATAGACGGTATAAGTGTAGTTACTAATGCTGAGTTGTTGACAAAAGAATTTTACACAAATAGATTACTTTTAGATGAAAGCATTTGGAATTTAGACAATATTGCACAAGCAGATATAACAAGTGCTGATAATAAAGTAGTAAGATTTATCACTTTTGGTTTACGAGAATTTTAATAAATTTGTTATTATATAGTAAATAAAATTCTTAGAAGAAGGCTGTAAAAGCCTATAGAAAAATGAGATTTAAGTTATATTTTTAACTTAATCTCATTTTTTATTGTATAGGAAAAAATCACAGATTTTTCCTATACAACAAGGTTAGGTTTCCTTAGTCTGTGCAGTTGCGAAGCAACTTGCACAAGTGTGTGTTGGAAGTTTTACTTCCGTTAACGCACGCCTTTCTTATATTAGTCATAAATTCAATACCATAATCATATTTTTAAAGAGAAATTAGGAGGTGTATATATGGTACAAGATGATAAAAAAAGACAAGATGTAACAACTTACAAAATAAATAATAAAAAATATACAGTAATAACAAAATGTGTAGAAAATGTGCAAAATACAAATAAATTATATGATGTTATATGCAAATATGCAATTTCACAGCTTTAATCCAATTTGCACATTTGTAATTAGGTACTAATATTTATAAAATACATTCATATGAATATATATACTTCACAAAAGAGGTGTTGAATTATGTATGAAAAATATAAAGTGGCAGGCTATTTAAGGTTGTCGCAGGAAGATGGTGATAAAGATGTAAGTGATAGTATAGTAAGTCAGAAAAATATAATAGAGAAAAAAATACAAGAGTTAGGCGAAGAATTTTTTTTAATAGATTATTACATTGATGATGGTTACACAGGACTTAATACTAATAGACCAAGTTTTCAAAGGATGATACAAGATATAGAAAATGGAACTATCAATTGTATTATTACAAAAGACCTATCAAGACTTTCAAGAAATAGTTTTGAAGCAAATTATTATATAGAATTATACTTTTTAGAGAGAAATATAAGATATATATCAGTATTAGACAATGTAGACACAGGAACTAAAAATGCAAATAATGATATGATACAATTTAAAACTCTTATTAATGATTGGTATAGTAAAGATATTTCAAGAAAAGTAAAATCGAGTATTTGGGCTAGAAAAGAAAAAGGGTTATATATGGGGTCAATAGCACCATATGGTTATAAAAAATCAAAAGAAGATAAACACAAACTTGTGATAAGTAAACAAGAAGCAAGAATAGTAAAAAGAATATATGAAGAATATAGCAAAGGAAAGTCTATTACTCAAATAATCAAAGAACTACAAGCAGATGATATTCCAAGTCCAAATAATAGTAGCAATAATGGAGAAGTAAGGTATAAATGGAGAGAAGAAACAATAAGAAGAATGCTAAGTAATAAAGTGTATTTAGGGCATACAGAATACGGAAAAAAAATTAATTTAAGCTATAAATCTAAAAAAAGAAAGTATATTCCACCAGAAGAATGGAAAATAGCTTGTAATACACATGAGGCAATTATTACAGAAGAGTTGTTTGATAAAGTACAAAGTCAAAGAAACACAAATAAAACAATAAAAAGGAAAAAACACGAATGGAGTTTAAATGGACTTGTAAAATGTAAAGAATGTGGAGCTAAAATGACATTAAAGGTTGAATATAGAAGAAATAATCCTAAAGAATTAAAATCTAAAAAGATATGTTGCCTAAATGGATTAAAAAGATATAGAGGAAAAGAGTGTATTAGAGGAAGTAAAGGAATAGACGAGGAAATTCTTAATACAATCATTTGCAAAAATTTAAGAGAAATCATAGGAACATTAGATAAAGAAAAAATGAAAAAATTAATCATAAAACAACAAAATGAAAATGCAGTAAATGGTATCGATTATAATAAAGAACTGCTAAACAAAGAAATATTGAAAACAGAAAATGAAATAAAAGTATTGTATTTAGATTATAAAGAAGGTTTACTAGATGAAGAAGATTACAGAAAATATTATCAAGAAAGGGTTAATAAAAAGAATAGAATAAAGAGGGAATTAGAAATTTTAGAAAAAGAACAAAATGATAAAACAATTGTTACAGAAGAAAAAGTAAATGAGTTAGTGAAAAATATATTAAATATGAAAGAATTGAATAAAAGCATTATATTAGAAATAATATCTGATATAAAAATTGATAATAATAATCAAATACACATCTATTACAAATACGACATATTCAATATGGTGGCTTAATATGAAAGAGTATCGAGCAGGACTATATTTAAGGTTATCAAAAGAACATGAAGAAGAAAATAATAGTATAGAGGCACAAAGAGAAATTACAACTAGGTATGCAATTAAAAATGGGTATAAAATAGTGAAAGAATATGTAGACAATGGGTATTCTGGAATATTAGATTCAAGACCAAAACTTAATGAAATGATGTTAGATATAGCAAGAGGTTTTATCAATATGGTAATTGTAAAAGATATCAGTAGATTAACTCGTAATAAAAATAAAACAGGTTGGTACACAGAAGTATTTTTTCCAGACAATGATGTAAGATTTATATCTGTAACAGAGTTTATAGATAGTGGAGAAAGATATGAGATAGATGACAGCATAATGCTTCGTGGAATAGCAAATCAATACTATATTACAGATATATCTAAAAAAGTAAGAGCTAATAAAAATGCAATGAAACAATCAGGACAATTTGTTGAACACTATGCACCATACGGCTATAAAAAAAGAGAGGAAGACAAACATAAAATCATGATAGATGAAAATGTAGCAGATAATATAAGAAAAATATATGATATGTATATAAGTGGAAAAACAAGTAGTCAAATAGCAGATTATTTTAATAGGAATAAAATAAAAAATCCGAGTAGATATATGAAATTGAAAAATAAGGCTAAAAAATGGAATGCAGAACAAATAAACGATATGTTAAGTAATCCGTTTTATGCAGGAAATACAGTAATGAACAAGTATGAAACTAATTATATAGCAAAGACTTGTAAAAAGAATAAAAAAAGGGATACTTGGATGATAAAAGAAAATACTCATGAGGCAATAATTGAAAAGGAAAAATATGATATCGTACAAGAAATAAAACAAGCAAAAAAGGGAAGAGCAGGTGTAAAACATGAATATTTATTAAGAGATTTATTATATTGTGGATATTGCAAAACAAGAATGCAATATAAGGTTTATAGGTCAAAAGATAAACAAAGATTTTTATATGATAGTGCAGGACTTAATTGTAGTTTGTTATATAAAAAGAAATGTAAAAATGAAATATACATTAGAGAAAAAGACCTAAATGAAATTGTAAAAAAGGAAGTAGTAAAAAGACTAAAACTAATTGAGATAGATAAGACAACAAATAAACTAATCGATTATTATAAAGAAAATGACGAAAATATGAAAAAGATAAAGGAGTACCAAAACGAAATTGAAAAACTAGAAAGAAAGAAGAGTGTTTTATATAAAAAGAAATGTGAACAGTATATCAAAGTAGAGGAGTTTAAAGCAGAATATATACAAGCCAAAGAAGAAATAAAAAAATATGAAAACTTAATTAGAAAACTTAAGCACAATAACGAAAATGAGTTAGAAGAAAGAATAAAAGACATTGCAAATGAGTTCAAAAATGGGAAGTACATAAATAATAATTTTCTAAAAGAAATGATAAATAAAATTGAAATATATTCAAGCAGTAGAATTGAAATTACTTTTAATCTATAAAACTACCTAAATTTAGCAAAAAAAGTTAGATTTATTTTTTTAGATTATTACTGCAATAAACGGAGGGTAAGCCAAGGAGGTGCTGTTGGAGCACCAGTAGGAGGGCAAGTTTTATCAGAGGTACTTCCATATTTAGAATTACAAAAAGATAATGAAAAAGAAGAAGAAATAAAAAAACAAGTAGAAGTTCCAGAAATAGAAGGAATAAGTGTTAAAGAGGCTACACAATTACTAAAGGAAAGAAACTTGCAAATGCAAATACAAAATGAACCAGAAGAATACAACAAAGAAGAAACAATAATAAAAGAGCAAATACCTAAAAAGGGAATTAATGTATATGAGGGAACGAAAATCATTGTAAAAATTTAATAGATTTATAAAAATCATTTTTGAGTTCTTAAAAGCTTTAGAGTAATAAGTGGCTCAAAAAAAGTCAAAAAAAGGTATACAAAAAAAAGATTTCGTTATATAATGTACATGGAAAAATAGAGAAATAAGGAGAGACCTATGGAATTAAAAAGTATTTTAGCAGGAATAGAAGGCTTAAAAGTAAAAGGAAGCCTAGAAATAGATATTCCCAAAATAGAAAGTAGCTCTCAAAAGATAAAGCCAGGAGATATGTTTGTAGCTATTGATGGATTTGATACAGATGGTCATCAATATATTACAGAAGCAGTGCAAAATGGGGCCAAAGTTATTATGGCACAGGCAGATAAATTAACACGTGAAATGGTAAAAGACTTACCAGCAGATATTACCTTTATTTTAGCACCAGATACAAGGCATGCAGTAGCTATTTGTGCTTGTAACTATTATCAAAATCCTTCTAAAAAGCTAAAATTAATAGGAGTAACAGGAACAAAGGGAAAAACCACTACCACATTTATGATAAAGTCATTATTAGAAAAACAAGGGTATAAGGTAGGGCTAATTGGAACAATTTGCACTTATATTGGAGATAAAAACTTAGGAGATAATGATAGAACAACACCAGAAGCACTAGAGCTACAAGAACTATTAAGCAAAATGGTAAAAGCAAAATGTGAATATGTAGTAGCAGAGGTTTCTTCACAAAGCTTAAAAATGGGCAGAGTAGATGGGTGTCAATTTGAAGTTCGGTATATTTACTAACTTTTCAAAAGATCATATCAGCCCAAAAGAACATTCTAGTATGGAAGACTATTTTGAATCAAAAGTAAAGTTGTTTAAAATGTGTAAATATGCTTATATTAATGCAGATGATATTTATGGAGCAAAACTGCCAGGGTTAGTTCCAGAATGCAATTTTACTACTTTTGGTATTGATAATCCTGCAAACTTACTTGCAAAAGATATTACAGTAACAAATGCCTATGTAGATTTTAAAGCAAAATTAGGAGATAAAAATCAAAGAGTAAAAACTGGCATTCCAGGTAGATTTAGTGTATATAATTCCTTAGCTGCTATTAGCGTAGCTTTAAAATATGGTGTTACACCAGAAAATATCATAGAGGCATTGTTAGATGTACGTGTGCCAGGCAGAAGTGAGCTTGTTGCAAATGAAAAAGAGTTAACTATTATGATAGATTATGCCCATACTCCAGAAAGCTTACAAAATATTTTAGAAACAGTAAAAAGCTATACACAAGGAAATGTAATTTGTGTATTTGGCTGTGGGGGAGATAGAGATGCTGGAAAAAGACCTCTTATGGGAGAAGTAGCAGGAAAAGTTGCAGATTATACTATTATTACATCAGATAATCCAAGAACAGAAAAACCAGAAGAAATTATAACACAAATAGAACAAGGCATGAAAAAAACAAAAGGAAACTATGAATGTATTGTAGATAGAAAAGAAGCAATTGAAAAAGCAATACAAATGGCACATAAAAAAGATTTAGTATTAATTGCAGGAAAAGGGCATGAATTAAAACAAGAAATAAAAGGTAGAAAATATGCTTTTGATGAAAGAGAAATTGTTAAAGAGATTTTAAGTAAAAGCAATGATTAAATAAAAAATACAATATCATTTTTAGATTACTTTAACTTGCAAAAAATGATATGATACTTTTAAGTAAAGCTAAAGAATTATTCAAATCTTGCTAACTAAGGAGGAACAAATGGAATTTCAAACCAAAATCATACTGCTTTCTATGGCAGTAAGTTTCATAGTAGCTATTATAGCCATTCCTATTTTGAAAAAATTAAAAGTAGGACAATTAGAAAGAAAAGAAGGACCAGAATCACACCTAAAAAAACAAGGAACTCCTACAATGGGGGGAATTATTATGATTATTACTATTCTAGTAGTGGGAGGTTTTATGTGTTTTGATTACTACAAATCAGAGGTAGAAACTCAAAAGCAACTGGCAATATGCTTAGTACCACTTATTGCTTCAACAGTTGGGTTTGGAATAGTTGGTTTAATTGATGACTTAAAAAAATTAATTGGCAAAAATACAGAAGGACTAAAACCAGCCTATAAAATGATTGGTTTATTAATCATTTCAGTAGGCTTCAGCTTATGTTTAACAAACTTTTTGCAAATAGGAACAGATATTTATATTCCATTTATAAAAAATACAATTGTATTACCTATTTGGCTGTACATTCCATTTAGTGTAATTGTAATGTTAGCAACTACAAATGCTATCAACTTAACAGATGGTATTGATGGACTTTCTACAAGTGTTACTACCATTATTCTTACCTGTTTAACAGTAATTGGTATTATATTAGGAATAAAAGAAATTACAGTATTTGGTAGTATTTTAATAGGAACATGTTTAATCTTTTTACTATTTAATTTGCACCCAGCAAAAGTCATGATGGGGGATACAGGTTCACTTTTATTAGGAGGAGCAATTGCAAGCTTAGCACTATATTTAAAAATGCCATTATTACTAATTATTATTGCACTTGTACCAGTATTAGAAACACTTTCTGTTATGATACAAGTAAAACATTTTAAGAAAACAGGAAAAAGAGTATTTAAAATGACACCAATTCATCATCATTTTGAATTATCTGGTTGGAACGAGAATAAAATAGTATCAGTATTTAGTTTAGTTACATTAGTATGCTGTATTGTTGGGCTAGTAGCTATCTAGTAAAATATATTACTAACTCTAATAGAGCTTTAAGTAAATAAAAAAAGTGAAAAGTATCTATAAAATTGAAGTTTAGCAATATGTTATGATACAAAAAGTAATAAAGATAGGGAAGGAAGAACACGAATGCAAAAAACAATACCAAAAAAGGGGAAAAGAATATCAAAGTTTGTAAATCAACCATTTGATTTTGCACTTTGTATCATTGTTTTTATATTATTAGCATTAGGAATTGTTATGGTACTTTCTGCCTCTGCACCATCAGCCTTAGCAGAAAATGGAAAAAGTTATACCTATGCAAGTAAACAGCTATTGTTCGGCATTTTAGGCATTATTGCAATGTTTGCTTTATCGAAAATAGATTATCGTTTTTACAAAAGATTTTATTGGCCAATTTATTTTGCCTCATGTGCAATTTTATTATTAGTAGTAATACCAGGGTTAGGAGTATCAGTAAATGGTGCGAAAAGATGGGTAGCAATACCAGGATTGGGGCAATTTCAACCCTCAGAACTTACTAAAATTGGGCTGATTGTTTTTTACGCAGGTTATTTAACAGATCATAAAGAAGAACTAAGAGATTTTTGGAAAGGATTTGTAAAACCACTTTGTTTTCTTCTTCCACCAATTGCAGTTTTATATTTAGTACAAAATCACTTAAGTGCCTCTTTAATTATTGCTATGATAACATGCATTATGTTAATAATAGCAGGTGCTAGAATGTTACATTTTATAGCAGCAGGAATGGTTGGAGGAGCAGGAATAGGGGCCATTTTAGTATATAAGCTTACCTCTGGAGGAAGTGGAGAAGGTAGCTTTCGTATTACTAGAATTTTATCATTTTTAGATCCATGGGCAGATCCACAAGGAGCTGGATGGCAAGTAATACAAAGTTTATATGCAATAGGTTCAGGAGGATTATTTGGAGCAGGATTAGGAGAAAGTAAACAAAAGTATTTATATATTTCAGAACCACAAAATGACTTTATCTTTTCTATTGTTGCAGAAGAACTTGGCTTTATCGGTTGTGTCATTATAATTTGTTTATTTGCTATCTTAATTTGGAGAGGAATTTTAATAGCTATGAAAGCACCAGACACCTTTGGAAGCTTAGTAGCAGTTCGGAATTACAAGTTTAGTAGCAATACAAGTTATTTTAAATATAGGGGTTGTTACATCATCTATACCAAATACAGGAATTCCACTACCTTTTTTCAGTGCAGGAGGAACAGCACTATTTATTTTATTAAGTAGTATGCGGTATACTTCTCAATATTTCTAGAGCAGGTAGTAAAGTTTAAAAAATAATTGTCATTTAGCATATTAAAAATGCAGTTACATACATATAAATATGAAACTTTGCTTTTTTAATATGCTATTTTAGCTTAATATAAATTAATAGGGAGGTACAAAATGAGAGCGATTATTGCAGCAGCAGGTACAGGAGGGCATATTAACCCAGGAATAGCCATTGCAAATGAAATAAAAAAACAAGAACCAAACTCCGAAATTATTTTTATAGGAACGAATAGAGGATTAGAAAACGATTTAGTACCAAGAGCAGGGTATAAGCTAAAAACAATTAATGCTTATGGATTTGATCGTACCATTTCACTTAAAAATATAAAAAAAATGTATCAAACATTTCGTTCCATTAGTCAAGCCAAACGAATTATAGCAAGATTTAAACCAGATGTTATTATTCGGAACAGGTGGATATATTTGTGTGCCAGTGGGAATAGCAGCTAAAAAGAAGAAAGTACCTATTATTTTACATGAAAGTAATGCTTTTCCAGGAGTTGCAGTTAAAATGCTATCTAGTAAAGCAGATAAAGTATTAGTAGGATTTGAAGATGCTAAAACAAGGCTTCCAAAAGCCAAAGAAATTATAGTAACAGGAACACCAACAAAAGTAAAAAAAATAATACTGAAACAAAGCCAAAAACAAGAATTACTAAAACAAAATAATTTA
Organism: uncultured Clostridium sp.; assembly: GCA_947073285.1. GTDB lineage: Bacteria > Bacillota > Clostridia > TANB77 > CAG-508 > CAG-273. Next base: position 48,348 of record CAMTJT010000005.1, on the reverse strand, counting down.
AAAGAAAATATGCCAATTGTTTTGTTTTTTGGTGGTAGCCAAGGTGCACAAAGTATTAACCAAAGTTTATTAGAAATAATTAATCAAAAGAAAAACAAAAACTATCAAATTATGTGGGCAGCAGGTCCTAGCCAATATGAAGAAATAAAAAAAGACCTAAAAGAAAAGCATGGGTTAAACATAGAAACAATTGAAAATGTAAAAATAGTACCATATATTTATAATATGGAAGAAATGCTAAATGTTATAGATTTAGTAGTATGTAGAAGTGGCGCTATGACAATTACTGAAATTGCCAATGTAGGTAAACCAGCTATTTTTATTCCATTTCCTTTTGCCACAGAGAACCACCAAGAATATAATGCGAAAGTATTAGAAAAAGTAGGAGCAGCAAAAATTATTTTAGATAAGAACTTAACTTCTGAAAAATTAAATCAGCAAATAGAAGAAATGGTAAAAGATAAAGAAAAATTATTAGAAATGGGAAAAAGAGCAAATACAATTGCTATAATCAATGTAGAACAAAAAATTTATCAAGAAATAAAGAAAAGTATTAGTTTATAGTTCTAAATTATTTTAAGTATATTTAATAATAAATAGAATGTAGTATTATCACAAAAGCTATATTCTATTTTTTATTTTATATTATTAGAACAAGAATAAAACAGTGATATTTTAAAAACAAAATATTAACCTATATATTATAATGGTAAAGTATTCGACAAAAAAATCAGGAACAAATTAACTTATAAGTTTACAAAGTGTCGAACTTTGTAACAATATGGCATACGAAAAAACTTGTAATATCTGGAAATGTTTGGTAGAATTTTGCGTGAACGAATGAAGAAAGGGGAAGTATGATTATGTACAATTTTACAAAAGTTTATGGGGAAACCACTATTCAAAAAGATGTAGAAGAAGAACCCAGAACTATTAAGCTAAAATACTATGAAACAAAAGACATCAAGTTTAGCAAGCATATCAAACAATATGGTGTTGGCGTGATAAAAACAGAAGTAACAAATCACGAACTAAACGAAGAAAAACAAGAATTTAATCATATTTGTGGAGAAAAAGAAGAAGTTGAAAAATTGTTAAAAATCTTACTAAAAAATAAAGTAACACCAATTGATTTGAGATATGTACTAGAAGATTTAGTGTTACAGTGAAAAACAAGGGAGAAAATGGTTAGACAAATTAATTGCCTCATACTCTCTTAGAAAAAAGGAAGGAACATTTCTTTTTAAGTAGTATATACTTAAAAAGAAGTGTTTTAATTTTGCTAGTTTTATCTTAATCATATATTTTTTCTTATATTCAAGATACTAAAAAAATAGAAAGTTTATTAAAATTTAGAAGCCTTAAAAATACACTTGCAAAATTTAGAAAAGTAAGCTATGATACTATAAGCTTAAATCTAGAAAGATGAGAGAGAATAAAAATTACAATATTAAAATAAATTTATAATATTTAAAGATAAAGGTTTATAGGCAAAACCTTATTAAAAAACCTAAATCTATTTATAAGGAGAAAAGTTAGTTATACTTAAAACTAACAAAAACTAAAAAAATGGCAGATAAATTAATTATTGTAGAGTCACCTGCAAAAGCAAACACAATTAAAAAATTCTTAGGTGGCAGTACAAAGGTAATGGCTTCTATGGGGCATATACGTGATTTACCAAAATCAAAAATGGGAATCAAAATAGAAGAAGACTTTGAACCAGAATATATTAATATTCGTGGAAAAGGAGATCTAATAAAAAAACTAAAAAAAGAAGCAAAAGATGCAAAACAAGTATATCTTGCAACTGACCCTGACCGTGAAGGAGAAGCAATAGCATGGCATTTAGCACATATTCTAGAAATACCACAAGATAGTGACTGTAGAGTTACCTTTAATGAAATAACCAAAGAAACAGTTAGAGAATCCATTAAAAAACCTAGAAAAATAGATATGAATTTAACAGATGCCCAACAAGCAAGACGTGTATTAGATAGAATAGTTGGTTATAAAATAAGTCCAGTATTATGGAAAAAGGTAAAAAGAGGCTTATCAGCAGGAAGAGTACAATCAGTAGCAGTAAAACTAATTGTAGATAGAGAAGAAGAAATAGAGCATTTTATACCAGAAGAATATTGGAATATTTATGCTACTTTACTAGACCCAGAAAGCAAAAAACAATTTGTAGCTGTATTTTATGGTAAAGATGGTAAAAAGCAAGAATTACATCAAAAAGAAGAAGTAGAAGAAATATTAAATCAAATACAAAAAGGAAAATATACTGTAATAGATGTAAAAAAAGGAGAAAAGAAAAGAACACCAGCACCACCATTTACAACAAGTACAATGCAACAAGAGGCATCTAGAAAATTAGGATTTACTTTAAAAAAGACCATGTCAGTAGCACAAGGCCTATATGAGGGAGTTCATGTAGGAGAAAAAGGAACTGTAGGTTTAATTACTTATATGAGAACAGATTCAACACGTATCTCAGATGAAGCAAGAGCATCTGCTAAAAATTATATTACACAAACTTATGGAGCTAACTATTACGAAAATAGATTTTATAAAACAAAGCAAAATGCACAAGATGCCCATGAGGCAATTCGCCCAACCTACGTAGAATTAGCACCAGACAAAATCAAAGAATACTTAACTGCAGACCAATATAAATTATATCGATTAGTCTACCATCGCTTTATTGCAAGCCAAATGGCAGTAGCAATTTACGATACTATTAGTAGTACAATACAAGTTAATAATTATCATTTTAAAGCAAGTGGCCAAACATTAAAATTTAAAGGTTTTATGACTTTATATGTAGAAACAATAGAAGGAGAAACCGAAGAAGAAGATACTTCTATTCCAGAATTAAAAGTAGGGCAAGAGGTAAAAAAAGAAAAGCTAGAATCAAAGCAGAGTTTTACACAACCACCACCAAGATATACAGAAGCAAGCTTAGTAAAAGCATTAGAAGAAAAAGGAATAGGAAGACCAAGTACATATTCACCTACAATTACCACTATTTTAGAAAGACATTATATACAAAAAGAGCAAAAACAACTTATACCAACAGATTTAGGAAAAATAGTAAATGGTTTATTAGTAGAAAATTTTACAGATGTTATTAATGTAGAATTTACAGCAAAAATAGAGCAAGAATTTGATGAAATAGCAGAAGGAAAAGAAGAATGGAAACAAACTATACGTAAATTTTATGGACCATTTGAGAAAACAGTAGAAAAAGTAGAAAAAGAACTAGAACATGTAGAACTAGTAGAAGAAGTATCTGATGTACCATGTGAAAAATGTGGTAGAATGATGGTAATCAAATATGGTAGATATGGTAAATTTTTAGCATGCCCAGGTTACCCAGAATGCAAAAATGCAAAACCAATTGTAGAAACAATTGATGTACCATGCCCAGTTTGTGGTGGAACTGTTCAAATAAAAAAGACCAGAAGAGGAAGAAAATTCTATGTATGCGAAAACAATGGAAAAACTTGTGAATATATATCATGGAATCCACCAAAAGTAGGTGAAAAATGGGAGCCAGAAAAAGAAAAAACTAGTACTAAAAAGAGTAAAACAACCAAGAAAAAAACAAAAACAAAAAAATCTACAAGTAAAAAGAAAGTAACGAAAAAAAGTGAATAAGAAAAAAATAACGAAAAAAGTAAATAAATTTTCATAAACATCTTTACTTTCGATGATAAAAGTGATAACATTCTATTTAAATTAAGTAAATACTTTATGTACAAGTATTCTTAATGTATTAAGAATAGGAGGTATTATTTGACTTAAGTCTAACTACAACTGATAATAAAATAGGAGCATGCTGTTATGAAAAAAGAGCAATATGAATTAACACAGGCACAACAAGAATGGGTTCTTCAAAATACAGGATTAGTATATTATATTGTAAATAGATATAACAACTATAGTTGGCAACGAGAAGATTTAGAGCAAATTGGAATGCTAGGATTGTGCAAAGCAGCAGCTACATTTGACGAAAGCAAAGGGGTTAAGTTTGGAACTTATGCTGCAAGATGTATTGACAATGAAATTAAGATGTTTCTTAGAGCAAATCGTAATAACTTTAATTTACCACATTTAGAAGATGTATTGAAAACGGATTCTGATGGAAGCGAATTAACCATTGCTGATATAGTAGAAGATAAGAATGTTTCTAGTTTTACAGAAGATGCTAGCAGAGAAAAATTAGAAAAGATACTTTCCATTATACTAAACAGACTATCACATAGAGAATGTTGCATTATGCTTTGGACAGCAGCAGGAGCTCTACAAAAGGAAATAGGAAACAGACTAAAAATATCACAAAGCTATGCTTCACGAGTTATAATAAAGTGTTTAAGAAAAATAAAATGCTATGAAAATAAGAATGAACCATATCAAGAAAAATTTGAGGTCAAGGTTCAGGAAGAAGAAATTCTAATCACTTTTTCTACAAAGGGTATAGCAAACCTTCAGGAATTTCATTCACGGTTTTTAGCAAGTGCAGAAAACATTAGAGATAAGATAGGATTTAACATTACCTATCAAAAAGAAAAAGCTATTTTTGAAATTATATTAGATGAAATGGCATTTGAGTATATTGCAGTGCTAATGGTAGAGCTTAATAAATCTCAAGGAAAGTGTGAGGAGATTCCTGCTCAAACACAGAGAAAAGAAAAAGTGGTTATAGACAAGACAGTACCAAAAAAGCAAGAGAGACAAACACCAACACAGATGTCAACAACTGAGAGACAAACAAAGCAAGTTAAGATTAGTCAAAATCAAGCAAAAGGAACAGTGCCAAGTGAGGTAAGCAAAAAAGATAAAAATGTTGCAGACCAAACAATCGATATAGCAAACCAGACAACTGATGTTGCAGATCAAACAACCGATGTAGCAAACAAGACAACTGATGTTGCAAATCAAACAATCGATGTTGCAAAATTGAACGAACTAGCAATTCAAAATTATGCAATTGAATTGCAACGTTTTTCCTTATGGCAAATAAGAGAAAAATTTTCAAGTAGTAGCATCTTAGAGATTGCTATTGCAATTAATGAGCTACTTAGAAAAAATATAATCTGTATATGCCAAAAGGGAATTTATCAAGTTAACTAATAGAAAGAATCTTTAAGTCAAACAATAGAATAAAACTACCACTTATTGCTAAATGCAGTAAATGGTAGTTTTATTTTTTTGAAAATGTTTAGTAATGTTCAGGATTTTTTAAATTGTACATAATTTTGTTTACTTTTGTTAAATAAAGTGATAAAATACTTCAAATAAATACTTATAGGCAGATATTCTTAATATATTAAGAGAAAAATATTATTTGATTTTAAATTAATTTACAATAAGAAGGAGCATGATTTCATGGAAACTAGAAAATGCAGTTTATTAGAACGGCAAAATGAAAGAACATTAGACTTAACAGCAGAACAACTACAATTTTATAGGCAAAATGAAAAATTGGTGTATCACTTTTTAAACAAAATGATGATTTCAAAACAACAATGGGAGGAATTAGAACAAATAGGAAGAATAGGATTAATCAAAGCAATCAAAACATTTGATATAAGCAAAAAAAATAAATTTTCTACTTATGCAGGTCACTGTATTCAAAATGAAATAAAGATGTTTTTTCGGAAAAATCAAAAATATCAACAAGAAATTTCTTTTGAAACGGTTATTAAAAGCGATGGAAGCACAGAACTTACCTTGTTAGATGTAATAAAGGATGAAAAAAACTCTAGGTTAGAAGAAGACTTTTTCTATACAGAAAGACTTATTAAAGTGATAACTATTCTTATGAATGAAATTCCTTTTTCAAAAAGTTGTGTTATCTTTTTAAAGGCATTTGGAATATCACAAGAAGAAATTGGAAAAATTTTAGGAACAAGTCAAGTGACAATTGCCCGCAGAGAAAGTAAAGCAAAGAAAGAACTAAGAAGTAGATTAGCAGAGGAAGCAAAGCAAACAAGGAAATTCATTTTTCAAGTAACAATACAAAAAGGAAAACTTCAGATTTCTTTTAATCCAGAAGCCGTAGCTAATACCAAACAAGTATTACAACAACTTACTTTAAAAGCAAAGGAAAATAGTATAAACATTAATTTTAAAATTTACTATTCAAATCGAAGGGCTATGTTGCAATTTCCATTAGAGCAAGAGTCCTTTTTGCTATTAGCATTATTACTACAAATAATAGAAGAAAGCAAAAAGTAAAATCAAATAATAACATGTAAAATACCACTTATTGCAACTGCAATGGTGGTATTTTATTGAAATTTACACTTGTCTAATAGTATTTTGGTTTTATATTTTCTTGCAGATAAATGATTGTCAAAGCAAAAATCATGTGATATAATTTTACATTAGAAAAAAGTTTAGAAAATAATAACAATCTATTTTCCAAACGAGGTTTGTACCTTAAAGGGGAGAGGGAGTAACCATGTTAAAAAATAGGGAAGAAATAAGAGAAAAAGAAAATCATAGAGTATTTAAACAATTACTAAATACCTTTATCAAAAAAGAACAAGAAAACTTAAATAAATTAGAAGATGAAGAATATGCAAAAAATGTAAAAGTAATTCCAAAAGTATATTATAATGAATTTACTAAACAACTAAAAGTAGAATTTAAAATAGGAGATAAACAATTATATAAAATTAAAGATTTACCAGGATTTTATGAAAAAATGTTAAACAAAGAAGTTTATCAATATGGAAACAAATTAAATTTGTTACATGTGCTAGGCTCTTTTGAAGAAACCTCTAATGATATCTTAAAATTTTTATTAAAATATGCAGAAATTATGAAATATAATAGTGAGGTAGCAAGTGGCTATAACTATTATAACAAAAATTTTATGCCAGATTGCATTTTAATTTCTAATACAGGGCTAGATGACTTTTTTAATTGCCTACAAGGTAGAGAAGTATTATTTCAAAAAGGAGAAAAAGAAAAAAACATTACCTTTAAAGATAGTGAACCTAAAATTACCTTTGCTATTTCACAAGAACCAGAAAACAAATTTAAGTTAACTTGCAATATAGATATATTCAGTTATGAAATATTGCAGGGAAAAGAATATTTATATTTATTATTTCCAAATGCACTTTATCGTTGTACAGAAGAATTTAAATCTACTACACTAAAATTATTAGAAGTCTTACGAAAAAATTATACCAACTCTATTATCATGGATGAAACAGAACTAACTAGCTTTTTTGCTATGATAGCACCAACCATGGAAGAAAATATTCTTACACAAGAGTTATCAGAAATTATGAAAGAAAAATACATTCCAAAAAAATTAGGAATAAAAGTTTATTTAGATTATGATGTAGCAAACAATATTACAGCAGATATTAAATTTTGCTATGGAGAAGAAGAAATTAATCCATTACTAAATCAAAAAACTACATTTGCTAGAAACATTTTAAAAGAAAATGAGGCATTAAATAGATTTATTGCAACAGGTTTTATGTTAGACAAAACAAATGCTAGGCTAATTTTAGCAAATCAAGAAAACATATTTAACTTTCTTTCAGAAGAAATTGAAGTATATATGAAAGAATATGAGGTATTAGCAACAGACAGTTTTAGAAAAAAGCAAATTACTTCTTTTCAAATGAAATCTATTGGAATCAAAGTAGAAAACCACTTATTAGAAATAGATTTATCACAAATAGGAATAGATTTATCAGATTTATCAGAAATGATGCAAAAATATAGCCTAAAGAAAAAATTTCATAGATTAAAAGATGGTAGTTACATTAAATTAGAAGAAAATGATACGATGCACTTTTTAGGAGAACTAGGATTAGAAATGGGAACAAACTATGATGAACTAAAAAGTGGAGTAATTAGTTTACCAAGTTATAGAGGATTATATTTAGACAAAATGCTAAAAAGTCTAAAAAATGTAGAAATAAAAGTAGATAAAACCTATCAAACCATGATAGACAAATTACAAGAAAACCAAAATGCAATAGAAATTGCAGTACCAAAAAACTTAAATGCACAAATGAGGGTATATCAAAAAATAGGATACCAATGGCTAAAAATGTTAGATGAATATCAATTTGGCGGAATTTTAGCAGATGATATGGGTCTTGGAAAAACGGTTCAAATGTTATCAGTAATTTTATCTTACGTAAACGAAACAAAAAAAGAGGCAAAACCATCCTTAGTAGTATGTCCGAGTTCACTTACCTTAAACTGGTTAGGAGAGGCTAACAAATTTACGCCAACACTAAAAGCCTGTGTTATTAGTGGATCAATGGTAGAAAGAGCAAAAAAAATAGCAGATATTGCGCAATATCATCTAGTAATTACATCTTATGATTCCTTAAAAAGAGATATTGAACTATATACAAAAAATAACCTTGAATTCAAATATATGGTAGCAGATGAGGCTCAATATATCAAAAATAACAATACACAAAATGCAAAAGCAATTAAGCAAATAGTCGCACAAACTAGGTTTGCCTCAACAGGCACGCCAATAGAAAATTCACTTTCAGAACTATGGTCTATATTTGATTATATTATGCCAGGCTATTTATTTAAATATCGTAAATTTAAAGAACTATATGAAACACCAATCGTTAGAGAAAATAGCGAATATGCAATGGAAAAGTTAAAAAAATTAATAGAGCCATTTATTTTAAGAAGAGTAAAAAAAGAGGTATTAACAGAATTACCAGATAAAACAGTTACAGTGCTATACAATGAAATGGAAGAAGAACAGCAAAAAATATATTTATCTTATTTAGCTCGTGCAAAAAAAGAAGTAGCAGAAGAAATAAAGCTAAATGGATTTGAAAATAGTCAGATTAAAATTTTAGCATTACTAATGAGGTTAAGGCAAATTTGTTGTCATCCAAGTTTGTTTTTGCAAGATTATAATGGAGAAAGTAGTAAATTAAATCAATGCATAGATGTTATGACAAATGCAATACAAGGTGGGCATAAAATTTTGTTATTCTCAGGATATACTTCTATGTTTGATAAAATAGAACAAGAAATGAAAAAAAGAGATATTACTTATTTAAAATTAACAGGTCAAACCAAAGTAGCAGATAGAATTCAGTTAGTAGATAAATTTAATGAAAATGAAGAAATAAAAGTTTTTCTAATTTCTTTAAAAGCAGGTGGTACAGGGTTAAACCTTACAGGAGCAGATATGGTAATACATTATGACCCATGGTGGAATTTATCAGCAGAAAATCAAGCAACAGATAGAACCTATAGAATTGGGCAAAAAAATAATGTACAAGTATATAAACTAATTACCAAAAATTCCATTGAAGAAAAAATTTATGAATTACAAGAAAAAAAAGCAAAATTAATTGATAATATGTTATCAACACAAAATACATTTATTAACCAATTATCCAAAGAAGATATTATGGAATTATTTGGATAAACAAATTAAAAAAATGAGGATACTCCATTTTTTAGGGGAAGCCTCATTTTAATTAATTTTTTAAAAGTTTTAGTTGCATTTTACTATTTCATAATAAGATTAAGGATGTGTTTTAAGCTTATAAATAACAATCTTTTTATCACGTTAAGAAAGTTTGAAATGCTAAAACTGTAAAGATACAATTGATATGAAACATTAAGAGATTTTTGAATCATCAATTAGCAGAGTAAGTGCAATTATGAGAAGGTTTTGCATCCTAAAACTCAATTGACAAACCTGAGTATTTAGATATAATGAAAAGAAAAATGAGAGGAAGAGAAAAAACGAATGCAAGAATATATAACAATTATTGGTGGAGGTTTAGCTGGTTCAGAAGCAGCCTATCAAATTGCCAAAAGAGGTATTAAAGTAAAATTATATGAAATGAAACCAACTAAATTTTCGCCAGCACATAATAATGAAAGCCTAGCAGAAATTGTATGTAGTAATTCTTTAAAATCCAATTTACATACAAATGCCTGTGGTTTATTAAAAGAAGAACTAAGAATGTTAGACTCTCTTTTAATTCGTATAGCAGATAAAACAGCAGTTCCAGCAGGGCAAGCATTAGCAGTAGATCGTGAAAAATTTGCAAAACAAGTAACACAAGAACTGCAAAAAATGTCCAATATAGAAATTATTAGAAAAGAAGTAGGGCTAGAAACAAGCAAAAAAAGTACTAATGAAGAACTTGAAAAGGAAAGATTAATAGAAGGAAAACAAAGAATATCAAACAAGGTAGAAAACCAAGAAGCAGTTAAAATAGAAAAAGCAACATCAAATAAAATAGAAAAAACAATATCAAATAAAGTAGAAGAGCAAAGTGCAACAAATGCAAAAGATAAGATGGCAACTCCAATAGAAGAGAAAACATTAAATAAAAGAAGAGAAGAAACTTTAACTCAAATAGAACAAATGGCAAAAGAAGGAATTGTAATAATTTGTACAGGGCCTCTTACTTCTAACAATTTGTCAAGAGAAATAGCAAATTTAACAGGAGAAGATAAACTATATTTTTATGATGCAGCAGCACCAATTATTGAAAAAGATTCGATTGATATGTCAGTTGCCTTTTGGGGAGATAGATATGAGCAAGAAAGAGGAAAAGAAGAAACAATAGAAGATTGGCAAGAAAGAATGAAAAAGCAAAAAGAAGCAGATTATTTAAACCTTCCTATGAACAAAGAAGAATATGAAACCTTTTGTTACAATTTAATAAAGGCACAAACTGTTATCTTACACGATTTTGAAAAAAGAGAAATATTTGAAGGCTGTATGCCAATTGAAATTATGGCAAAAAGAGGAAAAGATACTTTACGTTTTGGGCCATTAAAACCAGTAGGCTTTACAGATAAAAGAACAGGCAAAAGACCATATGCAGTAGTGCAACTAAGGCAAGATAATAGTGAAGGCAATTTATTTAATATGGTAGGGTTTCAAACTAATTTAAAATATGGAGAGCAACAACGAGTATTTGGAATGATACCAGGGTTAGAAAAAGCAAATTTTGTGAAATATGGTGTGATGCATAGAAATACTTATATTAATTCAACAAAATTATTAGATAAAACTTATCAAATGAAACAAAATCCTCATATTTATTTTGCGGGGCAAATTACAGGAGTAGAAGGATATGTAGAATCAATTTCCTCTGGTTTAGTAGCAGCACTAAATGCTGTAGAACAGTGGAAACGAGAACAGAGTGCAAATCTAGCACAGACAAAACAAAACAGTACACAAGAAAAAGAAAAAATTATTTTTCCAAACAATACAATGATTGGAGCTTTAGCAAATTACATAGCTACACCAAACGACAATTTTCAGCCAATGAATGCTAATTTTGGCATTTTACCAGAATTTCCAGAAAAGATAAAAGATAAAAAAATAAGATATACAAAATTAGCAGATAGGGCATTAGAAGAATTGACACAAATGATTCTAGATTAAAATTGGGTGTTGAAAATATTTTGAATGACTTTATATTACAAAAAAATGACAAAATGATTAAATTTATATGACAAAATGCATTAATTTACATAAAGTGGTTGCAAAATTATGGAAATCGTGTTAAAATAGAGACAATATGAGTAAAATTGGAGGAAAAGTATGGAGTTACAAGAAATAAGAGAAAAATTGTCAAATATCCAAAACATGAGTACTGATATACAAGAACTTACAGACCAAGAAGTTCTTGCAACATTTCGTGGAAATAAACCAAAAGCTATTGCAGAAGCAGAAGGTAGAATTGCAAGCTTAACAAGACAAAGCTTAAATGTAGATAGAATAACAGAATATGACAAATTATTAAGCATAGAAGCAGAAATTAAAGAACTAGAGATGTTCATAACTACTGAAACAAAAAGAGCTATTGAAGAAAGAAAAGCTCAAATGGCACAAGAGCAAAAAGCTAGCAAAGAAGAAGAGAAAGAAACTGCTATAAAAGAAGTAACAGCAGAAGTAGAAGGTACAAAATCCGATATTGAAGCAGAAATGGAAAGTACTAAAAGAGCTATACAAGCTCAAGTAGAAGCAAGAGAAAAAATTTCAACGGAACTTATTAGTCGTAAAGAAATAACTAAGATTTTGACAGAAAAGCTTCAAATACCTACTTCAAGTGAAGAATATAAAAGAGCAAGCAGAAGTGAAAATGATTGTGTAACAAAATTAAGAGATATTGACGAAAGAACGAAAGAATTACAAAAAAAATTAGAAGGGCTAGAACAAGATTATAGTGAAATTGATAGTCTTTTAGAAGAATGCCAAGAATTAGGAAAGCTACAAAGAAGCGAAGAGGTAAAACCTCCAGCAGTTGACGAGGAAGAAGTAGTATTAGATGAAGGATTAAAAGATGAATACTGGGAAGAATATAGAAGAGAACAAGAGCAAGAAGAAAAAGCTACAAGAGAAAAATTAGAACAACAGGCAGATAAGAGAATACAAGAAGAACAAAGAAAACAAGAAGAGGAAATGTGGGCAGATTATAAAAAAACAGATAAACAAAAACAACAAGAAGAACTTGCAGCTTGGAAAGAAAAATTTGCACAAGAAGCAAAAGAAGAAAAAGAAATAGAAAGAAGAACCAAACGAGAAATAAATGCTTATGATAGAAGTTTAAAAAATGGAATAGATAATGACAATATAAAATTTGATGAGGAAGAGCAACCAGCAACGGGAAAGAAACCAGAAGGACAACAACCAGTGCAACAGCCAGCACAACAACCAGTGCAACAACCAACCCCTCCACCAGTTGAGAAAAAGCCAAGTCCAATTATAAGAGGGCAAAAATATATAATTGCAAAAACAGGGTTACATATAAAAGATAATGGAGAGCCAGCTTATTTTGCTATATTAATAGATGAACAAGGAAATAAAATTATCCATGAAAGTCAAAATGGCTTTGAAGATATTGTTGAATTAGACAAAAAAGAAGCATTTAGTTTAAGAGGTATTATAGATAGTAGAAAATATTATGACAAAGGTTTAGCTAACTTGTTAGAAGAAGTAGATCAAATGACAGGCACAACAAGCATATTAAAAATGTACAAAGATATGTTAAGAGATAAATTTAACAAAAATGCAGATAGAAAAAGTTGGCTACCAATTGAATACGATTTCTCTAACTTATATATAACTTCAAATGATATAGAAAAGAAGAAAAAAATAGAGTTTGTTAAGAAAATTGCAAATTCAAGTAGACTTCAAAAAATGGTTTCATATGAAAAAGCACCTAATATTTTTAAAAGAGTTTTAGCAAAGCTTTTCCCCAAAATAAAAGAACAAAAATTAATAGAAGCACCAAAGCAAGAAAAACAACCAGATTTAGCAGAGCAGTTAGCGCAGACAATGCCAGAAAGCTCTTTGCAAGAACCAGGAAAACTTACAACTATACAAGAAAAGGTAGACTATTATAAACAAGCTCGTGAATTTCCTGAATTTGAAATAGAATTATTTATACAAGATTGTGACTTAACTGAGGAACAAACTCAAAAATTTAGAGCTATTCATGAAAAATATACAGAGCAGAAAAAACAGCAACAAGAGCAACAAGCAGAAACAATTAGAGATAGTTATCAACAATTACGTAATTACGAAGGATTTGACATTGAACGATTTATTAGCGATTATGCTATTGCTGGAAAAGAAGCAGAAATTTATAGAGCTAGCCATGCAAATTATTTGAAAAATCAAACATTTAGAGATAGTTTAAGAGATGAAGATTTAATAAAGAAACAGCAAGAAGAAACAAGAAGAAAAAGGGATAGGGAAGCAGAAAAAGCAAGAGCAAGAGAAGAATTATGTGAAAAATATAGAGATTTATATCAAGAAGGTTTTGATGCCAGAAAAATTAAAGGAATAACCAAAAAACAAGTAGCTATTATACAAGCGGATTGGGAAGAAAAAAGAGAACAGTTTTGTGAAAGACATAGAAAATTCTACAATAGTAAAAATTTTATACAGAACTTGCAAAATAGTCGATTGACTGAAAGAGGAAAAGAAACAATACTGGCAGATTTTAAAGAATGTCAAAGAAGAGAGTTTTGTGAAATGTATAGAGATATGTATAATCAAAGAAACTTTGACCCAAGCAAACTAGCTGGCTTAACACCAGAACAAGTACAAATGCTACAAGAAGATTATGAAAGATATAGAGATGAACAAAGAATACTAGCAGACCGACAAGCTAAAAATAGAAAGAAAATGGCACAATTAGCAAGGAAAAAAGGAAAAGGAGCTACTTTTATCGGTGGAAGAATGGGTGAAAGCGAAAGATAATTTAAAATTAGAGTATTTCTAAAATTTACTAGTTGAAATAATATAAAACTTTATTCAAAAATTCCATAAACTTCGCAATATATCTTGACTTTAAACGATAAAAATGATAAAATAAGAACCGTTAGTGTAAAATACGTATAATGCGTATTTCCCTAATGGTTCTTTTATGTTATACAATTGTAATATTAAAGCATAATTGTTTAAAAGTGCTATAATTTATATAGCAAAATGTAATAAGTTTTGCTTATTTTAAATTTTATTCTATTTGAACAGTTATGTAATAAATATTACAAAAAACTAAAAGAAAACAAAAAATAAGAAAAGAGGTGAAATTTAAGTGCCAACAATCAATCAATTAGTAAGAAAAGGAAGAAAAAGTTCAAGTACAAAGTCAACAGCACCAGCATTACAACATGGGTATAATTCTATGAATAAAAAAATGACAAATAGAAGATCTCCACAAAAAAGAGGTGTATGTACTGTTGTAAAAACTGTAACACCTAAAAAACCAAACTCAGCTTTAAGAAAAGTTGCCAGAGTAAGGTTATCTAATGGATATGAAGTAACTTCTTATATTCCAGGTATTGGTCACAACCTACAAGAACATAGTGTCGTTCTAATTAGAGGAGGAAGGGTAAAAGATCTTCCAGGTGTTAGATACCACATCATTAGAGGAACATTAGATACAGCAGGTGTTAAAGACAGAATGCAAGCACGCTCTAAGTATGGAGCTAAAAAACCAAAAAAATAATAAAATAAATAGTTTTAAATTTGGTTTAAAAAATTAAATAATGGTGCTATACAATTACTAATTTAAGGTACTTAAATTTAGATTAAATATAGCGCTATACGGAATTTGATTTCTAAGAGCTTGTAAAAAATATTAAACTTAAAAAGTTGAACTTTTAAAATTAATAAGTTTTTATTATATAGCAAAGCACTTTTATTATACAAAAAAATTAGAAATTAAAATTCAGAGTACCGAAAAACATACAAAATATGTATGAAAATAAAAAAGGAGGGAAGAATAGTGCCAAGAAAAGGATATATTGCAAAAAGAGAAGTTTTACCAGATCCAATATATAATAGCAAAGTTGTAACAAAACTAATCAACAATGTTATGTTAGATGGTAAAAAAACAGTTGCTCAAGCAATTGTATATGATGCATTTGATATGATAAAAGAAAAAGAGCAAAAAGATCCACTAGAAGTTTTCCAAGCAGCTTTAGAAAATGTTATGCCAGTTCTTGAAGTAAAAGCAAGAAGAATTGGTGGTGCTACATACCAAGTACCAATCGAAATTAGACCAGAAAGAAGACAAACTTTAGGTTTAAGATGGCTTGTTATATATGCTAGAAAAAGACATGAAAAAACAATGGCTGAGAAATTAGCAAATGAAATCATGGAAGCAGTAGCAGGAAATGGTGGAGCATTCAAAAAGAAAGAAGATATGCATAAAATGGCTGAAGCAAACCGTGCTTTTGCTCATTACAAATTCTAATAACTGTTAGCGAGTTTACGAGCTTTACAGTTATTTGATACAACCGAAACGATTAGCAAGGTTGTATTACAAACAAAATTAGACTGTTAGCGAGTTTACGAGCTTTACAGTTATTAGATACAACTAAAGCAATTAGCAAGGTTGTATTATAAATAAAAATTATAAATAGGAGGATAAAAAGGTGGCTGGAAGAGAGTTTCCTTTAGAGAAAACAAGAAATATAGGAATCATGGCTCACATTGATGCAGGAAAAACCACAACAACAGAGAGAATACTTTTCTATACTGGAAAAACTCACAAAATTGGTGAGGTTCACGATGGTGGAGCAACAATGGATTGGATGGTTCAAGAGCAAGAAAGAGGTATTACAATTACTTCTGCTGCTACAACTTGTCAATGGCTAGGACACCGTATCAATATCATTGATACACCTGGACACGTAGACTTTACTGTAGAAGTTCAAAGATCTTTAAAAGTTCTTGATGGAGCTGTTACAGTATTAGCAGCTAAAGGTGGTGTTCAACCACAAACAGAAACAGTTTGGAGACAAGCTGATAAGTATTCAGTTCCAAGAATGGTATATGTAAACAAAATGGATACTACTGGTGCTGACTTTATGCTTTGTGTTGATCAATTGAAAAATAGATTAAAAGCAAATGCAGTTCCAATTCAATTACCAATTGGAACAGAAGAAAATTTTAAAGGTGTTGTAGACTTAATTAAAATGAGAGCTTTCATTCATAAAGACGATTTAGGAAAAGAAATCGAAGAGACAGATGTACCAGAAGATATGAAAGCACAATCAGAAGAATACAGAGCTAAATTAGTAGAAGCTGCAGCAGAGCAAGATGATGAATTAATGATGAAATATTTAGATGGTGGAGAACTATCTGAAGAAGAAATCAAAAAAGGTATTAGATTAGGTACAATTGGAAATAAAATTATTCCTGTATGCTGTGGTTCTTCATATAAAAATAAAGGTGTACAAGAATTACTAAATGCAGTTGTAGAATTTATGCCATCACCACTTGATATTGCAGATATTAAAGGTGTTGATATGGATGGAAATGAAGCTGAAAGAAAGACATCTGATAGTGAACCATTTGCAGCTTTAGCATTTAAAATTGCAACAGATCCATTTGTTGGAAAAATATGCTTCTTTAGAGTATATTCTGGTACATTAGATGCAGGTTCAACTATTTTAAATGCAAACAAAGATAAGAAAGATAGAATGGGAAGAATTCTATTAATGCACTCAAATCACAGAGAAGATATTGATAAAGTATATGCAGGTGATATTGCAGCAGCAGTAGGATTGAAAGATGTTGGAACAGGTGATACATTATGTGATCCTGCGCACCCAATCATTCTAGAATCAATGGAATTCCCTGAGCCAGTTATTGATATCGCTATTGAACCAAAAGATAAGGCAAATAGTGAAAAAATGGGAATTGCTTTATCAAAGCTTGCTGAAGAAGATCCAACTTTCAAAACTTGGACAGATCAAGAATCTGGTCAAACTATCATCGCTGGTATGGGTGAGTTACACTTAGATATCATTGTTGATCGTTTAAAAAGAGAATTCAAAGTTGAATGTAGTGTAGGTAAACCACAAGTTTCTTACAAAGAAACTATTAGAAACAAAGTTAAAGTACAAGGTAAATTCATTCGTCAATCTGGTGGTCGTGGACAATATGGTGATGTATGGTTAGAAATGGAACCATTAGAGGCAGGAAGCGGAGTTGAATTTGAAAGCAAAATCGTTGGTGGAGCTGTTCCAAAAGAATACATCAAACCAATCGAAGAAGGTGTTAGAGAAGCTTCTCTAAACGGTATTTTAGCAGGTTACCCTGTAATTGACTTTAAAGCAACACTTGTAGATGGTTCTTACCACGAAGTTGACTCTTCAGAAATGGCATTTAAGATTGCTGGTTCTATGGCATTCAAAGAAGGATGTAAACAAGCTAAATCAGTTATTTTAGAGCCAATCATGAAAGTTGAAGTAACAGTTCCAGAAGAATACATGGGAGATGTTATTGGAGATATTAACTCAAGACGTGGTAAAATGGAAGGAATGGAAGCTATTCAAGGAAATCAAGTAATTAGAGCATTTATTCCATTATCAGAAATGTTTGGTTATGCAACAGACTTACGTTCAAAAACACAAGGTAGAGGTACTTATTCAATGGAACCAAGCCATTATGAAGAAGTTCCAAAATCAGTATTTGATACAATTGTTGCATCAAGAGCTAAAAAACAAGATTAATAGCTTAAAAAATCATAAAAGCACTTGCATTTTTAAAAGAAATGTTATAAAATGCAAATGTATACAAAGTTTTTAATATTTAAAAATAAATAGTAGCAAGGCGAGAAGGAGCTTTTATAAAGATTATGCAAATGCTTTTGCATTTCTGTATAAGTTATCTGTAAAGCTCGCAAGCTCGCTAAGAGCTAACTTATAACAAGGAGGAAAAATAAAATGGCTAAAGCAAAATTTGAAAGAACAAAGCCACACGTTAACATTGGTACAATCGGACACGTTGACCATGGAAAAACAACAACAACAGCAGCTATCACAAAATACCTAGCTTTATTTGGTAAAGCACAATATGAAGCTTATGATCAAATCGACAAAGCTCCAGAAGAAAGAGAAAGAGGAATTACAATCAACACAGCTCACGTAGAATACGAAACAGAAAATAGACACTATGCACACGTTGACTGTCCAGGACATGCTGACTACGTAAAGAACATGATTACAGGTGCAGCTCAGATGGATGGTGCTATTCTAGTAGTATCAGCAGCTGATGGACCAATGCCTCAAACAAGAGAGCATATCCTATTAGCAAGACAAGTAGGTGTTAAATATATCGTAGTTTACTTAAATAAATGTGATATGGTTGATGATCCAGAATTATTAGAATTAGTTGAAATGGAAGTTAGAGACTTATTATCAAGCTATGATTTCCCAGGAGATGAAATTCCAATCGTAAAAGGATCTTCATTAAAAGTATTAGAGAGCTCAGCTACAGATCCTAATGATGCTGTATATGCTCCAATGAAAGAATTAATGGAAGCAGTTGATAGCTACATTCCAACACCAGACAGACCAACAGACCAACCATTCTTAATGCCAATCGAAGACGTTATGACAATCAGTGGTAGAGGTACAGTTGTTACTGGTAGAGTTGAAAGAGGAGTTGTTAAACTACAAGACGAAGTTGAAATCGTTGGTTTAAAAGCAGAATCTAGCAAAACAGTTATTACTGGTGTAGAAATGTTTAGAAAAACATTAGACCAAGCAGAAGCTGGAGATAACATTGGTGTTCTATTAAGAGGAACAACAAGAGATGAAATTGAACGTGGTCAAGTATTAGCAAAACCAGGAACAATTCATCCACATACAAAATTCAAAGCACAAGTATACGTTCTAACAAAAGAAGAAGGTGGACGTCATACACCATTCTTCAATGGATATAGACCACAATTCTATTTTAGAACAACAGACGTTACAGGTGTTATTGATTTACAAGCTGGTACAGAAATGGTTATGCCAGGAGATAACATTGATATGACAATCGAACTTATTACTCCAATCGCTATCGAAAACGGATTAAGATTCGCTATTCGTGAAGGTGGACGTACAGTAGGTTCAGGTGTAGTATCTGAAATTATTGCTTAATTTAAGCTTAATAATATAAGAAGAATGAGGCGTATGCAAGAAATTGTAAACGTCTCATTTTGTTTTGAAAGAAACTATGGAGGAAAAATAAATGGAATATGATGAAAAAGGGTTTATAAAAATTGAAATAGAAAATTTAATTGATTGGAAAGAGGCAAATGGAGAAGGATGTCTTGCTTCTAATAAAATTACTAAAGAAGGTTGGAAAGTAGGGTATATGTATAGAGAAAAGCCAGATGAAGGAAGACCAGATAGTGGTTGGAGATTTATGAAAGGAGATGAAACAGAGGAATATATTAATGAAGTTTCTAATGTAAATATATTTTCAATTAATACGATTTGTAATTATGACTTAGATATTATAAAGTATTTGAATTTGCCAATTGGAACAGCACTTATAAGAGTATCAGAACATGAATTTGAAATAGATAATAAAAATAAGCAAATTTATTTTGCAAAACAAGAAAAATAGTGAAAAATGTCGGTTATGAATTGACTTTTGGGGTATTTAATTATATACTGTAAGAGATTTCAAGAAAAATGCATAAGATATAAAAAGGAGAGAAATCTTTTATGAAACTTTTGAGAAAAATAATTTTAACAGGAATATTAATGGCAACAGTGGTTTGTATTATGCATGTAACTTCAAAAGCAGCAACTGTTAAAGTTACAGGAGATACATTAAACATAAGAAAAGAGCCTTCTACTAGTAGCTCAGTAATTGCTATGATTTCAAAAGGGGTAGAATGTGAATTACTAAAAGAACAAGGTGATTGGTATCAAATAAAATATAAAAATTATACAGGTTATATTAGTAAACAATATGCTAGTTTGGTAGAAGAGCCAAATATAAAACCAGAAGAAAAACCAAACACAAATGAAACAAATGGCAATTCAAGTGATAATAAGCCAAATGATGGTTCAAATAGTGATAACTCAAACACAAATAATAATACTGAGCAAGAACCAAAAGAGGATAATCAAACTCAAAATAACATAGTATATAAAAAATTTACTAAAAATGCAGATGTAAAAATATTGCCATTAATATATTCAAGTAAAATAGGAGAAATGAAAAAAGGCAATCAAGTTATTTTACTTACACAAACAACTACATGGTCATATATCCAAGCAGATACCATTAGTGGTTGGGTTAGAAATGATTGTTTAACAGAAGGAGATGCTACATCTAGCAATTTAGCAGGAAGTACATCAGGAAATAATACAGAAACAAACTCTACAACAAGCACAGAAAAAACAGCCTACATTAATGAAGAATATGTTAATCTTAGAAAAGGAGCAGGAACTAATACTGCTATTGTAAAAGTACTTACCTTAAATGCACAAATTACGATTATTGGAGAAGAGGGTACGTGGTATAAAGTAAAATCTGGTAATGATACAGGCTATATTTCAAAAGAATTTGTTTCAAATAGCAAAAAGATAACATCAAGAAGTAATCAAACAAGAACACAAGAAATAAATCAAGTAGAAGAAAAAAACGAGCAACCTAAAGAAGAACAAAAACAAACTTCACAGCAAAGTACTACAGTTAAAAATGAAAGTAATACTACCACCAAAGGAACTGATATTATAGCCTATGCAAAACAATATATGGGGCATAAATATGTATATGGGGGAGATGGTAGTAAAGGTACTTTTGACTGTTCAGGTTTTACGATGTATGTATATAAGCACTTTGGAATAACCCTTCCACATGGTGCAACTTCACAATATAAAAGTGGAAAAGGGTCAAAAATAACCAAACAAAGTGATTTAAAAACAGGAGATATTGTATTTTTAACAGACTATAGCACAGGAAAAGGCATTGGCCATTGTGGTATTTATATAGGAAATGGAGACTTTATACATGCATCAACAACTACGTATACAGTTACTATTTCAAGTTTGAACACCATGTATGCAGGAAGATTTTATGCAGGACTTAGATTAATTTAAGCAAATTAGCATAAAAAATCTTTTAGTACAAACTGTGTAAGCATCTAAACGAAAAAACATTTAAAACAAAAGAAGTTTGTAAAACAATAAAAGAAACTAGAAAAATAAAAAATTGGGGGCAATAGAAAGGATAAAAATGAAACCATTTTGTATTGCCTCTGTAGGAATTATACTAGCAATTTTTACAGGACTATACTTAAATAGTATAGTTCTTTTTCTTATAATATGCATAATAATAGGAATGATAGGTATTTTCATAAAGGTTTTTCTAAAACAAAAGTTAAAAATTTTCCTTATTTTTGCTATTTCGTTTATGGTATTTTTTAGTTATACCATATTTTTAGAAAAACAATATGAACAAAAGTACAAACAATATGGAAATAGTGAAGTAAAAATACAAGGAATTATTATTTCTAAACCAGAACAAAAGGAATATAAAGATACTTATCAAATAAAAGTAACACAAATAGAAAACATAAACACACAAGAAAGAAGTTTTACAAAATTTAAAATATTATGTCATATAAAGAAAAATAAAGGTGATACTAGTTACTTAAATTATGGAGATAAAATAGAACTTATAGCAAATTATGAAATACCCTCTATAGCTAGAAATGAAGGCGGATTTGATTATAAACAATACTTAAAAACAAAGCAAATAGCAGGAATAGTTACAACTAATAATTATACTAAAATAGCACAAAATCAAGCAAATTATATTTCTACAAAGTTATATCAATTTAAAATGAAATTAATAGAAAAAATAAAAAGTACTTTACCAAAGCACACAGCTAGTGTTTGTATTGGGCTTTTGCTAGGAGATAAGAGCGATATATCAAAAGAAATAAAGGATAGTTTTAGAAAAAGTAGTTTATCACATATGCTTGCTATTTCAGGGGCACATATATCTTATTTGCTATTAGGAATTAATACATTTTTTCAAAAACTAAAACTACATAAAAGATGGAGTAAAATTTTTATTATTTTGTTTCTAATTTTTTTTATGGCATTAGTAGATTTTACACCATCTGTTACAAGAGCATGCATCATGTGTATATTAACCTTATTAGCAGACATATTATTTTTAAAAGCAGATGTTTATCAAAACTTAGCAATTAGTAATTTTATGATTTTACTTATAAATCCCTATACGGTATTAGATATAGGTTTTCAGCTTTCTTTTGGTGGAACAATTGGAATAATAGCATTTATGGGGAAAATCAAAATTTCAAAAACTATATTAGAAAAAGAAAGAATGCAAGAGCAAAAACAGCAAAATGCTAAGTATACAATCATAAAGAATAAACTAAATGCAGTAAAACAAATTATAAAAGTTTCACTTGCGGCAAATCTTATGGTATTTCCTATTATGTTTTATCACTTTAATACAATATCACTTACCTTCTTAATTTCTAATCTGTTAGCAACTAGTATTTTTGGAATAAGCTTAATAACAGGTCTAGTTTTTATAATATTTCTAATAATATGTAAGCCATTAGCACATTTTATTTCTTATTTTTTAAATTTCATTTTGCAAATATTTATTCAAATCACTAATTTGGCTAGTCAAATTCCATTTTCACAAATATTTTTACCAACACCAAAACTATGGCAAATTTTTATCTACTATTTATTAGTATATTTACTTTTCAATAAAAGCAAAATTGAAAAATATTTCACGAAATTTTTACAATTTTTAAATCTAAAATGCAAAGTAAACTTGGAAATAGATTTAAATCAAATAATAAAAAGAACTGTTAAAAGAACTTATATACTACTTGTTTTTCTTCTTATTCTTCCCAATTTTCTAAAAATTTTTCCTACAAATGAGCTAAAAATACATTGTATAGATGTGGGGCAACGGAGATAGTATTCTTATTGAAACACCCTCTAGAAAGAAAATTTTAATAGATGGTGGAGGCAGTGATATAGGTAGTTTTGATGTAGGAGAGCAAACACTACTACCATATTTATTAGATAAAGGAATTTCGAAAATAGACTATATGATGTTTTCACACTTTGATTCAGACCATTGTAAACGGTTTAGTAACCATAGTAGAAAAATTGCAAGTAAAAAATATTATTATTAGCAAACAAGGTGAAGTTTCTAATAATTTTAAACAACTCTTAAATTTATTAAAAAAGAAAAAAGTTAAAATATTAGTAGTTACTGCAGGAGATAAAGTACCAATAGATAAAAACTGTTACTTTGAAATTTTATTTCCACAAAAACAACTCATTTCTTCTAATGTACTTAATAATAACTCTATTGTAGCTAAATTTTGTATGCAAAATAATAAGCAAATTAGTTTTAGTATGCTATTTACTGGCGATATTGAACAAATAGCAGAAAATCAAATGATAGAGCTATATCAAACCACTAAAAATTTAGAAGCAACAGTTTTAAAAGTTGCACATCATGGGTCTAAAACCTCTTCTACAAAACCATGGTTAGAACTAGTAAAACCTAAAATAGCACTTATACGGAGTAGGAGAAAACAATAAATTTGGGCATCCAAGTCAAATTACTTTAGATAGCTTAGAAAGTCTGCGGTACAGCTATTTATAGAACAGATTCAAATGGAGAAATAACAATAACAGTTACTAAAAACGGAAAAATAAAAATCAGACCAAAACTGCAACTACAGTAGCTTCATCTACCATTACAAAATTGTAATATTAAATGAAATTGCCCTGAATTGGGTTAATTAAAAAAGTAAATTCCACAAGGTGATAAAAATTGATTGCCTTGAACTGAAACTAAATACAGTTGCACAAACATAAAAAAGGGAGTATAATGAATGAAGAAAAAGCTAATAAATAGCTAGTTAGAAACATTTATAAAGCCACAAAAAAACAATGTAAAGGTTAAATCTTGTAAGCATGAGATAGGAGAAATAAAAAAACATGATAGCAAAATATTCTAATCAAAAAGAAAAGATAAATGAAAATGAATTAAAACAAGCAGCAGAAGAAATCAAAAAAGGAAATTTAGTGCTATTTCCAACAGAAACTGTATATGGAATAGGAGCAAATGCTTTAGAGGAAAACGCAGTAAGAAAAATATTTATAGCAAAAGGAAGAGCAGCAGATAACCCACTAATAGTACATGTTGCTAATATTCAAATGGTAGAAGAAATAGTAGAGCAAATAACACCATTAGAAAAAAAGCTAATAGAAACATTTTGGCCAGGACCATTAACGATTATTTTTAAACGTAAAAATAATCGAATTATTCCTAATGTAGTAACTGCTAATTTAGATACAGTTGGAATTCGTATGCCAAGTAATAAAATAGCAAAAAGGCTAATTGAGTTTGCAGGAGTTCCAATTGCAGCACCAAGTGCTAACATATCTGGAAAGCCAAGTGGTACAAAAGTTCCCGATATTATAGAAGAATTACAAGAAAAGGTAGACTATATTTTAGATGGAGGTTTTTCAGATATTGGGTTAGAGTCTACAGTAATAAAAGTAGAAGAAAACCAAATCACAATTTTAAGACCTGGAAAAATTACAAAAGAACAATTAGAAGAAGTAGCAAGCTCAGTTGTAATTGATAGCCATATATTAGGAAAGGTGAAAAGTGGAGAACAAGTTAGTTCACCTGGAATGAAATATCGCCATTATGCACCTAATACAGAATGTATAATGGTATATGGAAAAAATACCAAAAAAATGATAGAAAAAATCAATGAAATAACAAATCAGTATAGTAAACAAGGAAAAGAAGTATTAGTTTTAGGAAAAAAACAAAACTTAGAAAATTACATAGCTACGAAAAAATGGAACATAGGAGAGAATTTAGACGAAATAGCAAAAAACATTTTTACTCTTTTAAGAAAAGTAGATAAAGAAAAAGTAAATTTAGTATTAATAGAAGGAAGTGGTAACCAAGGGATAGGGCTTGCAATTACCAATAGATTAATTAGAGCTTGTAGTTATCAATATATTGTGGTGGAGTAAAATATACTATGAATTGCCAAAAGCTACATAATGTGTTATAATAAAGATATGGATAAATTCCAATTTGAAAAATAAAAAAATGTTTGAGGAGGAAACACATCATGGCAGAGGACACAAGCAGAGCGACCCCTATCGAAGAGGACGACGAGTTTGCGGATCTTTTTGACGACGAAACCAGTGCATATGAGGAGGACGACATGAGAGAAAATCGTACCAGAAGACCCCGCGGTCGGCGCAAGCTTACGCCGATTTTAGCAATACTGCTGCTGATTTCCCTTTTTGGTAACGTATGTTTTATTGTGAGGGATTTCAAGAACGGCAAGATTGAAAACCAGCCCGCTACTGGCCAGATAAATGACCAGCAGAACAATCAGGGAACCATAAACCAACAGCCGAGCGACCAAAGCAATACCAACCAGCCCGCCAATACTACCAATGGTAAAGAGCTTACTGACGAAGAGTTCAAAGCGATGTATGAGTGGTGGATGAGTGTTACAGCTGGAGAAGTAGGTTCAGGCATTGAGCAAGAGTCATATGCACCATCAAGGCCTCCTGTAAGTGATCAGGTTCCTACAGAAGAAGGGGCGAACCAAACACCGCAGGCACCGGTTGTATGTGAGCCACCCCAGGTAGTTGTGATTGAAAACAATTACAAAGATCGCGTAAGGAAGGCATCCTCTAAGGTGACAAGCGATGCTACCACTTCACTGCTGGAAACAAAGCTAGAGCTGAACACCCACGGAAAAATCACAGTAAACATGTATGGAGAGGTTAGCAAAGTTTATGCAGTGGTTGGAACAGCAGACTACACCGAGGTACAGTTGACCAACGCAGCAGAGTATAGCTACTTTACCTATCAGGTTCCTGAAAAGGAGCAGGTACTGTTTAAGCTTGAAATGAATGATGGAACATTGTACTACCTCAGCGTATTTGACAGCTAATCAAACATAACAACAAATAGGAAGGAGATTTGTAAATCTAGGCAAAAGAACATCTGGCTTGCTTTAATTAAAGCAAGTCAGATGTTCTTTTTGGCTATTAAATTTTGCTATGAATTGTAGAGAGTGGCATAAATTTTGAGTAAAATAAGAAAGAATTGTAAGCAAAATAGAAAATTTCTAAAAAAATGAATAAATTTGCCAAAAAACCTCATACTAACTGTAAAAGAATACACATTTCATAAATAAAATATGTGTTAGCAAGGCAAATGAGAGGAATGAGGTTAAGTATGAAAAAAGGTTGGATAATAGGAATAGTACTATTTTTGCTATTAATTGTGAGTATTATAGCAGGAATATATGTATATAAACAAAAAGAAATATCAAATGATGGTAGTAATTTTGGAAACAATGAACTTGCATGGCAAGAGGAATACATAAATAATGTGCAACAAGAAAATATTGTGTCAACCATAGCAACAGAAGAAAAAATTTCACCACAATGTATATTAATTAAAAAAATATATTATAAACAATGTGATCATTTAATTAGAGAGGCAGAAGAAATGCCAGAGCAAGATATTAATAAAACCAAAAGTGAATTTGAAAAGGCATATACAAAACATTGGAAAATAGAAGAGTTTGCAAATGCGCAAATTGTAATATCACAAGAAAAAGAAGGCTTTTGTGGTCAGCATTATAAAATAAAAGAACATGGAAATGTAATTGGAATTTATAGTGTAGATGAAACTGGAAAAGAAACTTTAAAACAAGATACCGAAATTCAAACCATGTATTTACCAGAAGAAGACTTAGAAAAAATAAGAAAGGGAATAGAGGTAATAGGAGATGCCAACCTTTATTCTACCTTAGAAGATTATGAATAAAATAAAAATCACTGGAACAACAGTATTAACCAGTGATTTTATTTATCATATTTTTCAAATTTTAATTTAAAAATTGTGAAAACGAATACTTTAAATTATGAATGAGTATTTTTAGTTATGTCTTCAATTTTCAAATTTTCTTTTTTTAAATAGCCTTGTTTATAAAAAGTAATATAGTAAGCCACTAAAGAAAAAACAGTAGTAGCTAAAGCTAAGTAATAAATCCATAAATCAAATTGTGGTAAAGGAGCCACAGAATTTTCAGGAGTAATAGCAATATTATTCCAATATCTAATACCAAATGAGCAAGCAATTGCTACATAGAATAACACAGTTGAAAGCTTGCCAAACCATCTGCTAGAAACAACTAGTTCTTTTCCATAAAGAAAAGAGGCACCTGCTATCATAGTAGCTTCTTTAATTGCTACTACAATAATAATCCAAAAAGGAATAATACTTTTAAAAGCAAGTGTAAGTAGTACTGCAATTTGAGTAGCTTTATCTGCTAATGGATCAATTAATTTTCCAAAGTTTGTGATAAAGTTAAATTTCCTTGCAATCCATCCATCTAAAACATCAGTTAGTCCAGAAAGAACTAAAAATACAAGAGCAAATGGATATTTATCTACGATAATAAAATAGATAATAAAAGGAATCAAGAAAAATCTTGCAACAGTTAAGATATTTGGTATATGTTTTGCCATAAAAAATCTCCTTAGTCTAATAGATTTATTGTATGTTTCATATATCATATAAAAATGATGTATGAAAGTAGGTTGCATTTTAAGTTCAAATAAATATACTCTAAATTAATTTACTTAAAATTAGTTTATTTTAAAAGTTAAGCTAATACCATTTTCAGATACAGTAACAGTTTGTCCATTTAAAAGTTC
This sequence comes from uncultured Clostridium sp., assembly GCA_947073285.1. Taxonomy (GTDB): domain Bacteria; phylum Bacillota; class Clostridia; order TANB77; family CAG-508; genus CAG-273. Next base: position 20,262 of record CAMTJT010000005.1, on the reverse strand, counting down.
TCCTCTTAAAATCATATCAGAAAGTTCATCTTCTAAATATCTTTGAATTGCCCTTCTTAAAGGTCTTGCACCATATTTAATATCAGTTCCCTTTTGTAATAAAAATTTCTTAGCTTCTTCAGATAAGCCAATAGTAATATCTTTATCAGCTAATGCTTTTTTAGTATCTTCTAACATTAAATCAACAATATTTAGCAATTGCTCTGTATTTAATTGCTCAAAAGTAACAATTTCATCTACCCTATTTAAAAATTCAGGGCGGAAAGTTTCTTTTAAACTATTCATTACTTTGCTTTCATCCATGCGAGAGCCACCAAAGCCAATAGAATTGGTATTTTGATTAGAACCTGCATTAGAAGTCATAATAATAATGGTATTTTCAAAATTAACGGTATTTCCTTGACTATCTGTTAAACGCCCATCATCTAAAACTTGTAATAAAATATTAAATACATCAGGATGTGCTTTTTCAATTTCATCTAATAATACAATAGAGTAAGGATTACGTTTTACCTTTTCTGTTAATTGACCAGCATCATCATAGCCTACATAGCCAGGAGGAGAGCCAATTAACTTAGAAGTAGAATGTCCTTCCATATATTCACTCATATCAATACGAATAATAGAATTTTCATTACCAAACATTTCATAGCTAAGAGCTTTAGCAAGTTCTGTTTTACCAACACCAGTAGGACCTACAAAAATAAATGAAGGTGGTCTTTTGGTACTTTTTAAACCTGCACGATTACGACGAATAGCTCTTGAAACTGCATCAACTGCATTTTCTTGTCCAACAACTCTTTTATGAAGATTAGTTTCTAAATTTAAAAGTTTTTGTGTTTCTGCCTCTGTAATTTTTTTCACAGGTATTTTGGTCCAACTTTCAATTACTTCTGCAATATCTTGAACAGTTAAACTTTTAAGTTGCATTTTTTCAGTCAAAGCATCTATTTGTTCCATTAAATTGCATTCTTTAGATTTTAGTTCAGCAGCTTTTTTGTAATCTTCAGTAGAATCTGCTAAGGCTGCCTCTTCTTTTTCTTCTTGTACTGCTTTTAATTGATTTTTTAATACTTCTAATTGATATAGCTCTTGGTTGTTTAAATTTATACGAGAACAAGCCTCATCTAAAATATCAATAGCTTTATCTGGTAAAAATCTGTCATGAATATATTTTTCAGACATAATAACCGCTTGTTTAATTACATCAGTAGAAATTTTTACTTTATGATATTCTTCATAATACTTTTTTACACCTGCTAAAATATCAATAGAATCTGTAACAGAAGGTTCTTCTACAATAACAGGTTGAAATCTTCTTTCTAAAGCAGTATCTTTTTCAATATATTTACGATATTCCTTTAAAGTGGTAGTTCCAATTAATTGTACTTCACCATTAGAAAGCGAAGGTTTTAAAATATTAGCAGCATTCATAGAATGTTCTGCATCACCTGCACCAATAATATTGTGAATTTCATCAATTACTAAAATAATATTTCCTAAAGACTTGCATTCATCAATAATAGATTTCATACGAGCTTCAAACTGACCTCTAAATTGAGTACCTGCTACAACAGCAGTCATATCTAATAAATATACTTCTTTATTTAAAAGTTTTGCAGGAACTTTTCCGTTAGCAATTTTAATAGCTAGACCTTGTGCAATAGCAGTTTTACCAACACCAGGTTCTCCAATTAAACATGGATTATTTTTAGAACGACGATTTAAAATTTGTATCATTCTTTGAATTTCTTTATCTCTACCAATTACCATATCTAATAAATTATTTCTTGCTTTTTGTGTTAAATTAGTACCATAAGTTTCTAAAGCTTTTTTACGTTTATCCTTTTTCTTTTCTTTATCTACTTTTACCTTTTTCTTTTCACTTGATGAATTAGGAGTAGCAGTCGGTTCAGCCTCTTCACCATTTGGATTAAACATATTAGAAAAGATAGAACCTAAAGGAATAGCTCCAAAACCAATTGGCATACCTTGCATATTTTCTAACTCTTCTGAATCCATATCATTCATTTGTTCAGACATTTGCTCAGATAAATGATCCATATCCATGTTTTCAGCCATATTACTTACCATATTTTCAATTTGCTTTGTCATATCATTTAAATCTTGTTCAGATAAATTCGCTTGTTTCATAAGTGCTTCCATAGGGTTAATACCTTGTTCTTTAGCACATTTGGTACAATAACCTTCTAATTTTTGTTTCCCATTTTCATCAGCTTTATTTATAAAAATAACAGCGGTGTTTTTATTACAGATTGAACATAACATAAATTTTTAAAACTCCATTCTTAACAATTTTTATCATTATCATTTCATACTATATGATACAGCAAATTAGTAGATTAGTCAATGGAATTCGTTAGTTTAAGGGAAATTTAAGAAAGATATTTTTAGAAATAGGATAGTGGAAAAAGTAGTAAATATGTTACAATTAAATTAAAATAAAAACCACCAGCTTATGAGAGCTAGTGGGAATCATCCAAATGCTGGAATGATTTTTAGATAGGATTAGATGTTAAGGTTTGCTAGTTAGTTATGCAACAAAATTTGATGCATGGAACTATGGATTAGCCATAAACCCAGACTTCCACAAAAACATTTCCTGGTGCATTTGCTGGTATTTGAACTAAGACTGAGTACACAGAAACTCCTCCATTGTAAAGATTATGATAACTCATGCTTGCATTAGTACTCATAGTACCATCAATCTCTGCTCCTCCAAGAACACTACTTGTAGCTTTGCCAGCAAACGTAACGTTGTTCACAGTCCCAGCAGAGCATGTAGTTTTGACAGTGATTCCCATACCACCAATACCACTGCCTTGGCAATAAACAACAACAAAATCGCTTTTGCCAGGTTTGATAGTGGCACTTCCATATCCGCTAATATTAGACATTGGCGTGATGCCTTCATTAGACTGCGAAACGAGAATATTATCTTCAGTGGGAACTTCTGTTGCAAATGCAGGGATGGACATGGAAAGGCACATAACCAGTGCCAATATCAAAGAGAAAATCCGATTAGTTTTTTTCATAGTTAAATTACCTCCAATTTGTTGTACACCTAATCCTATCTTTTTGGAAAAGGCTATTGCCTTAACCTTCAAAACTATAGTTAAAATTCTATGCTAGAAATATAGCATAAATTTAGTATTCAGTATAGAAAAGATAACAAAAGATAACAAAAAAGTAAATTTTTTTAACGAAGTATTTAAAAATATATAGAAAAATTGTAACGAATTCTTTATCTTTAAGACTTAATATATTGAAGGAGGAATATCTAATGGAGGAATTGTATAAAAAGTACTCTAAGCTTGTTTACCGTTATTTGTATAGTCTTACGAAAAACAAAGAGTTATCAGAAGAATTAATGCAAGAAACCTTTTGTGGTGCATTAAAAAGCATCAATAACTTTAAAGGTGAGAGTAAAATTACAGTATGGCTATGTCAAATAGCAAAAAATAAATGGAAGAATTATCTAATAGAAAAAAGTCAAATTAATACAGTAGCTTTTGATGAAAATATAGAAAAGATACTAATAGAAGATAACATTTCCAATTCAATAGATGAACAAAATGAAAAAATACAATTATATAAAGAAATACATCATTTAGATGAAGAAACAAGAGAAGTATTCTATTTAAGAATAAAAGGAGAACTATCCTTTAAAGAAATTGGAGAAATAATAGGCAAAACAGAAGAATGGGCTAGAGTAACTTTTTATAGAGGAAAAATTAAAATAAAGGAGGAATTATTAAGCAATGAAAAAAGAATGTAATATTGTAAGAGATTTATTACCAAATTATATTGAAGAATTATTGAACAATGATTCTAAAGAATTTATAGAAACTCATATGAAAGACTGTCAAAACTGTAGGAAAATTTTGGAAGAAATAAAAACAGAGAAAATGGAAGAGGAAAAAAACTTCGATAAAATGGAAACAGAAGAAGTAAGTTATTTAAAAAAATACAAAAGAAAAAAACTACTTTTAAAAATAATTTTATTAATTTTTATGTCAGCAATAATCATATTAGGTGGAGGAAAAATAATAAATTACAGTTATGCTAATTCTATTATTCATACTTTATTTCAAAAGAAACAACAGTTAATCGAACTAAATAATTATAACTTGAATATAAAAGAACATAGTATTAACTATGATACAAAACAAGAGTACTTTTCTACTCAAAAATACTATTATAAAGATGGAAAATACAAAGAAGTAACTAATGGAGAGGCTATACATACCAAGTTATTAAATAATGAGCATTTATACTTTGGAGAAATTAACTCTAATAAGCAAATTCAAATTTCAGATGAAAATAAGACAATAGCAAATATTGTTGCAAATTATAATTTGGTTTCAAAAGGGCAAATATTTAGTAGAATGTATACCTATTTAAACATTTATCATACTGATTTAGGATTTATCATGAATTTTATATTAAGAAGTAGCTTTAAAGTAAGAACAGATAGATTAAATGGTAAAGAATGCTACGTGTTAAGAAACGAATATAAAACAAGTTATCATGAAGTATGGATAGAAAAAGAAAGACAAATACCAATTAAAGAAATAGATGATATATATGGAGTACAATATAGTGAAACGTATTATTCATTTTATGAAAATACTGTAACAGATGAAGATGTACAAGTTCCAGAAAGAGAAGGTTATACAATAGAAAATATTAACAATATAGAAGATAAAGAATTTATAGAAAATTGGAATTTATTTAACAAATAAAGGAGAAAGTAAGTTTACAAAATGATTAATGTAGTAATTATAGAAAATAATTTGCATTATGCAAAGAATATATTAAATACCGTTATAAATAGATTTAATAATTTTCGTGTAACTCATATAGTTACAACTGTTAAAGAAGGATTGAGGATTATAACAAACAACCACATAGATTTAATCTTTTTAGATTTAAAACTTCCAGACGATACAGGAATAAAAATAATTGAAAAGATAAATGCTATAACAAATATAAAAAAACCAAATATTGTAATAATTTCAGGGAATGTAGAATTAAGCAATATAGTAAAAAGGACTTATAATGATTTAAATGTAATAAATAAATTATCAACTAGTGAATTTATTTATAATGAAATTAAAAGAATAATTAATGAACTAAATTATTTGAATCATGCAGAAAATATAAAACAACAAATTACAAATGAGTTAAAGTTTATAGGGTATGACTCTAAATACAAAGGTACTCAATATATATTAGAGGCAATAATTGATATAATTAGTAATAATAATTTAGACTTGTTAGATAATTTAGAAAAAAATGTTTACAAATATATAGCATATAAACATAATAAGAGTATAAACAATATAAAGACCAATATAATAAAAGCAACTAATTATATTTATTTGTATCAAAATCCAGAAATAATAAAAACATATTTTCAATTAGATATAAAACTTACACCTAAGCTAGTAATTTCCACTGTTTTAAATAAGATAATCTAATACATATAAATATATGGGAAAAATAGACAAAAGAAAGTATTTTTAGAAATAGAGAAATAAAATAGTTAAGAGAAATTTATAACTAAAAAGAAGGTGCCCTATCTAGGACATCTTTTTTTGCGAAAGCTTAGGTAGGGTGATATTCCTACATTTCCTAGCAATGGGGCTACCTGTTCCGCCTTTAGAAACTTTCTTAATAGACACTAAATTAATTATTAATATATATTTTTATTCTTTTCATGTTTTCAATACTATTTCTTGGCACAAAAACTTTTCATAACTACTAGCTTTTTTAAAACAAATACGATAAAATACAAGAAGAAGAAAAAAAGGAGAGTATTAAGTAAAATGAAAAATCCTAAAATACTATATATTTTAATTAGCATTTTTTGTGTAGTAGCAATTGGCTCTGGAATATATGCACAATTTTTTGTAAGTGATGAAGATAAAGACAATATCATTATGCCACCTTTAAATCAAGGGGACGAAAATACAGTTACTCCAAAATCACAAGAAGAAATCAAAATGCGGTTTTGCAAGCTTATTTACAAATGAGCCACTAGAAACTAGCCACAATATTCAAAAACTAGATACAAGTAAACAGCTTATCTATACAGCATTTCATATAGAAGAACAAAAAGAAAATTATGAAGTAAAAATAGATATACCAGTCATTAATATAAATGCAACAATTCCAACAAAATTTAATAACATGACACAAACTATATTTGTTAATAAAGCAGCAGAAATTTTAAATAGCCAAAATACTACCAATAAAGTAATATATAGTGTGAGTTATGCAGGATTTATCAATGGAGATATCTTATCATTAGTAATACAATCTACTTTAAAAGAAGGAAACAATCCTCAAAGAGTAATTGTGCAAACCTATAACTATGATATGGCAACAGGTGAAGAAGTAAAACTAGTAGACTTACTTGCAAAAAGAAATATTATACAAAGTGAAGCAAGTAAAAAAATAAATAGTACCATACAAAAGGCAAAAGAAGATGCTCAAACTCTAGTACAATCTGGCTATACAGTGTATAATAGAGATTTAAATAACAAAATGTATCAATTAGCCAATATTACAACCTATTTTTTAGGAGCAGAAGGAGAGCTATATATTATTTTTGCTTATGGAAACAATAATTTTACCTCAGAAATGGATATTGTTTTATATGAGTAAAAGCAAATAAAATTAGTTAATAAGAGTTATAAAAATAAACAAATAAACAAAATACTATTATAAACCCATGAAAAAAGGAAGAAACAATCATGGCAAAAAACTTACTAATTACAGAAAAACCATCAGTTGCTATGGAATTTGCCAAAGTACTAAAATGTGGTGGAAACAGAAAAGATGGTTATATCGAATCAGAAACTTGGATTATAACATGGTGTGTAGGGCATTTAGTAACTATGAGCTATCCAGAAAAATATGATGAAAACTTAAAATTTTGGAGACTAGATACCCTGCCTTTTATGCCAAAAGAGTATAAATACGAAGTAATTCCAAGTGTAGAAAGACAATATAACGTAGTAAAAGGTCTACTTACCAGAGAAGATGTAGGCTGTATTTATGTTGCAACTGACTCTGGGCGTGAAGGGGAATATATTTATCGTTTAGTAGAAAATCAAGTAGGAATTCAAGAGAAACAAAGAAAAAGAGTATGGATAGATTCTCAAACAGAAGAAGAAATTAAAAGAGGAATTGAAGAAGCAAAAGATTTAAGTAGTTATGATAGTCTTTGTAGTTCTGCTTATTTGCGAGCAAAAGAAGACTACTTAATTGGAATTAATTTTTCAAGACTACTTTCTATCATTTATGGAAGAAGAACTGCCAAAGAAATAGGAGAAGAAAAAATGTCTATTTCAGTTGGTCGAGTTATGACATGTGTGTTAGGGATGGTAGTACAAAGAGAAAGAGAAATTAAAAACTTTGTAAAAACACCATATTATAAAATCATAGGAGAATTTGGAGATGAAAAAAGTTCTTTTAAAGCAGAATGGAAAGTAACACAAGATTCTAGTATGTGGGAATCTCCTAAATTATACAATGAATCAGGTTTTCGAAAAGAAGAAGTGGCAAAACAATTTATTAGTTCTTTAAAAGATAAAAAAGCAATAATTACAGAAGTAAAAAAATCTAAAACAAAAGAAAATGCACCACTACTTTTTAACTTAGCAGAACTTCAAAATGAGGCAACGAAAAGATTTAAAATAAAACCAGATGAAACCTTAGAAATTGTACAAAATTTATATGAAAAAAAGCTAGTAACTTACCCTAGAACAGATGCAAGAGTATTATCAACAGCAGTTGCAAAAGTAATTTCAAAAAACTTAAATGGAATTGCAAAGGGATTTAAAGATGAAGAAGTACAAGGGTATATCAAAAAAATGGTAGAAGAAAAATACTCTACTAATTTAGTAAAAACTAAATATGTAAATGATAGCAAAATTACAGACCACTATGCCATTATTCCAACAGGGCAGGGGTTTGAAAATTATGATAAACTACCAGAACTACAAAAACAAATGTATAAAGTCATTGTAAAACGTTTTATTAGTATTTTTTATCCACCAGCAGAGTATAGTAAAATTTCTGTTACCATAGAAGTAGAAAGTGGTATGCCAATTACTAATTTTAATAAAGAAAATGAGTCTAATAGTATAATAGATGAAAAACAACAAACTGTATCTAACAGCCAGAAGGAAACTGCTAAGCAAGTGACAGTAGAACAATTTAGTAGTAGTGGCAAAGTATGTGAAAAATTAGGTTATTTAGAGGTAGCAAAAGGTAAACCAAATGAAGAAAGAAATGCAAAACCAATTAATGAAGAAGTGCAAAAAAAAGAAGGAGAAAATACTGTAAATATAGATGCTTTAACAGAAGATAGCCAAAAAGAAGAAGGAACAAAAGAAGAAGCTAACCTAGAAATATTAAAAAAATTAAAAAAAGGGCAAGAAATTGCAGTTATCAATTATGAAATAAAAACTTCTGAAACTTCACCACCAAGTAGGTATAACTCAGGTTCTATGATACTAGCTATGGAAAATGCAGGAAAATTAATTGAAGAAGAAGAACTAAGAGAACAAATTAAAGGAGCAGGAATAGGCACTAGTGCAACAAGAGCAGAAATTATGAAAAAACTAGAACGAATAGGTTACCTAGCTATAAATAACAAAACACAAATTATTACTCCAACTATCAAGGGAGAGAAAATTTATGATATAGTATACCAATCTATGCCAGATATGTTAAATCCCAAATTAACAGCAAGTTGGGAAAAGGGCTTAGATATGGTAGCAAAAGAAGAAATACAACCAGATGAATTTATGGGAAAATTAGAAAAATATATTCATTCTAAAATTGATAAGTTAGTAGTAAGAAGGTAATTAGTAGCCACAGTTTACAAAGCATGCATTTTCAACGATTTGTCATTAGGTTTATGCAAAGAGCAACCAAATTATACTTGCTAGTTTACAAAATATATGATATAATATTGTCAGTTTTAAGGCAAGAAGCCTTTAGGTAGAAAAATCTCGCATTTACCAATTAACCTATGAACAACTAAGTAAAAAAATTGGAGGTTTAACAATGAGAGAGTTAATGCATGAAGTAGCTAAGCTGATTGAAGATTTGAAAAGCTTGAAATTATTGCAGGAACGTGACTATTATACGAGTCTTATAAAGAATGAACAACAGAAGTATAGGTTTAGAATAACAGTTTATTCACAAAGCATTTACGCTACTGCTATGGTAAATTTGTGTTTGGAACAGTTTCGAAAGTTAGCAAAGGAGAGAGAAGATAAATTTGACATGAAAGTCGTAGAGAATAGTGAATCAACTAGAGTTTATATTTTCACTGTAGAATATACAGAGCTCTAAAGCTTAACCCAAACAAAAAAGAGTTTCTGCTGTAGCAGAAGCTCTTTTTTGTTTGGGTTATACAATACTACCTCCATTTACATGAATAACTTGCCCTGTAACATAACGTGAATCATTTGATGCTAAATATAAGTAAGCTGGAGCTACTTCAAAAGGTTGACCAGCTCTTTTTAATGGTACATCAGTGCCAAAAATAGCAACTTCAGGGGCAGTAAAAGAAGCGGGAATAAGAGGAGTCCAAATAGGACCAGGGCTTACTGCATTCACACGGATTTTTTGATCTGCCAAAGAAAGTGCAAGAGATTTTGTAAAAGTTAAAATAGCACCTTTAGTAGCAGAATAATCAATTAGATTTTTCTTACCCTCAAAAGCAGTAATAGAAGTAGTGTTAATAATACTACTATGAGGTTGTAAATAAGGAAGAACAGCTTTGGTTAAATAGAAAAAAGAAAAAATATTAGTTTCAAAAGTATTTTTTAATTGGCTACTTGTAATATCTAAAATACTATTTTGTGGGTACTGAACACCACAATTATTAATTAAAATATCAATTTTACCAAAACTAGAAATGACATTATCTACAATAAAAGAAGAACATTTTTCATTTCTTAAATCACCTTCAATAATCATACATTTTCTACCAAGTTCTTCTACACGTTTTTTAGTAAATTGAGCATCTTGTTTTTCGTTTAAATAAACAAAAACAATATCAGCACCTTCTTTAGCAAATAAAATGGCAGTTGCTCTACCAATTCCGCTATCTCCACCTGAAATAATAACTACTTTATCTTTTAATTTACCAGTAGGCACATAGTCAGGATTTTCAAAAATAGGAGGGGGATCCATCACATATTCCATGCCAGGTTGTACATTTTGATGTTGAGCAGGAAATGTAATAGGTGTTTTTTCATTGTTATCTTGATAACCAAGATACGGATATTCTGGGTACATAATAAAACTCCTTTAACATAAATTTAAACTTATTTTATGAAGATTTTTAAAATTTATACATTAGACTTATCAATTTGTATAAAATGAGTTATAATCATAAAAAGAAATAGAAACAACTCATATGGATGAAAGGAATGAGGCTAAAGATGAAAATAGGTCTTGCATTAGCAGGTGGTGGAGTAAAAGGAGCAGGTCATATTGGAGCAATTAAAGCATTAGAAGAAAATGGCATTGTAATTTCAGCAATTACAGGAACTAGTATTGGCAGTATTGTAGCTACTTTGTATGCTTTAGGGTATACACCAGAAGAAATGTTGAAATTATTTCGTTATTTTGCAAAAGGGTTGTTAAAAGCAGACCCTAAATATTTAGTATCTAATATACGTTCTACAAAAAGTCTATTTGGAGGAGGAATGCTTTCTGGGCAAGCAATAGAAGAGGCTGTTTTTGAATGTGCTAAATTAAAAGGCATTTCTAATATTCAAGAAATCAAAATGCCAATTGCTATTCCTACAGTAGATATAAAAACAGGAAAAGAATATGTATTTACAAATCAGGTATTACAAACTACAGCACATATTATAAAAAAAGATACCCAAAAAAAAGAGTATGTAGCAGATGCACAAGAGGAAAACTATATTACCAATATAGAAATTGGGAAAGCAGTTAGAGCAAGTTGTAGTTATCCAGGCGTTTTTTCACCTTTAAATTATAAAGAATATAGATTTGTAGATGGCGGAATTTTAGATAATGTACCAACAGGAGAGCTAAAAAAACTAAAGGTAGATAAAACAATAACCATTAAATTTCCACCAAAAGAAACAGAAAATCCAAGAACAGCCATTAGTGTACTTTTTAGATGTGTAGATATTATGTTTCATGACAAAGACACAAGAACTGCTAAAATGAGTGATTATGTTTTAGATTTAGATATGCCATCTTCTAGTACCTTTGATATAAAGAAAATAGATGCATGCTATCAAATTGGTTATCAAAAAACGCTAGAAGAAATTGGCAAAATTAGAAAAATAATTGCAAATACAGGAAAAATGTAGTAAAATTAAGTATATAGCAAAAAGCTATGTTGAAGCCGTTAAGAAGACAAACATTAAGGAGGCATAATATGCAAAAACGGTATAAGCAAGTAGTGATACAAAATGTAAGTGGTGGGAATATTGATGTTCAAACCCTGCCAGATGGTGGGGTAATTATTACAGGGACAGATAAATCTAAAGCTGAGCAACTGCTTTTCTTAACAGAGGCAGAAAAGGAAGAACTTATCATTACCACAGCTATTCCAAGAGCTAAAACAAAGGAAGAAGAGGCCTTTTTCGTAAAAATTACCTCTAAAGAACGAGCAGAAGTAGAAAAATGGTTAGAAGAAGAAAAAGATGTTAAAGGAACTTATGGGCAATATTTTCTTCATGTAATAGAAAGAGCATTAACACAAGTGGATTATGACTATTGGATTGCAAGTTTAGAGCCTACTGTAGTAAATGGAAGAATTCGCTTTATTGAGGGGCGGAAGGTAGCAACTAACTATATGCCAGAAGAATGGGAAGAACTTTGTAAACAATATGCACCAGAGAGAAGTTCTCGTATGGCAAATTTATATGAATTATTTATTTGGTATGCATGGAGAATAGTCAAAGGTTATTGGACATTTGAATATGTTACAAATGATGCATCTTCAGCAGGAAATTACAAAGATAGTCCTAATCTGTATGCTATTAATGACCCAAGGCATTACCACCATGATATGGATAAAGCAGGTGCAAAAGAATGTGGAGGTTACAAAGATGGGCAAGGAAATACTTGTAAAATCGTAACCCATAAAGGAAAGTATAAAGCAGTTGGTGGTTGTTATATTTCGTCAGGAAAAACTAATCCAATAGCAAGTACTAGTTTCTATTATGGATTATTTCATTACAGAACCTATAGCCATGCAGTTGTAGTATACACACAACCAGGCACTTAAAAAACAGGTATCACGATTAGCAAAAAAAAGGGGGAACTTAAGAATTTAAGTTCCCCCCCTTTTATTGTAAAGGGGACAACAAGCAAAAATGTTAGGAAAACCAAAAATAAATAACATAGTAAAGAGACAAATAAAAAACAATTCACACTTTATGAAAACTAAACATAAAATATAGCAAAAAAGAAATTAACAAATCCTATTCATATGTTATGTTTAGGAAGAAAGGGTGAATAAAATGTCAAGTTACATAATAGAAGGAGGAAGAAAATTAGAAGGAGAAGTAAAAGTATCAGGCTCCAAAAATGCCTCATTACCAATTATTGCAGCAAGTATTTTAAATCCAGGCATTACGAAGCTATATAATATACCTAATATACATGATACACAAATAACTTTAGAAATTTTAAAGTATTTAGGTTGCAAGATAAAAAAGAAACATGGTAAAATAGAAATTGACAGCAAAAATATTAAAAAAAGAGATATACCAGAACACCTTATGAACCAAATGAGATCTACTGTTATATTAGCAGGTGCAATCATTGGAAGATTTGGAGAAGCGGTATTTTCTTATCCAGGGGATTGCGATATTTGGTGGATATATCGGACGAGTTTAAGATAAATCAGTGGATACAAGAATTTAAATAGAAAAACAGATAAGCTTTAAAAGTAAAATTTTAAGGCTTATTTTTTTAACCTTAAAAACTATACTAAAAATTATTTTAAAAGCCACAAAATCGAACGTGAGGCGAAAGGAGATGTAGAAAATATGGCAACACAAAGATTAAAAGGACTATGGATACCAGCAAAAATTTTATTAAATGAAGAACTAACAGATAAAGAAAAACTAATACTTGCAATGATTTTATATTTAAGCGAAGAAACATCAAGTTGTTTTGCAAGTAATAAATATATAGCAAATATAGTAAATGTAACAGCAGATAGAGTGTCAAAAATAATAAGTTCTTTAAGAGAGAAAAACTATATAAAAGTAAAGTTAAAATATAAAACAGATAGTAAAGAAATAGAAGAAAGACAAATTTTACCTATAGTCGAAAACATCAATAGGTGTAGTCAAAAACACCTAGAGGGTATAGATATAAATAACTATTCAGATAGTCAAAAGCAACCATACCCTATAGGTGATAATGACAAAGATATAATAAATAATATAAAAAATAAAAATAATTATAATAAAGAGGATACACATAAAAAGAAAAATATTCCATATAGAAGTGATAGGTATGGCGATGACTTCAATTGGGATAGCTTATATGCAAATTATAAAGAGATTAGTGCTACTTCAAATGTATAGCTAATCTCTTTTAATTTGCCTAAAAAACTATGAATAGTTTTTTAGCAATCCAAAATAAAAAAGTGAATTTTTATTTTGGATTGAATGGGGGGTGGGGCGATGCCCTGCCACACGAAACACTTTTTGAAGCAGTAAGCTAAAAAAGTGTTGTAGTGTGTTACAAGACAATTAAATAAGAGCAGAATTTAAGAAATAAATATGTCTTATTGGCTAGTAGCACAAGAGAGAAACTAGCTGAAGCAAAGGAGGTTAGAGATGAGTTATGCAATAATAAGAAACACAAAATACAAAAGAGAAAATCTAAAAGGAATATTTAGACACAACGAAAGAAGAAACAGAAATTATTCAAATAATAATATAGATAAAGAAAAATCATATTTAAATTATTCATTAAAAGAGCCACAATATAGTTATGAAAAAGAATTTGATAGAATAAGAGAAAAATATAATTTGAAAGGTCAAATAAAAGTAGTTAGTAATATAGCTTGTGAATATATAATAACATCAGATAAAGAATTTTTTAAAACAATAGGAGAAGAAGAAACAAAAAGATATTTTGAGACAGCATATAAATTTGTAAGTGAATATAAAAATTTAGGAGAACAATATATATTATCTGCAAAAGTGCATATGGATGAACAAAGTCCACATATGCATTTAATTTTTTTACCTGTTGTTCATACAAAAGATAAAAAAGGAAATGATATTGATAAACTAGCTTGTAGCGAATTTTGGAAAGCCAAAGATAGTTATAGACAACTTCAAAATGCTTTTTACGATTATATGGTATCAAATGGGTTTGAATTAGAAAGAGGTTTACCAAAAGAAGAAACAGGAAGAGAACATATAGATTTGAAAGAATATAAAGAAATAACTAATTTTGAAAAAACAAAAGAAACTTTGAAAAATATAAAATTAGAATTGCCTAATGTTCCAAACATTGATGATATTAATATTAATAGATTGTCAAAGAAAAGAGATGAAAAGATTTTAGAAGAAATCATAAAACCAAAAGATGATGTTATTCAAAACTTATACAAAGATAATTTGAATTTACATAGAGAATTATCAAGACAAACTAAAATAATTGAAGAAGCAGAAAAATATCAAAAAGAAAGAGATTCAATAATTACAGATAATGAAAAATTGCACAATCAAGTAGAAAATATTCAAGCAGAATATAAAGAAAAAGAATTTGATATGGAATGGAAATATAAAAGTAAAATAAAAAGTTTAGAAAAAGAAAATAACCATTTGCACAAAGTAGTAGATAAGTTTTATGAGATAGTAGAAAAATTTATAGATTGGATTTGTCAAAAATTTGGTATTGGAGAATCTAAAGAATTAGTTAGAGAATTTGAAAAAGAAACTAATATGTATATTGATCCAGAGAAACAACTAAAAAAAGAAGAAAGAGCAAAAGAATGGGATTTGGAAATATAAGAGCAAACAAATTTATTTGCTCTTATAACTACTATTTCATATGTTTTAATGCAAATTCACAAGCAGATACTACGAAACCATTAAAAGAATATTCTTTTTTATCCAATCCTTCATTAGCTTTGTCAACAATTTCGATGATTTGAGAATTTATTTCAACAGGAAACCTAATACTTTTATAAATGTTGGCTTCGGTAGATTTTTTCATAACAAATTTATCCATAAATATAACCTCTTTTCATATTATTTTTAAATCTATTGAAATTATACTTAAAATATGGTATATAAAATATAACTGAAATGCAGTTATGAAAATAAGAAAGGAAGAATTAAAAATGTTATGGATGGATTATTACTTTTATTTAAGTAAATTGCCAGAAGAAGAAATCAAATATTATTACTAATTGGATTTTTTATTGTATTGTTTATAATAGGGGGATTGGTGAATTTATTAGACATAAATTCAATAAAAAGAAATAGTACAATTAAAATTATATAATTAAATAAATTCAAAGTTTACAAAATTTGCAAAATGCAAGAAAATGTGGTATTATTAACATAATGGCAATAGCCATGTTGAAACCGTTATAAAATTATCACTTAAGGAGGTATAAACTATGAAACGGTATGAAAAATTTGTGCTTGAGGCAGAAAAGGGTATAACCTTTGAAGTTTCAGAGGGAACAAGTGGAGAGTTAATTATCAGAGCCCTGAACATTGCTACAGCCAATGTCTACTCTACAAACTATGTAAATCCTCCAATTCCAGAAGGATATAAGCATGTCTGTGGAGAATGGAACAATGGATTTGTAATTGAAAGATGTTCTGATGGAAGCCAGTTTGTATGGATTCCTGTTGGAAGTCTCGACTCTAATGGAACACTTGATGGAGAACATTTTTCGGAGAAATTCGGCAGACGGAATTATATGAACAATGAATTTTCGGATGATGAATTCAATGAAGCTTTAAATGATGAACTGCTTGAACAACTTGAAAGTGTTAAGAAATATGGGGGATTTTATATTTCTCGTTATAACATTTCCAAAAGTTCAGAAGGAAAACCACAGTCGGTAAAAGGCGTTATGCCGTGGGTAAACATCAATTTTGATGATGCCAAGAAGGTTGCATCCACTATCGAAGATAATGAAGCAGTTAAGGGTCATCTGACTTTTGGTGCAGAATATGATTCGGTATTGGAATGGTTTATCAAAACGGAAGTTAAAACTCTTGCTGAAATTGCAGAGGACTCTACTGAATGGGGCAACCATTGGAATACAGAGAATTCTCCGAAGAAAGTAGTCGAAACAGGAAGCAGAGAAGAATGTTGTGCTAATAACATCTATGACTTTGCAGGTAATGTAGATGAATGGACACAAGAACGGAACAAAAGTTCGCATCGTGTTATCCGTGGTGGCTTTTTCGGCGTTGATGGCTACGATTATCCTGTCGCCTTTCGCGATTACGACTTTCCTAATTGCAACTTTATCAGCACTGGTTTTCGTGCCACGCTTTATATTAAGTAGCACTGACCACTGTAAAACTATCCTAATTTGTTTCCAAACACAGATAGAAGGAGAGAACTTTGAAATTTCAGAGTCTCTTCTTCTTTTTTTGAAAGGGGATATATGAGATGGAAAAAAACAAAGATAACAGATTGGTAATAATAGTAAAAATAGAAAAGTATATTGAATATATGCTTACAATATTACTTAAACTTCCAAGAACAGAAAAATTTAGTATAGGAACAGAAGTAAAGACAAGTATGTATGAAATGCTAAAAAATATTCTTTTAGCAAGTAAAATAGATAAGAGTAAAAGATTACCAATATATAACATTGTTGATAGCAATATATATTATCAAAGAATTTGTATAAGAATCATGTATAATCAAAAATGGATAGATGAAAAGAAATACAAACATAGCAATGAGTTACTAGCTGAAATTGGAAAAATTTTAGGAGGACTTATTAAATTTCTAGAGGTGAAGAAATATGCCTAAAACAATTAAAAATATATATGATAATTCAGTATCGTTTGAAAATTTACTAAAAGCACATAAAAAAGCAAGATGTGGAAAAAGAGAAAAGAAAAAAATAATATTGTTTGAGTTAAAACTAGAACAAGAATTATTAGAATTAGAGAAACAATTAAAAAATGGTAGATACAAACTTGGTGGTTACACAAAATTTAAAATATATGAGCCAAAAGAAAGAATAATTATGGCATTAGAATATAAAGATAGAGTAGTACATCAATGGTATGTCGAAAAATTTATAAAGCCATACTTTGTACCACAATTTATTAGTACATCATATGCTGGAATAGAAGGAAGAGGAATGCATAAAGCATCTAAAGATGTTCAAAAAGCAATGAGAAGTGCAAAATCTAAATGGAAGAATTATTACATATTAAAAATGGATGTTACAAAGTATTTTCAAAATATAGACAAAAGAATACTTTGGGAAATATTAAAAAGAAAGATGAAGGATAAAAAGTTACTATGGTTAACTAGAGAAATTTTATTATCTACAGAAGGCATGGTAGGACTTCCTTTAGGTAATTATACATCTCAAATGTTTGCTAATATATATTTAAATGAATTAGATCAGTATGTTAAACACAAATTAAAATGCAAATATTATTATAGATATATGGATGATATGGTTATAATGTGCGAAAATAAAAAAATTGCAAAAGATAGCTTAAATAATATAACTAAATTTTTAAAAGAAAATTTAAAATTAACTTTAAACTCAAAAACAAGAATTTTTAAAGATATACAAGGGGTTAATTTTTGTGGTTATAAAATCAATGAGAAAAGACTAAAAATAAGGCATACAAGTAAATGTAGAATGAAAAGAAAATTAAAAAGATATACAAAACAATTGAAAGAAGGCAAAATAACATTACCTGAAATACAAAGAAGTATAGCAGGTTGGCTAGGCTATGTTAAATATGCAGATTCTTATAATTTAAGAAAAAGTATGTTTTATATAGAGGGATAGACTTTAAAAAGGCATTCGTATCGTGTTATCCGTGGTGGCAATTACAACAATAATGGAAACAATTATCCTGTTGCCTATCGCAATTACAACAATCCTAATAACAACTATAACAACACTGGTTTTCGTGCCACGCTCTAATATTAAGTCAGATTATATATTTTATGGAATATATACAGTATAGGTATTAGATATTAAAGGAAGTCTATTCCTTCTTAAAAGCAATTTTAAGTAAATATGAATTATAAAAGTATATGTATTAGTAAATTGAAAAATTGAATATATGTATACTTTTCTATTTCCAATACAAATCACTTAATTTCTTCAATTCTATTTTAAAATCTTCTATTTGTTCATTAGTATAAGTATCTCTTAATTCTCTAGCTTTTTCAGACCATTCTTTGAATTGTTTTTCTTTAAATTCTTTCGTATGATTATAGTGTAAACCATGCATTCTTTTATATTCTCTGTTGTATTCCTTTAAAATTGAACTATTTTGAACTTTTTCTTTTTGTTTATTTAATGCTCCAATTTCTTTACAAGTTTTTCCAGTATCTAAATATAAGTTATTGCAATATTTTTGGTCATTTCTTCCTTTTTGATTTGGATTTTTACTACTGGTTACAGGAATAAATAATTTTCCACAATTTTCACATTTATTGATAGTAAAATTATTTTGTATTACTTTAAATAACTCAAATCTAATTTGTTCTTCCGTATTTTCCAATTCATAGACTTCTTCTACTGCTATCTGCTTTTCTTTTATTAATTTAACTACATCATCTACATCTAATCTTCTTTCTTGTAGAGATAACCCTTTATCACATACATATTTTGTTTTAAATTTAGTATCTAAAAAAATTGCATGTGCTGGATTAGTATTAAGATAGTGTATGTCAAAAACTCTTTTTGCCTCATATAAATATATTCTTTCTTCTGTACTTAAATTTCTTACAATAGAGTTATTAGAATATTTGCTTATCAATTCTAATCTCTTTTTTAAATCAGTCTTTTTTTCCATAAGATTTTCTATTAGTAAATCTCTTATAGTTTCAAAGTATTTTATATATTCATTATGTTTTTTAGTTGATACTTTTTCAATGTTATCAGTAAATTCATAAAGTATAAGTTCTATTGTATATGAATTTTCTTCTAAATCTTCATAAAATTCTTTAGCATAGTATTTTGGATTTTCAATAAAAACGCCAATTTGAGATTTAAATAATAGGTCAGTTCTAAATACTTTAGAATTATATGTTTTCACAATTATATCTATTAAGACTTGTGTATAAAAATGAGTATATGGAGAAAATTCTAAACACGCTCTAACTATTTGAAACATTTTAAAGAAACAATCCAATTTTTCATCCATAGTATCTGCTTCTTTAGCAGTACATACAAGTTCTATTAATTGTGTATAAATTGCCTTCAATTTATCAAAATCTTCATAACTCATTATTGCAAATTCATATAGTTTATCTCCAATATTATATTCAAAATCATAAGTAGCACCAAAAAACTCTCCGATCATTTTTTATTACAATTTTATTATTCTTAAGTGTGAAATTAGTTATCATATCAATGTTTCCTCCATTCCAAAAAATAGAATATAGCTATTTCAATTTTTAATTTATCTATAGACTTGCAGAAATGTATTTACAACACTTTTTAAGGCTCTTATAATAAAAATTGCAAGTAGAAAATAGTACGTGTAAATAAATATTTTCTATTACAGTATAGCACATTGAAAATTGAATAGCAAACTACAAGCACAGATAATGAAACTTTCGTCTGGCTAACGTGATGTAAAGGGGCGATTCTCTAAAAAGAGGAATGAGGGCAAATCTCATATGGGATTAAATCCACTTGTAGCTTTTAGTAATAAGGACAAAGAATAAAGCAATATAATTTATAAATGGAAGTGGAGGTGAATACACTGGAAAAGCAGAACAAGAAAGATACACATACTAATAAAAAAGCAAAAGACAAATTGCCATTTGCAGTATTTATATGTCCAAAGTCAAATATTGGTGAAACAGAAGATTATAAACAGGTATTCACCGATATAATTTCAGATAGAATACAAGAAAAATATAAATAAAAAACAGGTGAATTGTAAAAGTAACTTCCAAAAGAAAAAGTAAATTCCAAATGTAAGAGAAACATCAATTTATAGGCATTTT
>CAMTJT010000004.1 GCA_947073285.1 uncultured Clostridium sp. | reverse complement strand
TAATTTTAGCACTAATTCTATTAAAAATTAGTGCTAATGTTTAAAATATTTTGAGACATTTTCAAAAATGATTGACAATATGATTTTAAAAAATTTTTATCTAACACTATCCGTAGATATCTCTTACTCACATTATAACTACATAAAAAATATTAAATTTTACTTGAATTTAATATAATAATGAAATTTTACACTAACCATAGATATTTTTTCTATTATTTTACAAAAACAATAAAATATGATATTATATCTAAAAAATAATAAAGGATGTTAAATGAATATGAAATTTTTTTCAAAATTATTAATAAATATAGATAAAACTTTGATTGGTTCTGTAACAGTATTATTTCTTGCTGGACTTGGTGCTATAACTTTTTTCTTTGAAAAAAATGATACTGTTTCAATAGGTATAATATATATTATTTTATGTATATGCTATTTTATTTGCATAGTAGAATATTGTTTTTTTAAATCTAAACAAGATATTACTTTTGAGTATAATGGATTTAAAGTAATAGCAACTAAGGTAGATGAAGAAAAAGTATTATTAATCTTAAAGGCAAATGAATTGTTGACAGTAAATACAGTTGTATCTGTTTATAAAAAGGATTCAGTTGGAATAGAAGAATTTATTGGACTAGGTTCTGTATATAATATTCAAGATGATGATAAAAAGGTTCAAGTAAAACTGTATAGTACACCAGAATATTTTTCAAAAAAAGGTATAGATTTAAAAAACACATTAGACAATAAAGAGAATTTAAAGATAAAGTTAGCTTTGAATAATGATAATATTCAAGAAATGATGAATGGAGGAATTTAATTATGGAAGAAAATAAAACAAATGGTATAGTTGTAAAAGTCATAGATAACTATAGAATTGTAATTAATATAGGTAAAGAAAACAATATTGCCTTAGGCGAAAAATTTTTAGTATATTATTTAAGTGAAGAAGATATTATAAACCCAGAAACTAATGAATCTCTTGGAAAATTAGAATATGTAGTAGGTCAAGGAAGAGTAATACATATCCAAGAAAAAATGTCTATAATTGAGAGCTGTGAAGAAAAGGTAGAAAACAAAAAAACAATAACTAAATCTTCTGGAAATATATTTGCACCAAAGCAAGAAGAAGTTATAGTACCTAAAGTAACAAAATTACCATTTGAATATCCTAAAGTAGGACAAAAAGTTAGAAAAATATGATAACTACTTTATTATTATATTTTACAATATCTCTCACTTGCATTAAAATTGCATTATAATTTATCTATACCTCTTAAAAGTATAGATAAATCAATACTTTTAAGATTAGTGAGTCTGTGCACCTCGACCAATAACAATTTAAGAGCAAAATTCTTAAAACGTAGTAATTTAAAATGGTATTTAAGGTAGAAGGTAGCATTAGTTCAAGTATTTTGAACTAATGCTATTTTTTTAGTGTATAGGAATTTTCAATATATAACAATATTAGAATTTTCTAGGCTGTTTAAGCAAAGTAAAGAAATATGTATTTTCTACAATTTCTAGAGAGGGGAGCTAAGAAAAATGCTATTCTAATAGTATTAAAAAATATAAACAATTCCAAAAATGAGTTAGCAAAAAACAAAAAAGTACATAAACTATATTAGGTGATTTATATGCAAGAAAATGAACAAGATTTGATAGAAATTGTACAGACTAATAAAAATTATTATTATGCAACATTAATGCATAATATTAATGAATTAAAAAGAGCATATCCATTTTTAGAAATAGGGAATATAGGGGAGAGTGTACTTGGAAAAAAAATACCATATATTAAAATAGGAAATGGAATAAGAAAAGTTTTATATCATGGAGGAATACATAGTAATGAATGGATTACTTCTCTTTTACTTATGAAATTTGTAGAAGAATTTTGTAGAAGTTATATCTTTGATACTACAATTTATGGATACTTTGCACAAGAATTATTTTCAAAAGTTTCCTTATATATTGTACCAATGGTAAATCCAGATGGAATTGATTTAGTAACAGGAAATGTAGAAAAAAATACTAATATCTATCAAAATTATGTTACAATTGCTAATCAGTACGTAGATATTCCATTTCCAGATGGCTGGAAAGCAAATTTCAATGGTGTGGATTTAAAAAAATACCAACCAATTTTCAAATCCTTTTAAATACTAATTTACAAGACTTTGCTTGCTTTTACTTCTTTTGATATTTCCCATTTTGATATGTAAATAAATCTCCTTCTTTAGCATCTTGATATAATTCATCTGGAAAATTTATTTCTTCAATTCCTTCCATACCACCATTCGTAATATTATCTGCGTCATATAACCATATTCGTCCATCATATTTTTCACCCACTTCATAAGTATGTCCTTCAATTCTCTTACTATCTAAATATTTATATTGTTCTTCTATTTTTTCTTTAATCATTGTATTTATTTCTCTTCCAACATACTTTGTTCCTTCATGGTCTAATACAAAATCTATATCTTGTTTTCTTAATACACTTCCGAATCGTAGCACCTTTTGGTAATTCTTCTTTAGGTTTTGTAATTACTTCATGACTCTTCCTAGGATTACAAATGCACAAATTAAAAGAATTGCTATCATTAGAATTTATAGCATAGATATAGTACATTTCTCCTCTTTCTTTCGTATTTTCGCTATATTTTTGTAATATTTCAGCTCTTTGGCTCAACATTTTATCTCTGTATTTAGCAATTATCTTTTCTCCATAAAGTGTCAAATCATCTGAATGTATATTGCTAAAATTAAAATTAGAATTAGATACTTTATTGTTATTGGTGATGGAATTTTCTAAATAATTTGACAACTCTTTTATAAAACTTTGTACAAAGTTATTCTCCTTTAAATTATTAAATAAGCCATTTATAACGTCTAAATTCAATATATAACCACTCCTTTTTAATTGTATTTTAATATTGGAAATTCTACTATTGATATATAGTAGTAAGATTTAAATTAGAGTGATTATATATTATTATATATATGTTTACAATAGCTTTTGTGATTTTTTTTAATTATCATTGTGAACTCTCACCAGTTGCATAATCAATTATAATGCCTGGTTGCACATTATAACAATAAACATTAAAGTGAATTCCTTTACCATTATCTTCAACAGACCAAGCCTCCATCAGTACTCCGCTTGCTAGAAGATTATTTTCTTTAAATATAGGTGTCACTCGGTATAAAACATGATTACTTTCATTTTCATCAATATACTCTGCTATCTTGTTTTCAAATGGCAACATTCCTTCTGTATTTAAATATCTTGTTCCTGTAATTAAGTTCTTTTTATTATCATTTTCTCCCGCAAGTTGCCAACCTATTAAGTGGCAGCGATTATACAAATACTTATCCTTAATTACATTATCATATCTTTTTTGTACCCATCCAGAAAGGTCTTTAATGTTTCCAATTTCCCCACGTTTCTCGTTTTCTTTTGGCATTATTTCTTTACCTATATTAGCATATGCAACTCCGCTTCTACCTAAATAATCCCAATCACTATAATTTTCAAAACAAGTTGTAGTATAATCTTCTTCTGCAAAATAGGGAACATTGTTGTTTATTTCTACATAAGGCATTGCTGAATATTCTGGAATAGTAGATAAATCAAATTTTGTTTCCACATTGGGAATACTGTTTTGAGTATTACTCATATTTAAATTTTGTGTATCTTGACCTGTATATCCTATAATGATAATACAAAGTAATAATGCTATCGAAGCCATATACTGCCAAAGTTTTTGGTGTTTATTTTTTCGTTTTTTGCTCATAATTATCCTCTTTTGTTTTTATATTTAAAAAAATACTATCATAAAAATGACCATAGAGCAACTTAAAAAATTATACATCTTAACTACTTTGAGATTGCAGTTGTTCTAATTTAATTAATTTTTCAATTTTGGTAAATTCATTTGGTATTTCTGTATCAATTAACTGCAATTTACCTTGTTCATAACAGTTAGATAAATTTTCAGCTATCAAATCTGGTTCTAAAAAATTAAAATAGATATATACATTTTTATCTTTGTCAATCTCAATTTTGTTAATTAGTCTGTATAAATACAATTTATCAATTTGTTCTAATTTCAAAAAGTTTTCTATCAATTCATCTAATTTTTTTTCTTTTGCTTTATTTTGCCTGCTTTTTTTAGCTTCTGTTCCAATCAGTTTTTGTTCTAATTCTTCTTTTTGTTTCATTAAATTTGTTCTGTCAAATATAAATTTTCCGAGACACTCTAATGTAATCTTTTTCAAGAATGATGCCTTGCAATTTATCTATATACATTTTGTCTAAGTTGTTATTTATAGCTAATATTGATTTATCAATTAGTTCTATTTTTTTCTTATATCTACCTAGAATATCAAGTGTTTTATTTTGAGATTTCTCATAGATTGAATAAAAAATTTCTTTGTTAGCATATATGTTACATATTTTTTTTACAACATAAATAATATGATTTTCAAACCTCTCATAATTGATATTTAATGGATGACATCCTCTTTTTCTATAGTTGCTACAAGTTATATATGGATGTGATGTGCTATTTCTTTTTGAGTTCTTTTTTAGCACAATTTGCAGTTTTCTTTTACAATGATAACAGTAAAGTAGCCCTCTTAATAAGTAATCATATTTTAGTTTTGTATTTGTTCCTCTTTTTTCAAGAATACATTGAACTTTTTCAAATGTATCTTTGTCTATAATTGGTTCATGTGTGCTATCTACTCTTATTTGATTTTCTTTTTCTACAGTTCTTATTTTATGTACTTTATAGGATACAACAGACTTTTTGTTTTGAATGGTATTTCCAATATACACCTCATTTTTTAACATATTGCATAATGTGACTTCGTTCCAATCATAGCTTATTTTGTTTTTATACGACTTCGCTTGCATATAGCCGTGGACACGAAATCAAAGATTTCGACCACGTCTTATCTTGTACTAAACCAGTTTTTCTATAACCAGTAGGGGATAGGAAGTGGTTGCTATTTAAGTAATTTACTATTTCTACACTTCCATGTCCGTTGGCATACATATCAAATATATTTTCTACAATATCTTTTACTTGTTCATCAATAATTAGCTTATTTTTAATACTAGGATGTCTTTTATATCCGATATGCTGGAATGCTACACAGATACTCTCCATTCTTTTGCTTTTCCTTATAGACACTTCTAATTTTCTTTGATATATCTTTAGCATAATAGTCATTCATAATTGCTTTAAATGGTGTTATATCGTTATTTGTGCTATCAATATAGGTATCTATTCCATCTGTTATTGCAACATACCTTATATTGTTTTGTGGAAAGTAATTTTCTATGTAATGCCCTGTTTTAATATAGTCTCTTCCAAGTCTTGATAGGTCTTTTGTTATAACCATATTAATTGTTCCATTTTCAATATCTTGTAGCATTTTATTAAATCCAGGTCTATCAAATGTAGTTCCAGATATACCATCATCAACATATTCTTTGATTAAAGTTAAATTATTCTCCTTTACATATCTTTGCAAAATATCTCTTTGATTACCGATACTTTCACTTTCTTGTTTGTCGCCATCTTCACGAGATAGTCTTATATAAATTCCGTACTTTGAAGTTTTTACTATTTAAGTCTAGCATCTACCCTCCTATCCGTAATCATCTACAAGTACTATTTTAACGTGCTCTATTGTATTTTTCAAATATTATTTCATTTTCGTAAAATTACCTGTTATTAGTTTTTAAGTTTTCAATATAATCTTTAAATATTAATCCTATTGTTTCTTTTACTTCCTGTTTTTCTTCTGTAAAAATACAATATGTATTAAATTCTAGTTTATCTATTTTTGTTTCTTTTTTATCTTTATTCACATCGACATTAGCTCCTTTCGCAAAAATTTAATTTGTAATTCTTTCTAATACAAAATATTAAAGAAAATGGCTTGTTATGACACTTGATTTCAAGTGTATTTGTCAATATGCTATTTTTTACTTTAAATTGGTCGCTCTATATATAAGCCCACTTCTATCGCAAAACCGAAGCTAAATTTTAAAAATTTTTACCCTCCCTATAAATAACCCCACTTTGTATACCCAAAAAAGGGGATTTTGAAATTTTTTTATAAGCCTCTCTATATAACACCACTTTTGATAGTAAAATTTAGGGTAATTTTTAAAGAAATTTTAATACAGAAAAAGAACACAAAATAATGCTTTTACACTATTTTGTGTTCTTTTTTATTGTATAGGAAAAATCGTAGATTTTTCTGTGTACAACAAGGTTAAGTTTCCTTAGTCCGTGCGGTTTACAAAGCAAACCTACACATGTGGCGAAGTACACCTTTCTTATAATATATCGATTACTAATTCTGTTTTCTTCCCTCTAATAAATATCCAGTAATCGAACAAATTAATAATATTGCTTCTAATATAATTCCAAATATTGACATTATATAGATATTATATGATACCCATAAAATTCCTATCGGAATACCTAATAATTTATATATATTAGTTTTCTTTTGCCATACAGAAAATGTATACAATGCTGTTGCAAATACAGATAATAGACTTAAGAATCCATCATATGTAAGGATTGCTGAAATAATTGATATAACATATAAAATTACTAATATAATAACATCAGTTCTATTAATAGACTCTCTTTTTCCATTTTTCTTTTCATCAATTAAAAAGATTATATTTCTTATTAAAGCTACAACGCACATTGCAAGCCCCGTCCATGCATTTAAAAATATGTATGCTATTCCATTTGCAACAAGTGACAGAAAATTTATAATTAAAACTTTCTTTCTATCTTTTGCATAATATGTTAGTGCCAGCAATCCATATGTTAGCACTGTAAATACTTGTGATAAAATATAGCTAACTGTAAATTCCATTCTAATTCCTCCATATACTACTTTAGCTTTAACATATATAACTTCCTTAAAAAGCCATTAGATAATCTTGTTTCTTTCACAAATTCCAACCCTACTCTTTCTAATGTTTTACAACTTCCTATATTATTAGGATGAGCCATAGAAATGATGTAATCAAATCCTAACTTTCTAGCTAATTCTAGTTCTATCGTTTGTAATTTTGTTGTTATTCCGTTTCCTCTATATTCTGGTAAAACAAGATTGCCTCCTAACTCACATACTTCATAATTTTCAAGCTCAAATTCCTTCTTAAAATCTGCAAGCATGTTTTGTGAAACATATAATTGTGCCATACCAACTAATTTTTCTCCATCATATGCACCATATAATGGAGCATAGTTTTTTTCATCAAACATGCTATCTAGTTCCCATTGTTCATATGGGATGAAATATTCCTCACTTTCTAAACTGCCCAATACAGTATCTATAAGTTTGAATAATTGTTCAGTATCTTTTTCTTCTACTTTTTTATAAATTAGATTCACTTTAAAACCTCCTTTAAATTTTTGGAATATTTTTTTAATTCTTGAAAACAATTATATGCTTCCATTACTTCTTTTGTATTTTGAGAAACATAACCTCTTTGTTTTGCTCCTTCGGGTAAGTCTACTATTAATGTGCTTTTATCTATTCCATCCCAGCCATTCGCAACTATTTTTAATAATTTAGGATTTTTTTCTTTTATTTCATCATAATCAATATATAGTGTTTTTATATTGCTTTGTATGTATATTTTTAAAGTTTTGTTTTCTCTAAATTCTTTAATTTTATCTTTACTAAATATGAATATTCTTTCTACATTAACTCCTCTGTTTGCTACTTCTAAATTTATTACTCTAAACTTCATTTCTTGTGGTGATTCTGTCCATTCATCTTCCAACATTATAGAGGCACACCATAAATATGATTCTTTATTTAATTTTTTAAAGTAACTATTTATTGCATTATAAAATTTTCCTATTTCTAAATTATTAGTTCTACCATCTTTATTAAATTCTATTTTTCCTCCATCAGTAGTTATTGCCATTCCTGTAGTATTTTTGAACTTAACTAATAGTTCTATGATGTCTTCTGCTACTTCATTATAATTAACTAACACATTTTCATTTTTTGGTATATCTAAAATTAAAGTATTTATTCTAAATCCAATTTCATTTTTAAATTTATCTGCTAATTTTTCTTCTATCTTATTCCTCTTAGCACTATTATAATCAACTATTACTATACTTGATTTTGAATTTAATTTTTTTGAGAAATTTATTATAAAGGTTTCTTCACTTTCATTTATATTATGAATAGGAAAGTATATAAGACCTTCATAATATTTATCTAATTTGTGTAAATCTCCTATTTCATCTAATCCTTTATATTCTACTATATAACCTTCTTTTTCTAAATAGGATTGTAAGTATGCCATTAATTCTTCTTTAACATTTATAATAAGAATTCTATTTGTCATATTTATATATTTATAAATACTACTTCTTTTATCTGATGGTTTTAGTGTTTCTTCTGGAATTTCCCACACCATTCCATTCTTTACTGCTCCATTTATTCTTTGTTCTTTGCAAAGCTTGATTATTCTTCTTTCTGATATTCCCCACTTTTCTGAGAATTGTTTTGCTGTTAAATATCCCATTTTCACCATTCCTTTTAATATTATTCTTAATTCGGAATAATATTGATTATATTTTTATTTTATACTAAATTCGGAACAATGTCAATGCTTTGACAAAAATAAATCTCTAAGTAATGTTTTAATTTTGTGCAAATTATGTTTACAGCAAAATGCTATTATGGTATAATAACTTGTATAATATTTTTATATAGAATTAATTGCAAAGCAAATGATTTAAAATCTAAAAGGAGACAAAATTATGTATATTCCAGAAGCACGGTCATTTGATGAGGGAATAGAGTTTTACGGCAAAAATACAGTCATAGTTGCTACAAGGCAGGAAGGTAAAATAGTCATATCAAAAAGTGAATCTTCACGGCTCAAAGATAAAAGAACTAAGGCTACACCATATGGCTCTTTACTATTTGCTATTACAGGCACTTTGATTCTAAACAACCAGGCATTTCTTGAAAATTCAAAAATTCAAATGTTAGGAATACTTGCTCTCATTTGGTTTGGTATTATATGCTATTACTTTTTCAATTCAAAAAAACCAAATATGGTTCAGTCTCATAAGTATCATGCAGCCGAGCACAAATTTTTAAATTATGTAGATAAATATGACAAGGAACCAGAAAACTGTGAGGAAGTAATGAAAATGAGCTCTATTTCTTATCGTTGTGGCTCTACTGTAATAGCAGTTATCATGATTTTATTAACTTTATGTATCAGCGGATGTCTATGGATTCCAACAATAGTTTTAAAAATAGTCTGGATTGCTATTAGCATTTTTGCCACATTATATCTATGGGCAAATGGTAAGTGCTACTTTCTTCAAAAATTTGTTATTGAAGAACCCAGTTATGACGAAGTAGAAGTAGCGTTTCTTGGAGGAAAAGAATATTTGAAGATAAAATAAGCAGTATTGTAATTTATGTCTAAAATCGAGTAGTAGAAATGGTTAATTAACATTTTTACTACTCGATTTTTCATTATATTTATTTTTGTGTATCTGTAGATAAGACCATTTCTAATTACTTCAACAATTATAAAATTTCTATCTCTCAAATTTGAAATCCAACTAGAAATTGTTTTAGGATTTACATCTAATTTTTTAGCTAAATATTTATTGGTTGCAAAACAATATCCTTCTTTACAAGCAAGTGATATTATCATTGCATATAGTAATTTCTCATTTTTTTAGTTCTTTATTGTATAAAATTGTTGCTTGAATTATTGAAGAGTATCCAACATTATCTTGATTTTCTTTCATTTTAACCACTCCAATTCTAGCAATAAATCAAGCATAAAAAAACAGGGTTTCCTTTTGAAATACGAATTGGCAAATTCTAAAAAATAAATTTTCAAGAATTTGTATCAATTCGCATACTTTTCTCGTATGAAGCTTTCCTTCGCTTATGCTCGGAAATTCTAACGATAAAAGAAATTCTGTAATATAGATAATTACTGCATTTTATTTTGTGGTTGGTATATTTTTAATACCACAGGTGTGGACTTAAATTTACAATTTCCAGCAAAATGGGAAGAGGCAAAAAAGATAAAATATGCACAAGGATTTAATAAACCTGCACCGAGAGATTTTGTAGGAGAAGGACCACTAACACAGCCAGAAGCACTTGCATTATATAATTTTACATTATCTCATAACTTTGAATTAACAATATCTTATCATACACAAGGAAAAGAAATTTATTGGCAGTTTTTAGATTATAATCCGCCAAAAGCAAAACAAATAGGAGAAAAGTTTGCTAAAGTTTCAGGTTATAAATTAGCTCAAGTACCATATGCATCAAGCTTCGCTGGATATAAGGATTGGTATATTCAAACTTATAATAAACCAGGATATACCATAGAAGCAGGAATACGGAGAAAATCCACTTCCTATTTCTCAGGTTGAACAAATTTATCAAGATAATATTGGGATTTTAGTATATGGGATGATTATATAAGAAAGGTGTGCGTTAACGGAAGCAAAGCTTCCGACGCACACTTGTGCAAGTTGCTTCGCAACT
Source organism: uncultured Clostridium sp. (assembly GCA_947073285.1). Classification (GTDB taxonomy): domain Bacteria; phylum Bacillota; class Clostridia; order TANB77; family CAG-508; genus CAG-273. The sequence continues at coordinate 90,967 of CAMTJT010000004.1, read as the reverse complement.
GCACAGCCCAAGGAAACCTAACCTTGTTGTATAGGAAAAATCTGTGACTTTTTCCTATACAATAAAAAAAGGCTAAAAAGCCTCTTTTTATGCATAACATTATAAACCATGATAAAGCCGATGGAAAAATTCTTTCTTTTCAGGATTGCCCAAAATATCTTTGCCAAAAGAAATACAAAACCCAAGAGCATCATCACCACCAATCAAAGGTGGAGAAAGACTAAAACGTGGAATCTTAGCAGAGCAATTTAATTGCCGATGTACTTCCTTCATAGGGATACCAAAAATCTTCTCTTCCATGAAAATACCTCCTCAAAATAATGAAATGTGGTTTAAAATAAAAAATAGCTATATGAAGTTTAAAAAAGTAAAGAAAAAAGTAAGAAAAACAAAGTAAATATAGAAACAATATGATATTTTTTTTAGAAATGGGTATTCTAAAATTATAATAATATGATACAATAAGCCAAAAGAGTAAAAACTCTTAAATGAAAGGAGAAACTAAAAATGGATAAAAAAGAAATAGAAGAGCTAAAACAAAAACTATTTAATAAAAAAGAAAATGGTTGGAATACTAAATCAGAAGAAGAAAAACAAGCTATTTTTGAATATGCAAAAGGGTATATAAGCTACATGAATCAATCTAAAACAGAAAGGGAGATAGTAGAAAACTCACAAAAAATAGCAGAAGAACACGGATTTAAATCAATAGAAAGTTATAACGAATTAAAAGCAGGAGACAAAGTATATTATAATAATCGTGGAAAAAGTATGTATCTAGCAATTATAGGAGAAAGAAATATAGAAGAAGGAATCAATATTATAGGAAGTCATGCTGATTCACCAAGATTAGATTTAAAGCCAAATCCACTATATGAAGACTCTGAATTTGCTTACTTTAAAACACATTATTATGGAGGCATAAAAAAATATCAATGGACAACAATTCCACTTGCAATACATGGTGTAATTGTAAAAACAAATGGAGAAAAAATCAAAATAAATATAGGGGAAGATATAGAAGATCCAATTTTTACAATTACAGACTTATTACCACATTTAGCACAAGACCAAATGAAGAAAAAGTTAGCAGATGGTATAGAAGGAGAAGACTTAAATCTTTTAATTGGTAGTATTCCATTTGAAGGTGATTGTGGAGAAAAAGTAAAACTAAATATCTTAAATATACTAAACCAAAAATATGGTATTACAGAAAAAGACCTACTAAGTTCTGAGCTAGAACTAGTGCCAGCTATGCCATGTAGAAGTATGGGATTTGATAATAGCATGGTAGCAGGATATGGTCAAGATGATAAAATATGTGTGTATACCTCTTTAACAGCATTAATGAAAATAGAACATCCACAGACAACAGCAGTATGTATTATATCTGATAAAGAAGAAATAGGAAGTATGGGAAATACAGGAATGGAATCACATGTGTTTGATACTTTTATTTCAGAGATTTTAAACAAAATGGGAGTAAATCGTCCAAACCTACTAGATAAAGTATTTTGTAATTCAAAAATGTTATCAGCAGACGTAGATGCAGCACTAGACCCAATTTATAGTAATGTATCAGAAAGAAATAATGCCTCATACTTAGGAAGAGGAATAGGACTTAACAAATATACAGGAGCAAGAGGAAAATCAGGAGCATCAGATGCAAATGCAGAATTTGTAGCAGAGGTAAGAAAAATATTAGAAGAAAATAATATTCGTTATCAAATTGCAGAACTTGGAAAAGTAGATGTAGGGGGAGGCGGAACTATAGCCTATATTTTAGCTAATAAAGGAATGGATGTAATAGACTGTGGAGTTCCAGTACTTTCTATGCATGCACCTTATGAAGTAACAAGTAAATTAGATTTATATGAAGCACATCGTGCTTATGAAGCATTTTGGAAAAATGTATAGAATAGAATAAAATTATGCAATAAGAAAAAAATGGTACAATAACATTATAATTAGAAAAAAATTAACAACTAAATTGCATTATTGCATATAAAAAATAAACGACCCTTGTAATCAAAAGGGTCGTTTTTGAGGCTCATTTTCCACTGTGTGTTTGCCAAAGAGTACATTTCCTTTTTAAGCCATCACAGGTATTAGGATATGGGCAATTTTTAGTTTTAAGCAAAGAGCAGGGGACTTCATATTTTTGCCGTTCTACTTTTTCCTTTTTCATGGAAAAGCCTCCTTCATATAAGTAATATTAAAAGTATATGCAGGATGAAGAAGAATTATGACAAATAGTTTATCATTTCTTCAAAAAACATCTCAATTTTTCTTGTGTTAATGTAAGAAAATTAATAAAACCATTTCAAAATACAATCATATAAATTGAGATGGTTTTTATTTCTAAAAATTTAATTTTTAAACTTTGCCATTCTTATCTTCTCATTTTCAGATAATTCTTTTAGCCATTTACTAAAACCTGCTACATCATTATTTTGTAAAAATTCAAAGTATTTTGTTCTATCATCTTTCGAAATAACTATAGGTGGAAAATTGTTTTTTAGTAATTCATAGTTTAAAAGCAATCTATCAGTCCTTCCATTACCATCTTCAAAAGGATGTAATTTTTCAAACTCAATATGATATTTTGCAATTTTCATAAAAATATCCTGTTCATCATGATTATAATTATATACAAAATAATTCATTAAATTTGGTAGTTTTTCTGGCTCTGGTGGAATATGTTCAGCTCCTCTAATAAATACCTGTACTTTTCTATAACTCTGCATTTCTTTAATATTTTTATTTATAATCTCATTTAAACTTTTAATAAGTCTTTCATCAAAAAATTCATTTTGTTGCAAGCTCTTAAATACCAATTCTAAAGCAGATTTATGATTAATAGCTTCATAAATTTTCACGGGGCTCTTTTGCTTGAACTTTAAAGCTATTATCTTATATAAAATAGCATAAGTTTCGGCATATGTAAGAGTGTTTCCTTCAAGCGCATTTGAATGATAAGTACTTCTGGTAATCAAGTCTTCTAAATACTCTTTATGATTTAAAATGAATTCTAAAATATCCATACATATTAAATTTCTATACAAACATAAAAATGACTCATGTGTATTATACACTATGAGTCATTTACATTCTGGTGAGCCAGGAGGGATTCGAACCCCCGACCCCAGGCTTAGAAGGCCTGTGCTCTATCCAACTGAGCTACTGACCCATGAACAAATAATATGATAGCACGAAAAATTAGAAGTGTCAAGTAAAAAATGCAAAAACCACTAGAAAAATATGCTAAAAAGAGATATAATCAACTGAAAGAAAGGATAAAAAAATGAAACAACTCACAAAAATACAACAACTATTTTGGTATTTCGTAATATTTAGCATAATAGGGTTATTATTAGAAACTATTTTTTGCTATATAACAACAGGCGTATTAGAAAGTAGAAAAGGACTTATTTGGGGACCATTTTGTCCAGTCTATGGAGTAGGAGCAGTAATACTAATTCTATCACTAGACCATGTTGACCAAAAAAACTACTTAAAACTATTCCTATATGGATTTTTAATAGGCGCAGTTGTAGAATATATACTAAGTTATGGCTTAGAAGCGGTATATGGAACCAGATTTTGGGACTATAGTTATACAGGAAAAGATATCAATGGAAGAATATGCACATTGTATTCTTTATTTTGGGGAATATTAGCCATTTTACTTATGAAAATAGTACGTCCAATGATAGATAAAATAATAAATAAAATCCCAAAAATAAATAAAACAACACAAAGCCTATTATTTGTATTTTTAGTAATAGATACTCTATTTACCATATGGGGAATAAGTATCTATGAAGCAAGAGCAATACATGAATTTTATCAAGAAGAAATGCACTACTCTAATGTTTCATGGATACGAAAAATAGAAGAAAACTATTTTTCAAATAATAGAATGAAAAAAACTTTTCCTAATTTACGAACAAAAGATAGACAGGGAAATCAAGTATTTATAAGAGACTTAATCCAAAAATAAGTGATTATTTAGCTTTGGCTAATGTACCACTTTCTTAATCAGGTAATATAATTTTGGCGTCCTTTTTCTTAGCACGATAAAAAGTAATTTTGCTACCAACTATTTGCACGCAAACAGAATTTGTAGTAGTAGCAATAGTTTCTCCTAAAGTTTTAATATCATCAGGAGCAGTATCTAAAACACTAATTTTAATCAATTCTCTAGCTTCTAAAGCATCATCTAATTGCTTTATCAAATTATTTGATAAGCCAGATTTTCCAATTTGAAAAATAGGCTGTAAAGAATTAGCCAATCCTCTTAAATAAGCTCTTTGTTTACTTGTCATATCTAGTTCCTCTTTCTTTAAATTTTAGTCAGTACTTTTATAATATAGATATTTTGCACTGTTTTTTATTTAATAACATTTATTAGTATAGCATAAACAAATAAAAAAGTAAAATTCTTATTCCCAAAAAATGATGAACAATCCACCAAAATATTAATTAACCATTCCAACAAAACCAAGTAGACCAAATAGTAAAAATAGAATACTAGAAAGTCTTGCCATAGCTTTTTCAGAAATATGTTTATTCAAAAACTTACCAAAAAGAAGAGCAATAAAATCACAAGCAACCATAGCAAAAATAGCTCCAAGAATAAGAGAAAGCTTACAATTAGGATATTCAATTCCAAGACCAATAGAAGCTAAAAAGGTCTTATCTCCAAATTCTCCAAGCATAATGCATAAAGCAATTAAAAGACAATAATTTATTTTAAGATGAGAAACTTTATAAAAAAGACCTTTTTTTTCTGAAAAACTCATTGTCAAAACCTCTTTTTTAGGTAGCAAGCCTAAAATCCCCATTAAAATAAAAGAAGAATAAGTAACAAATTCTAATAAGTGGTGTAAAGACTCATTTTCTAAAAGACCAATATGACTACCAAATAAAATAGCAAGCCCATGACTAAAAAAAGAGCCAATAACAACACCTAGCAGAATTTTAAAATTTGTATCTTTTCCAGAAAAAGACAAAACAAATAACTGAGTTTTATCGCCAAGTTCACTAATAAAAACCATAGCAAAAGAAATAAAAAAGGGATAAATAAAATCCATTAACAAAACTCCCATCTACAAAAGTTACAAATTTAAAAATCTTATCTTAATCATGTACATTTTAGGATTTTCAAAATACATAGATGAAAACAAATTAAGACAAGGAAAGTACTGAAAAATATATAATCAAGTATTAGCTAGAAGACTATCGAATAATTACATATATATTCTAAATTGTAAATTCTATGTGAAAATTCTTCTAAAATATTGCCAAGTAGAAAAGGGAGTGATAATATAAACTAGATTAATCCATACGGAAATAAGAAAGAGGAGGAGTAAAGCGTGATAGAAGTCAAAAATGTTACAAAAAAATATGCTAATATCACAGCCGTTGATAACATTAGTTTTAGTGTAAAAGATGGTGAAGTAGTTGGATTTTTAGGGCCAAATGGTGCAGGAAAAAGTACCACCATGAATATGATAACAGGCTTCATGGAAACTACGGAAGGACAAATTATCATAAATGGATATGATATATCTAAAAAAGCCAAAAAAGCAAAAAAACAAATTGGGTATATGCCAGAGGGAGTTCCATCTTATACAGAACTAACTGTCAAAGAATTTGTAAACTATATGGCAGAACTAAAACTAGTAAAAAGAAATGAAAAAAAACAAGAAGTAGAAAAAGCTATCCAAGAAGCAGGCTTACAAGAAGTACAAAACAAGTTAATTCGAAACCTATCTAGAGGATATAAGCAAAGAGTTAGCTTAGCAGGAGCATTAGTAGGAAATCCAGCAGTTATCATTTTAGATGAACCAACTGTAGGGCTAGACCCAAAGCAAATTACAGAAATAAGAGATTTAATCAAAAACTTAGGAAAAAAACATACTGTTATCCTAAGTAGCCATATCTTATCAGAAGTAAGTCAAATATGTGAAAGAGTTATTATTATTAATCATGGTAAGATTGTAGCAGTAGATACACCTGAAAACCTAGAGAAGAAGACAAAAGAAAAAAATACTATTATTGTTACAGTGGAAGACCTTAAAAAGAATATGGAAAAATTACAAGAAAAAATACCAGAAATAGAAGAAATAAGACTAATTAAAGACAATCAAGATGGAACAAAACAATATGCCATTACCTCTAATGAAGAAATAGACTTAAGAAAAAAATTATTTGAAATATTACCAAAAGAAGATATTACTATCTTTGAATTAAAGAAAAATGAAACAACATTAGAAGAAGCTTTTATTAAATTAATAGACTCAGACAAGCTAGAAATACCAGAAAGTAAAGAAGAGCAAAAACAAGAAAAAGAAAAAATAAAAAAAGCCAAAAAAGAAAATAAAGAAAAAAATAAAAAAGAAAAGAAAAAAGGAGGAGAAAAATAATGTGGGCAATTTATAAAAAAGAATTAAAAAGTTATTTTCTATCTCCTATTGGATATATAGCAATAGGTATATTCTTACTAGTATTTAGCTTTATATTTTATATAACCAACATACAAGCAGGAGCTTATGATATGGGAAGCTTATACTTTTATACCGCAACTTATGGTTTACTTATAATTGTTCCAATTATTACCATGAGAATGTTTGCAGAAGAAAGAAAAAATGGAACAGAACAACTACTATTAACATCACCAAGAAGTATTACAGGAATTGTGCTTGGAAAGTTCTTAGCAGCAGTTACTTTAACCATTATTATTTTAGCATTTTCATTTATCTATTACATCATATTATGCTTTTTTAAAGCACCAAATCTAGTAACAACACTAACTTCTATGTTAGGGTTCTTGTTAGTAGCAATGGCAGCAATTGCATTAGGAATGTTTATTTCAACCTTAACAGAACATCAAGTAGTTGCCGCTATTCTTACAGTAGTAGTACTATTCATACCAAATGTTACAGGAACATTAAATATTATCAACTTAATGGATAGTTATCAAAAATTTCCAGCAGGACTTATTTCATTTACAGAACTTACTACATTAATTGCCTTTATGATAATGTTTATTCTATTTACCATTATCATCATGCAAAGAAGAAAATCAGTAAAATAAACCATTAAGAGAGGAAAATGATATGAAAAATAAATTCTTAGAGATAATCAAAAAGAAATGGTTAAGAAGTGTAACACTTACCATTGTTCTATTTGCTATTATAATCTGTGCTTACTTAGGCATTGTATATGGAATAACATCACTTCACTTAACAGATTTAGACTTTACAAAAGAAAAAATCTATTCTATATCACAAGCTACCAAAGATAGAGTAGAAAAAATAGACCAAGACATTACCATATCTATCTACAATATGTATGAATACATAGAAGACTTAGCCTATAAATATGCTAGTGTGAATAACCATATAAAAGTAGAAAAGGTAGATAACTTAACTACAAAAACAGAATGGAAAACAAATTATGGAGTAACAGATGAAAGCAAATTTATTATTATTGAGACAGAAAGTAAATCAAAAATACTTTATGAATCAAACTTTTACACAATGGATTTTACAACCTATCAACAAATAGATGTTACAGAAGAGGCAATTACAAATGCCATATTAGATGTTACTACTAATATAAAACCTAAAATATGTTTCTTAACAGGGCATGAATATTATACACAAACCTATTTCCAATATCTACAAAGTGATTTAGAAGCAGAAATAAATGAAATAGAATTTATCGATTTACTAAAAACAGGAAGTATACCAGAAGAGTGCAAATTATTAGCTATTACAGCATTAAAAGAAGATATTACAGAAAAAGAAAGAGACTTGATTTTAAGCTATATTCAAGAAGGTGGAGAATTACTATTATTGTTAGATGCAAACTTAGATAAAATTCAAATGCCAAACTTTAACAAAATATTAGAAGAATATGGAGTTAGCATTTCAGAAGGATTTATCTTAGAAGGAGATAATAATCGTATGGTATATGGTTCTCCAAGCTTTGTAGTAGCACCAATTTATGAAAACTCACAAATTGTTAAAAACATGAGCATGGGCTTAAATGTATGTATGATGAATCCAGCAAAATTAACTGTTGTTTCAGAAGAAGAACTAGAAGAAAAAAATCTTACCATGGAAGTGTTAGCAACTGTTAGTGATAAAGCATTTTATAGAACAGACCTAAATTCTGAAAGTACTAGTAAAATAGACAGTGATGAAGAAGCAGGAGGAGCAACAATTGCAGCCATGTTTACAAAAGACTATGGAGAAGATAAAAAATCAAAAATGATTATCTTTACAAGTAGTGTATTTGCTACCAATATGAGAATTAGGTTAGATGAGCAAAATTATAGATATGCATTAGATTTTTATAATAACAAAGATGTATTATTAAACTCAGTATCTTACTTAACAGATAGAGAAGACAATATCACTATTCGTAAAACAGTAGAAACTGTTACAACTTACGACCTTAGTGAAGCACAACTTAGAACCATTTGTATTATCATATTTGCAATACCAATCTTTATCATATTAATGGGAATTGTTGTATGGCAAATTAGAAGAAGAAAAAAATAAAAAATTAGATGCATAAACTAAAAAACTCTCTCATATGAAATAATGAGGGAGTTTTATTTACGATGAAAGATATTATAAAAGTAAGCCTTGTTATTATAGGCACAATGATAGGAGCGGGATTTGCATCAGGACAAGAAATTGGGTTATTTTTTAACCGTTATGGAATAGTAGGATTAATTGGAATAATTGTATCTAGTATACTAACAGGTTTAATTATTAATAAAGTATTTTCTATTTTACAAAAAAAACAAATACATACCTATTCTGAGCTATTAGCACTACTAAGCAAAAATACAAAAATGAATAAAATAATTCAAATTATTATTTTGTTATTTTTGCTAATTTCTTTTTACATTATGGTGGCAGGATTTTGTGCTTACTTTGCACAAGAATGGAAAATGCCAATTATTATTCCAGCTATTTTAATGGCGATATTATGTTATATTACTTTCCATAAAGACATACAAGGCGTATTATCAGTTAATAATATATTAATGCCTCTTTTAATTTTATTTGTATTTTATTTAGGAAGTAAAAACCTGCCTTTTAGTGTAACCTTTTTCACACAAGAGGCAAACTTACAAATAGAAAATACATGGATAAGAGGGGTATTTAGTAGTATTCTATATGCTAGCTATAACAGTATATTGCTTATTCCAATGCTAATAGAGCTAAGTCCTTATATAAACACAAAAAAGAAAATAAAAAGAACCAGTTTGATTTGTAGTACAATTTTGGGAATTCTAGGAATTTTGCTATTTTGTTTATTATTAAGAGGGAATGGCTATATTCAAGCAGTGGAACTTCCAATGCTACAAATTGTAAAAGAATTTGGAAAAATCTATCCATGGATTTATGGCTTAGTCATTATTGCAGCTATCTTTACTTCTTGCATATCAGCAGGATATGGCTTTTTAACGAATATTGCAAAAACGCCAAAAACTTACCAAAAGTTAGCAATCTTACTTTGTGCTACATCTATTCTAATTGCACCAATTGGATTTTCAAACTTAGTAACCACCACCTATCCTTTTTTTGGTATATTAGGATTAGCACAAATATTTTTGTTATTTAAATATAATGGAAATAAGTAACTATCTAATGTATGAAATGATAAAGGAATTATCTAAAAACAAAGCACTAAATAATTACAATATAACAATTGAAAACACAAAATAAGTATGGTATTATAAGGGCATAAGATTATAAGTAAACATTCAATGCTATTAACGATAGGTTGTTCTAACAGTATATATTTTCAAAATAGCAACTTTAAAGATTACAAAAAATAAATACTATTAGAATTATTATAAACTAGTTGAATGTTTACAAACACAAAGGAATGTAGGAATATGAAAAAAGTAATAAAATTAGAGCAAGAAACATATGAATTAAAACAAGCTAGAAAAGAACTAACACCAGAAGGTAGCAATAAAGAAACTGAAAAAAGAGAAAAAAAGAAAAATGCCAAAAAAGCAAGAAACATTATTATTGTTACAATTGCTCTTCTTTTAGTAGGAACTTTAGCAGTAGTATATAATGCTAACAAAGACTTTCGTAATTTCATGGACAAATATATATTAAGGAAAAATGTAACAGAAGAAAACTTACCAACCATAGAAATAGATTATAACTCAAATACTAATATTATTCCTTATGGAAAATATATATGCATTTTAGCAGAAAATACACTTTCACAATATAATGCATCAGGAAAAAAAGAAAATGAAGTCAAAATAGAAATTGGAAACCCAATTTATGCAGTAGAAGGAAAATACCTTGTTATTGGAGAAAAAGACAATCAAAAATTATATTTAGTAACAGGAGAACATATCGTCTGGGAAAAAAATATTGAAGGCAACTTAGCAAAAGTAAGCGTGAATAAAAATGGTTATGTAAGTGCTATTGTTACAGGAACTACTCATAAATCAGTTATTATTACTTATGATGCAAAAGGAAATGAACTATTTAAATCTTATTTAGCAAGTACTATTGCAGTAGATAGTGCTATTTCGCCAGATAATAGTGAACTTGCTTATGCAGAAGTAAACACAACAGGAACAGCAGTACAATCTAGTATCAAAATTATTTCTATTGATGCAGTAAAAGAGAAAAATACAGAAGCAAAATATACTTATACAGCACCACAGAACAATTTAATTATGAGAATACAGTATCAAGACAAAAACGCACTAGTAGCTATGTATGAAGATGGCATTCATCTATTCCAAAATGGTACAGATACTGAAATATTAAAATTAGTGGAAGAAGGAAAAAAGATAACATTTGCAGATATTAAACTAAATAATCATGTCTTTCGTACTGTCGAAAAATCAACAGGACTTTTCCAAGCAGATACAATTATTGAAATAAAAAACATTAATACGCAAAAAGAAAACATGTATACAGCAGAAGAAGTAGTAAAAAGCGTAGAAAGTTATAAAAATATTATTGCCATTAACTTAGGAACAGAAGTTGAATTTATAGATACAAATGGGTGGCTAGCTAAGCGTTATACCTCTACACAAGTTATTAGAAATATTGTTATTGGTGATGGACTAGCAGGTGTTATTTATAGAGATAAAATTGAATTGATTAATTTATAAAAATAATCATTAGTATGATGCTTGTTATTGTAATTATTACGCAATACATTAAAAACATCCTATTTTAATGTAAAATAGTAAGAAATAACAATATCATAGAAAAATAAGCTAAAATTAAAATTTAGAAGGTATAAAGGTTGAACAATGACCAATAGATGCCTAGAAAAGGAATGTGATTAAAAATGGGAATTATTATTGACCTAATCATAGTGGCTATTTTTATAGTATGTATTGGAATAGGTTATTTTAAGGGGTTAACAGGCTCACTTTTAAAAATTGTTTCATTTGTACTAGCTTTAGTAATTGCATTTGTACTATTTAAACCAGTTGCTAATTTTATAGTAGACCATACCAATTGGGATGAAAACCTAGAACAAGCCATTAAAGAAATGCTAATTAAAGAAAATGAACCAGAAGAAAAAGAACAAATACAAGAAGAGCAAAGTATGCCAGATGTAATTACAAATTATATTAATGATGCTGTGGAAAAAGCAGGAACAGAGGCTAAAAATGCAATTGTAGAATCAACAGCAAGAGAAGTTGCAGTTACAATCATAAATACGGGTGTATTAATTAGCTTATTCCTAATTAGTAGAATTATTTTATTATTAGTAAAAGGGCTAGCAGAATTATTAACTAAACTACCAGTCATCAAACAATTTGATAAAATAGGTGGAATATTATATGGATTAATAGAAGCACTTGTTATAAGCTATGTGATTTTAGCTATAGTATCATTTGTAAGTCCAATGCTTGCTGGAACACCTGTTGTAAAAGGAATACAAGAATCTTATGTTGGAAGCATGATGTATAATAATAACTTATTACTAAAAATTATATTTTAAACTATTAAGCAATTCTTAAGATTTTGTGAAAATACTGTGAAAATATTTGCTATTTATGTTGAAATTTGCTATACTAAAAAACAAATGAAAAAAGAAAAAGGTGAGAAATACATTGAAAGAAAAAAAGAAGAAAAAGAGTAAGGTCTTTAGAAGAATAATATTGCTCCTATTATTTGTACTTTTAATAGGAGGAGCAGTTTTTGGATATAAGGTTTATCAAAATGGTGGAGGCTTAAAAGGTTTTTTAGCAACTGCTATAGGGCATGACCAAAATACAGTAAAAAATTTACCTAAAATATATTGCTTATTATTAGGGCAAAGTGAAACATTAACAGATACTATCATGATTGCAGAATATGATCCACAAATGCAACAAGCATCTATCTTATCTATCCCTAGAGATACCTTTATAGGAAATAACAAAAATGCAGCAAATGGCAATCATAAAATAAATGCAGTATATTCCATTTATTCTAATGATGCAACTTATACTTTAAAAGAAGTAAATGAACTAACAGGGCTTGATATAAAATATTACTTAAAGGTAGATACAGTAGCATTTAAAAAGTTGGTAGATGAAATTGGTGGAGTTACCTTTGATGTACCAATTGATATGAAATATGATGATAATAGACAAAACTTGCATATTGACCTAAAAGCAGGTGTACAAAAATTAGATGGTGACAAAGCAGAACAAGTTGTTAGATTTAGGCATAATAATGATGGTACAACCTATCCTTATGAATATGGTATGGAAGACTTTGGAAGAATGAAAACACAAAGAAATTTCTTAATGGCTTTAGCAAAACAAACATTAAAAGTAGAAAATATATTAAGAATTAATTCTTTCATAGATATAGCAAAAGAGCATGTAGAAACAAACTTAGACTTTGATACTATCAAAGATTATGTACCATATGTAGTAGAATTTAATATGGCAGATTTAAAAACAGAACGTTTACCAGGTGAATCAGCAAAATTAAATGGATATTGGTTCTTTGAGGCAGATGAAGTAAAAACAGCACAGATTATTGATGAGTTTTTCTTAAATCCAACTACAGGAAATGACGAAGAGGTTGATACTAGCGGAATAGATACATCTGGTATTGATAAAACAAAAATAAAAATAGAGTTATTAAATGGAAGTAACAGTAAAGCTAAATTAGAGAGAATCAAAAAACGTTTAGAAAAAGCAGGTTATACAATAGTTAAAACAGCAGATGTTACAGAAACAGAAAGGACAGTTATTATAAATAGGGGGGATACACAAGAAGCTGTTAAAGAAGAACTAAAATTATTAGTGGATACACAAACAGTTTCTTCAGGAGAACAAACAGATGCAAATATAACCATCATTTTAGGAAAAAAAGATAAATAAGAAAGGTGTGCGTTAACGAAAGCAAAGCTTCCAACGCACAATTGTGCAAGTTGCTTCGCAAATATGCACAGTCCAAGGTAACTTAGCCTTGTTGTATAGCAAAAATAAGGGGGCATAACTATTAAAAAATAGAAAGCCTCTTTTTATTTTTGTTTCAAATAAGAATAAATAAAAATGCTTAAATTTAGATATAGTAAAATTTATAACAAATATAATGCTAACGTAAAATTAAAAATCTTATTAGCTAAATTAGTGATAATTTAAAGAAAATTGTGGTTTGAGATTATACTATAAATATTTAACTAATGTAAAATAAAACCACGTAGAAAATACGTGGATAAACATTAAAAATTATTTAATGAGGTAAATAAAAAATGACCACTACCTCTGTTTCTTTTTCTTCCTTTAGAACTATTCTTAGAATGTTTTTTATGTTTTTTCTTATTAGTACTTTTAGATCCTTTTCCACTTTTAGGTTTTCTCAATAATAAATAAATCAAATAAATTGTAACTAAAATAAGGACAATACGTAACAATATAGGAAATACACCAGAAGCAAGGACGCTAGTTTCAGCAATTAAGTCAGAAGAATAAACATCTTCTCCTATATGATAAGTTACTTTTCCCACAACCGTGTTAGCAGAAATAGGTGCTTTTAAGTTTTCATTTAAAGTAATTTCAGGAGTGAGTGTTTTAGATTCATCTTTTGAAAGTAAAAGAGAAACATTGTCTTTTGCAAGTAAATTTAAATTCTTAGTATCACTAGTAGCCCCAGAAACTGCAATTTGATCTACAACACTATTTTGTTCATGAATAGTTTGCATTTTGTAATTATCAAAAGCATAATCAAATAAATGAATGCAGTCTAAATATCTTTCACTTAAACCATCTGTACTACCACCACCCAAAACAACACAAACTACCTCTAAACCATCTTTTTCCGCAGCTGCAATAATACAAGAGCCAGCCTCAGTAGTATAGCCTGTTTTAATACCAATAGCATTAGGGTAATAATAATTATCTTTGGCATTACTATTATTTACTCTTATTAAATCATTAGTAGTGTTAAAGCGACGGTCTGTTTTATCGTATTTGTTTGTAGCAGGTAGAGAATAACTAGTTTTTTTCACAATTTCCCTAATTGTACTATTTTGCATTGCATATCGACCCATTAAAGCTAGATCATAAGCAGTAGTAGTATGGTCTTTATGATAAACACCATTTGGATTTACAAAATGAGTATTCAAGCAACCAATCTCTTTTGCTTTTTCATTCATTAAATCTGCAAAATCATCTACACTACCAGAAATATGCTCTGCTAAAACATTAGCAGCATCATTAGCAGAGGGAATAAGTAAAACATTTAGTAATTGTTCAACTGTAACTTCTTCTCCTTCTTTTAAACTAGCATGGGAATAACTAACAGGAACTGTAAAAATAGCATTATGACTTACAGTGGCAACATCAGTAAGTTCACATTTTTCAACAGTTAAAATAGCTGTCATAATTTTAGTAGTACTTGCAGGATATCTTACTTCATAAGCATTTTTCTCATATAAAATTTTTCCAGTTTGTTTTTCTAGCAAAATACAAGAAGGAGAATAAGTAGTAACATCACTTGCTGCATAAGAACAAGAAGAAAAGATGCTAAAAAACATTAGAAAAATAAAAATATATATTAACAAAAAAGTTTTTGTTTTGTTCATGGGATAATACTCCTATTAACTTTTATTATAGTAAAACATTTATAATTAATAAAATGTTTATAAATTATAACAAACATAACTATATCTTAAAAATTAAATAATTGCAAGAAAATCACACAAAAGTTACAAAGGTAGAGAGTTATTACTAAACTTTCTAACCTTTCAAATTGTGAAAATATGTAATTGAAGGGTATGTTAGTTGAACTATGAACTAACAACTGTGAATGAGTAGTAACCATAAGTATATGAAAAGGAGTTAAAAAATATGTTAGAAAAAATAAGTTTAAAACAAAGAGTAATCATTGGATGTATTTTGGTAATTATATTATTAATGGGAGGAATAGGAATTTTTATTTTCACACAAAATCAAGAAACAGAAATTGACCTAAGTCAATTAGTAGATAATGTACAAAATGAAAATATTTCTAATCCAAGTGGAGAAAATACAGAAGAAAATATCAACCAAATTAAAGAAGAACACAAAGAAACTATCATTGTACATATTACAGGCGAAGTAAAAAATATAGGAATTATAACATTAGAAAAAGGTGCGAGAATTGCAGATGCAATAAAAAAGGCAGGAGGAGAAACAAAACAAGCAGATTTAAATGAAGTTAATTTAGCTTATGAATTACAAGATGGACAACAAATTTATATACCAAACAAAAAAGATAAAATAGAAAATAAGGAAAAAATGTATATCACAAGTGAAAGTGGAAATAATGTTATTAAACAAGAAGGTTCAAGTAATAATAAAGGAGTGAACAAAAAAGTGAATATTAATACAGCAAATCAAAGCGAATTAGAAACATTACCAGGTATAGGAGAATCTATAGCAGGTAGAATTATAGAATATAGAGAGCAAAATGGAAAATTTCAAAAAATTGAGGATTTGCAGAATGTAAAAGGAATAGGAGATAGTAAATTCGCAAAGATTAAAGAGTTAGTTACAGTATAGTAAAAAGGTAGTTAAATGTAGCACTATGCTTATAAAAAATGAATATTAGGAGAATTTATAGTACTAATAAAGAAGCTTTTGCATATAATAAAGTAGAGTTTCGGCTTTTGAATAGCCAAAAAAGTAAATTCTACCTACTATTCAAATTTTTTAAGGAAAATGTATTGACATTACTGAAGAAAAGAAGTATACTAGGAAAGTATTCATAAAAATAAAAAATCGCGGGGTGGAGCAGTTGGCAGCTCGTCGGGCTCATAACCCGAAGGTCGTAAGTTCGAGTCTTACCCCCGCAACCAAAGAATTATGAAGCACTTGCTAGATTTTAGTGAGTGTTTTTTTATTGTGTTTTGAGTCGAAATTGTCACACTTTGGTCACACTTAATACAAGACTTGCCTTAGTTTAGCAACTTTTAGCATGATTAGTATTCAAATAATTCACAGGTTATGGTATAATTGTGGAGAATGTATTAAGAGAATTTTCAAGTAATAGATTATGTTATAAAGAGGTAAATATGATTATTGGATATTATGAACAATCTTTTTTTGGAGGCGGAACATATTATAAATTAAGTAAAAGAGATAATGAAAGTAGATATAGAATGGAATATTCACATTCAGTTGTTCCTAATTATATACCAGAAGCAGAAAACTTTATAAAAGAATATGAAACTTTGAAAATAAAAGATGATAATTTTTATGAGAACTTTGAAGGGAAAATAAAAAGTAAATTTATAGACTCTAATAATGAGATTGAAGAACTAATTAACTATATATTAAAATGCAATTGGAAAAGAATTTCTAAAAAGGATTATACAGATGATGTAGATGATGGAACAAACTGGGAATTATATATTGATATAGATAATGAAAGATGTCATATAGATGGATATGAAAAGTATCCAAAAGAGATTCAACAAGTTATTAAAAAGTTAAATGAGTTATCAACACAATATTTAGAAAAAATTAAACCAAATAAGAAAGATAAAGAAGTGATTGATAAAAATAGGAAGAATAATATTAAAGTAATGAAATTTTTAAATAAGAAAAATGTGATAGATAAAAAGACATTAAAAGATTATATCAATAATTATAAGAATAAATAGTATTAGGAGAATAAAAAGTGGCAAATTATGTGTATAACAAAATAATATGTACAAAAGAAATATTAAGTAAATATTTTTTAGATGATAAACCTTTTGAAGAAAGTAAAAAATTAACAAAACCATATATAACATTTAACAAATTATTTAATACTAAAATAGATGAAAACTATAGTGAAACCTATGGAGAATACATCTATTATGGAGATGGATTCGAATATAATGAATTAGAGGATGGCAATGTAGAAATATTATTTAATACAAGATGGAGATATCCTATAAAAGCAATTGAAAAAGCATTGGAATTATGCGAAAATGATATTATATGGTATGCTATTGAAGAAAATTTAATTTATATTTCAAAATTTTATTGGAATAATAAAGTTGTAGAAGAAACCTTATATTTAGAAAACAGAATCGACTTTGAAAAATTTAATAAAGAAAATGAAAATCCAGACACAAATTTTTGGATATGGAATTATAATCCAGAAAGTAAAGAAGGCTGGAAAATATGGGAATGTAGTGATTTTAATAAAAGATATTTTGAAGATTATCCAGCACAATTATATTATAAAGAAATGAATAGTAATTACTAAAATAAGTAGTTACTATTTTTTACTGTGATAATCGGTAGAAAAGTAATAAATGCATTAAAATACAAATAAAAACTTCATACAGAAAAAATAAAAGACCACCCCCACCTATAATCTCTAGAAAATAAAAAGAGGGGAACGGCGAGGGGAGTCAAAGAAATTATTTCGGGAAATACATAGGGGAGGGGGTAACTTATTTGTTAGATATCGCTTCTAACACTAAGGATATAGCCAAAGAGAAACCTTCAACAAATACTTCTTCCATTTCAATAGCAGACAATTCACTTTGACATTCTAAAGTCTTATCGATTAAAGCAAAAGTTTCTTTATCTACTAATTGAGCTAATTTTTCTTGAAGATTAGTGCATTTAGATAATGTTTTGGCATATTTTGAATCTTTAGGGATAGGTTTTTCAATACATGTATATTCTCCATTATATAGAGCTAGTATAGATTTTGAATTCATATTTTCACCTCCAATCAGTTGTGTATTTAAGCTTAAAAATTCATAAATGGCAAGTGTTATATAAGATTAAAATTAGTTTTACAATTATTTACAAAATAAGACAAATATTATTGAGATATAAGAAAATTTGTGATATAAATACATATAGGGAGTATACAAGTTTGGGGGATAATATATGTCTAAAGAATATGAAAGTGAGGCAATGCTTGAAGAAAAGTTAATAAAACATTTAGAACTATTAGGTTATACAAGAATCAACCTAAAGAATATTGAAGATGTAAAAGAAAATTTTAGAAAACAAGTAAATGCTCATAATAAAGAAGAATTAAAAGGTACAGAGTTATCAGATAGAGAATTTGATAGATTATATACAATGATTACAGGGAAAGGCGTTTTTGCTAGTAGTAGAATATTAAGAGAAAAACAATGTATAGAAAGAGATAATGGAGAAAAAGTATATATTGAATTATTTAATACAAGGCAATGGTGCAAAAATATATATCAAGTATCAAATCAGATAACAAGTATTACTGGAGAAAGAGAAACAAGATATGATGTAACTTTATTTATTAATGGATTGCCTTTAATTCAAATAGAGTTAAAAGCAAGAGGGAAAACTTTAAAAGAAGCAGTAAATCAAATTGAAAGATATAGAAGAACATCATATAAAGAATTATATAAATTTATTCAAATATATGTTGTAAGTAATGGAGTAAATACAAAATACTTTGCTAATACAGATGGAGAAATAAATTTTGGATATACCTTTTTCTGGACAGATGAAGAAAATAATAGAATTAGTAACTTAAGTGAATTTTCAATGTATTTCTTAGAAAAATGTTTTGTATCTAAGATGATTGCTAGGTATATGGTAATAAATGAAACTGATAAACAACTAATGGTGATGAGACCATACCAAGTATATGCAGTAGAGGCATTAGTAAATCAGGCTAAAGAAACTAATAATAATGGATATATATGGCATACAACTGGATCGGGTAAGACATTGACATCATTTAAAGCAAGTCAAATCTTAGCAAATGAACCAGACATTAAACAAGTATTTTTCTTAGTAGATAGAAAAGATTTAGATACACAAACATTTGATGAATTTAATAAATTTGAACCAGGTTCTGTAGATTTTACAAATAGTACATATAAATTAGTAAAGAATATTGAAGATTCATCAAAACCGTTAATAATCACAACTATTCAAAAAATGGCAAATGCTATTAATAATCAAAGATATGCAGAACTAATGGAAAAATATCGAGATGAAAAGGTTGTATTTATTATAGATGAGTGTCATAGAAGTCAATTTGGAGATATGCATAAGGCTATAAAAATGCATTTTAATAAAGCTCAATACTTTGGATTTACAGGAACACCAAGATTTCCAGATAACAAAAGCCAAGATGGAAGAACAACTGCAGATATTTTTGAAAAATGTTTACACAAATATCTACTTAAAGATGCAATAAGTGATGGAAATGTGCTAGGATTTTCAGTTGATTATTATAAAACGATAGATGCTAATTTAGATAATATTGATTATGTAGAAGTTGAAGGAATAAATACTGAAGAAGCATATATGGCAGATGAAAGAATAGAAAATATTACAGAAGGAATTCTTACAATGCATCCATTAAAAACAAATGATATGACATATACTGCTATATTCGCAACATCAAGCATTCCTCAATTAATAAAGTACTATAACTGCTTTAAAACCAAAAAAACAGATTTAAAAGTAGCAGCAATATTTACATATGGACCAAATGAAGATTATGAAGGAAAAGATGAACTTTCATGTGAAAGTCTAGAAAGAATTATAAATGATTATAATAAAATGTTTGAAACAAATTACTCAATTAATACATTTGATGGATATTTTAAAGATGTTTCTAAAAGAGTGAAAAATGCAGAAATAGATATTTTAATTGTAGTAAATATGTTTTTAACAGGATTTGATAGCAAAAAGCTAAACACACTATATGTAGATAAATCTTTAAAATACCATGATTTAATACAAGCTTTTTCAAGAACTAATAGAGTAGAGAAAGCAACCAAAACACAAGGAAATATAGTAAGCTTTAGAACAACTAAAAAAGCAGTAGATAATGCAATAAGAATTTTCTCTGATACAAGTGATCCAGATGAAGTATTATTAAAATCATATGAGTATTATAAAGAAAAATTTATAGAAGTTGTAAAACAACTAAAAGATGCTGTTCCAACAGTAGAATTTGTAGATACAATTCAATCAGAGGAAGAAAAGAAAAAGTTTATAGTTATATTTAGAGAATTAACTAAAATATTAATTAAACTTAGAATATTTAGAGAGTTTAAATTTACTGAAGAAGAGGTTGGAATATCACATCAAGAATATCTGGATTATAAAAGCAAATATCTAGATTTAGCTACTGGAAAAGAAGCACAAAACAAAGTTAGTATCCTAAATGATATAGATTTTGAATTAGAATTAATGTACACAGATAAAATAAATGTTGATTATATATTAAATTTAATGAAATCAATTGACTTAACTAATAAAGAACAAACCGATAAAGATATAAAAGAAATTTTAAATAAATTGGAAAATGCAGATAATAAAGACTTAAGATTAAAATCTGATTTAATTAGAGAATTCTTAAATAAAATTATACCAACACTTAATGAGAATGATTCAGTAGAAGAAAATTACTATAACTTTATGGATGAGCATAGAAAAAAGGAAATAGAAGACATTGCAAAAAAATATGATATTGATATTGAATTATTAAATGATATAATTGGCGAATATGAGTACTCTGGAATTTTAGACACTGGAAAAATAAAAGAAAAAATAGACAAACCACTAATAGAAAAAGTTAATATAACAAAATCAATTAAAGAATTTATAGAAAATTTAATAAATAAATTCAAGTAGAAGGAGAATGAAGAATGGATGTAGCAGAAAAGCAAAACAAACAGCAATCAGAGTTACACTCTAAATTGTGGAGTATGGCAAACGATTTAAGAGGAACAATGGATGCTTCTGAGTTTAAAAATTACATACTAGGGCTAATATTTTATAGATTTCTATCAGAAAGATTAGTAAGCTATATTGAAGGAAAATTATTAAATCAAGATAAACTAACATATGAACAAGCATGGAAGAATGAGGAATATAGAGAAGCTATAATAGAAGATCTAATAAAAGATAGTGATGTAGGATATGTAATAGAGCCAGAGTACTTATTTTCCAATTTAATAAAATTAATAGAAACAGGAAATTTTGATATATCAATTTTGAATAAAGCAATTAGTAAGGTTTCAGAATCAACACTGGGGAATGCAAGTCAACATGATTTTGAAAATCTATTCGAGGATATGGATTTAAACTCTTCAAAATTGGGTAGAGGTGAAAAAGAAAGAAGCAAATTAATAGGAATAATAATGCAAAAGATTAATGATATAGATTTTGCATTTGAAGATACAGAAATAGATGTACTAGGAGATGCATATGAATACTTAATAGGACAATTTGCAGCAAGTGCAGGAAAAAAAGCAGGAGAATATTATACACCTCAACAAGTTTCAAATATACTTGCTAAAATAGTAACAATGGAAATAAAGGATCTAAAGAATGTATATGATCCAACTTGTGGATCTGGTTCATTATTATTAAGAGTTGCTAGACAAAAAGATGTAAAAGTAAGTGCATTTTATGGACAAGAAAAAGTTAGTACAACATACAACTTAGCTAGAATGAATATGCTACTTCATAGAGTACCATTTAATAGATTTGACATATATAATGGAGATACTTTAGAAAATCCTTGTGAAGAACATATGAAGATGAGATTCCAAGCTATAGTTGCAAATCCACCATATTCAGCTCAATGGTCAGCAGATGAAAAATTCCTAAATGATGAGAGATTTAGTAATTATGGAAAATTAGCACCAAAATCAAAAGCAGATTATGCATTTATACAACATATGATTTATTTATTAGATGATAATGGAACAATGGCAGTAGTATTGCCACATGGTGTATTATTTAGAGGTGCAAGTGAAGGAGTTATTAGACAATTTCTAATAGAAGATAAAAACTATCTAGATGCAGTAATCGGACTACCAGCTAATATATTTTATGGTACCTCAATTCCAACTTGCATCTTAGTATTTAAAAAATGTAGGACAAATGATAATGTATTATTCATAGATGCATCAAAAGACTTTGAACCAGGGAAAAACCAAAATAGATTAAGAGATGAAGATGTTGATAAAATTATAAATACATATAAAGATAGAAAAGAAATAGAAAAATATTCTCATCTAGCTACAATGGAAGAAATAAAAGAAAATGATTATAATTTGAATATTCCAAGATATGTAGATACTTTTGAAGAGGAAGAAGAAATAGACTTAGATGCTGTTCAAACAGAATTAGAAAAAATAGATGAAGAAGATAAAAAAGTAACAGAAGAACTTAACAAATATCTGAAAGAATTAGGATTAAAAGAATTGAAATAACAGAAAAGACTACACTTTAAATGGTGTAGTCTTTTATATAAACATTTGTTGAAGTAGCGATTTTTTCATAAGTTCCAAATGTTCGTATTTTAAATTTTCAATATTAATTTTTGATTCAACAAAATCTAAAGTCTTAACAATATAGTTTTGTTCTCCAATATTTGGCAAATTAATTTCAAAATTTAAAAATTCTTTTTCAGATAATTCTTTTTGTCCAGTTCCATTAGCTAAAAATGATCTTTTCTTTATATAATTGGGCTGAGAAATATAATAATAAATATATTTTGGATTATCCTTTTTTACAGAAAAACTCATAATAGCATTAGAACAAATACAACCATCAAATTCTTTTGTAATAATTGCAATACTACCATTAAAATAATTTTGCTTTCCTATTATAATCTCATTCAGATTTCTAATATAAAAAGGTCGTGTATCAGCCATTTCTCTAATTGAAGTATTTTTAGATAATCCATTTAAATTTAATTTTATATTTATTTTTTGAAATTTAGAAGTGTCCGTTACTTTTTCTTTTGAGCCAGGTAATAAAATATCGTTTAATTTTTTATTTTTCCAATTTAATGACTTATTTGAATTTAATAATTTATTAATTAGCCCTATTTTATATATCTTAAGGGCTTCGATTTTTCGTTTTTGTAGTTCTATTTTTTTATCTAGTAAACTTAAGAAATTGGCTATTTTTTCCTGTTCTGTTTTACTAGGAATTTTAATATCTAAATCGTATATATTATTTTTAGAGATTCCATAAACTTTAAATCCATTTGCTAATACTCTAATTTGATTATGTACAATAGAAGTATTAAATAGGTATCCTTTAAATCCAATGCTCATTATTTTATTGATGTCTCTTGCTAAAATTGTATGAAGACCACTAACAACCTTATTGCTTCCAATATTAATTATTTCTACTGCTTTACCTATACCTTCATAGTCTTCTGATGCATCTGCAAATATTAAATCTCCATCTTGACAAAAATTATCCTCGTTATCTATATTTAGTTTTATAGTTGATTTTATATATGGCAAATCTTCTTTACCTACATCTAATATATTATTAAATTGTTGATGAATGTCTCCATAGTGTATATTCTTTATTATTCCGTCTTTTGATAAGTCTGCTCGTGATAAAGAATTTGTACTATAAAAATTAAATGTATTTTTCAAATATATTTTCTGCCATTCATCTTTAAATTCCTTAAATCTTAATTTAGGCACTAACAAATTTTCACCTTCAATCTGTCCTTAATATTTAACCTTAAAGGTTGTAAAACTCAAAGATAATATATCATAAAAATAAAAAATAGTGAATACTTAAGGACAATTTTCAGAAAATTTTTTGCATATTAAATCAATACATTTCTTTTTTTGAGACATTTGAGGATGTACATATAAGTTTAAAGTAATATTGACAGTAGCATGTCCCAATAATTCACTGACTGTCTTGTAATCTACACCCAGTTTAATACAATTCGTTGCAAAGGTATGTCTAAGACCATGAAAATTTATTTTCTCAACTTTTGATTCTAATAAAACTCTTTCAAAAAATCTTCGATATGTTCTAGGTTCTACCCATTTTCCAGAACAAGACAATATATAATCATCTGGATTTGTTTTAAATTTATTTAATTCCTTTGCAAATTCTTTATTTAATGGTATCTCTCTTTCAGCATTATGAGTTTTAGGATTTGTTATTATAATTTTTGATTTATTAACCTGATTATCTTTTATATACACCCTTTGAAGAGTCTTATTTATATGTAAAATATTGCTTTTAAAATCAATATCTTTCCATTGAAGAGCACATAGTTCACCTATTCTAATTCCAGAATATAATGTTAATAAAATTCCTAAATTTTTACTAGACTGATTTTTTAAAATATAGTTTGTTAATTTATCTTGATTTTGTTTTGAAATGGTATATATTTTATCTTTTGTATTAGTTTTTGGATAGATAAAATCAAGATTTAAATTTTGTATTAACTCTTCTTTCATTGCGGACTTTAAACTACTTTTTATTATTGCAACAATATCTCTAATAGTTTTATTAGATAATCCTCCTAACTTATCTAGTCTTCCTGATTTATATTTATTTAATAAAAATTCTTGAATTATTTTATTATTTATTTCCTTTAAATAATATTTTCCTAAATCTGGTGCTATATGGTTAGAAATAATATTAGAATAATTAGCATATGTAGATTCTTTGATATAGTCTTTTTTATATGATAACCAATCCCAAATCCAATCTTTATATAATATTTTGTTTTTTGCTTTAAATAGCATATTTTTCACCTCCATATTAATTATACAATGTCTGTCATTTAAGTGTATTAAGGTTAAATATTAAGGACAGATTGAAGGTGAGGATTTGATAGTACCTAAACTGAGATTTAAAGAATTTAAGGATGAATGGACAACAATTAGTTTAAAACAAATATTATCGTTTAAAAATGGTATTAATGCAAATAAAGATTCTTATGGTCGAGGTATAAAATATATAAGTGTTGGAGATATATTGAATAATACATTCATTACCTATGATAAAATAAAAGGCTTAGTAGATATAAATAAAAAAATATTAAATGAAAATAGTGTAGAATATGGAGATATTATTTTTCAGCGTAGTTCAGAAACTTTTAATGATATTGGCCAGTCAAATGTTTATTTAGACAAAGAAAAAGTAGCAACTTTTGGAGGATTTGTTATAAGAGGTAAGAAGATTGGAGATTATAATCCATTATTTTTAAACTATCTTTTAAAATCTCCTTACAATAGAAGAAAAATAATTATAAAGGGTGCAGGTGCTCAGCATTATAACATTTCTCAAGAAGAGTTAGAAAAAATAAATATTAATTTTACTAATGAAAATGAACAAAATAAAATAGCTAACTTATTCAGTTTACTAGATAAAAAAATAGAACTACAAAAACGAAAAATCGAAGCCCTTAAGATATATAAAAGAGGACTAATTCAAAGGATATATAATAACGATTACGATAATAAGATAAAAATGAGAGATTTAATTATACAAAAATCTATAAGAAATACTAAAAATGAAGTAGAGAATGTATATAGTGTAAGTAACAAAGAAGGATTTATATTACAGACAGAACAATTTAAAGATAGGATAGTAGCAAGTGAAGATACTCAAAATTATAAAATTGTTGAAAAAAATGATTTTGCATATAATCCAGCTCGTATTAATGTAGGATCTATTGCAAGAATGAAACAGAATGTAAAAGGAATAATTAGCCCGATGTATATATGTTTTAAATGCAATGAAAAAATAATTCCAGAATATATAGAATATTTTTTTGAATCTTATAAATTTATATATGAAATGAACAAAAGACTGGAAGGTAGTGTAAGAATGTGTTTATCATATGAATCAATGATAAACATACCTATAGAATTACCAGATATAAAAGAGCAAAGAAAAATATCAAATGTATTAAATAATATAGATAATAAGATAAATAAAGAAGCAAATAAATATAAGGAATTGAACAAATTAAAAAAAGGATTATTACAAAAAATGTTTATATAGAGTAGTAAAAAAGCTACTCTATATTGCTATATATGAAAAAATGTTATAAGATAGCAGCAAGAGGTAAATAAAATGTATAGTAAAGAAGTAAGAGAATATTTTAAAAATCCAATAAACATGGGAATAATTAAAGATGCAGATGGAATAGGTGTAACGGAAAACGAAATTTGCAGTGATATAATAAAAATATATATTAGTACAAATAAAAATAATATAATAACTGATGCAAAATTTGAAGTTAAAGGATGTCCACCAGTTATAGCATCATGTTGTATAGTAACAGATATGATTAAGAATATGAATATAGAAAAAGCTAAAAATATAACTGCAAAAGAAATAATTGAAAAGCTAAATGGATTACCAAAAGAAAAGGAACATTGTGCAGAATTAGTAATAAAAACAATAAAAAAAGCAATAGAAAATATAAAGTAACAAATTTAAAAGAGCCATAGGCTCTTTTTCTATACCATTTTTACATCTTTAACCAACATATCTTCCAGCAACTCAGCACTAGCCTTATCAGTAGATTCTAAATCATGCACATAAAAATTCATAGTAGTGGTGGCACTAGCATGACCTAACTTATGAGAAACAGTTTGAACATCAATATTCATAGAGATAAGTAAAGTAGCAAAAGTATGTCTTAAATCATGAAATCTGATATGCGGGAAGTTATTTTTCTTTAAAAATTCAGAAAACCATTTAGGGCCAGTAGCAAGATTCATAATATTTCCATCATCAGTAGTAAAAATATTTTCAGAACCATGCCACTCATCACCAAGAGCTAAACGAATTTTGCCTTGCTCAGCTCTCCATTGTTTTAATAATTCAAAACAAATTTTAGGAACAACTACAGTTCTAACACTAGAATCAGTTTTAGGAGTTTTTTCATTAACTCCGTTACCACTCAAATAATAAGCCGATCTATTAATCGTTATTTTATGATTTTTAAAATCAATATCGTTCCAATGTAATCCTACAATTTCGCCTCTTCTAAAACCACCTAAGATTGCTAATATAATAAAACATTTATATTTAATAGGAGCTTTTTCTAACAAAGTATTTATAAGTCTTTTAGATGTTTCTTCATCATAACAAGTCATTTTAGTTCTTCTATATTTAGGTTTAATCACTTTAGTACAAGGATTATAAGGAACTAAATCCCATCTTGCAGCATTATTAAACATACTTGATAATATTTCATGCACTCTATGTATACTAGTAGGAGATAGAGTTTTAAAATTACCCGATGCATCTTTTCTATTAGTAAGTTTTGTAGATAGCAAATTATACAAATTATCGATATCTAAAGGCTTAATTTTATCAAGTCTTTTACCACCTAAATAAGGTAAAATATGCATATCTAATTTTTCTTTATAACTTTGATATGTAGTAGGTGATAAATTAGGCTTTACATATGTTTCTAACCATTAATTACTAAATTCATTTAAAGTTAGTTTATTAGCAGAATAAGTACAACCACCATCGATAGATGTAATAAACTTAGCAAGTTCTTTTTCAGCCTCTCTCATTGAAGAGCAACTGACAGTTTTATTGTAGTATTTTCGTTTACCATTTATATCAAATGAATTACTAACACGAAGCCTATATTTGCCATTACCCATATCAATAATATTACCAGCCAAATGAAATTACCTCCTTTGCAAATTAATCCAATTTATAAATTCATCTTTAGTAATTTCATTGTTCTTAAATTTTAACCTTTGTTCTTTATAATTCTTTTTCCAATCTTCATGCTTTTTCTTGTATATATCAATGTCAGGATTTCTTTTTACTTGCATTGAAAAATATGAGCTTGTTTTTCTGATTAAGGATTCAATTTCATTATCTTTTACTTTATTATTATAAGAATTAAAAGCACCAACATCTCGACATGTCTTTTTAGAGTTTAATGAAATATAATTAGTACAAAATTTTTCATTACTCTTTGATATTGGAATAAAATATTTACCACAATTCTCGCAAGTTTTAATTTCTATTTTTTCAATGCTTATAATATTTATAAAAGATAAAAATAGAGCATTTTCTAGTTTAGTACACATATAAGAATAAGGTGAAAAAGCAAAATTTTCATCAGATATCCTTTTAGCTAGCTCTCTATTTGTATAATTCACTAAAGTAACATCTGTTGAGAAGAATGATTCAAAGTCTATAGAAATACCTTTAGAATATTTTTCAAGAGAAGGAACATAGGTAAATAAGGCATCTCCATTACATGTGTGATAAGATAAGAAATATTTTTGCATACTTGTAAGTAATTCTAGACTTTTATCAGCATTAAAATAGCAGAAATCAATACAATTTTTAAAATCACATTGAGTCTTAGTTAAAGTTTTTTTTGTAGCATTATAAAAATTCTCAAAACGAGCATTGAATTCCTTTGTAGTATAAGCTAAATAAGCAGGTAAATCGTTTGATTTATCTAAGTTACTAATAATACTTAATCCATATTTAAGTATAAAGTTCTTTAAATATCTGGAATTGGATAAGTTAATATTAATAAAATCTAAAAGTAAAGAGCCAATAGGTTGAATTAGAATATCTAATTCAGCATCATAATCAACCAATAACTTTTTGACTATGTAGTTACTATATTCAGAACATTTGAATTCACTTTTATTGATAATGTGATATGGATTAGTATCTTCATCTATATTATAGTAATCTAAAATGTCAGAATCATCAGTATCAACAATATAATTTTCTTTCAACTCTCTATATTTAATTATTTCCTGTTTCTTTTGTAAATCAAAATATATGCAAAAATTACCGTTCATAAATTTCCTCCGTTAACAATTTAAATTAAGAAAAAGTTTTCTTGAAAAATTAACATTTTTCTTTATATATTATTGAAATATTCAAAAATACAATATATTATACAAATAATGTTAACAATAACAATAATAATTTGAAATAGTTTAACATACTATTTGATTATTGTCAACAACAATAACAATAGGAGGGAATATAATGAACAATTTAGATATTAGAAAGGCAATAGAAACTAGCCACTTTAAGTATTGGCAAGTAGCAAATAAATTAGGAATGACAGATGGAAATTTTAGTAGAATGCTTAGAATAGAATTAACCAAAGAAAATAAAGAAAGAGTATTAAATGCTATTAATGAATTAAAGGAGGAAAGAGAAAAATGGAACAAAATGAAACAATCTACACCAAGAAAGATGTAATAGAAAAATATAAACCAATGTTTACAGAGTGGTCTCTTTCTAAATTGATTAGACAAGGCAAAATAAAATATGTAAGAATAGGTAGAAGAATATTTATTACAAAAAATGCAGTAGATGAATTTATAAAGGAGCAACAAGACAATAGTATAAATAAAAAAGCAACTAATTTACACATTATATAGAAAAGGGAGAAACAAAGTGAATATTTATGAAAAAATAAAGAGAAAATTAACAAATAAAGAAGTAGCAATTCATTATTTGGGACAACCTAAAAGAATATCATTTAATTATGCATTGTTTAATTCTCCATTTAGAGAGGATATACATCCATCGTTCTCAGTAAATGAAAAGGGGTATGTAGATTTCGGAAACAATAAACATTTTGGAGATATGATTCAATTTGTAAAAGAATTAAAAGGATACCAATATCCATATCAAGCAGCTCAAGAAATAATAGAAGAATTCGGCTTACAAATTGAGATTCCAGAAAAAGCAAAAAATGTAAGAGAGAAAAAAAGCAAAAAGAAGAAAAACGAATTGTGTTTTGAAAAAACTGATAAAAATAATAATGTAATATGTATGTTTGATTCTCAAAAATATGCTTCAAAACCTCAAAAAGAACAAATTGCATATATAAAAAGTAGAATTCCCAAATTAAGAATGCAAGAATATACATTACAAGAAATTGAAGATAATATTGTAAATGGAATGACAATAATACCTAGTGGAATAAAAGGTGAAGCAAAAGAAAATTGGAAGAAACAGCAATTATTTTTAGTAGATTTTGATAACATATATGAAGGAAAAAAATTATATAGAGATGATCCAAAACATACAACTCCAGAAAAAATATTAGAATATTGTAAAAGTATAAATTTTGAACCAACGTTTATATATACTACTTTTAGTAATACAAGAGAGCAAAGTAAATTTAGATTAGTATATGCAATGGAAGAACCAATAACTGATTATTTAGTAGCTTCTCAAATACCACAGATATTATTACGAATTTTTAAAGATTTTCATCCAGATACATCAAAGCAGAACTTAGCAGATATGTTTTTTGGAGGACAAGAAATAATTTACAAATCGAATATTTTTTATAAAACCAAAAGAAGAGACGTAGAAATTGAGCAAGTAGAATACCAGGAAGTCAATGAAGAAGAGAAACTATCACATAATGTTATTGCTAAAAGATTATTAGAAGAAAACGAAATTAGAGTATATGAAAACACATTATACATATATGATAATGGAGTATATAGAAAAAACGAGAAAAGCATTCATAGAAAAATAATTGAAATGTACCCTAAAGCAACTATTAGAATGCAGAAGGAAGTTATATCATATTTATTGACAATAGCTCCAGAAGTAGATATAAAATGTAATAATATAATCAATTTTAAAAATTGCTTATTTGACTTGAAAACAAACAAAATAATAGAGCATTCATCAAAACATTTTACAATAAATCAAATAAGAGCTAACGCAAGTAAAGAGGTAAAAAGAGTAGCTGCAATAGATAATTTTTTAGATAGAATTACATGTAATAATACTGAAAGAAAAAAAGCAATATTAGAAATGATTGGATATTCTATGACAAATAGTGTAGAGCAACAGAAAGCATTTGTTTTATATGGTAGAGCAGCAGGAAATGGTAAATCTACATTATTAGACATTATAGAAACACTAATTGGAAAAGAAAATGTAAGTCATGTTACATTGCAAGATTTCATAAGTAATAGATTTAGTGTTTCAGAAATAAAGGGAAAGTTAGTTAATATAGTATCAGAAATGACAAAGGAATTTTTAAAAGATAGTAGTGTTTTCAAACAAATAGTTACAGGAGATACTATAACTGTTGAAGAAAAGTTCAAAGATAGATATACAATAAAACCTTATGCTAAGCACATATTTACAGCAAATGAATTACCAAAAGTTGCAGATACTAGTAATGGATACTTCAGAAGACTTTTTATAATTCCATTTGAAGCGGTATTTACTGAAGAAGAAAAGAGAAACTTTAAATTTAATGAATTGGTAACACAAGAAGCGATAGATTATTTAGCAGCAATATCATTAAATGAATATATAAAAGTTAGAAATACTAATAAATTTTCAAATGAAAAAGAAAGTACTGATATTATAGAAACTTATAAATTAGATAGTAATACAGTAATGTCATATCTATATGATAAAGATAGAATGAGAAGCCTATTAAGAAGCGGAAGAGTTAGAAAAAGAAACGAAGTATTTGCAGACTATGTAAATTATTGCAAAGATTCTGGTTATATACACAAAGGTAGAAATAAGTTTTATGAAGAAATTGAGTCAACAGGGGTAGTAAAAAAAGGTGTATATAATGGATATCAAACATATATATTTGACAATTCGCTAATAAAATAATAAAGTTCACTGATAAATAACTAAGTAATATAAGTAGTTACAGAAAATTTTAGTGGGCTTTTTTATTTTTTAAATATATAACTATATATAAGCTTTGTTATATATAATTGTGAAAATATTAAAAATATAAATGAATATAGAAAAAATGAAAAACATCACTAAGTGAATTTTACACATATTTGTATTAAAATGTGGAAAACAGTTATAAATAATGGACATATTTAGATTTTACTGATATAATAGGCAAAAGTGAGGTTAATATGAATAAGTATATATTTTTAACAAATGAAGGTTATACATACCAACCAGATTCAGAGAGCATAGAGCCAGATTGCGAAAACTCTCAACTAATTGGAATAGCCAATGGTAAAACTCAAGAAGAAGCATTTGAAAATTTAATGAATGAAAAAGAATACCTAAGACAATTGAATTTTAATGAAATATATTGTTATAAATTAGCAGAGGACTATGAACAGAGTCAAAGGTATTTTTATATAAAAGAATAAATAATACCGAAAGCAAATAAGAGTCTTTCGGTATTAATTTTATACAGTTATCATAGGAAAGGAGTATTACAAAATATAAGATGTACAAATTAGTTCGAGCATTAGGTCATATAGTAACATATTTTATATGTGCTATAACAATAGATAAAATAGATGTAACAGAAAGTTTCTTTTTAGGTTATTTTATAATTTCACCAATAATTAATGAAATATTGTGGGCATTATCATATTATACCTGCAGGAAAATAGTTTATCAGAAATTAGATATTAATGAACCAACGGCAGGAAGCATAGGCTATACACTCTCTTATATTGTTTATGCATTAATTTTGTTTGGAATCTTAATAATACTAAAGAAATTAGGAATAATTCCATTTGCAAATGACTTTGATACAAGATTGATAAATGGAATTATACAATATTTTAATAATTTAATAATGAATTCTTGCAATAAAATAGTAGAGATTTTACAAGTAATAAGGTAATAAATGTTAAAAAATGTCGAAAATTATATTTTACTACAAATTTCGACAAAATTTTTGTTTTCAAAATGATAAATTAAATATAAATCATCTAGAAAGGAAAAAATTATGAAAAAAGAAATTGATAAATTTATGAAATGTGATTTACATGTACATTCTTCAAGTTGTTATAGTAGAGATTATACAAAGGATGAATTTATGAAGAAGCTAAAAGAAAGTGATTTAGATGTTATATCAATAACAGATCATAATATAATAGATATTGATTTATATAATGAGTTGTTACAAGATAAAGAATTCGAAAAATATATAATTGGTGGAATAGAGCTTAATATAAGATTATCAAACGAAACTATACAAAAATATCAATTAAATGTAAAAGGTGATTATTTTCATGGAATTCTTTGGTTTGATATAAATGAAAAAGAAAGAATATGGGAAATTTTAAAAGATATTATAAAAGAAGAAATTGTTGAATTAAAAAATATAGATGATATGGAAATTACCGAGATATCAAAGATGATGCAAGGGAAGGCAATTATATTAGAAAAAGTACAAGAAAAATTATCAGAAATTAATTATTATTTTGTATTTCATGAAGGTAAAGGAGATAGAAACCTAAGTGATTATTTAAAGAATAACGAAAAGCATAATGAAGCATTTAAAGAAAAACTATTCTATTATAATAATTCTTTAGCAATAGAAGGAGGAAAAAAGAGTAAGCCAATAAGTGACTTTTTTGAAAATGAGTTAAATATATTAGTATCACGTTTTTTCTTCTCAGATGCAAAAAGTATAGATGAAATTGGAAGTAAATATACGTGGATAAATTTTGATGGAACTTTTAAAAATTTGATTCTACCACTTTCTGATCCTAAAGTTAGAATTTTTACATCTGATGAATTTTCTAATAATCCACAGGAAAATAAGGAGGATTATTTAGAGGCAATAAAATTTAATACTATAGGTAAAGATGGAGATAAAACTAATACAATATATTTTAGTCCAGCATTAAATGGAATTATAGGTTCTAGAGGCAGCGGAAAAACTTTGTTAGGAAATATATTGGGAAATGAGGATATTGAATTATACAAAGATTATATTGATATAAAATCAATTGAATATAAAATGAAAGACGGGAATTTCACAAAAAATATTCCTAAAAATAAGTATCTTAAGCAAAATACATTATTAAAAATATATGAAAGAGGAAAATTTGAAGAGTTAGATTTTATAAAAGAATCGTATAATGAATTGTTGGAAAAAAAGAAAGAAAAAGTAATTGATATAACAGAGAGTATAACAAAAAAATTAATAAGTGAAAAAAATGAAATATTGCAATTTAGAGATAAATACAAAGGAAATATTATATTTTGGGATTTTATTCGAGAGTGTAAAAATGGAAATGAACTACTAAACTGTATAGATAAATCAGAGTTTTCAGATAATATAAAAGAATTAGAAAACATAAAAGAAATTCTTAAGAAAATTGATAAACATATTGATAGTATACAAGAAGAAGTAAATAAAATAGAATTTTCTAATGAATACAAAGAAAGTGCAGATATATTCGAATTAATTGAAAACCATAAAAAAATATATAGTAAAAATATTTCCGAATTAAAAGATTCAAATAGAACAATAAATAATATAGACGAAAAGACAATAAGAAATATGAAAAAAAGAAATATATTACTGAACTTAATAATAGATTTTACAAAAAAAGAAAATTCAAAAATAGATAATAAATCTTTTGTTTTTGAAACACATATGAAAGAATTAGAAGAATTTTTTGTTGAATCGTATAAAATTAGAAAATTTTTAGAGAAGAATTATAATGACATAGAAGTGGAATATGATAAAATTTTTGACAATAATGACAAAATTTCTCTAAAAATAAATGACACAGATGATATTATTGTGACCACAAGTTTAGATTATAAAACTGTCTATAGAGATACAATTAAAGAACAAATAAAAATTGACGATTCTGAAAGTTATTCAGATTATATATATAAAATTTTACTTGATTCAAACTCTCAAGAAAAATATAAAAGCAATTTTAATGGAAATAAATTCAGAGGAATAGACGATTTTAGTGAATATATTAACAAATATTATGATAATATTATTTCGAATATAGAAAAAATAAAAAATATTAAGTTGAAAATTTTATATAATGAAAAAGAATTAGAAAAGTATTCTCCAGGGAAAAGGACAGAAATATTATTAGAAATATTTTTACATGATAGTGTTATCAAAAATAATGAATATAAATATATCATACTAGATCAACCAGAGGACAATTTAGATACTAACACTATAATAATAAAATTAGTCAATAAAATAAGAGATATAAAGAATAAAAAGCAAATTTTTATAATAAGTCATTCAGCACCAATAATAATAAATGCAGATTCTAATAATATAATATGTGCTAAAGAAAATAATAACCAAATATCATATAATCAAGGAAAAATAAATGAGAAGCACTTAAAAGACGACATAGTAACAATATTAGATGGAGGGGAAAGGAATTTAAAAATAAGGTTGCATAAATATGATTTTAATTATAAAGAGGAGGAAGAATAATGTTTAGAGAAAATGAAGAAGGAGAGATAATTTTACAATTAGAAGAAAGGGAATATAGAATATTAAACAACGAAGAATATAGGGAGTTAATAATATACTTAACTAATCCTAATATTAATACAGAAATGAAATTAGAAATTAATGAAGAAATGGATCAAGAAAAAAAGAATATATGTAATAAATATAAGGAATTTATAGATAAATATTTAGAGCAGGTTAAAGAAATTAATGATGAAGAAGCACAGTAATATGTGTTTTTTTCTACGGTTTCCATGTCACATCTTGGTCACACTTCCTACAAAATTAGCCAATTTTACACACAATTTAACACAAACAAAGTATCACTCATTTAAGCGACAAACTTACTCTAACAACACATAACAAAGTAACACAAATATCAGCAATACCAACACTTACACGCTCATAACCCGAAGGACATAAATTTAAGTCTTACCCTAACAAGCAAAGTAAAAAGCACTAATTTAGCAGAGAGTAGGGAGTTTAGACAAAAATTAAGGAGAAAGTAATTTATATTACAAAATTGGTGAAAAATAAAAAGAATAATGATATAATGAGACAAATTAATAGAGGTGACTAACTATAAAAAGTCAATAGATAATTAAAAATTACGCAAATAAATAGGAAATACTAGAAAAATAGTGAAACTATTGCAATATATGCAGGAGAATTAGCACCATATAAAGAGGTACTAAAGATAAAATAAAAAAATGTATAAATGAATTTTCAAAAAATAGGAAGAATTACAATGCAAAGAAAAAGTAGAGATGAAAGTAGAGAAACTAGCTAATATGTTGAAATTCAAAGTTAATCCCATAGAATTATTTAACTTAAAATAGAAGGAGAAAATTGCAAAGTAAGAAAAATTCTCTATATTTATTGAGAGAAAAGTCGATTTATGATATAAAATGTAATAGGAAAATATATTTATGGAGTAGTATAATGATAGAGTATAATTGGGAACCAGAATATGAAAGTTGTTTAGAGGAAATAGACAAGATAAAGAAAAAGAATGAAAATATTGAATGGGAAGAAATAAAAAAGTATAAAAATAAATTTGAAGAAATATGGGAAATATATGGATTTCCAAAAGACTATAAAGAAAAATGGGATCAGCTTGTTGATTATAGAAAAAGTATAGATGAAAGAGTGGAAAAATCAACAGGATATTTATATGATACTGGAAACATAAGACAAACCATAACAGTGCCTACAAATCCAAATTCTGCATGGATGGTATTTAAAGAAATGCTCATGAAAAAATTTCCAGGAATGGAAACAATAGTAAATTCTGAGAGTAGTGCTAAAAGAATACTAGAATGTTTGAAAAGAGACTCCCAAAATGAGGAATCAGGCAAAGGACTCGTAATGGGATATGTTCAATCAGGAAAGACTACTAATATTGAATCTGTAATAACAATGGGAGCTGATTATGGATATAATATTTTTATTATGCTATCGGGAACGATAGAAAATTTAAGAAGACAAAATTTAAATAGATTACAAGCAGATATCGAATTTTCGCCAAATTCAAATATTCAATGGAAATTCTTTGACAATATAAAAGGTGTAAAGCTAGATGGATATTTACAAAATGAAAAAGCAAGAGTAGTAACTGTATGTTTAAAAAACTCTACAAGATTGAAAAATCTAAACAAATGGTTAATAGATTACACATCTGCTGCAACCAAAGCCAAAATGAATATTGTTATTATTGATGATGAGGCAGATCAAGCAAGTTTAAATACAAGGAAAATGAAAGAAGAAATAGAAAGAACGAAAATAAATAAATTAATATTAGAACTTGTAAATTGTAAAAAATTTCATTCTACCAACTACATTAGCTATACTGCAACTCCATATGGAAATTTTTTAAATGAAAACAGTGAAGAAAGTTTGTATCCAAAAGATTTTATAATATCATTGCCAAAATCTAGTCAATATATTGGTGCAGGAGAAATATTTGGAAATGAAGATGATATAATAGATTCTCTGCCTATATTAGAAGAAATAAGTGAAAACGACTATAAAAAAATGGAAAATTTAAGTGTCGATAATCTAGATTTTCCAGAATCTTTAAAAAATTCAATTTGCTGGTTCATCTGTACATTAGCTGTGCAAAGATATAGAAAATCTTTGAAACCAGTAAGTATGCTTATTCACACTAATACAAATACTGGAGTTCACAAAAATACAGCAGATGCTGTTGAAAAATGGCTAAATATGAATAAAAATAAATTATTAGATGAATGTGAGAAAATATATGATATAGAAAAAAGAAAACTATCAAAAGAAGGATTTTTACGTATAATGAGCAATTACAATTTTGATGGATTGCATCCAGTAAATGACTATCCAAAATTTGATGACATTAAAAATGAGATAATATCTATTTTAGAAGTTGAAATTTCTCATATTACAATTACTGAAAAAGGAGATCTAAAGTTCCATAAAGGAATACATATCGTCATAGATAATTCTAACAATAAAAGGGGAATAGATGAAAGTGGTAACTTCATTAGATTAGCATATCCAGAAAAAGGAGATGTAGATGTTGCTAGTGGGTTAATCGTAATTGGAGGAAATACATTAGCTAGAGGGTTAACATTAGATGGATTGACATCATCATATTTTTCAAGAAAAGTGGCTCAAGCAGACACGCTAATGCAGATGGGCAGATGGTTTGGATATAGAATAGGATATGAATTATTACCCAGAATATGGTTAACTAAAGAAGCAGAAGCAAAATTCAAAGAAGTATCATACATAGAAAATAGACTAAGGGGAGATTTGAAAAAATATGACTTAGGCACTAAACCTTCTGAGTATGCACCAAAAATACAAAGTTCATATTTAACAAGATTTTTATTAACATCGAAAAATAAGTCACAAAATGCATTAAGAGTAGGTGCGACATACGAAAAAGTTGATAATCAAACAGTTGTATTTGATAGCAACCCAATAATTCAAAAAGAAAACAAAGAAAAAGGCGTAGAATTTATAAAAAAGTTATTTAGTCAAAATAAATACAAAATAATAAAAGACAGTTTTGTATTTAATAATATCAAATATAAAGAAGTGGAAGATAATCTATTTAAACAATTAAAGTATTATAAGCACGATAGATTTTTTGGAAATATCAATGACTTTTATAAATGGATGAGTGAACAAAAAAATGATGAAAAACTAAATAATTGGGATATTATTATTGGAAGTGATAATACAGAAGAAAATAGTAAAAAGGAGAAAATAAAAATTGCAGAAGGGATAAACATTAATAAAGTAAATCGTTCACGAAGAGTAAAACATTTAGAAAATACAATAGATATAGGTATTTTAAGGAATCCTAAAGATAGAGAAAATGCATGTTTATATGAAAAAGGCTATGAAGGAACATTAGAAAATGTAGAAAAACCGAAATTATTTTTATATTTTATAGATAAAGACTCAACTGTTCAAAGAATGAGTAATGATAAAGAAGGAAATCCAACAAGAACAGCTTTAAATTTTGAAACAGACATATTAGGACTATATATATACATACCTAACACCAATAAAGAAAATAGAAATAGAGTTATATGGACCCAAGAAATGGGAGAGGATTTTAATGAAATTTGATTATGAGATTTTAAGAAATGAATATATGGGAATATCAGGAAGTTCATTATTAAGAGCTATTCAAAATAATGACATACCAATTTTAGATTTATTAACAAGAGAAGCAATACAAAATTCACTTGATGCAAAGTTAGATACTAGTGCTAGTGTTGATGTAGAGATAAATATTTCAAAGTTTGATGAAAAGAAATTAGCCAATAGTATTGAACCTTTTGGAAGTAAGCTATTAGAAAAACATAAAGATGAAAATTTGGATACATTTATAAGTTTTAGTGATACAAATACAACAGGTCTAACTGGACCAAAGAATATGAGTGAAGTTATAAATAATAATTATGGAAAATTTATAAATCTAATCTTTAATATTGGAAAAGCTCAAACTATAGAAAATTCAGGAGGATCTTGGGGATATGGTAAAACAGTATATTATAGAGTAGGGATTGGACTGGTAATATTCTATTCAAGAATTAAAAATTATGATAACTATGAATCTAGAATGGTTATATCATTAGTTGAAAATGAAGAAAATACAATTATACCAAGTTATAATAATGAAAGCAGACCTAAAACAGGAATTATGTGGTTTGGAAAGAAAAATAATGAAATTGATCAACTAAACCCTTTAACAGATGAAGAAGAAATAAAGCAAATATTAGAAATTTTTCAATTAAAAGCTTTTGAAGGAGAAAGTACAGGAACTAAAGTTATAATCCCATTTATAGACGAAAAGAAATTATTAAATGATGCTAATAAAGAAGACAATGCTTTGCCATGGAATGAAAGTGTAGATAAATATATAAAAGTTTCAGTACAAAGATGGTATGCACCAAGATTAATGAATCCATATTTTAAAGATAACCCATACTTAAAATTGAAAATAAATAATAAATATTTTCATCCAGAAGAAGACTTTTTACCATTATTTAAGAAAATACAAGAGCTTTATAATGCAGGTACAGGAAGTATAAAAGATAATAGTATAAAGGTAGAAAATATAAAATTATTAAATACATTTTTAAATGAAACAGAAGCAGGAAAAATTGCATATATAAAAATGAATAAAGATGACCTAAAAATGAATCAACCATATAATGAGCCAAGTCCATATTTACAAATTTTTAATACAAAATATAATGAAAAAGATGATGGATATTCTATAATCACATTTTGTAGAAGACCAGGTATGCTATTAAAATATGATGTTGGAGAAAGTTGGTCAAATAGTATAAAAGTAAATGATGGCAACTACATAATTGGATTATTTATAGCCAACTCAAGCAATCTAATAAAAGTAAAAGAAGATGATGAAAAGAAAAGTTTTGAAAAATATCTAAGAGCATGTGAAAAAGCAGATCATGCAGACTGGATAGATTTATCCAATTATACTATAATTAAAAGAGTTCAAAATCAAATAAAAAGTAAAATTAACAATTGCTATGAAGATATAGACTATAAAATAACTAGAAGTGTTGATACAAGATTAAGTAGGACTTTAACAAATAGATTATTGCCACCAATAGGATTTGGAAAAAGACCATCATCATTTAATGAAAATGAAAATAAAAAAGAAATAAATGCAAACAAATTTCTAAGAAGAAATTCAAAATCAAATTTAAATTTCATTGATGAATCAATAATTAGAAATAATATAGATAAAACTATAAGTAAAGACTTTGAAATTAATCTTAATTCAAATGATAGAAACATAGAATATGAATTTGAAATAGTAGCTGAAGACTTTAAAATGACAGGAAAAAAATGGGAAGAAGATTTTGAAAATAAAGAATTTCCAGTTGAATTAATAAAAATTGAGTTATTAACATATGGTGAAGGTGAACAAATACAGTATTACATAAATAAAAAGATAAACAAGTATATTAATAAGTATGAAGATGAAAATATAATTTTGGAAAAAAGATATACTGAAAAATTAAAAAGTTGGATTGGATGGAGCATTAAATTAAAGCAAGGTAGTCAATTAAAAAAAATTAGAGGCAGATTGTGTTATAAATATAATAATAGAAATTATAAAGGAATCTTATCTAGAGTAAAAGAGGAGATAGGTAATGAGTAATATACTAGAAAGTTTTCCAACTTTAACTAATAATTTAATAGAAAAAAGTGGATTTAAGATTAATGAAATAAAAATTAATTACATAAAAGATAATATAACTAGAGATTTAGAATTAACACCAATTGAAAAGAATCAATATTTTCTAGATGATGAATATGGTACATGGACGCCATTAAAAGACAACTTGAATATTAATATTGATTGTACTATACAAGATAAAAATTTGCTATTCAATGAAGAAATTGGGGTAGCTAATAAAAATTCCATTTTGGGAATTGCCACAAATTATTATTGCAGGAAAACTAATAAAAATATAAGTAAAAAAATCACTGAAATAGCCTATAATGAGGAAAAAACTAAGCAAGACTTTTGTATTAATTTAAATTTTAACAAAGGAGAGTTAGCTGATAAATTAGGAATTAAAATAATATTATATGTAGATAAATCATACGAAAATGATATGTATGCTAATAATAGTGGAACTGTATTAGGAGCATATCAAGAACTAGAAATATTTTTAGAAGGAAAAGGCTCAATATTTCCTATAAAAGTAATTGATGATAAAAATAAATCTTTATGGTATGCAGAATTTAATTATATGGATGTCAACGAAGATTTATTTGAAGAAGATAATATCTGCTTATATCTAAATAAAGCACATAAAGATTTTAAAAATTTGAATGCTGAAGGGACTACAGTAACACCATTAATGAAAGAAATTATTTCTGAATTTATAGCTTTATTTATAGCAGATGTTATTAGCAAAGAAAACCTGGAAAATATCTGCAATAGTGATTATGAAGAAGATCAAATAATAGGAAATGTTGCAAAGTATTGGATTAACTTTTTTGATATTAGAGTAAATGAATTTAAAGAAATTTTATTTTCAATAAAAACAGCAATAGATAGTATAATTGATTAAGGAGAAAAAATGGATTGGTTAAAATTAAACAAAGTAAAATCAAAAAAATGCTTTGAAGAAATGAATAAAAATAATAATTTTAATCCAAGTTGTGATGAAAGTTATGATGAGTTAAGGAAAGATGTTTTAAATGAATTCCATCAAACATTAAAAGAACTTGAGATAGGAGTAAGTGACATAAAGAATAAAGCATATGATGTAGACTATATATTTGGAATAAAATTATATAAGCTATTAACCTTTAAATATCAAATAAGTGAAAACGAAGCAGGTGATGATGACATTTGGAGATATATACAATTAAAAGTTTGTCCTGAAATTATAAAATATAGATATGAAATAAGTGAAGATAGATATTATAAAAAGCCAAGAAGAATGTGGTTAGAGACATTATGGTGGTATATATATCTAGCATGGAAAGATGATGAAAAAACAACCAAGAAAATTTTAAAAGATAACACTACAGATACCATATTAAATATAATTGATAGAACAGGTACATATGGTTATAGAAAAGATCTGTTTAATGAAATTTTATATAAGAAATTTTTATATAATGTAACAGATAGAGATCAATTTAGAAGGATAATGACATTAAATACAATGAAACTTCAAGTAATAGATCCATATTTAGTAAATGGAGGATTAGAAAAATATGTAGAAGAACTATTTATAGAAAGTGGAGTAGAGCTAAATAAACTTAGAAAATCCTAAACTAAAACTTTTTAAAGAAAGAATAGAGTGCATAAATTAAGGAAAAAAATAAATGATATTAAATAAGAAAGTATAAAATGAGTTTTTAAAAGGAGAAATACAGTAATGATAAAATTAGCAACAGTTTTTAGTGGAATTGGGGCAATAGAACAAGCATTAAAACAAATGAATATAGAATATGAAATAGTATTTGCATGTGATAATGGAGAAAGATACTTAGATATAGATCAAGAAAGTATAAAAAGACAGATAGAAGGATTATCAGAAAAAGAAAAGGAAAAGAAAATAAGAGAAATTTATGATGCTACAGGAAAAGAAAATAATGTAAAAAAATCTTATTTTGCAAATTATGATATTACAGAAGACAGATGGTATGAAGACATTAGATTTTTAGATGGGAAAAAATTTAAAGGTGAAGTTGATTTACTTGTTGGAGGTAGTCCATGTCAAAGTTTTTCAACATATGGTAAAAGAGGAGGATTAGAAGACACAAGAGGAACTCTATTCTATGATTATGCAAGGTTAATTAAAGAAATTCAACCAAAGGCATTTATCTTTGAAAATGTTACAGGGTTATTAAATCATGATGAGGGGAAAACGTGGCGTGTTATAAAAGATGTATTTGAAAGTTTAAATTATCATATAAAATTTAAAGTAATGGATGCACAGTATTATGGGTTGCCACAAATGAGAAAAAGAGTTTTTGTTGTTGGAATAAATAATGACATT
Organism: uncultured Clostridium sp.; assembly: GCA_947073285.1. Lineage (GTDB taxonomy): Bacteria > Bacillota > Clostridia > TANB77 > CAG-508 > CAG-273. Next base: position 47,382 of record CAMTJT010000004.1, on the reverse strand, counting down.
GAATATAAAAGAGAATTTGAATTTCCTAAAAGAGTAGATTTGCAAGATAAAGCATCAGACTTTTTAGACACAGAAGTAGATGACAAATATTACTTAGGAGAAAAAGGATTTATATATGTAACAACACCTGAAAGAAATGAAGGAAGGGCAAGAGTTAATAGAGATATAATAGGATGTCAAACAGCTAATCAACAGTTTAATTGGATAGGAGACTTTAGAGTAGAAACACCAAAAGAGAATTTTTATAAAGATGAAAGAATATTTGTAGGAAATTATAATGGACAAGATGCAGTGGCAAGAAAAATGACTCCCAATGAATGTTTAAAGCTTATGGGATTTAAAGATTTTAAAGTAGTAGTACCAGATACAGTTGCATATAGACAATCTGGAAATTCTATAGCAGTTCCTGTATTAAAGGAAATTACAAAATCAATTATGGAGTCAATAAATTTTGATGATAAAAAGGATACAAATAAATGAGTGATAATAGTAATATTTGGTATTTAGATAGAGGAAAAAATTTTTTTACAGATGAGGGAAAAGAATTGTTTAATACAATAATCAATATAGTAAATACATATTCTTACTTATCAAAAATAACATCAAGTGAATTAATAGAAACATTTCCTCAAAAAATGAAAAAATCAGGGAATCCAAATGCTTTGTTAACAACTACAAGAAATATTGGAATAATAAATAAGGAAAATAAATTAGGGAAAAATATACAATTCTATCTTAATGATCAATTAAAATATGAAGAATTAATTTTTGAAAATTTAACTAAAGTAAATTATGACAAAGAAAGTTCATATCCCATAAAGCCATTTATAGTTATTTGCAAAACATTATATAGGCTATACACACTTGATAAAAATGAAGCATATATAACAAAAGCAGATTGCATTAAATACTTATATAAAATAACTGACTATTTTCAAATTACAAATGAATATTGTGATAATATTATAAAAAACCGTAGTTTCGAGAAAGAATCTGCTGCAGTATTAGATATTTGGTTTAATGCACTGCAGAACTTTGAAATATTTTCATACAGTGATAATACATCAATATTAAGGTTAAATGAAGAAGAACTAAATTATTATAAATTCATTGATGAAAAAGGAGGAAATATTCCTTGTTACTTAAAAGGTAATAGCAAATACGCATCCTACTATGATGACTTGGGGAGTATTGATTTAGGAATAAATTACATTATACCTTCTATTGAAATTAATAAAACAAAAAATTTAACAATGGAAGAAGTAAAGAAAATATATGAATATTTATTTGGGATATGCCCATATGAAAATAGTACTCTGGTTAACAATGAATATTATGGAATTTATAGACCATTTAAAAGTATAAAAAATATTGCTATTAGAAAAATATATAGAGAAAACGCTTATATAGGAAATTTACTATTTGTATATAATAATTATCTTATAGAAAAAGAGATTAATAATTAAAAACGAGAGAAATATTAATATATTAGCAAATAGGATATAAAAATCAAAGAAATAAGAAAGAATGAAGAATTCTTTGAGAAAAAATAGAAACATTAAAGGACAAATCCTTTAATGTTTCTATTTAACATCATTATCATCTAGTTTTTTATTTTTACTTTTCAATTTTTCTTCAGATATTATTATTTTACATATAGTAGTAAAAAATAAATATTTAAAGGAAAAGCTATGTAAAAAATATATTTAAAAAGTGTAATATTATAGCTAAAAAAGTTTAAAGCAATTAGAACAATAACATCAAGAAAACCTACATAAATTAAAAGTTTAAATGAGTTATTAAATATATTTATTACTTTAAATTGTTTTAACAATTTAAGAACATAGGAGTTTTCACTTTGTTGTATCATTACATAAATTGTAGAGATAAAACCAATTAGAATAGATACAAAAGTAATTACATTAGCAATAGTACTATCTATATTTGCTGTATAATCTATATATTGTGAGATATCTATAAAATCTAGGAGAATTACAGCAATAAAAGATAAAACTGTAATAATTCTAATTAAAACTTTATTTAATTCCATTTAATATAATCACCTACTTAAAAAATAAATTATTTCTATACTTTTCTGTCATTTTATTTATAATATCTTTAAAATCTACGATTCCTCCTTTAGGGTAAGAGATAGATAAAGTATCATGAATTCTTGAATCCATAAAGTCGGTAATTTGCATATTAGATTTCTCATCTGGAGCAAATCCAAGTTCAAAAACTTTAACATTATTGTTATTCATTAAATCTTGAAAAACTTCAAAATCTTCATCTTCTATTTTTATTATATTAGAAGAATTTCCCATTGAGAACTCAATATTAATAATAGAAGAATTAACAGCTAATGCTGAATCTATTACTTTGCAAATAGAAGTATTTTTATTATACTGTTTAGAAGCCGTAGGTGATAAATTTTTATTTATTCCATTTCTTATATGTAGTTTAAATTTTTTAAATTTAGATCCCTTCAATAAAGATTTTTTTTGTGAATCTAATTTATGTATTGATTCTAGGTAAATATTAGGTTTGGAAAAGAAAGAAAAAAAGTCCTCAATGCCTTTTGTTCCAAAGGCATATATATTTCTTTGCATACATAGTATTTGGGTTGATGAGTCATAAAGAACACATAATGCTTCAGAAATCATTTCATTATCTTTTAATAGAATTTGATGTGAATTTCCATTTGTATCAATAATAATCGGGATGGTAGAAGATCTACTTTTAAAAAAAATTAATTCCCATAATTTTGATTCATTATTAAACTCAATAAAACTTAATAACAAGTTTTCACCATTATAGTTTATAGTTCTCTCCTTAACAGGTCTATGGGATAATGAATTTAATAAAATAGATATGTCTGTAATATCTCTACTAAAATCACTTCCACATTCTTGGTTAAGTGCACATGTATTATAATATTCAATTGTAATTTTCTTTTGGTTCATTTTTTTATCCATAATTTTCCTCCCTAACAACAGAAATTCTATCACATTTTTTGAAGAATATAAAGTATTTACGACAAATTTCGCATTTTCCTTAGATTTAGAACCAAATTTACGAGAAATTATTTTAAATGTCAAGTGAAAAGTTAAATGCAATTCTGTAAAGTAAATGCAATTTGTAGGATTGAATTTATTTTAAAATTATATATTAAAGTAAACTGTTGAAAAATGTGATGTTATCATATAAAATAATAAAAAAGGGAGGTAGCATATGGAAGAAGTAATGAAAGAACTAAAGTTATTTAATGAGCAAAGAGATTGGGATAAGTTTCATTCACCAGAAAATTTAGCAAAATCAATAGTAATTGAAGCTGGAGAGCTATTAGAATGTTTTCAATGGGATAGCGAAAACTATAACAAAGAAGAAGTTTGTGAAGAACTAGCAGATGTATTTACATATAGTATACAAATGGCCATGAAGTTAAATATAGATCCAAAAGAAATAGTATTAAAAAAATTAGAGAAAACAAAGAAAAAATATCCAGTTGAAAAAGCAAAAGGAAGAAGCACAAAATATAATAAACTATAAATGCGCGAAGAGTATTTTTAGGTTATGAGTTATAAAAGTAAAAGAAATAGAAAACTAGGAGAAAATATGCAAGAACAAAAACTAGAACAATTATATCAAAAATGCTTGCAAGAGCTTAAAAACATAGGAATAGACATGCAAGATAAAGAAAAAATAGGAGCAATAGATATTAAAATATCTACCAAAGCAAACAAAAGATATGGTTGTTGTAAACAAGAAGATCCTGATGAAAACTATAAAATAATACAAAAAAGAGGATATCATAAAAGTATAAGATATGAAAAATTTAAGAATCATCACATTGAAATAAGCAGTTGGGTAATGCAATTAAATGATAATATTGCAAAAAATACTATATTACATGAATTAATTCATTGTATACCATATTGTAACAACCATGGAGCCGAATTCAAAAAATATGCTAACTATATCAACGAAAAGTTAGGATATCAAATTAAAACAAGAGGCAATAGAAAAGAAGATTATCAAGCTAGTAACCTTATTTATCAAGAAGATGATGATTATAAATACAAAATAATATGTGAAAACTGTAAGCAAGAAATATATAGAAAAAGATTTAACAAAAACTTAATTAAAAAATATCAATGTGCAAAATGCAAACGGAAAACTAAAATTAGTGGAAGAAAAAGGAAACTAATAATTATGGAAATTTATGGAAAAACAGCTCAGTTATATATATTGCTATATTACCTTTATCTTAAAAAACTAAATATTTTCATACAATAAAATAAAAATAGCAAGGATAGAAAAAAATGAAACCTTGCTATTTTTTAGAAATAAATAGTAAAAACATCTATATAAAGAAAATGATAAGATGAGAATAGGGGTAAAAATATAAAAGGTAATTTATCAAAGTATAAAATGTTCTTAACATAAAATAATTATAACATAATAGTAATGTCGTAAAATGTAGAAACGTGTCAACAAGGTATAAAAAACTAAAAAAAGTATAAAAAATTAATAAAAAAACATAAAAGCACTTGCAAAATTCGACAAAGTCATATATAGTATCCATAAAATTAATATCAAAAAGTTTATTTTCAAGAAAAAATTAGAAATCAAAAATTTAAATCTTAAACAAATTTAAAATCATAAAAGGAGTTTCAAAAATGTTATCAATCACAAAAACAGTAGCCTTACATGGATTAGAAGGCTTTTTAATCGATGTCCAAGTAGACATTTCAGCAGGAATGCCAACATGGGATATAGTAGGACTTCCAGATACCAGTGTAAAAGAAGCTAAAGAAAGAATTAGAACAGCCATTAAAAACTCAGGATATGAATTGTTTAGCAGAAAAATAGTAATTAATCTAGCACCAGCAGCTATAAGAAAAGAAGGTTCTATCTTTGATTTACCAATGGCAGTAGGAATACTAAAAAGCTTAGATATCATTTATGGTAAAAACTTAGAAAACACAGTAATAATAGGAGAACTATCATTAAATGGTAATTTAAATCCTATGAAAGGAGCACTTCCTATGTGTATTGAAGCAAAAAGGCTAGGAATCCAAAGAATTATTATGCCTAAGCAAAACGTAAAAGAAGCCTCTATCATAGAAGGAATAGAAATAATAGGAGTGTACGATTTAAATGAAGTAGTATATTACTTAAACGGAGATCTCAAAATTCAGGGGGCAAAAACTAGCTGGGAACAATGTATAGAAAAAGGAGAAAGTTATCCATTAGATTTCTCAGAAGTAAAAGGGCAAGAAAATATAAAAAGAGCCATAGAAATTGCAGCAGCTGGTGGTCATAATTGTCTGTTTATTGGAAGTCCAGGTTCTCGGAAAAACGATGTTAGCTAAAAGAATACCATCCATATTACCAAATTTAAGTTTTGAAGAAGCACTAGAAATTACTAAAATTCATAGTATAGCAGGAACCTTAAAAGAAAACATTCCTATTATTACAACAAGACCATTTCGCTTTCCACATCACACTATATCAGCAACCTCATTAGTAGGCGGAGGAAAAAATCCAAAACCAGGAGAAATTAGTTTAGCACATTATGGTGTTTTATTCTTAGACGAACTTCCCGAATTTAATCAACATACTTTAGAAGTATTAAGAGGTCCATTAGAAGATGGAAAAATTACAATTAGCAGAGTAAATAACACACTTACTTATCCTTGTGAGTTTATGTTTGTGGCTTCTATGAATCCATGTCCATGTGGTTACTATGGTTCTCTAGACAAAGAATGTAGTTGTACAAAACAAGCAATTGCAAAATATATGAGTAAAATAAGTGGTCCATTGTTAGATAGAATAGATATTCAAATAGAAGTAAGTCCTGTAAAATATGAAAAGCTAGGAAATAGTGAAATACCAGAAACATCAGAAGAAATAAAAGAAAGAGTAGATAAAGCAAGAAAAATACAATTAGAAAGATATCAAAAAGAAAAGATATATGCAAACTCTGGTTTAACTCCAAAATTAACTCAAAAATATTGTAAATTAAATGAAGAAGCAAAAAAACTTTTAGAAATAGCCTTTAATAAATTAGGCTTAAGTGCAAGAGTATATGGCAGAATCTTAAAAGTAGCAAGAACCATTGCAGACTTAGAAAATAATCCCAATATTCAAAAAAAGCATATAGCAGAGGCAATACAATATAGAAGTTTAGATAAAAAATACTGGAAAAATTAATAATAGAAAAGGAGTGAAATAGTAGTAACATAGATATGGAAAAAATAAAGATAATAAAACAAAACAGTAAGAACTATCCAACTAAACTATTGCAAATTCAAGAAACACCTAAACAACTTTATGTAGAAGGAGATACTAGTTTATTAAATAATGATGCAATTGCTATTGTAGGAAGTAGAAAAGCAACAGAATATGGCAAAAAATGTACAAGCTATTTTGCAAAAGAACTTGCTAAAAAAGGAATAACAATAATAAGTGGTTTAGCTACTGGAATAGATAGTGTAGCACATATACATTCTATGAAAGAACAAGGAAAAACAATTGCAGTAATAGGAAGCGGATTTAAGCATATTACGCCTAAGGAAAACTATTATTTATATGAACAAATCATTGAAAATGGAGGATGTATTGTATCAGAATATCCACCAGAAACCAAAGAAGAAGTAGCTAACTATCCAAGGAGAAACCGTATAATTAGTGGTTTATCAATGGGGGTGTTAGTAATAGAGGCAAGACATAGAAGCGGAAGTGGAATCACAGCAAATCTTGCTATGAAACAAAAAAAGGAGGTATTTTGTGTGCCAAATAGAATAAACGAAAAGACAGCAAGTGGAACAAATAATCTTATCAAAAAAGGAGCTAATTTAGTTACATGTCCAGAAGATATTTTAGAGTTTTATGATTTAAAAACTCTAAATGAAGAAATAGAAATGCCAAAAGAGTATAAAGAAGTGTATGAATTAATTGGAGAATTACCAATATCAGCAAATGAAATAGCTAAAATAACTAATAAAAGTATAGGAAAGGTTGCAGAAAGTTTATGTATGCTAGAAATAGAAGAATTAATTAAACAAGTAGCAGGAAACCAATATGTTAGAATATATAAAAATGATTAATTAGCAAAAATAGTGTGATTAATAAGTAAATGAATTCTTATTATACAAGGAGAAAGAAAATGTATGAAAGGCATGAATTAGGAAGAGAAGGAGAAGAATATGCCACAAAATATCTAGAAGAAAAGGGATATCAAATTATAAAAAGAAACTTTGAATGTAAGCAAGGTGAAATAGATATCATTGCTAAAGATAAAGAAGAATATGTATTTATAGAAGTAAAAACAAGGCAAAATTTACATTATGGGATGCCAAGTGAAGCAGTAACCAAAAAGAAACAAAAACATATTTGGAAGGCTACAAATTATTACCTATATTCTCATAAGTTAGAAAATAAATATATTAGATTTGATGTAATAGAAGTATACAAGAAGGAGGACAAATTTTATACTAACCATATAAAGCAGATTCTATAGTTTTTTCAAGTTTTGATATGATATAATGGACAAGAACGGTGTAACACGATATGTAACGTTATAGTTCCCTTCTAAGTTTTGATATGATATAATAAAAAAGGAGGCAAAATATGTTAGCAAGATACACATATAATACCCTAATTGGAAATATAGTCATAACAGAAGAAGAAGAAAAAATAATAGGAGTAGAATTTAAAGAATCAAACTTAAAAATAAAAGAAAATATTCAAATAAAACAGACAAAACTTATAAAAAGAACAAATCAACAAATAAAAGAATATTTAGAAGGAACAAGAAAAAAATTTAATATACCAATTAATCTAAAAGGAACACCATTTAGGTTAAAAGTATGGAATGCACTATTAACCATACCATATGGAGAAACAAAAAATTACCAAGAAATTGCAAAGCATGTGGGAAGTTCTAAAGCATCTAGAGCAGTAGGAATGGCAAATCATAATAATCCAATAAGTATTATAGTTCCATGTCATAGGGTGATTGGAAAAAGTGGAAAATTAGTAGGATATGGTGGAGGATTAGAAATAAAAGAAAAATTACTAGAAATAGAGAAAATAAATAGTACAAAACATTAAAATATCAATTTAATTAAATTTTAAAAGCCACCTGGTTAGTAGGTGGCTTTTTTTAAGGCATAATATTAGATAAAGCGAACTCCTTTACAACGAAATCCTTATAAACTTCTACTTCAAAAGTAGAGTGCAAGTAGTCCAGAGCTTCAAAATTAGACGTAAAAGGCATAGCATACAAAAGTTCAGAAGTAAAAGAAATAGCTTCACAAGAAGCAGTTAAAAATCCTCCCTCTTTAGTATTGAAAAGAACATAAATTTTCTCATCAAACATCTAAATAACCTCCAATTGTTGATTAAACTTGCATGATAGCTAACCTCTAACATGCAAAACGAAAATTAACATAAATAGAATAACATAAAAAAGCATAAAAAGCAAGTCAAAGTAGCTATTAATTAAGGTAAAATTGCCAGATAATATCTAGAAAATATAAAAACGTTTGACATAATAAGAAAGTTAAAAAGAAATAACTAAAAAACAAAAACTATAAAGCTTCATCACAGATAAGCAATCATAAAAAACAAAAAAGTAACAGTAACATATTTAAGCAAAATGGATAAAATATAGTAGCCAAAATAGAAAATCACCTTAAAATAATAACCAAGAGGTACAAGAAAAGGAGGAAAAATATGTTAAGAACAATTGGAAATACACCAATGGTCAAAATAAAATATGAGTATCAAGAAAAAGTCAACTACATATATACCAAATTAGAAAGTTATAACTTAACAGGGAGCATAAAAGATAGAAGTGCTTATTACATGATAACAAAAGCCAAACAAAGAGGAGAACTAAAAGAAAAAATGCCAATCATTGAAGCAACCAGTGGAAATACAGGAATCTCACTTGCAGCATTAGGAAAATATTATAATCATCCAGTCTACATATTTATGCCAGATTGGGTAAGTCACGAAAGAAAGCAAATCATAAAAAGTTATGGAGCACAGGTACAAACCTATTCACATAGCCAAGGGGGATTTAAAAAATGCATACAAGAAGCAAAAAAATTAAGCCAAAAAACAGGAGGATATTTGACAAATCAGTTTGCAAATAGAGATAACATATTAGCACAATATGAAACAACAGGTCAAGAAATATTAAATCAAATGCCAGAAGAAATAGGGGGATTTGTATCAGGAATAGGAACAGGCGGAACATTAATGGGAATTGGAAAAAAAATAAGAAAACAATATCCATCAGCAGTAATAACAGCAATAGAGCCAGATAGTATGCCACTCATTTCAAAAAATAGAATCATAAAACCACATAAAATAGAAGGAATAGGAGATGACTTCATACCAGAATTAGTAGACAAAAATGAAATAGACAAAGTAATACTAATCAATGATGAAGATGCTATCAATATGGCAAGAAAAATAGCAGTAGAACTAGGAATAGGAGTAGGAATATCTTCAGGAGCAAACTTCTTAGGAAGTAGTATCTTACAAGCAGAAATAAAACAGGCAGTAGTAACAGTATTTCCAGATGACAACAAAAAATATTTAAGTACACAATTAGGAGAAGAAATAAATGAAAATAGTAAATACACTTCAAATCAAATAAAATTACTAGGTTATGAAGTAATAGAAGAAAATAAACTATATTAAAAAGGAAGGGAAAATATGCTAAAAAAAATCTTTACAATATTTGTGTCCTTCATTTTCTTAGTATATGTACTGCCACTTCCAGTACTTGCCTTTGAACCATCAGACGACAAGATTTATCAAGGAATAGATGTAAGTGGATATCAAGGAAATATTGATTATGAAAAAGTAAAAAAAGCTGGTATAGAAGTAGTATATATTAAATCTAGTGAAGGATTTAGTTATGTAGATTCACACTTCGAAAGAAACTATGAAAAAGCAAAAGAAAATGGATTAAAAATAGGGTTTTACCATTTTGTAACAGCAAGAACAGAAGAAGAAGCAAAAAGGCAAGCACAATTTTTCGTATCACTTATCTCAAAAAAGAAAGTAGACTGCAAACTAGCAATGGATTTTGAAAGCTTTGGAAATCTTACAAAAGAAGAAATCAATAAAATAGGAATAGCTTTCATCAAAAAAGTGGAAGAATTAAGTAAAAAAGAAGCAGTTGTATATAGTAATGCTTACAGCGCAAATCACACTTGGCAAGGAGAAATTACAAACTATCCACTATGGATAGCACAATATGAAGTAAAAGAGCCACAAAACAATGGAAATTGGAAGAACTGGGTAGGATGGCAGTATACAGATGTAGGAAGAGTAGATGGAATAGAAGCACATGTAGATAGAAATAAATTTACAAAAGATATTTTTTTAGAAGATACCTCTGAAATACCAGATGTAGAAAAGCCAGATAAGCCAGATGATGGAAATGAAAAACCAGAAGGAACAAAAACAATCACAATTCAAAAAGGAGACACCCTATCAGCCTTAGCTATAGAATATGATACAACAGTAGCAGAACTTGTGAAACTAAATAATATAGAAAATCCAAATCTTATCTATGCTGGAAATGGACTATTTGTTCCAGGAAAAGAAAATGAAAATGAGCAATCAGACACACAAATATATATTGTAAAATCAGGAGATACCTTAGCAAAAATAGCTATTATGTTTCAAACAACAGTACAAACACTAGCAAAAGATAACAATATTAAAAATATCAATAGAATTTATGTTGGTCAAAAATTAATTGTAAGAAGTAGTTGCCATTATGATTGTGGTCATAGACTTTATGCAGTAAGAAGAGGAGATACACTATGGTCAATTGCAAAAAGATATAACACAAGCATCGCAAATATTGTAAGACTAAATAGAATACAAAATCCAAACAATATTAAACCAGGTCAAATGTTTAGAATATAAAAAGCATTTATAAAACTTATCTTGAAAACATATGAAATGAGGAAAAAGAAAAATGAGTGGTTGTGAAATAGTAAATCTTGTATCCATTTTATCATGTGCAATTGCAAAAGATAGAAAAACAGAAGAAATAGAACTTTTAGCAGCAATATTAGTACAATTAGGAGATAGTTTAGCCACCATAGCAGTTAACAGAAAGTAGTTGCAATATTAGAAAAAATGTGATAAAATAGCACTATTAATTCGCCATTAGGTGAAAAATTAGGAGGTTAATAACATGAAAAAGCGGTATGTCTATTTTGTAAGTGTTTGGGATTGTCCATCACATACTGGAGTGTTCCATAGTAGAGTGTGTAATATGGAAATAGCTTTAGACGAACCAGTAACCACTATAGAACAAGTTAGGGAAATGGAAAACGAAGCAAGAAGTATTATGCTAGGATGTTACTGTTACATTATAAATTATCAATTCCTTAGGGAAGAAACTGAACCAGAGCAAGAAAGAGAGTGTCCTGCAAAAGTTTGATTATTCCATCAAGATTTTCTAACATCATGATAGCAAAAGCTTAAAAACAAATTAACCTCAGCAAAATCATTTAAATAAAGTGATACCCACCAAAGGAATTATCCTAAGGTGGGCTTTTTATATAGAATAATTTTTACTAAAAAGTTGAAATGTAAAAAAATGAATGTTATAATAAATTCACTTAAAATAATTACTTTAAGAAAATAGAAAAAAGAAGGGTGGTGAGAATATGGATAAAGAGCTAAAAGAAATATTGCTAAATCATGAACAAAGGCTAGAAAACTTAGAACAAATTTCAAAAGAAAATAGAGAACAATTAAAAATACTAAATCAAAGAACAGAAAAACATGAGAAAACATTAGATGAGCATACACAAATGCTACAAGATTTACATAGGTCTATGTTAGTCATAGAAGATGCAGTTACAAATAAAATACCAGCATTATTTGATGGATATAAAATGCATCAAGAAATGCAAGAACGTCTAGAAAAAAGAGTAGACAAAATAGAAAAAGTAACAGAAATGAACACCGTTAGGATATTAGCGTTAGAAGACAAAAAAGGTAAAAAAGCCAAATTAACTTCTTAAAAAAATTAAAAAATAAAAATTTAGAAATCTAATCTTTTAGTTTCGGCAGAATATTAACTTCAACAAATGGAGCTTACATATGTATTCTAAAACAGAATATATAGGTAAGCTCCATTTTCTTTGTGATTGTAAGGTAGTTAGATATAAAAAGTAGAAAACCTAAAACTGTAACTAGCACAAAATTATGTATACCTTCATAACATATATTATGATAAATTTAAATTACTATCAGGAGGTACTTATGAAAAAAGTATTAGAACTAGAAAAAGTAAGCAAAAAGTACCAAGCAAAAAATGGAGAAGTAGAAGCCTTAAAAGATGTAAGCTTTCATGTAAATGAAGGCGAATTTGTAAGCATCATAGGCCCAAGTGGATGTGGAAAATCAACCCTCTTATCCATTATTGCAGGACTAGAGCCAAAAACATCAGGAGAAATAAAAACAAATGGTGCACTTGGTTACATGCTACAAAAAGATAGCTTGTTAGAATGGAGAAACATTTATGATAATGTGATATTTGGACTAGAAATAAGCCATCAAAAAACAAAAGAAAACGAAGAAAATGTAAAAGATTTACTAAAAAAATATGGACTTTATGAATTCAAAGACAAATATCCAAACCAACTATCAGGGGGAATGAGGCAAAGAGCAGCACTCATTAGAACACTTGCCATCAACCCTAAAATTTTGCTATTAGATGAGGCATTTTCAGCATTAGACTATCAAACTAGAATTATGGTTACAGCTGACATTTACAAAATACTAAAAAATGAAAATATAACAGCATTAATTGTAACGCATGATATATCAGAAGCAATTAGTATGTCAGATAGAGTAGTGGTATTAAGTAAAAGACCAGCAACTGTAAAAAGTATGCATACCATTAACTTTGAAATGGAAAATAGAACACCAATTAATTGCAGAGAAAGCCCTAAATTTAGCAAATACTTTGACACCATATGGAAGGAGCTAGATGTACATGTATGAGAAAAACATATCAGAAGATAGAAAAAAATACTTAAGAAAAATTAGAAAAAACAAGATATCTGTTATTTTAACCCAAATATTAATACTCCTTGTATTTATTATTAGTTGGGAAATATTAGCAAAACAAGGAATTATAGATAGCTTTATAACAAGTAGTCCCTCAAGAATATTAAATACCTTTTTAAATTTATCATCAAATGACTTAATGCATCACCTTGGAGTCACCTTAACAGAAACATTAATAGGGTTTGTATCAGGAGTAGCATTAGGTGTTATTATTGCCATTTTACTGTGGTGGTCTGAATTTTTAGCAAAAGTATCAGAACCCTACTTAGTAGTATTAAACAGTTTGCCTAAAGTGGCGCTTCGGGCCAGTTATCATCATATGGGTAGGAGCAGGAATGCGGAGCTATAATTACAATGGGGCTTGCAATTTCCTTAATTGTTACAGTATTAGAAATACTAAATGGATTTTTAAATACAGACAAAGAGTTAATAAAAATGGCAAAAACTTTTAATGCAAGTAAGTTTCAAATATTAACTAAAATAATAATACCTGCTAATATTAGCACCTTCTTTAACTCACTAAAAGTAAATATTGGTTTATCTTTAGTAGGAGTTATCACAGGAGAATTTTTGGTATCAAAAGCAGGACTTCGGATACCTAATCGTATATGGAGGGCAGGTATTCCAACTAGACTTAGTAATGACAGGAGTTATTATATTGGCCATAGTTGCAGCAGTTATATATGAAGCGATTTTACTATTAGAAAAAATTGTGATGAAAAAAATGTCAAAAAGGAAATAGAAAAATACAAAAATAAAAATAACAGATAAAAAAACTACCTAAGGGAGAAAAAGTATCTTAAGTAGGAAGAAATAAATTAACATGTTAGAATGCTTTAAATCTCCTCTAACATGAGTTTGAAAAATAAAAAGAAAGGAGAAGGGAATGTGAATACTGTTTCTATTTAAATAAATAGAACATTCCCAAAGTAAAGATGAAAAAATATTTAATTATAATTCTAGCTATTATAATAGTAGCAATAGGAATTACTACTTACATTTTATGGAACAAACCACAAGAAACACAACAATTAAAAACAATTCAAGTAAATGAAGTAACACGTTCTGTATTTTATGCACCACAATATGTAGCCATTTCACAAGGCTATTTTGCAGAAGAAGGATTAAACATAGAATTAACAACAGGTCAAGGAGCAGACAAAGTAATGACAGCAGTGCTAGCAGGTCAAAGTGATATAGGGTTTGCAGGGCCAGAAGCATCTATCTATATCTATAACGAAGGAAAAGAAGACTATGCACAAGTTTTTGCACAAATGACACAAAAAGATGGGTCATTTTTAGTAAGTAAAGAAAAAACAGATAACTTTAGTTGGCAAGACTTAAAAGGAAAAACAGTTATTCCAGGAAGAAAAGGTGGAGTACCATATATGACATTTGAATATGTCTTAAAGAAAAATGGAATCGATCCACAAAAAGACTTAAACTTAGATGATAGTATCAAATTCGACTTAATGGCAGGAGCATTTGCAGGAGGAGATGCAGAATATGTAACTCTATTTGAACCAACCGCATCTATGACTGAAAGTGCAGGGAAAGGATATGTGGTAGCATCAGTAGGAGAAGCATCAGGAGAAATTCCATATACAGCGTACTTTGCTAAAAAAAGCTATATAGAAAAAAATGAAGATGTTATCCAAGGATTTACAAATGCTATTTATAAAGGAGAAAAATATGTAAAACAGCACAGTGCAAAAGAAATAGCAGAAGCAATCAAAGAATTTTTCCCAGACACAGATATAGAAATGCTAACAGCATCAATACAAAGTTATATGGATATTGATGCATGGAGAGATACCCCAGTATTAAAAGAAGAGGCATTTAACTTATTACAAACAGTTATGAAAGAAGCAGGAGAACTAGAAAGAGAAGCAGACTATAATAAAGTAGTAAACAACAAATATGCACAAAAAGCTGTTGAAACAGTAAAGTGATTGACATAATGTAGATAACATGCTATAATATTTCCATCAACTTATAGGAGGATAATCTTATGGCAGAAGAAATTGGCAATATCCCAAGAGATGCATGGGTAAGAATGGTAATCGGGAGCAATATAAAGAAACTTCGGAAAAAGCACATGATGACACAAGTTGAACTAGCAAACTGTACAGGGATTAATCGTATAACGATTGCCAAAATAGAAACTTATAAACAAGCAATTACTTTGATTACACTCTTGACAATTGCCAAAGCATTAGAAGAAAGTCCAGATGAACTTTTAAAAGGGTGGGAACACTACTTTTAATAGTTCAAAAGCACACGCAAAACCTAAATAGGAATTGTGTGTGCTTTTTTGTGATAAAATGCTTTTTAAGGTATCTCGAGTTTAGAGAAAAAGTACATTTCTAAAATTTGGGTAAATATAATAAAAATCACATACCAAAAATCCTTCCGATTTGTATAAAAGCTGTCTGCCACCAAGGGCTACTGTAACGCTTTTTAGGGTGTTTAGCTTCTACTGCCTTAACATATTGTTTAATAATAGCATCATAAGGTTTTTGCTCTAAAAGATTCCATATTCGAGTCTCCCATTTTCGAATAAAATCTACATAGCCAGAAAAATAAGAATGTGTATACATCCATTCATACTTTTTCTCGTTATTTTCCTTATTAAAACCGAGTAGCATAGCCACCAGGTTCAATTAAGCAAACGTCAATCTTAGTACCGTTTCAATTTATTAAGTAGCTTCATTTCTTGTCTTAAACAAATACCAAAACAATCCAAAGCAAACTTAGAAGCACAATAAGGAGAAAGAAAAGGCATAGGAATGCGTCCAACTAAAGAAGAAAGAATAATAATACGCCCAGCCTTCTTCTTGCAAATCATATCTTCCAAAGCAATTTGAATACACTCTAAATGAGCAAAAACATTGGTATCAAAGACCTTTCTAACGTCATCAACCGAAAATTCAGCCACACTTCCAGAATTACCAATAGCAGCATTACATACCAAAATGTCAATGTCAAAGTTTGAAATCATTTTTCTTGCGTTTTTATCTAAAATGTTCAAACAAAAAACATCAATATTTAAATTTTCTAAAATAATGATTTTTTGAAAATCCTCTATTTCTTGCATAAATTCTACACTTGCAAAAACATGATAGCCTAGCTTGGCTAAAGCGATTGCACTGGATTTGCCTAATCCGGAACCACAGCCTGTTATTAAAATATTTGTAAAATCATTTTTTTTATTTTTCAAAATTTTCACCTAAAAATATTATTCCCATTTTTGTGAAAAATATGCAAAAGCTTTTACTTGATATATCAAGTAAAAATGCAAAAAAAGAATAGGAAAAAATGGAAAAAAATACCCAAAACAATAGGATTTTAATAAAAATGTCATGAAATTGTAATATTTCTCTTAGAAAAAAATAAAAGGTACAAAACAAGTAAAAAATGGCAAAAAAATTGACTGAAAAGCAACATGACAACTAAAAGTCAATATATCGAAAACCGCTAAAAATAAACAAAAACTAGCTGTGAAAACATAAAAACTCCATGTTTGACATTATCAAAATGTTAGGATAGGATAATAATAACAAAAAACGAAAAAGCAAAAATACAAAAGAAACCATCTGTTAAAAACAGAAAAAAAGAGTTACAAAAAATATAGGGGGTACTAAAAAAATGAAGGTAATTAAAAGAGATGGAACAATGGTGGAATTTGATAAGGAAAAAATAACAGCAGCAATAGGAAAAGCAAATACAGAGGTAAAACCAAGAGAAAGAGCAAACAAAGAAGAAATCAAAGAAATCATTGAATATATAGAAGGGCTTGATAAAAAAAGAATATTAGTAGAAGACATCCAAGACATTGTAGAAGAAAAGCTAATGGAAATAGGCAGATACTTACTTGCAAAGAGATATATTACTTACCGTTATACTAGAGAACTAGTAAGAAAAGCAAACACAACAGACCAATCTATCAAAGAACTAATAGATGGAGAAAGTGAATACTGGAACAGTGAAAACTCTAATAAAAATGCTAAAGTAGTAACAACACAAAGAGACTACTTAGCAGGAATCACAAGTACAGATATTACAAGAAGATTTTTATTACCAAAAGAAGTAGTAGAAGCACATGACGAAGGAATCATTCATTTCCATGATGCAGACTATTTTGCACAAAATGCACTAACAAACTGTGAACTTATTAATTTAGATGATATGTTACAAAATGGAACTATCATGAATGGAGTTATGATAGAAAAACCACATAGATTTTTAACAGCAATGACAATTGCAACCCAAATCATACTAGGAGTTACCTCTTCTACCTACGGAGGAGCAACTGTATCAGTAGCACACTTAGCACCATTTGTAAAAAGTAGTTATGATAAATACTACAAAAAATACAAAGAAAGAGGACTATCAGAAAAACAATGTGAAGAATATGCAAAACAAGACACTAAAAAAGAGGTTGCAGACGGAGTACAAACCTTTAATTATCAAGTAAACTCTATGACAAATACAAATGGACAAGCACCATTCTTATCAGTATGTATGTACCTAGGAGAAACAAAAGACTACAAAGAAGAACTAGCAATGATAATAGAAGAATTCTTAAAACAAAGAATAGAAGGATTCAAAAACGAAAAAGGTGTATATGTAACACCAGCATTCCCTAAACTATTATATGTACTAGAAAAAGATAATGTAACAGAAAACAGTAAATATTGGTACTTAACAGAACTTGCAGCAAAATGTACAGCAAAAAGACTAGTACCAGATTATATCTCAGAAAAGAAAATGTTAGAATTCAAAAAAGACAAAAATGGAAACGGAAACTGCTATCCTTGTATGGGATGCCGTTCATTCCTAACACCATATGTAGACCCAGAAACCAACAAACCAAAATACTATGGAAGATTTAACCAAGGTGTTGTAACCATTAACCTAGTAGATGTTGCACTAAGTTCAAGTGGAGACATGGAAAAATTCTGGAAAATCTATGATGAAAGATTAGAACTATGCCATAAAGCATTACAAATTAGACATGAAAGACTAAGCAAAGTAACTAGTGATGTAGCACCAATACTATGGCAACATGGAGCATTAGCTAGATTACCAAAAGGAGCAAGCATCCATGAATTATTACATAATGGATACTCAACCATATCACTTGGTTATGCAGGATTATATGAATGTGTAAAATACATGACAGATCATAGCCATACAGATAACGGAGAAGGAAAAGACTTTGCACTAAAAGTAATGCAAAGATTAAATGACAAATGTAAAGAATGGAAAGAAGCAGAAAACATGGATTACAGCGTATACGGAACACCAATAGAATCAACTACTTACAAATTTGCAAAATGCTTAAAGAAAAGATTTGGCGTTATACAAGGAGTTACAGATAGAGACTATATTACAAACTCATACCATGTACCAGTATTTGAAGAAATAGATGCATTCTCTAAACTAGAATTAGAAAGTGAATTCCAACGTTTAAGTCCAGGTGGAGCAATATCATATGTAGAAACACCAAATCTACAAAACAATTTAGATGCAGTATTACAAATCATTAAATTTATTTATGATAACATTATGTATGCAGAACTAAATACAAAATCAGATTACTGCCAAGAATGTGGATTTGACGGAGAGATTTTAATTGGTGATGATTTGGAATGGTACTGCCCAAACTGTGGAAACAAAAATCATGACACATTAAATGTAGCAAGAAGAACATGTGGTTATATAGGTAGCCAATTCTGGAACAAAGGAAGAACACAAGAAATAAAAGAAAGAGTATTACATATTGATAACAAAGAGGCTGAATTAGCAGATCCAAAAGAAACAAAACAAGCTGTTTAAGGAGATGCAAAAATGAGATATAATAAAATTAGAAAAATGGACATATCAAATGGACCAGGAGTAAGAGTTTCTATATTTATGCAAGGTTGTACCTTTAACTGTAAAAACTGTTTCAACCCAGAAACACATGACTTTAATGGTGGACAAGAATTTAATTATGAAGCAGTAGAACAAGTATTAAAACTATGTGAAAATGATAACATAAAAGGATTGTCAATCTTAGGTGGAGAACCGATGCACCCATTTAATATCGAAGGAACTATGGAACTTGCCAAAGCCTTCAAAGAAAAATTTCCAAACAAAAATATATGGGTATGGACAGGATTTTTATTTGATAGAGACTTAAAAGAAAAAGAAATTTTAAAATATATAGATGTTTTAGTAGATGGACAATATGTAGATGAAAAAAGAAATCCAAAACTAAAATATAGAGGTTCTTCAAACCAAAGAGTAATTGATGTAAAAAGAAGTTTAAAAGAAAACAAAATCGTTATCATACCAGATGTAAATGAATAATAAGAAAAGAGATATACTGCAGAGTGTATCTCTTATTTAAAATCTTAAATTATCATTGTATTCTAAAAAACAAGAAATATAAAATAAATTGGTACACGACCAATTATACAGTTAATCATACATACATTATGTAGTCTTTTGCAAATTTTACAGTTAAGATATTGACAAATTTAATAAGCATAGAGTATAATAAAAAACGTACGGAGAAGAAATTAAAAAAGCTCCGAAAGTAAAATCCCACACGTAAGAGTGTAATTACTGAAGGGAGGGGAAACAAAATATGCCAGAAGTAAAAGTTAATAATGGAAATATAGAAGATGCCTTAAAAAGATTTAAAAGACAATGCGCTAGAAATGGAGTATTACAAGAGGTTAGAAAAAGAGAGCATTATGAAAAGCCAAGCGTAAAAAGAAAGAAAAAATCAGAGGCAGCAAGAAAAAGAAAATTTTAAAAATGGAGGGATTAAAAGTTATAACACCAATAATTTTTAATTCCTTTTTTGAATGATAAGATTAAACGATAAGCTAATACTGTTGCAATAAATGCAACAAATAAAAATAAGGAGGAAAATTATGCTAAAAGAAAAATTATTAGAAGACTTAAAAAATGCAATGAAAGAAAAAAATGACCTTCGTAAAAATGTGGTGCAAATGGTAAGAGCAGCCATATTGCAAGTAGAAAAAGACAAACAAATACAAGTAACAGATGAACAAATTGTGGAAATTATCGCAAAAGAAACTAAAAAAAGAAGAGACTCCATACCAGACTATGAAAAAAGTGGTAGAGAGGACTTAATCAATCAAATAAAAGAAGAAATTAAAATATTAGAAGAATATTTGCCAGAACAACTATCAAAAGAAGAAATAGAAGAAAAACTAAAACAAATCATACAAGAATTAAATGTAAGCACTATGAAAGAAATAGGGCTAGTTATGAAAACTGCAAAAGAAAAGCTAGGAGCATCAGCAGACGGAAAAACAATCAATGAAATAGCAAAACAATTATTAAGTTAGAAAAAGAAGGGATTATTTACAAAATAAGCCCTTTTCTAAAGCTTGATATGATAGATATTACGAGATTGATTAAAAACACTACATTTATTTCAAATCTGTATCACAAGATGGAATACAAACTTATAAAAATGAATATACAATAAAAATGGAAAAATAAAGGCTGTAAAAAGCTAAATGTTATTAAAAATAAGGCATCAACTCAAACGTTGGTGCTTTTACAATAGAATAAGAAATATAAATTTGAAATTAAAATGACCAAAACCTATTGTATAAACTTTCTTAAATAGGATATAATAACAACAATAAGTAACAAAACAAATAAAACAGTTATCATACATAACTTAGCATTAATCAAGAAACAAATAAAACAATTACCATACATAACTTATCATTAACTAAAAAGCAAATAAAAGAAAGGAGATTCGTATAATAAAAAATACATTATACGAAGAAAAAACATGAATTATCAAAAAGAAGAAATAAAGCAAGGAATTACACTACATCAAATTCATACAGAAAACTATAAAACAAATTTATATGCTGTGTTTATAGCAACACCGCTAAAAAGGCAAAATGTTACCTTAAATGCACTTTTAACAGCAGTATTAAGAAGAGGAACAAAAAAATTGCCATCACAAGAACAAATTAGTCAAAAGCTAGAAATGATGTATGGAGCAAGCTTTGATTGTGGAGTAGAAAAAACAGGAGATAATCATATAATCAAATTCTATTTAGAAACCTTAAACGAAGAATACTTGCCAAAACCAGAAAAACTAGTACAAGAAAGCTTAGAAATCTTATTAGACATAGTACTAAATCCACTCTTAGAAAACAATAGCTTTAAACCAGAATATGTAGAAGGCGAAAAAAGCAACTTAAAACAAATCATAGAAGCTAAAATCGACAACAAAAACAAATATAGCTATGATAGATGTATAGAAGAAATGTTCAAAGACAAACCATATGGACTATATAAATATGGTTATATAGAAGACTTAGAAACTATCACGCCACAAAGCCTATATGAATACTACCAAAACCTAATCAAAAACTGCAAAATAGACATCTTTTGTTCAGGAGAAACTAAAAACTATAATTTAAAACAACTAGTAGAACAAAATGAGCAAGTACAAAAACTTTCAGCTAGAAATCCAGAATATATTATCAATAATGAAGCAACAGAAAACAAAGAAGAAAAAGAAGAAAAGCAAATTAGCGAAAGCATGCAAGTAACACAAGGAAAATTAGTAATGGGCTTAGACATACAATGCACAGCAGAAAACTCTAGATTTATTGCCTCAGTATATAATGCAATCTTAGGGGGAGGAGCAAACTCAAAATTATTCCAAAATGTACGTGAAAAACAAAGCTTAGCTTACACTGCGAATTCAGGATATAATAGAACTAAAAACACAATCTTTATTCGTTGCGGAATTGAAATACAAAAATATGACAAAGCAGTAGAAACTATTAAACAACAATTAGAAGACATGAAAAAAGGAGATTTCACCCAAGAAGACTTAGCAAATAGCAAAGAACTAATATTAGCATCAGTAGAAGGCATTACAGAAGAACAAGATACAGAAATTACCTACTATTATGGGCAAGAACTAGCAGATAGATTTGTTAGTATTGAAGAATATAAAAACAAAATAAAACAAGTAAGCAAAGAGCAAATTATAGATTTAGCAAAAACCGTAAAAGTAAATACTATTTACTTTTTAAAAGACTAATAATTAATATTGATTTATACACAAATTGCATAAAATATAAACTCAATTAAATAATTAGAAAATGTGAGTTCTATAAACCAATAACATTAGTAACTATTAGTTTACGAACATAGTATAAAGATAAAAATATCTTAGAAAAGTTAAAATTCTAAAAACAAAATAGAAGGGAAAAAGAACATGAAAATAATAGAAAGTTCAAAAATAAAAGAAAAAGCTTATGTAGAAGAACTTGAAAATGGGTTAAAAGTAATGATAATCCCAAAGAAAAACACTAAGAAAAAATACATCATATGGGGAACTCATTTTGGCTCAATAGACAATCACTTTATTATGCCACAAACAGGAGAAGAAGTATATATTCCAGATGGAGTAGCTCACTTCTTAGAACATAAAATGTTTGAACAACCAAATGGAACAAATAGTCTAGATACTTTGATGGCATTAGGAATAGATGCCAATGCCTACACCACAAATGACCATACAGCTTATCTTTTTGAATGTACAAATCATTTTGAAGAAGGTCTAAATGAACTAATGGATTATGTACAACATCCATACTTTACACAAGAAAATGTAGAAAAAGAAAAAGGAATTATAGGGCAAGAAATAGGAATGTATGATGATGACCCAGGATGGAGACTTTATATAAATGCCATGGATTGCTTATACAAAGAAAACCCAATCAAAATAGACATTGCAGGAACAGTAGAATCCATTAGCAAAATCACACCAGATGTATTATATAAATGCTATAACACTTTTTATCATCCATCAAATATGGTATTAGTAGCATGTGGAGACTTTGAACCAGAAAGAATACTAGAAGAAATCAAAAAAAGACTAATACCAAAAGAAAATCAAGGAGAAATTAAAAGAATATATCCACCAAAAGAAGAGAAAATTAATAAAACATTAAAAACAGACAAAATGGAAGTAAGTACACCAATTTTTATGATGGGATATAAAGATATAGAAAACTGTAAAGAAGAAAAAGTAAAAAAACATATAGCAGTAGAAATCTTATTAAATATGATAATAGGGAAAAGTTCAAAACTATATCAAAAATGTTATCAAGAAGGAATGTTACTTTCAGAACCAAGCTTTGACTATGAATTTAATGAACAATATGCACATATTTTAATATCTGGAACCTCTAAGGACCCTCACAAAATAGAACAAGGAATAATGCAAACAATAGAGCAAATGAAAAAAGAGGGATTAGATAGTGAACAATTTGAACGTAATAGAAGAAAAATCTATGGAGATTATGTAGTAGAATATAACAGTGTAGGGGATATTGCTAGAATGTTTTTAGCAGATACAATGAAAGGTGTTCAAAGTTTTGATTATATAGAACAATTTGAAACAGTCACAAAAGAATATACTCAAAACGTGTTACAAAATATATTTAAAGAAGAAAATAAAGTAATATCTATTATAGAACCAAATTAAAAATGAAATACTACTATCTTAATAAAAATTAAATATATGGAAATGAAAAAAAGTGAAAGTTTAAACTCTAATAAAGAGAAAGCTTTCACTTTTTATTGTATAGCAAAAATCACAGATTTTTGCTATACAACAAGGTTAGGTTTCTTATTGTATAGGAAAAAAATCGCAGATTTTGCCATTATGTGGTGAAAGAACAAAATAGTTAAATAATTATAAAACAACAAACTTAATTTTAAAGTTAAAAGGTAAAATAAAACTTTGCTAAAAAAGCCTAATTATACAAGAAAAAGCGAGGAAACAACGAAAAAGAAAGGAAAATGTAGAAATATGTCAAAAAATAGTAAAAAAAGTCATACGAAAAACTGGCAAAATACTACAAAATAGCAAAAAATAGATTGACTACTTTGTAAAAATATGGTATTTTAAATATATACAAAAGAGAAAAAAGAGAAAAAGGAGAGTGAACCAATATGTTAAATGATGAAATTTGTAAATTAAGAGAAAAATTAAATGAAAGTATTATTAATGGAAATGATTATAGTATTACATATCAAATTAGTGTGGAATTAGATCAGCTAATTGCCCAATATTATAGTACACAGATGAACTTAGGAAATAGAACTAAAAATGCCAGAGGTACACTAGTGACAAGTGAGGCATAAATATAAATTCTATTAAGATAATTCTTCTTAAATTATAATGTAATAGCTATTTAAGAAGAGAAATTAGTGTAAAATTTATGTAGGTAAAAAGGTTGAATATTATGTAAAGATATGCTACAATAAAAGTATGTAAGTACTTTTTAGAAATCCTTTTTGCTAAATAGTGAAGGATGTATTTCCTTCCTTTTAGGATAGACCTGTACACACACTACAACAAAAAAATGGAGGAAAAAGCAATGAGAAAAAAGACTGTACCTACTTTCTTGTTCTGGACAGGGCTGGCGTGGCTGATAGAGCTGATTACCAGCCTGATATGGTTTCATCGAGCACCAGGATTGTTCAGCTTACTGCTGTGGGCGGCCATTCAGGCACTTCCTTACCTACTGCACATCTTCTGCGTGAAAAACAGCATTTGGGAGGGGAGCAAGCTCATTGTAAGTGCAATGGCTGTGCTGTTTATTTTGGTATTCTTTAAAAACTGGATCTTTGGTGTGGTAAGATTTGGAAACTTGTTGTCACAGCTGATAGTAAGAATAGGGTATCAGGTAGTACTTCTTTATAATACAAAAAAATTTGGCTAAAATCTTATTGCAGGGGAAGGAAGGAACTTATTAGTTATAGTTCTTTCTCTTCCTCTTTTTATTGTACTTGTATTACATAAATATTACAAAAGCATAACATTTATATGACATTTTAAAGAAAGAATAGAAAAATACAAAAATATATGCTATGATACAAACAAGATAGGACTATAAGGCAAAAAGCTAGAAAGGAGAAATGGTATTATAAATTTATAATACCAGAAAACAAACATGAAAATAAAAAAAAATATAACTATTATTTTAATAGCACTGCTATTTTTATTACAATTAACTCCATTGGCACAAGCTCAATTAGTACCAGCTGGACCTGGCGGTGGTGGAGGTCATGTGGATACAGGAACAAGTCCAATTGATAATCCAAATTCCTATAAGCCAGGTGGTATAACAGATGCAGATTCAGAATTAATTACCCAAAAAGCAGGCAATATTGTTGGAATTATTGTTACTGTGGGAGTAGTAGCATCAGCACTTACACTATTAATTTTAGGTATTAAATATATGCTTGGCAGTGTTTCAGAAAAAGCAGAATACAAAAAAAGTATGTTACCTTATATTATAGGAGCATTCTTACTATTTTCAGCCTCTATCATTGTAAATATTATTGCAAGTATTGTACAAGAAAGCGGACTTAACTAAAAAATATTATTACTTATAATTAAATATACTCTTAATTTTTGAAGGTTTATATTAACTAAAAAGTAATGCCATTTTTAATATATTCAGTAATGGTGATAAAAAAAGTTATTATTTAGTAACAATAAAATAAACAAATTTTCAAAAGGTAATTGCAAACTTACCAAACCTATAGTATAATAGAATAGAAAAGGAAAAGTCGAATTATGATAAAAAAAGTAACAATCACACTATTAATTACTATTTTGTTATGTATGTTTCTGTTTCCGCATAATATAGTACAAGCTACAAGCCTTAGTAATATTTTTGGAGGAGCAGATGATTTTGTTAACAAAGGTAAAGCAGATGCAGATAACACACTAGATATGGAAGCATTAAACAATGCATCAGATTTAGTCTATAACACCTTACTCATTCTTGGAACATGTATAGCAGTTATTATAGCAGTAGTACTAGGAATACAATTTATTACAGGTAGTGTAGAACAAAAAGTAAAAGTCAAAGAATCTTTAATACCATTTGTTATTGGCTGTGTAGTTATATTTGGAGCATTTGGTATTTGGAGATTAGTTATTGTTATATTAAGATAAATATGTTTTTAAAATTGTTTCAAACCTGAAACATTCTAAAATAAACAAAAAATAAAGGAGGATACAAAATGAAAAAAGCAACAAAAATACTTGGAATTATGTTAGTAGCTATGATGCTAGTAATGGTAATGATGCCAATGTGTGCAGCAGTTGATGTTAATCCAGGAGAAATTGCAAACAGCTTAAAAGGAACTGCAAGTGATGCACAAGAGCAAGTTGTTAATATTGGTAACCAAATCATTGGTATTATCACAACAGTAGGTGTTGTTGTATCAGTTATAATTCTATTAGTACTAGGTATTAAATATATGATGGGTAGTGCTTCAGAAAAAGCAGAATACAAAAAAACCATGATACCATACTTAGTAGGTGCTGTTTTAATATTTGGTGCATCAGCAATTACTACAGTAGTAGTACAACTTGCATCACTTGGTGGAACAGGAGAGTAATATTACAAACATATTACAGGTATATTACAAATAGATTAAAAAGTGCATTTTTATGCACTTTTTTTGCATTTTGGGTTACAATTTTCGATGTTTTTTGCTATAATAATATTTAAGTATAACTAGATGTTACAAAACTAACCAAACAAAGGAGGAAAACGTAAAATGGGCACATATGAATTACCCAGAAATGTAAAAGGAGAAGGTAGAATACTATTTATCTTCACAGCAAAAAGTATTATTTATACTATGGTAGCAGGTGGAATAGGTCTTATCTTTTACTTTATCTTTTCAGCGTTAAATTTAACAATGGTAGGAATTATCTGTGTAGCAGCCTTAGCATTAATAGGGTTTGCCATAGGTACTTTAAAAGTTCCAGAGCTAGGCAAATTAGAATTTACCAAAAAAACTGGTGGAGAAAATATAGATGATATTATCAAAAGAGCTATAAAATTCAAAACAGCAGGAAAGAAAATATATGTATACAAGGAGGGCAAAAAAAATGATTGATTTAATAACCATACTAATTGGAGTTATCGTAATGATAATGTTTGTTTTATTAGGTGTTCTTTGTATCTTATATTTTAAATCAAAAAATAAAACAGAAACAACAAACACAGCTACAGTAGGTAACGGAAAAGACAAAAAAGCACCAAAATCATACTCAGTAGAATCAGTATTTGATTTTATGGAATTTGATAAAATTGAAGATAACATGATATGTACTAAAAATGGTGCAAAATATGTCATGGTAGTAGAATGCCAAGGTGTTAACTATGACTTAATGTCAGAACTAGAAAAAAATGCAGTAGAAGAAGGATTCATTCAATTCTTAAATACCCTAAGGCATCCTATTCAAATTTATACACAAACAAGAACCATTAACTTAGAAAGCAGTATTCATACTTATCGTAACAAAATACAAGAAATCGAACAAGAACTAGAAAGAGAACAAAGAAAATACAATGAAATGCTAAATTCAGGAAGATACACAGAAGAGCAACTAAATGCAGCATTTTATGAACTAACCAAAACAATGAACTTATATGAATATGGAAAAGATATTATCTACACTACAGAAAGAATGAGTTTAAATAAAAATGTATTAAATCAAAAATACTATGTAGTTATTCCATATTATCCAGAAGAACTTGGTGAAAACAACTTTGACAAACAAGAAATTAGAAACTTAGCTTTTTCAGAATTATATACAAGGGCACAATCTATTATAAGAACATTATCTGTATGTGGTGTAAATGGTAGAGTGCTAGATTCTAACTCATTAGTAGACTTACTATATGTAGCATACAACCGTGATAATGCTGAAATTTATGGGGTAGATAAAGCAATTCAAGCAGGTTATGATGAATTATATTCAACAGCACCAGATGTACTAGACAAAAAAATGACAGCAATAGATAATCAAATAGAAAAAGAAGCATTCGAAAAAGCAAACCAAAAAGTAATAGAAGCAAAATCAGACAAACAAAAAGCAATAGAGAAAAAACAAGCACAAAAAGCAGACTTAATTGACCAACTAGCAAAAGCAATATTAGAGCAAAATAAACACATTGTTGGTGAAGAAATTGCAGAAAGAGCAATTAACAAAGTAAACCAAGATACAGCAAAACGTAGAGGCAGACCAAGAAAAAACACAAAAGAAGAAGGAGGTACAAAAGAAAATGAGCAAGAAAAGCAAAATGAAAGAAGCAGGGTTACAGCATAATGATTATACAAAACCAGATGAATATAAAATATTAAAAAAGAAAACCATTAAAGAATTAATTGCACCATCTGGGGTAGATACTAGCAATATCGATCACTTAGAAATCATATCAAATGTTACAAGATATGCAAGAAGCTTTTTCGTATCAAGCTTGCCAAGAATGTGTACTTTCCCAGAACTATTTAGAGATATGTACCTATTTGGAGATATTAATACCTCTATTTACATTAATCCAATACAAGAATCAAGATCACAAAATGAATTAAACAGAGTCATTAACGAACTAGAAACAGAAAGAATAGTGGCAGCAGATAGAGGAAACATCAATAGAGAAAGTACCTTAGGGCAAAAAAGGCTAGAAGCAGAACAATTAAGAGATGAAATAGCAGCAGGTTATAACAAACTATATGAGGCATCTATTGTAGCAACCTTATTTGCCTACAGTTTAGATGATTTAGACAAATACACAAAATTACTAGCAACAGAAATGTCAAAATCATTAGTCAATGTAAAAAGTGCATGGGCAATGCAAGAAGATGCATTTCAATCAAACCTTCCACTTATGGAAGATAAAATCAAAAAAACACATACCTTTGATCGTAGATCTATGGGAACTGTATTTCCATTTACAACTTCAGAGGTAGGGCATCCAACAGGAATACCACTTGGAATCAATAAACAAACGGGAGTGCCAATTTTATTTGATAACTTCCATAACTCACTTACCAATTATAACATGGTAATCTTTGCAAAATCTGGTGCTGGTAAATCAGTTACCATGAAAACATTAATCTCACGCAGTGCAGTACTTATGGGAATACAAAGTTTAGCACTAGATGCAGAAGGAGAGTATAGCATTGTAGCAGAAAGCTTAGGTGGTATTAATGTAGTATTATCACCAACCTCTAAAACAGTTATTAATATATTTGATATTGAAACAGAAGTAGTAAAAGATGAAATTACAGGTAGAGATAGATTAGTTCTTAGTGTAGAAAACAAAGTAGAAGACGTAACACAAGCCTTACTTACTATGGCAAGAGGTAGTACCAGAAGCCAAGAAGTAAACGAACTTACCAAACAAATTATAGCAGAATCAGTATCAGAAGAATATGCAGCACATGGTATTACCTCAGACCCAAACAGTTTATATGCAGCATCAAGTGAGACAATATCAGGTAATATGTTAGGAAAAGAAAAGAAAAAAATGCCAACCATTGGTTCATGGTATAAAAGAATACAAGAAAAGGCAGCATCAAATACAAACCCAGATTATAGTTTCCATTATAGTTATTTACTAAAAGTTATGAAACAATACATTAGAGAATATGATGGGCAAATGGCCTATTTTGATGGACAATCTACTTTTGACCTATTAGATGGAACACTATTTATTAACTTAGACATATCAGGGTTAGAAGAAAGGTTTGCAAGACCTTTAGCACAACAAATATTACTTGCATGGATATGGGAAAAATACGTAAAGAAAAACAGTGAAGATAGAAGTAAAGCTGCTAAAAAGAGGGTATTAGTCGACGAAGCATGGATGCTATTACCATATCCAGAAGCAGTAGATTTCTTAAACACCATGGCAAGACGTGCCAGAAAAAGAAATGTATCACTTGCCATTATTTCACAAAGGTTTCAAGACTTTTATGAAAAACCAGAAGCACAGGCAGTACTTACTTCATCAGATACAAAGCTATTTTTAGCACAAGATAAATCAGAAATACAGTACTTAAAAGAAGTATTCAAACTAAGTGAAGGAGAATCAGACTTTTTAATTACTTGTTTCAAAGGAGAAGGACTATTAAAAGTTGGAGCAGATAGTGCTATTATCCAAATCCAACCAACCGCAAAAGAATTTGAGTTTGTAGAAACAAACTTAAACAAAATAGCACAGATGAAAAACAAAAATGTAAGACAAACCTATTTAGGAGGATAATATGAAGTTCTTGACAGGAAAAACAATTACGCAAAAAATAATTCTAGCTGTCGTATTTGTAATATTATTTAATTTTATATCACCCAATCTCTCCTTAGCAGCATCAGCAGCTTCAACAGCAGGAGGAATTCTATTTGAACCAATTAAAGATTTATTATTAGTTGTTGCAGATGGAATTATCACACTGGTGCAATCTATTTTGTTTGGAATGGATGCTTCATTTGTAACAATAAGGTATGATAAAGATTGGTTACCAGCAGTCATTCGGAACACTGGCAGGAGTTATAGGTGGAGCGGTAGCAATTGCAATAGGTTTAGCAGGAGCTCCATTTTCAGGAGGAGTTAGTTTAGCAGCAGTAGTAGCAGGTATTAAACTAATACTAGTAACAGCTACAGTATCTATTGGTACAGGAATGGCAGCAACCTATCTTTCGTCCAAAGCTTTACCAGAAAAATTGCAGATGCCAGTATTTGCAATTAGTCCAGAAGAAATCTTTAAAAACAAAGTTGCTTTATTAGATGTTAACTTTTTTAACCCCAATAAATACGAAGATACTACAACAATAGATGGGCAAGCAGTAGAACAAAAATCAAGTGCTCTTACTCTTCAACCAATTGTATCTACATGGTATTATGCACTTAGAAACTTAGCAATTGTAGCTTTACTATCTATTCTAGTCTATGTAGGAATTAGAATTTTAATTAGTAGTAGTGCAGAAGATAAAGCAAAATACAAACAACGTTTACTAGATTGGCTAGTTGCTATGTGTTTACTATTTTTCATGCACTATATTATGGCATTTGCAGTTACTATTACAGAAGAAATTACAAAAGCCATTGTGCCAATGAATGATGAATATGGAATTATTATTGGTTCTTCTGGTGGATCTGTTGGAAATGAAGGAGAAGGAGATAGTAGAGACTTAAACGAATATGAATTTGATGATGGAAGTAAAGTCTTTTCAGGTGATTCAGGTAGTATTTCTGAAGCGATGATGAAGGCAGGTGCTATTATAGATGATACAGAAACAGGAGATAAACTATTAGTATGGCCATCTAATATGATGGGAAAAGCAAGAATAGAACTCCAATTAGAACCACAGGCAATGTCTGATGATGATGTATTAATGAGACAATTTGGTTACACAATTATCTATTTAGCATTAGTTATATATACAGTACTGTTCTTATTCCGCTATTTAAAAAGATTAATGATGCTTACTTTCTTAACCATTATTGCACCATTAATGGCAATGACTTATCCACTTGATAAAATCAAAGATGGTAGTGCACAAGGCTTTAATACATGGTTAAAAGAATATATCTATAACTTACTAATTCAACCAGTACATTTAGTAATTTATACTGTATTAATGGGAACAGCATTAGATTTAGTAATGGATAACCTTATTTATGGTTTAGTTGCTTTAGGATTTATTTTACAAGCAGAAAAGCTACTACGTAAATTCTTTGGATTTGACAAAGCATCAACTGTTGCAGGAGGCTCAGCTTTAGGTGGAGCTTTAGCAATGCAAGGAGTTAATGCCCTAGGAAAAATGCTTGGAAGAGGTGGCAAAAATCAAAGAGGTGGTAAAGAAGATAATAAGAAATTACCATCTAGTAATAGAACAGCAGATAAGGGGAAAAACTCAGATGACTTATTTGATAGAGTTGGTGGAGGTGCACCAGAGGGTGGTAACGATGGTGGCTCTAACAACAATTCAAATGGAGGCTCAAGAGGAGGACCAGATGGAGGACCAGACTTAAGTGGTAGAAGCGGAGGAAACAATGAAGAAAATACACCTCCAGAGCCACCAGCTAATGCAGAAGACATGCAAAGAAGAATGCTAGAAGCAGACATAGAAAACGATGAAATAGATAATGCACAAAGAGAGGCATTAGAAAGAGCACAAAATCAACAGAATTCACAACAAGGTATGTCACCAGAGGAATATGCAGAGTCTTTAAGAAATGCGGGATTTGACGAAGATGAAATTTTTGATATGGTAGGAGAACAATATCCAGATGAAGCAGGATATAACCAAGGTTTAGGTGGCTATTTTGCAAACTGGGCAAAAAATAAATATGATGGTAGCAAAGCACAAAGAGGAGTTAGAGCAATTGGAGGATTTGCTAAAACAGCAGGAGGTATAGCTACAGCACCAATCCGTTACACTGCTAAGGGACTAGGTGCAGCAAAAGATTGGACAGCAGGGCAAATTGATAAAGGTGTAGGAAAAGCAAAACAAGGAATATATAACGCCTATAGAAATAATACTAGTGCAGCATTTAGAAGAGCAGCAAGTAATACTGGTATTAGTTTAGCAAAACATGCACAAACTGCAAAAGGTTATGTTGCTAAAGGTGCAAAATCACTTGGAAATGGTATTGCTTATGTAGCACCAAGAGCAGGAAAAGCAATTGGAAAAGCAGCAGTCAAAGGTACATTAATAGGAGCAGGAGCAATAGCAGGAGGTACAGCAGCATTAGTATCAGATGATTTTTCAAACTTTGGAAAATGGGCATTAGGAGGTGCTGGTGCAGGTTTAGCAGCAGGAACAGGAATTACCCGTTCATTAGAAGGAACAAAAGGTATTTCTTCTAGAATAGATGATGCTATAGAAGCACAATATGCAGCAACTCATACAGAAGATGAAATCGAAGCAAGACAAAATGCACAAGCAGATGCTAGATTTGTAAGAGATAGAGAAAAGAGAAAATACTATCAAGATAAATTAGGAGTATCTGCAAAAGAAGCACAACAAATCATGAGAAGAGATGCTATGAAATATAGAGAATTAGGAATTACAGATGATAAAGTTATTACAAAAGCTATGAAAGCTGATGATGGTAAATTTGGTTCAGGATATGTAACAGATGAGAAATTACTACTTGCAAGTTTAGCATCTGATGTAGAAAGCAAGAGAGACTTAAAGATAACAAGAGAAGCACTAGAAAGAAGAGGTTTCTCAAAAGAAAATACAGAAAAATATGTAGACGGAATTAGAAAAATCAAGAAATGGACAGTATCGTAGAAACAGGAAATCTATATGATAAGAAAATTACAGTATAAGAAATAGTTTAATATAATAGGAGGCTACAAAATGAATAATCTGTTTAGAAAGTATAACCAAAATAGGAAAACAATATGGGCAGTTATTATCATAGTAGCCTTCTTTGTTATTCTATTACAAGTTATTTTTGGACTCATTAGAAGTAGTAAACAAAAAATGTGGCAACAACCAACAGAAGAAACAAATAAGCAGTTGCAAAATGGACAAGCAAATGGTGTGGGGCAAGAAAATCAAGTACAACAGACCAATACAGAACCAAGTAATAACAGTAGTAGTTATATAAAAGAACAATATCGTAAAACAGCACAAAATTTAATTAATCAATTTGCACAATATTGTAATCAAAATCAAATAGAAGAAGCTTACAATATGCTTACTAACGATTGTAAACAAGTGCTATATCCAACAATAAATGACTTTAGGCAAAACTATGTAAATCAAGTCTTTGGTGAAAAAAGAACAGCTAAAGTAGAACAAAGTATGTATGAAGATGGAATTTACAAAGTAAGTTACTTAACAGATGTCTTAGCAAATGGCGGAAATACTAGTAATAATGTTTTACAAGACTATATTAGAATAACTAAACAAGAAAAAGAAGATAAATTAAGCATTAATAAATTTTTATATAAAGAAGTATTAGATAAAACAGTAGATTCAAATTCTATCTATATGAAATTATTACAAAAACAAGCATATACAGAGTATGAAATATATCAAATACAAATTACAAATCAAACAAATCAAACTATCTTAGTATCAAGGGAACAAAGAGTATATATGATAGATGAAAAAAAAGTACAATATCCATCTAATATGGACGAACAAGCAATTCAAAACCTAATAGTAAGGCCACAAGCAACTACGATATTAAATATTAAATTTAGTAAAATGTACAATGAAGAAAGAAAAGTAGATGCCATTGAATTTTTAGATATAGTAACAAATTATGACCAAACTTTAACAGGACAAGAGGCACAAACATTAGGTATGCGTATTGATTTGTAATAAAAGTAAAAAAGGAGAATTAGCTAATAACCTAAATTAGCAAATACGAAAAAATGGATAATTTTAGAGAAAAATTAATGGAAGGATTAAAAAAGGCAAAAAAGACAGTAACAACAATACTGAAAAAACCACTAAAAAAACTAATGATTGTAGGAGTAGTTATGGCAATCATTATTGTTAGTTTAGTGTCATCTTATGATGCCTTAATGGATCAATTTTCCAAAAAAACAGGAGAACACATGAAGAAAAATCCTGTAAAATACAATGCTACAGATGACTCCATTTTAATAGAAGAAGAACAAGTAGCAATTTTAGAAAAAATGTTAGCTGATTTAGGAACAAGCAAAGAAAAAATTCATTTAACAACAGAAGACTTAAAAAAAATATATGCAGCAGAAGTAGTAACTCAAGAGATTAATAGAGGAACACCAGAAGTACAAGATAAATATTATGGTAGAGTATATGTTAAAAAAGTAAAAGATTCAACAGAAAATTTAGAAGATTTAATTTATATTCCATTTGATCAATTTCAAGCTTTAGGAGCAGACGAAATTTTAAAATATTTTTCTATAGATGGGGATAAATTATGTATTGCTAGTACTAAAACAACCACTGATGAACAAGGAAATGCAACCCAACAAGTCAATATACAAAAACTAAACTATAAAAATCAATTATTACCATATATAATGCCAGTAGAATTTTTACTAGATTTAGCAATTATTACAGAAAACCCTGAGTTTGTAAGAGCGTTGGCAGATAAAGTAATTAATGAAACAAGAATTGTAATTGGAGTTATGGATGAACAAGAAGAAAAAATTACAACAACAACTCGTACCTATAAAATAGAAACAGAAACCATAGATAGAGATATGTACTATACTAGTGATGGAGAATATATAAGAACTGAAGATTCAGAACCTGTTAGCTCAGTAGGAGAAGAACAAACAGAAACAGAGTCTACAACACAAACAACTATAACACCAGTTGTAAAAATTATTTCTATTGATACATGGTTTATTTCACAAAAATATACGTATAATCAAGTAGTTAACACAACTACAACAGAAATTGGAGATACAGAACCAAGTAATCAAATACCAGATGAAGAAAAAGGGCAATTTGATTTTGTTTTTG
The DNA here is from genome assembly GCA_947073285.1 of uncultured Clostridium sp. Classification (GTDB taxonomy): domain Bacteria; phylum Bacillota; class Clostridia; order TANB77; family CAG-508; genus CAG-273. Next base: position 11,885 of record CAMTJT010000004.1, on the reverse strand, counting down.
TCAATAGAATAGAGGAGCCAGATGGAAGTATTATTAGACATTATGAAGGAACAAGAACTAGAAAAGTAGAACAAAAACAATCTGTACAAATTACAACAAACCATACTACCTATCAACAAGGAATAATTAAAGAACCAGAAGATAAAACAGAAGAACTAATAAAAATGCTAAAAACACCATATAAATTACCACAATCATATAGAAAAGAAGCTCCACTTGGAGATATTGTAAATGGAGCAGGTATTTTATTACAAATGCTACAAAACAATGAAAGAACACAAGCTGTAGAACATATTATGAGATATGTATTATACTTATGTACAGGTAAAAACTATGGAGTAACAGAATTAGACCTAAGCTTATTTGAGCCAAATGGTGGATTTGATACTATTTCAAATTCAAGTTTATCTGGTTATTTAAGGCAATTTTCACACTCTACGCAAGCACCACAATCAGCAGATGGAAAATACTATTTGATGTATGGAGATGGCGTTGGTTGGCCAACAATAGGAAATGCAGATATTCAGTGGAAATCACATCATAGTAAATTTAATGAGCCAGGAAGAGTATTAAAAGATGGTGAAGAAACAACTGTTACTAGTGTAGAAGAATATGTAAATAGTTTTTTAACAAGAGGTGCAGAAGCAGAATATACAAATGATGAAGTTTATCAAATGCAAATTTACGTAGAAAAAGAGTTAGTAGATAAAATAGGAGACGAAATCCAAAAAACATATTATGACTCAGTAATAAATGCAACTTCAGGTTTGAATTTATCTAGGCAACAACTCTATGCTTTAACTACTATTATTTACAATTTTGGTTATTTGCCTACTAGAAACGGCTATACTTTTAAACAAGTATATGAAGCAGGAGCAGGTCAATATGAAATCAATTCATGGGAACATAACCGTTTTATTTGGGATAATTGGTGGTGTGCTTTAGGTGGAGGAGCAGCAGGTCACATTCCTATGAGAGATGCAGCATTTGAAACTTATGTAAAAGGAATTTATGATTTCTCACAATCTAGTGCAGGACCAGTATTTGGTAGATCTTGTTATATTTACTATACACAAGAACAATTAAACAGATTTGATTATGCACCTAATAAACCAATTACAAGAACAACTAGTAATGAACCACAAATCTTTAAATATGAAGAAAACAGTTCAGGAACAAATGGTGTAGTAGATATTGATGGATTAGAATTAAGTACATATACTAACAAAGCAGGAAAAACTTTTACAGAGTACAAACAAAATGTAGGACCATGGGCATCTATGCCATATGGTTCAGATGGAACTATTAAATCACAAGGATGTAGTGTTACTTGTTTAGCAATTATGACAAGTGGATATGGTTATGACTTTACACCAGCAAAATGGGCTGGAAAATCATTAATAAGCATGTCTAGTCAAGCAGGTCAGTATGCTAGAGGTAGTACGAGAATTAGTATTGGAGAAGAGAAACATGCCAATACAATAGTAGCAAGTACAAATAAAAAAGATATTCAAGACCACTTAAAAACAGGAGATGTTGTTATTATCCACGTTTTAGGATCTAAACATGGTTATAACAATCCATATACTTCAAATCAACACTGGATGGTATTATTAGATATTAATGATTCAGCAGATGAAGTATATGTATCAAATCCATGGTCAGGAAAATCAAATGGCTGGGAAAACATTGATGAAGTATTAAAATCATTATGTTGTTATATCAAGGTAAGTCAATAAAAATAAAAGTAAAGTTTAGAATAGCAATATAACAAAATATAATAATTGTTATAGAGCGGTTTATGGGTAACCGTTTAAAAACCTAAATATAGATACAAGGAGGAAAACACCTTGGAAAACATAAAAAAATGGATTATCTTTGTAGTTATTTTTATTATTCTATTATTAGGAATATTATTAATAGTATTATTGACTAAAAAGTCAGAACAAGGACTATTAGGAAGTCAAAATAAAGACACACTAGGAGAAGCAGATACTTCTGTTGATATTGCAACAACAATCATACCAGAAAAGGATTATAATACCTTCTTTTCTATTGAGAAGAACTTACAAAATTATTGTTTATATCTAAGAGTAGGAAATGCAAAAGCTTTATATGAGCTAGTAACACAAGAATATATTAGTAATAACCAAATTACAGAAGAGAATATCAAAAATCATTTACCTAAAATAGAAAGCAGTGATTATGAGTTTAAATTATATGAACTATATGTAAATGAGAGTGAATTATATCCTATCTATTATGCATATGGAGAAATTGTACAAAAACAAAATAAGTTAGAACAATATAATATTGTTTATGTAGATAGAAGTACATTAAGTATAAAAATAGAGCCATTAACAAAACAAGAATATGAAAGCAAAATAAAAGGAACAAAACAAAAAGAAGAAAGAAAAATTCAAAGAACACAATTTAATGAATTAAAACAAATTACCTTAAGCAAAGAAGAAATTGCAACCAAGTATTTTAAAAACTATATTTATCAATCATTGCATGATCAAGAAAAAGCATATAGTTCATTAGATGAAGAATATAAAAAGGCAAAATATGCAGGGTTACAAGAATATAAACAATATATTAGTAATAAGCAAGAACAACTTATTTCAATGGATATTTATAGTATCAAAAAACAAGAAGATTTTGCTACAGAAGAAGAATACGCAAAATATATTACAAACTTAAAAAAAAGAGGGTTAAATAAATATGCAGTAACACAGGAAAATGATTATACGCAATATGTTTGTATAGACGATTATGGTAATTATTATATATTTAAAGAAACAGCACCAATGCAATATGCAGTTATATTAGATACTTATACAATAGACTTACCAGAATTTAAAGAAAAGTATACTAATGCTACCGCTGAGCAAAAAGTATTATTAAATATTCAAAAATTCTTTGAAGCAATTAATAATAAAGACTATAAATATGCTTATCATAAACTAGATAATACCTTTAAAGCAAATAACTTTACTAGTCTAGAACAATTTGAAAATTATATAAAAACAAACTTTTTTGAACAAAACAAACTAGCTGCAAGTGAGGCAGAAATACAAGGAGATAATTATTTATATAAAATTACTATTAGTGATGCTACAAGTCAAAATAAGAATACAGTTACTAAAACATTTGTAATGCAATTAAAAGAAGGAACAGACTTTGTAATGTCATTTAGCAAATAATGTCGTGTGAGGGATAGGCGTGTTACGATAAAAATAAGGAAACATTGAGCAAAGATATTGTCTTCTTAGAATTAGAAAAATCTAAACTAGAAAAGATGGGAGTAAAAAATGCCAGAAAATAATTTAAATAAGATTAACACCAAAAGTCCTATAGAAAAAGAGCGAGAAATAAAGCAAAAAATGTTAGAAGTTTATGCTTTAATAGAGCAAGGAAACGAAAATATAAGTGTAGAAACTGTAAATTATTATCAAAATTTTGAATTTCAAGGAAGTGGGCTAGCAGAAAAAGATGTATTAGTAGCTAAAATAGTAAATACACAAGAAAATAGTGTTACTTATGAACTGTATTCTGCTAATACCAATAGTTTAATTGCCACAGTAGATACACAAGGAAAGCTACATTTTATGCCAGAATATATAGAAAGCTTAAAACAAATAGACGAAAAATATGTAGAGATGTTAGAATTAGAAGACTTAGATTTTGTGTTGCCACAAGAGTTAGAAAAAGAAGATATTATATTAACTAAAGAAGAAAGAGAGCAAACGATACAAAGACAAAAACAGAAAAAAGAAATAGGGACAAGTGGAGTAGAAGAACAAGAAGAACCAGAAAATCAAACAGAAACACAAAAAGAACAAGAACAAAGAAAACAAATTGCTCAAAAAACAAAAGTGCCAGAAGGAAATATCTTAATGCTAAAAGAAACTAGTAACTTTTATAAAGATCATCCAAATGTAGAGCAAAATTTATACTTTAGAAAAGATGAAAGTGGAGTTATAAGAGCAGAGTATATTGACCAAAATGGACAAATACAACCATCTAAATATATTGAGCCTTCTAATACATCTTTAAGACAGGAAACAGTTAGTTTAGGAAATGATGGAAAGCCTGTTATAAAACAAGTGCCATATCAAGTCATGCAAACCAAAGGCTTAAATACAGCAGATTCAGATATAATGGATATTCGTATTGCAATTCATTTTGACCAATATGGCTATCTAGATATAGAAGAAGCAAGACAAGGAAGAAATGGACAATGGTTGTCACATGATATAGAGGTAAGAGGAAGAAGTAATAACTCTCATCAAATAAATGAAGCTACATCAATTAAAACAAGACAGGCAGATCCAGATAAGCAAACCGAAAGCTATGAGCAAGCAGAAAATACACAATTAGTGCAAGAGGGTGTTGAGTATGATGAAATGTACTTAATGGAACATGCAGAAGAATTAATAGATAGTTTAGTAGATGAAGGTTATCAAAGAGAAGAAGCAATAAAAATATTTGATTATATGATAGGAGCCGAAACATTAAGTTTAGAAGAAGCAAAAGAAAGAGTAAATGAAGAAATTGCAATGAAAACAGAGAAGCAAAGACAAGAAGAACAGGATATGGAAGAAGAAAGAACACCTTGGGGAGATGCTGAAAAGAGAATGGCAAGAAGAAGGGGATAAAAGTATATATCTAAAATTAAAATAATAAAAAATAGCATAAAAATCACCTTATTAAATATAATGAAAAAGGTGGTTTTTATTTTATACTATTTATTTAAAAAGGTAAATTTTGATAGGAACGGAGAAAAAATTATATGAAAAATCATAAAAGAATATTTTTTTCTAAATTGTTCATACTTCTATTTTCTATTTTATGGCTAAGTATCAATAGTATAACTTATGCTAATCTAGTAGAAGATGAAAAAGTAGATATAAAAAATATTAGGGAAGAGCAGGCAATACAAACGGCAAAGCCAATTGGAGCAGAGCCAGAGCTAACTGTTAAAATAGGTTTAATTTTTGATAGAAAATCAAAAACAATATTATATGAAAAAAATGGTCAAAAACAAGTTCCAATGGCAAGTACTACTAAAATTATGACAGCAATAGTAGTACTAGAAAATGCAGACTTAAAGAAAGTAGTAACAGTAGAAAAAAAGGCAGCAGGAACAGGTGGATCTAGGTTAGGCTTAAAGGTAAATGATAAAATAACAATTCATGACTTGTTATATGGGCTTATGTTGGAATCTGGAAATGATGCAGCAGTAGCACTTGCTATTGAAGTAGGAGGCAGTGTGGAAGGATTTGCTACACTAATGAATAATAAAGCAAAAGAAATGGGGCTTGTTAATAGCCATTTTGTAACTCCACATGGCTTAGATCAAGAAGGGCATTATACTACTGCTTATGAATTAGCTTGTATGGCAGATTATGCTTTACAAATACCAAAATTTAAAGAAATAGTAAGTACTAAAAATTATAATGTAACCATTAATGGGCAGTCTAGAAATATCTCTAATACAAATGAATTATTAGGAAATTTAGATGGAGTATATGGAATAAAAACAGGATTTACCAATGGAGCTAATAGATGTTTAGTAACTGGATGTAAAAGGGGAAACTTAGATATCATTACAGTAGTACTTGGAGCAGATACCAAAAAACTTAGAACAGAAAATAGTATAAAATTGATTGAATATGCATATAAAAATTATGAGGTAGTTAATCTAAAAGAAAAAATAGAAGAACAATTTGAAAAATGGAGACAATTAAATGAAAGACGTATATATATTAATAAAGGAAAAAGCAAACAAATACAGTTGCAGTTACAAGAATTAGAATATCCAGAAATGGCAATGAAAAGTACACAAAAAGATAATGTAGTAGTTGAGATTAATTCACTGTACTATTTAGAATCACCAGTAAAAGAAAATGCAGTAGTAGGAAGTGCTAAAATACAGTTACAAGGAAAAACAATAGCTACATTAGATATTATGACAAAAGAGGAGATAGAGAAAAAGGACATATGGGATTATTTTAGAGAATTTTTGAGTTTAGTACCTTGACTTTTGCATAAAAATTTGCTATGATAAATATGCTCGTAAAAAAAGAGCATATGCAGGTATAGTTTAGTGGTAAAACGAGACCTTGCCAAGGTTTAGTCACGAGTCCGATTCTCGTTACCTGCTCCAATAACATTTCTGTTCAAATTAATAGAGCAGATAGGTATGAAAATCATTCACTTCAAAATGGATGATTTTTTTTAAAAATATGAAAAATACAGATATGTTTTACTGAATAGGTATAATGAATTTTAGTTATTTTTGGATATTAGTTGAATAAAAAGTTAAATGCACAAAGCCATTTTTCTGGTATCGGATTGTAAAAAGTGTGATTAATTATAATCATGCTATGCAGAAATTTCCCACAGGACAAGAGGAAAGTTACAAGCCAAAATACCGTGATTACCTTGAAGAATTTCCTCTTGGTTAACATGCGGAGAGGCTCGTAGTTTTAGAAATATAGAATACCTACAGGTATGGACTTATGCTATAGCCACGTTAATAATTTGTATAGCATTGTTCATTCACAGTGTAATCTACAACTTTAACAACCATGTCAACGCGAATACATACTTTAAAATACCACATAGGTTACCAACAGTTAGCCTGATTTTAGCTTATTTAAGGTATAAATTATCAATATTTATTATTTATTTTGTAAAAGTATGCAACAAAACAATATTATAAGCATATAATAAAGTATATTTAAGTAGCGAATGCATCAAGTATTTATTACTCAAGGAAAGAATAATTCTTATTAAATAAGTCTTTCCTAAATTACTCTAAATGTATTGACTTAGTGCATCTAAGGTGGTATAATTGCATAGATAGCTAAGTTGCTGAGGCTATTCGAGCAAAGCGAGTTACAACATCAGTATACAGAAACTATAGAATATTATAATCGGCGCTATAGCCAAGTGGTAAGGCACGAGTCTGCAAAACTCTGATCCCCGGTTCAAATCCGGGTGGCGCCTCCAAGAAATTAGCATTTTAAGCAAATGATACAGAGTATCACAAAGTATCATATATTAGCACAAAATGCAGAAATACTCTCTTTGTAAGGGAGTATTTTTCGTTTTATAGGATAGATACCTATCACAGATTATCACAGTTTTGTATAAAATTTGCTGTACAATTGCTGTACATTGGTGTAAACAAATTTTTATAGTATAAATTAGAAACTAGTAAATAATAAGTTCTAATATACCAACCTATTATTTAGTAGTTTATTGCTCTTTATTTAGATTTTTTGATAGCATACTTCGTAAATTAAATTTATTACTTTACTAGAATATAAAAATATGCAAAATTTTGTTTTGTTCGCTTGTATTATTATAAAATATGTAGTATAGTAATTAAAGATAGAGATGAGATAAGTAGTTTTGTGTTGCCACTTTACTAACATAGTTTCGACTATGAGAAAGTGAGGTGGTGTTTATGAGTTTTATATTATTCTTAATATTAGCCTTAATGGCATCAGTTACTCTAAACGTAGCCTTATTGACAGTTTGTTACATACAATATGTTAATAAAATTATAGATAAGGAATAAAAATAACAGCATATTCTACTTTTTGACCGAAGGGAATATGCTGTTATTACTTTTACAAGTGGTAACCATATTCAACTATGGTTTCTCATTTTCTATCTATATTATACACAGATTTTTAGAAAAAGTCAAATATTTTTTGATAAGGAAGGGATAAATTGATGTTAGAGATAGTAAGTAAATACAAAAAAGGAACTCAAATACAAATAGGAGAAAATAGAGCTATAATAGTATCTGACTTAATTAAGTTCAAAGAGTTTTTGGCAATATATGCAGATATTATTCAAAATACTGACTTTAAGCAACCATGTGGAACTTGTAAAATACATGATAATGTTGCTCTAATAATAAGAGATAAAGAAAAATTATCAGAAATTGGATTAACTACAGAAGAAAGAAAAGCTATATATTGCCATGAATTAGGGCATTGTTTTAGTTCTAATCAACAGAAAAGCAAAAATAGTGAAAGAAACATTGATGATGAGGTTGATAGTGATACATTTGCAGTCGAGAAATGTGATATTTCTCCATATGTTTTAGAAAAAGCATTAGCTAAAAGTTATGAATATGAAATACAAAATATAGGTAAAAAAGTAGGATTAACTCAGGAAGCATTAAATAGATATGTGGAAGAAATGAGAACAAGAAAGAGAAATGTACAAAGATTAATACATATATTTGAAGAGAAAGAATCTTCAAGAGAATAATGAGAGTTAAATTATCTCTTTCATAAAGTTAAAATTAACTTTTATAAACCAGTTTTTATAAAATATGCTGTACAATAGCTGTACATTAAAGAATACGAAGTCTTGAATGTAGATATTTTTCTGACTTTGTAGGTTCTTCTAATTTGGTTTACGCCTCCAAAAAATTAGCATTTTAAGCAAATGATACAGAGTATCACAAAGTATCATATATTAGCACAAAATGCAGAAATACTCTCTTTGTAAGGGAGTATTTTTCGATTTACATGATAGATACCTATCATAGATTATCACAGTTTAGTATAAAATTTGCTGTACAATTGCTGTACATTGTTGTAAGTAAATTTTATAGTATACATAGTAATAAGTTATTGTATAATCGATATTATTATTTAGTATTTTATTACTATTTATTTAGATTTTCTAATAGCATAATTCATACATTAATTTTATTACTTTACTGGAATATAAAAATATGCAAAATTTTGTTTCGTTCGCTTGTGTTATTGTAAAATATGTAGTATAGTAGTTAAAGATAGAAATGAGATAGCAGATATGTTGTGGCTACCACTTTCAATACTCGATATATTCGAGAGCAAGGAGGTGGTTGTTTATGGGATTTATATTAACTCTAATATATGCTTTGGGATTTTCCCTAACTGTAAACGTAGCCTTATTGTATCTTATATACATAATGTGGACTAATAAACAATAAAAAACAACACATTCTGCTTTGGTCGGTGGAAATGTGTTGTTAAACCAATTTATGTGGTAGTCACATTTCTGTGACTCTCACTTTCTATCTATATTATACACAGATTTTTTACAAAAGTCAAATAGTTTTAAGGAGAACATCGCATAAACTTTTTGTGGGAAGCCCACTTTTGATATTAACCATACATTATTCTTTTCAATATTTTTCTTATATCACTATGCATTCCTGTATTAACAGTAGGAAATGTATAATGTTGCTGCTCTTCAACATCATGCTTAATGTGTCTTTGTATTATTTTATCATATTTTTTTTATTTTGTATTAGCTTTTTTATTTTTAATTAATTCTTCATATATTTTTCCACTATTGCTTACAAATGTCCCTATCCTACTCATTTTATCAATCCCGTCATCACACCATGTTCTTGGTCTTGAACTCATTCTGTCTGCATATACATGACTAATATGTCCTTCAGCACTACAACCACTCAAATATTCTCCATCTGTTTCATATATTTCAATACCTTCCCATTGTCTCATTACATATTTGTAACTATCTATTACTTTTTCTTTTCGCTTTTCGTCAGTAGTTTTCTCTATTATGTCTTTAAAGACGTTTTCTACACTGATTGGGTCATAAATATTAATATTGTACCACAGTTTACTTTTATATTGTGGGAACTCTACTGTCGCTTGATTTATATATTTTAATAAATGAAATCTATCTAATACAAATTTGGATTTCTCTATCCAGTTTAAACCTTCTTTAATCCATAATGCTCCATCTCCACAAATATATACTTTTTCTACATTTTTCATATCATACTTTTTGTCTATATATTCAGCAACTTCTAACCATAATTCTTCACTATTCTTTCCTAGGCAACCTATGTAATGAAGATTTTTTAAAATGTTTCTATTTCCTTTGTGGTAATTACCTTCATGTACATAGATTAATTTAGGCATTCCTATTCTATTATTTCTTTCAGATACATGATCTTCATCAGCCTCTATATACAACATTTCATGTAAAATATTAATCTATAATTTCTTCAAAACGATATTTTTGAGTAACATCTGGATATTTTTCATGATCCACTTCAGATAAAAACATATTTAAAGGTCTTGCATAAATACCATCCTTATGGTTAGTGTTACCATTATTATCCATGCAACGATAAACAACTAATTTTTCTCCAGTTTCACTATGCTGTGCTACTGTAATTACAAAAGAACGAGCGCCTTTAAAATGTCTCCACATTGTAAATGGTTTTACTATTCTTTCTTCCATTTGTACTCCCCCTTAATCTATTATTTAAGAATATTATAACATAGTGAAGTAAAAAGAAAATAGACAAAAGAAATTTATTTATCTATTTTCGAAGATATTTAATTATAGATACATAAAGCAATGTTATTTATAATTAGAATTTTATTCTTCCTTATTGGTATACTTACTAATAAAGAAAGAAGAAGCAAAACCTAATACTAAACAAAGAATACTAGCAATTCCTGCAATATCAAAACTAAATCCTGGGTAAATAGCAAGTAAAGATCCTACTACAAAGCCAATAATTGCAAAATAAGTATAACCATAAAAATGCTCTAATAAAAAATCAATAACCTTAGAAGCAAGTAAAATACCAATTACTACTCCAATACCAAAAGGAATTAAAACCAAAATATTTAAAGTAGAAATAGCAGTAATAATAGCAGAATAAACACCAAGAAGTAATAAAATAAAAGAGCCACTAATACCAGGTACTACCATAGAAACAGCTGAAATAATGCCATAAACAAAAAGTAAGGCAATATTAATAAAATTAATATCGAAACTTTGTACAGGTTCACCTGTAATACCAAGAATTTCTAAAATTGCTAAAGTAAGCCCAATACCAAAAGTTAAAATACCAGGGATTAAATATTTCCAAGAAAACCCTTTATTAACAGACTTTTTCATAATAAAAGGAATACTTCCCAAAATTAATCCAATAAAAGCAAACTGAGTTTGCATACTATAATATTCTAATAAAAATTTAATCAATTTACTAAAAGCAATAATTCCAATTCCAGCACCAAGAACAATTGGAATTAAAAAAATCATATTCTTTTTAAAATTTTCTTTAAAGTGACGAAAAAAGTTTCCAATAGTTTGCACTAATTTCTCATAAATACCCATAGAAACAGCCATAGTGCCACCACTCACACCAGGAATAACATTACTAATTCCAATAATCATACCTTTAAAAAAATTGATAATATGCTCCATAACAAAAAATCCTTTCACAATTTATTGAACTACATTTTATCACTTAAAAACAATAAAGTCTATAGGGAAAGTTAGTGTAAAATTTATGTAGGTAAAAAAAATCCCATTAAATACTTGACACATACGGAATTTAACAAATTTTTTAGTTCGCTTGACGATTAATATAAATATAGCATATAATATAACAAGAAAATAAAAGGAGGATACTGATATGAATGAAAAAGGAAAATGTGTACTAGCATACATATTTGGATGGTTAGGTGGATTAATTGTATTATATGCAATTAAAGATAATCAAAGAAATACAAAATTTCATGCAGCACAAGCAATTGTATTAAGTGTAGCATATTTTGTTGTTTCAATTGCTTATGAATTTATACCATTTGTAATTCCATTTTTTAGTACAATTTTAAGTGCTCTATACTTAGCAGGAATCATTTGGGGAATTGTTAAAGCATGCAAAGAAGGAGAAGACCCAGAGCTACCAGTTATAGGTGGAATTGCAAAATCTATTTTTGGTAAAAAAATAGAAGGTGAATTGTAAAAGTAACTTCCAAAAGAAAAAGTAAATTCCAAATGTAAGAGAAACATCAATTTATAGGCATTTT
>CAMTJT010000003.1 GCA_947073285.1 uncultured Clostridium sp. | reverse complement strand
ATAACAGGCTTATCTCCCCCAAGAGTTCACATCGACGGGGAGGTTTGGCACCTCGATGTCGGCTCATCGCATCCTGGAGCGGAAGTACGTTCCAAGGGTTGGGCTGTTCGCCCATTAAAGCGGTACGCGAGCTGGGTTCAGAACGTCGTGAGACAGTTCGGTCCTTATCTGTCGCAGGCGGAAGATATTTGAGAGGAGCTGTCCTTAGTACGAGAGGACCAGGATGGACATACCGATGGTGAATCAGTTGTCACACCAGTGGCACGGCTGAGTAGCTAAGTATGGAAGGGATAAACGCTGAAAGCATCTAAGTGTGAAGCCCACCTCAAGATAAGATATCTCATACCGAAAGGTAGTAAGATTCCATGTAGACTACGTGGTAGATAGGTTGGAGGTGTAAGTACAGTAATGTATTAAGCTGACCAATACTAATAAATCGAGGGCTTAACCACAAAAAAGTGGGAAAGAAAAAAGTTTACAAGAAATTTTAGTGAAGAAAAAGCTAAAAGCTTTCTCTATATATTTTTGAGTGTATGCAGAGGCGAAAGCCAAAACAGACACAAAACATTTCTGGTGATGATTACATGGAGGAAATACCTGTTCCCATACCGAACACAGAAGTCAAGCTCCAATGTGCTGAAGATATTTGCGGGTTACCCTGCTGAGAAAATAGGTTGTCGCCAGTTTTAAATATTCTCCGTTAGCTCAGTCGGTAGAGCGCTCGGCTGTTAACCGATAGGTCGTTGGTTCAAGTCCAACACGGAGAGCCACTAAAAATAGTAGAACTTTAAGTTTTACTATTTTTTTTGTTTGACCTAAATGAATATTTTGGAAACAATTGTATTTATATTAATTTTATGGTATAAATAAGTAAAATATGAATTTTGTAGCATGATGTTGCAAAATTCAAAATGGAGGAAATAGGAAAGAAATAAAAAATTATGGAAGATATAAAATTAAAAGATATAAGTATAGATGAATTTAAAAAAGAAGTATATTCATATTATTTAGAGATATTTCCAGAAGATGAAAGAAAACCATTAGAATTAATACAGTCATCCTATGAAAAACAATACACAAGGATTATAGAAATCTTATATAAAAATGAAATAATTGGATTTATGGTATTAAATAGAGTTAAAGACAAAGGATATGCAGTTTTAGATTATTTAGCAATATTACCACAGTATAGAAATAGTAAATTTGGTACTAAAGCATTACAAATTTTATTAGAACAAGAAAAAGAAAATAGTGGTATTTTTATAGAGATTGAAAAGGTTGGATTAGGGAAAGATGCAAAGGAAGATTTATTAAGAGAAAAGAGAAAGAATTTCTATGAAAAAGTAGGCTTTAAAAAATTAAATTTTGATTTATTTTTGTTCGATGTCATATATACACCTTATTTATTCTCAAATATAAAAGATGATGAAAGTATGATTATTGATGAAATATTAAATATTTATGAATCAATATCAGGAAAAGAAAGAATAAAACAAAATTGCAAAATAATAAAGAAGTTACGATTTGAAGAAATAAGCAAAGATAATATAAAAGTAGCAGCAAAGTTACAATATGAGATTTTTCCTAATTCAAGTGCATATTCAGTATATAAATCGAAAATCACAGGAGAAAGAAAAGACTTGTACATAGGATATATAGCTTATATGGAAGATATACCAGTTGGAGTAACAGGCATTTATGAAATTCCAGAATATTCAGATACAGTATGGTTAAGTTGGTTTGGAATAAAGAAAGAATATCGAAAATTAGGATATGGAAAACAAATACTAGATTATACAATTGAAAAGGCAAAGACTCTGAATAAGAAGTATTTGAGACTATATACTTTTGAAATCTGGAATAGTGAAGCACAGATATTTTACAAAAGAAATATGGATTTAGGGGAATATTATTATAATGAAAAAGAACATAAAGACATATTTGAGGGTAAACCAAAGATATTTAGCATCAGTTTATGTGATGAAAAAGTAGAATTATGGAATAACAAGTTTATAAATATATCAAAAGATGAAGATTCTAACGAAAAAAGTATATTAATGATGAAAGAAGATGGAATCATAGATTAGTAAAGGAATGAACTATATGGAAGAAATTGAAATAAAGAAAATAACTGAAATAAATGAAAATAATCTTAATAAGATAACAGAGTGGATGTATGAGTGGTGGGAAAAAAACGAAATTCATACATTTGAAGAAGTAAAAGAGTTTATTAAATATAGTTTACAAAAAAGTAGATTACCACAAACTTATGGTTATATACAAAACATATAAATTTATAACACATATTGAGAAAGGGGAAGTACTAAAAGATGGAAGAACTTAATAAAGAAATTGTATTTGTAACACATAACAAAGGAAAAATAGCATCAGCACAAAAGCATTTTAAAAATGTAAATATAAAAATATTTGAATATGAGGTACAAGAACCAAGAAGTGAAGACATAAAATACATTTCAAAAGTAAAAGTGGAAGAGGCATATAAATTAGTACATAAACCATGTATATCATTAGATTGTGGTTTTTTCATTGATGCTTTAAATGGTTTTCCAAAAGCATATGTAAATTATGCACTAGACACAATTGGTATTGAAGGAATACTAAAACTAATGGAAGAAAAAGAAAACAGAAATTGTAAATTTACAGAATGCCTATCGTATTATGATGGAAAAGAAGTATATCAATTCATGGGGGAACATAAAGGAAAACTAGCAAAAGAAAAGATAGGACAAGATACAAATAAAAAATGGTCAGACTTGTGGTATATTTATAAACCAAATGGTTATGAAAAAACTTTAGCACAAATGACAGATCAAGAAAGAGAAGGAAGAGAAAAGATAGACTCTGTTGATTCAATGCAAGAATTTATTAAATGGTATCAAAATAGATGAAGTTATTAAGAAAAACTTAAAATTATATAAAATAATTACAAATGCTTTTAAACATCTAAGAAATGAGATATAATGAATAATAAATTAAAAAGAGAAAAGAGCGTATAAGTAATGAAGCAGAAAACAAAGATATTTAAACTAATTTTATTATTTATTGTAATTGCTATTGCAATAGGAGTTACAATTTATTTAATACCAGTTATTAAAGATTTAAGCACTGCCCAAGGTCAACAAGCTTTTAAGCAAAGAATAGATAATTCTGGTTTTATTGGTGTACTTATATTATTTGGTTTACAATTTGCACAAATTTTTCTATTTATTATACCAGGAGAACCAATTGAAATATTAGCAGGTATCTGTTATGGTGGTTTATGGGGGACAATATTTATTATGCTATCAGCAGCCATTATTTCAGCTTTTATCTATATACTAGTTCATAAATTAGGCAGGAAATTTATTTATGATTTTGTATCAAAAGAAAAGATAGAGAAAATAGAAAATAGTAAAGTATTTCAAAATCCAAAGACAATTCGATTTATTATTTTCATATTATTTTTTATACCAGGAACACCAAAAGATTTATTAACATATATAGCAGCACTTTTACCAATCAAACCTTTAGAATTTATTATTATTTCAACAATTGCAAGATTTCCATCAGTTATATCTTCTACGTTAGCAGGGGAAAATATCTTAGCTGGAAATTGGCAATTTAGCTTAATGGTATATGGTATTACATTTTTAATAGTAGCAATTGTTGTTTTTATTATGAGAAGATTTGATAAAAATAAAGTTACTGATGAGGCGATTAGAGCAATTAAATAAGAGTTTTATTGCAATCAAGGAATAAAGGGTTCAAATTTATAAAGCAACAGAATAGTTTATAAAACATGAAAAAAATTTATCTAGTTGACAAATAGCTTAAAAAAAGTTAAAATAGGTAATATTGAAATAATAATGCGTTGAAAAAGAAAAAATATAGAAATTTTAAATAAAGCGAGTTGGAGTAGGTGAAAGCCAATTTTAAGAACTATATGGGGAGCTTTTGAGCATATAAAATAAAGTGGATTAACTTTTGAGTTAGTCAAATAGGGTGGAACCGCGGAAAACATTTTCGTCCCTAGCATAGTATAGCTAGGAAGAAGAAAATGTTTTTTCTTTTTAAGCTATAAAAAATACAGCATAAAGAAAAAGGCATAAAAATAGGAAGCTTATAAAAGGCTTTGTATATATTATCAAAGGAGGTTAAAAAAATATGGAAAAATTAACAATGGAGAAGATTGTAGCATTATGTAAAAACAGGGGTTTTGTATATCCAGGTTCTGAAATTTATGGAGGTTTAGCTAATTCTTGGGATTATGGACCAATAGGAGCAGAATTAAAGAAGAATATTAAAGATGCATGGTGGAAAAAATTCATTATGGAAAGTAGATACAATGTAGGAATTGATGCAGCTATTATAATGAATCCACAAGTTTGGGTAACAACAGGTCATGTTGGAGGTTTTTCAGATCCATTAATAGACTGCAAGTCATGTAAAACAAGGCATAGAGCAGATAAATTAATAGAAGAATGGGGGTTTCAAAATGGAAAAGATATATCAGGCTTAGATGGATGGACAAATGAACAATTAGTAGAATATATTAAAGAAAATAAAATTGCATGCCCTGATTGTGGAAAAACAGATTTTACAGATATTAGAAAGTTCAACTTAATGTTTAAAACATTTATGGGAGTTACAGAAGATGCTACCTCTCAAGTATATCTAAGACCAGAAACAGCACAAGGAATGTTCGTAGATTTTAAAAATGTATTAAGAACAACAAGAAGAAAAATGCCAATGGGAATTGGACAAATGGGACGTTCTTTTAGAAATGAAATTACACCAGGCAACTTTATTTTTAGAACAAGAGAATTTGAGCAAATGGAACTTGAATTTTTCTGTAAGCCAGGAACAGATTTAGAATGGTATGGATACTGGAAAAACTTCTGCAAAAATTGGCTTGTAAGTTTAGGAATGAAAGAAGAAAATTTGCGTATGAGAGAACATTCAAAAGAAGAACTATCTTTTTATAGTAAAGGAACTACAGATATAGAATTTTTATTTCCATTTGGCTGGGGTGAATTATGGGGAATAGCAGACAGAACAAATTACGACTTATCAAGACATCAAGAAGCATCAAAACAAGACTTAACATACTTAGACCCAGAAACTAATGAAAGATATGTTCCATATTGTGTAGAACCAGCAGTTGGTGTAGATAGAATATTTTTAGCAATGATGTGTAATGCTTATGAAGAAGAAGAAATTGCACAAGGAGATACCAGAATTGTATTACATTTACATCCAGCACTAGCACCATATAAAGTGGCAGTTTTACCATTATCTAAAAAGCTAAGTGAAAAAGCAGATGAAGTATATACAAAACTTTCTAAAAAGTTTATGTGTGATTATGATGAAGCAGGAAGTATTGGAAAAAGATATAGAAGAGAAGATGAAATAGGTACACCATATTGTGTAACAATTGACTTTGACACTTTAGAAGATGAAACTGTAACAATAAGAGATAGAGATACAATGCAACAAATTAGAATAAAAATTGATGAATTAGAAAGTTATTTACAAGAAAAAATGGAATTTTAAAATAAGAGGTACAAATAAAAGAATTGTAATATTATTTTATGTTACAATCACCTTAAGAAAATATAACTAGTTGAGCAAACTAGAAAACTAGGAAAAGGAAAAAAGATGGGAAGAAAATTTACAAAAATAGACGAGAGTTTTGTATGCGAACATTGTGGTAAGCAAGTACAACAACTTGGTTATACTTGCCGTAATCATTGTAATAGTTGTTTATATTCAAAACATGTAGATATTAATCCACGGAGATAGAGAAGAAATATGTCATGGTTTATTAGAACCAATTAAAGTGGAGTTAGATAGTAAAAAAGGCTATGTTATTATTTATTGTTGTCAAAAATGTGGTATGATACGTAAAAACAAGGCAGCAGAAGATGATAATAGAGAGCTTTTAATACAATTAACAGCAAAGGTTTAACTAAAAAAAGGCCCTGCTTGCACTAGGCAAGCAGGGCTAAAGTTTAAACTTCTCTATACAAATTGCCATTAGTATATTGCTGACCTTCTAACTTTTCACGATTATAAGCTGCAGTAATTACTGTATTCATTTCTTCAATTGTTTCATCAATCATATCAACTCTAACAGAAGTAACTGGCAAATCTTTAGTAGAAATAGAAAGAGTTTTACTATTACAAATTAAAGTAACTGTTTGTGTACTATCTGGAATAATTCTAAAATGATAACCGAAGTCTATCTTTTAAATAATAGTGATTTTCCTTTTGACAATTTGTACCGCAATCTGGATAACAATAATTAGTTTTACCCAAAAAGCAGTAATTGGTTGCCATCACTGGAAGATTGCCATATACAATTAACTCTGTGTCTAAATTAGTGGTTTTCAAAATTTCATTTAAGCCATCTAAATTTAATTCTCTAGATAAAGTAATTCTATTAACACCAATTTTTTTATATTCTTCTAAAGTATAATTATTAAAAACATTTAAAGAATAATTACCAACAAAATCATAAGTATCATGATACTTCTCTAAAAATTGAAAATCACCTAAATTAGAAATAACAAATCCTTTAATATTAAATTTTGTAGTAATACTATCTAAAGAATTTAGAATAATATTTTTATAATTTGCTTTTATAATAGAAGGCATGTAAATGTACAAATCGTAATTTTCAGAAAGATAAGTAATAATATCTTCATATTTTTTGTCAATAAATAACTTTAAGGCAAGATAAATTTTGCTAATCTTTTCTTTTTGCAATTTTGTATAATCGTAATTAAGATGTAATTGTCTTAAAGATAAACAAACTTTAGGATGCTCTTGTTTAGGAATAAAAGTAACCATTTCTTCTTGGTTGCAATTAACTAAAACAGGAGGTCTCGTAGCTTTTTCTATAATTTTTTCTTCTAATTTTTCTAAAGCAGTTCTTCTTAAATCATTTAGAGTACTAATACTTGGTACATATAAACCATCATCTAAAAGAACCTTAATATTTTGAAAATAGTAAGGGGTGTTATTCGTTTTTGAAATTTGTTTTACTACTCTTTCAACACTAATAGGCGTTTTTAAAGCATCAATTGGAATAGTATCAGAACTTACTTCTAAACGAATATTGTGATAAATAGTATTAGAGGCTAATTCATTAGAAGTAAAGATTTCCATTTTAATAGGGGTATCTTTTTGAATAGTAACAATGCAGTTTAAAGGAATTTTTTTATTCTCTACATTCTCATAAGAATTTTTAGCCATATCTAATAATTCTTTACTATTAATACGATAAATTTTATCCCCAATATTAATATTTCCTTTCATACGCCCAATAGTAACTTGAGTGCCACGACAAGCAGTTTTCAAATTTGTATTTTTTACCATTAGCTCAGAAACAAAATAAGTAGAATTTTCACGACTTACAGAAATAGAGTCACCTACTTGTAAATCTTCTTCTAAAGTTAAAGTAATATGTCCTTTATTAGTATTAAACTTTTGTACTTTTCCAAGATAAATTCCAATATTACTTGGCTTTTCAGGAAAGATAAGCTCTCTATTGGGTTTGTCATTTAAATGTCCACTAGAAAAACCACCACGATTAAATACTTGCATTAGATCATTAACATCTTTATCATCAATAATAAAATTATCATCATTTAAAACCATGTCAATATATTTACGATAAATTCTAGTAACAGTTGCTACATATTCTGGGCTTTTCATACGTCCTTCTATTTTAAAACATTTAACTCCTGCACGAATTAAGCGAGGTAGGTAAGCAAGCCCACATAAATCTTTTGGGCTTAATAAATAACCTTTATCTAAGGTGGTATTTTCTTTTGTTATTTCATTTTGAGCAATTAACTCATAAGGAAGTCTACAAGGACCTGCACATTTACCACGATTAGCAGAACGTCCACCTGCTAAGCTAGAAAATAAGCATTGACCAGAATAGCAAATACATAAAGCACCATGAACAAATACCTCTATTTCAGCATTAGTATGGTTACAAATATATTCAATTTCTGTAATAGAAAGTTCACGAGAAAGAACAATTCTTTCAAACCCCAATTTTTCGAGTTCTAAAACACCTTGTAAATTATGTGCAGTCATTTGTGTACTTGCATGAACAGGAAGGTTAGGGAAATGTTGAATCAAAAATTGAGCTAAGCCCAAATCTTGTACAATAATAGCATCTATTCCAGCCTCATATACTGTTTGAGCTAAAGCAACAGCATCTTCAAATTCAGAATTTTTTATTAAAGTATTTAAGGTTAAATGTGTTTTTACATTTCTTAATTTACAATAATGAATAGCTTGTTTAATAGTATCTA
Source organism: uncultured Clostridium sp. (assembly GCA_947073285.1). Classification (GTDB taxonomy): domain Bacteria; phylum Bacillota; class Clostridia; order TANB77; family CAG-508; genus CAG-273. The sequence continues at coordinate 106,359 of CAMTJT010000003.1, read as the reverse complement.
AATTAAAATTGTCAGCATAAATTCTAGCATTAAATTGGTCTGAACCAAAATAAACACTATCTGCACCATTTTGAACAGCAGCTTTTAGACAATCAAAATCTCCGAGCAGGAGCTAAAAGTTCAATATTAGACATGAAAAATCCTCCTAAATTAAAAATGGCTATTGAAAGCCAAATAAAAATATTATAATTTGTTACCATCATTGTAACACACTTTTTGTTTTTTGCATACTATATTATATATAGAAAAAAGGAGGTTTTAATTATGCCAGACGAATGTAGAGATTGTGGATGTGGTTGCAACAATAATTGTGGATGCAATAACAACTGTGGATGTAACAATGGAGGTTTTTTAGGTAACTTATTTGGTGGTTGTGGATGTGGTGATAATAATATTTTATTCTTTATAATAATATTTTTATTACTATTTACAAACTGTGGTTGCAACAGATAGGCAATACATTAAAAGAGCAATTTAGGAAAGTAAACTTATTATTTGCAGATAATAGGCAAATGTGAATTTTGTGTGAAAAGTTTCAACAAAATTCACATTTTTTCTGTTTTTCAATTGACGCAAAAAAACAAGAATGATATACTTTACTATGAAAAAAATGTCACAAACGAGGAGGTAAAAATGTTATCCAAAAACATTTTTAATATAAATAAAATTATCTATTTAATAACCATTATTTGTATATTAGCTAGTCTTTTTACTTTCTTTTTAGAACAAGAAACAAAAGCAGCTTATAGTAGTAAATTTAAAAATTATCCAGGATATGAGCCATTATTAAAAGAATTGCAAGCAGCACATCCTAATTGGGAATTTGAAATATTAGAAACTGGTCTAGATTGGTCTGCCACTATTATTGCAGAATCTACAGGGTATCATGGAAAAAATGTAGTGCCTAGTAGTAAAGGTAGTGCTTGGAAATGTAGTTGTGGTAAAACAGTAGATGTAAATTGGAAATGTGCCTCAACAGCAGCTGTAGCATATTATATGGATCCAAGAAACTCCTTAAATGAAGATTATATTTTTCAATTTGAAGAATTATCTTATGATGATAAACAAACTGTAGATGGTGTTAAAAAAATCCTTTCAGACTGTAATTATATGCAAGGAAATATTACTTACTATGATACAGCAGGAAACAAGCAAACAATAAATAAAACTTATGTAGATGCTATTATGGAAGCAGGAAAAAAATATAATGTAAGCCCATATCATTTAGCCTCTAGAATTCGTCAAGAACAAGGAGCAGGAAATGCAGGAACTATGATTTCTGGAACATGGACAGGGGAAAGTGGAGCTTATAAAGGCTATTACAATTACTTTAACATTGGAGCATATGGAAAAACAAATACAGAAATATTTAAAAGTGGTTTATCATATGCTAAAACAAAAGGATGGAATAATCCAGAAAAAGCAATTCATGGTGGAGCAGATTTTATCGCAAGAGAATATATTAAATATGGACAAGATACTTTATATCTAGAAAAATTTAATGTGGCTGATAAAGATGGTAATTATTATTCACATCAATACATGACAAATGTTTCGGCATCTAAAACAGAAGGAGAAACAGTAAGAGAAGCATATAGAGATATGGGGTTACTTACAAGTAATTCAAAAATGAAATTTAAAATACCTGTATACAAAAATATGCCAGAAATGAGAGCTGCACAACCAGGTACAGAACAAATAGTTACACAAGATGTACAAGTTAATGAAAATAGTGTAATAGTAAGAAATGGAAAGGGCACTAATTATTCTGCAATTACCACTCTAAATAAAGGTACTAAAATTTTAAGGATAGAATTAGATAATAGTAAAGATGCAAATGGCAGGTATTGGGATAAAGTAGTATTAAGTAATGGAACAAAAGGCTATATTTCAAGGGAATATCTAACACAATTATCACTTCAAAGTAATTGCAATGAAAAATATATTGTATCAGCCTATACCAATTTTAGAAATGGTCCAGGAACAAAAGGAAGTATTAGTACAACAATTATAAAATTACTTTCACCAGGGCAAATTATAACCGTAGTAGAAAAAGGCAAATATGAAAATGTAGATGCAGAAGCATGGTATCGTGTTAAATTATCAGATGGAACTTATGGTTATGTTGGTACTGGTTATATCAAACCATATGATGCAACTGTTAGTGATGTAGATAAAGTAAAAGTAGTTTGTACTGATGGTCTTAATATTCGTAAAGACCCAAGTTCTAAAGCAACAATATTAAAAGCAGTTGCTGAAGGAACTATTTTAACAAGAACCGAAAAAGATGTAAAAAGTTCAGATACACAATATACTTGGGATAAAGTAACTACTTCTAGTGGTATTGTAGGATATGTAGTAAGAGAAGATCCAAGTACAAAAAAAGCATGGATACAACCATTAGATGATGATAATTCAAATAATAACACAGATAAAAAGTTTGAAATAAAAAATTCTAATTTAAACTGTGTACCAAAGGTAGATATAGAAACAATAAAAAAAGAATTGAAAGATGCTACTTTTAAAGATAACAGTCAGAAAGTTCAAACAACTGGTATAGTAGGAACAGGTTGGACTATTACAACAGGTGGAAAAACATATACAATTGTAGTAAAAGGTGATACCAATGGAGATGGAGAAGTAAAGGCAACAGATTATATGAGAATTAAAAACCTTATAATGGGAACATCTACTTTAACAGATGCACAAAAGAAAGCAGCAGATGTTAATAATGATGGAGAAGTAAAAGCAACAGATTACATGAAAATTAAAAATTTTATAATGGGAACATCTAATATTACTATTTAAAAGATAGTGTAAGGTAATCTATGAAAAAAATAGATTATGAAAATATTATCTAAAAATTTAAAAATTAGGAGGAAAATTATGAAAATAGATAGCAAAAAGATTATTATGGTATTAACTATTGCTTTTATAATAGTATTATCAACAATGTCATATGCTTCTCAAGGAAGTTTTTCAGTTTCAAAATCAAGTGTTACATTAACAGAGGGAGAAACTACTACATTTAGCATTAATGTGTCAAATTGTGAAGGGAAATTTAGTATAAGTTCTTCTAACTCTAGTATTGTAAAAGTAAGTACTTCTTCAGAGTGGATAAGTGATAGTAAGAGTGTTACAATAACAGCTGTTAAAAGTGGTAATGCTACAATAACAGTTACAGCTTCTGATGTAGGAGATACAAGCGAAAATGCAGTTACAGGTAGCAAAACAATTTCAGTAACAGTAAAAGCAAAATCATCAGGGGGAAGTTCTGGAAGTGGAAATACCTCTTCTGGTGAAAACAACAATACAGGAAATAATAACTCATCTAATAATAACAATAATAATAATACAACTACAACAAAACCAACTTTTACTAGTGTAAATAAAACTGTATATACTACTGGAGATGTTAATTTACGTGCTAGCTGGTCAACTAGTTCAGCAGCCACTCAAGTAGAAAAAGGAACAGAACTAAAATTGACTGGAACTTCAAGCCAAAAAGTAAATGGTTATACATGGTATAGGGTAGAATATAAAGGTGCAACAAAATATGTAGCAAGTAGTTTAGTAACAAGCACTAAGCCAAAAGAAGATGATGAGGATGAAAAAGAAGACGATAAAAAATCAGATAACAATAATTTATCTTCTTTAGTAATAGAAGGAGTTACCTTAAGTCCAGAATTTAATAAAGACGTGTTACAATATACAGCACAAGTAGACTTAGATGTTACTAAATTAGAGCTAGAAGCAAAGGCAGAAAATAGTAAAGCAACTGTAAAAATTGAAGGAAATGAAGAATTAAAAGAAGGCGAAAATAACATCAAAATTACAGTAACAGCAGAAGATAAAACAACAAAAACTTATACTATTAAAGTGACAAAAGGTGAAATATTACCTCAAGAGCCAGATAATAATGGAGATGACAATGCTTTAAAATTATTAGAATTAAAAATTTTAGGAGTTAACTTTGAAAATGGTTTTGATCCAGATAAATATACATATGAATTAACGCTAAACCTTGCAGTAAATGATTTATCTATTACCGCAGTAGCCAATCAAGCAGATGCAAAAGTTGAAATTTTAGGAAATGAAAACTTTAAAGAAGGTGAAAATTTAGTTACTATTATGCTTACTTCGCAAGATGGAACACAAACAGCAACTTATCAAATCAAAGTAACTATGCCAGCAGATGCTACAAATGCACAAAATGATTTACAATTTTATTTGATTTGTGGTGGCTCGGCAGTAATTGCAATTATTGCAATAGGTGTTATTATTGCGATTTATAAAAGAAGAAATAAAGAAGAAGACTTTGAGGAAGAAGAAACAATAGAATATAAAGAAGAAACAGAAGAGCCATTATTTTCAAAAAGAGAAGAAGAACCTTTATTTTTTGAAGAAAATAATAAAACAGAAAAAGAAACAAAAGTAGAAGAAAAGGTAACACTTGATCAATTTTTAGATACATCAGAATTAGAAGAAGAAGAAAAACCAAGACGTTCTAAGGGAAAACATTCTATGTAAAAACTAAAACCTCTAAAAGGTTAAAGAAATTAGCCTTTTAGAGGTAATATGTGCTAGTGAATAATAAAAATAAATGTGCTACTGTAGCTCAGTTGGTAGATGCTGTGGCTGTTCGAAGCGAAGCAAGCTACAGCCTCAGTATGCGTAACGAAGTGGAGCTGCTTGCGACTACCAGTCGTTATAAATCTTTAAGTAAATAATAAAAATAAATGTGCTACTGTAGCTCAGTTGGTAGATGCTGTGGCTGTTCGAAGCGAAGCGAGCTACAGCCTCAGTATGCGTAACAAAGTGGAGCTGCTTGCGACTACCAGTCGTTATAAAGTTTAAAAGTGAATAATAAAAATAAATGTGCTACTGTAGCTCAGTTGGTAGAGCAACAGATTCGTAACCTGTAGGTCGGCAGTTCGATTCTGCCCAGTAGCTCCATTTTTTAGAGCCAAAAGTCATTTTGTAACTTTTGACATTTTTTTGTATAATTGGTATAATACTACAGCCAGAACTGTTTTAAAGAATATACCTTTTTATGCATTTCTACACCTTTCTGCAAATTTATGCATATTTTATATACTTTTTTCTACATTTTTTCTACAAAGCATACCTTGTAGAAAAAAATGTAGAAAATTTTGTCTTTTTGTTATTATATTTCTAGTTTAGAAGAAACTTTTTTATTTCCAAATACAGCTTCTTTATTATAGAAAGAATTTAACTTTTTAAGTTCATCTGTTTTGAATTTATTTAAAACAGATACATACGTATTCATAGTTACAGATAAATCTTCGTGCCCCATAAGTTTTTGCACAGCTACTGGCGACATTCCTGCTTCAATACATCTAGTACCAAAAGTGTGCCTTAATGAATGGGTAGATATATCATCTGTTTTTAGTGTATGAAGAACAATTCGTTTTAAGATAGAATTTGCATTTCTAGGGTTTACTATGCGTCCTTTTTCGTTTATAAACAAAAGGTCATATTTATTTTCTTTAAAATTATCTAGTTGCTCTTTAATAGACTTGTTTATCTTGTCAGGAATTAGAACATCTCTTACTCCCGCAGGAGATTTTGTTGTATTACCAACATAAATTTGCTTATCATTATCTACTTTTAATGTTCTTTTTATGTGTAACATGTCTTCGTCAAAATTAAAGTCTTCCTTTTTTTAAGCTAGCGCCTCTCCAATTCTTAATCCCATATACAAAACCCTAAAAATAAGGGTTTCTTTTATGTTGACTTTTGTCAAATTATGTGATAATATAATTATAGGGAAACGTTTAAAGCTTAGTATAACATTAGTTATGCTCCTTTAAGCAAAAAAACTACTATCTTCTAAAAGTTGATAGTAGTTTTTTATATTATCAATAATACATTGAACTGGCAATTAGACTATTGTAATACTTTCCTAGAGCTAGTTTTAAATTTTTGTATTCGTTATCTTATTTATAAATTTCGAAATATTAAAAAAAGCATAATATAAAAAATGTTTTTTATGTTGTTTTTATTATTATATTATGATATAAAGTTAGTAAGAAAAAATTTCTAATATAGAATATTATTTACAAAAGCTAAATTAAGAAACTTTATAAACATTATAAACATAGTATAAGAGGGGAAAGTTTAATGAAAAAGAATATAATAGTAGTTATTAGTTTAATAATACTTATTTCATTATCATTTTTTATATTCAGACAATTATATAATATTAAGAATAAAAAAGGTTCCGATATAAATATTTCAGAAAAAATACATACAGATAAAGAAACAATTGAAAAGGGAAATTTTGGGGAGATTAGTAGAATTTTTAAAGAAGAAAGTATCACAAATACAGGTTGCACTATTCTATTAATTAATAGAACTAATATTATGTTTAATTACTCTCATTGGTTTGTAATTGAAAAAAAAGTAAATAATGAATGGAAATTACTTAAAGCCAAAAGTAATATTGTTATTGATGCATTAGGTAGGTCTGTTCGTCCTAATAGTAGCATAGAAATGCAATTAGATTGGACAAATGTTTATGGAAAGCTAAAAAGTGGGGAATATAGATTGGTTTTAAAAGATATTAGCGGAGAAAGTAATTATTATTATATGAAATTTTCTATAAAATAATAAAAAATTATTCTAAATTATATTAGGAGGCTTTATGAAAAACAGAATATTTTTACTATTATTTATTATACTATTAATTATCACGATATTCATATTTTTTATAACAAGTAGTGATACATATAATGAGAATGCAGAACAATTTTTTAACACATTCAATACCAATAATAGGGATACACAGCAAATTGTAAATAATGATACAAACATGTTTTCAGAACAGAAAATGGCAGAAGGTGGGAATTTAGGAGAAGTAACAAGAGAACTTCAAGAAGGAACGGTAACAAATACAAGTGCTACTATTATAATAGTTAATAGAACTAATGTGAAATTTGATTGTGTAGTGTGGTATTCAATAGAAAAGCAAATACGTGATGAATGGTTAGAAATTACTCCTAAAAGTATTAATGATATAAATATGGAATCTAATATTATTATGCCAAATAAAAGTGTAGAATTAAAATTAGATTGGAATAAATTTTATGGAATATTAGAAAGCGGAAAATATAGATTAGTATTACCTAGTATTAGCAATTTTAATGAACATGATTATATTGAGTTTTCTATTCAGTAGATAGTTTTATTATTTTAATTCTATACTTCAATGGACAATAAAATATAAGCATAAGTAATAAATTTATAATAAGGAAAAAAATGTAAAAAATTACAAAAACATATTGAATTTTAAACCTATATGTGACATATGAATATATAGATTAGAAAGGAGAATTTAATATGAAGAAAAATTTTATTACTAAGTTATTTTCTATGACAGTATTACTTATCATATGTTTGATGCTTTTTGCCAACAACGTTAAGGCACAAGAAACAGGAGTGACAGTTTCAAAAAGTTTTGCAGGAGAATATGTTACAGAAGAAAATCTAGGTGTTTGGAATCAAAATGGAGAAATTTTAGAGTATGATGCTAAGACTGGTAAAACTACAGTGATTGATATGGAAGAAGTTAAAAGAAATGCAGAACAAATATCAAAAAGAATGGGATTTGCGCAAGGTACTACAAAACCGTTCAATTCAAAAAATGCACAAATGAATACTAGACTATATAATGGTATTGCTCCTTTAGCAACAAATGATTTTTATAGGGTTGAGAATAGATTACAAAACCCTTATATTTCTATATGTAAAGTAAGAACTAGTAGTGGCGCAAGTGGGACAGGATTTTTAGTAGGACCTAAACTATTACTAACATCAGCACATTGTGTATTTAATAAAGATGCTAATGATGCATATTATACTGGTTGGTCGGTTGCTCCAGCATATCATAATGGACTTTATAATAATTTGTCATCTGGTTGGTCAAGAATTATATATCCAACAGCTTATTTGCAAACTCACAAATGGGAAGATGATTGGTGTTTATGTATTTTGGGAGACGATTTAGGCAGATCAGTAGGAAATTGGATGGGACTTTCAGCGACTGCTCCTAGTAGTTCTCTAACATTAAAGAGTGTAGGATACCCAACTGACATAGAGAGTGCTAAATATCAATATTATTCAAAAGGCAAAGTTGGAAATGTTTCAGGGGGATATTTTACTTTATCTTATCCTTTAACTGGAGGAATGAGCGGAGGACCAACTTTCTATGAAAACTCACCTCGGATACGCAAAAGGGATAAATAAAGGAACTCAACCACTTCTTGGAAATAGTGGTATAGTAACAAGGATAACTGACAATATAATAAATCTTGTAACTGAAAATTTGGGAGCATAATTGGTTATATTAGTGGAAAAATTAGTTGCTAAAGAGTAAATTCAGCATTGAATAAAATTTGAATGCAAATCTTTCCATAATAGATATATTAAGGAAGGATTTGTGTTTACATATTTTTCAATATTCTATAAAGAAGATATTTAAGAAATACAATTTGATTGAAAATTTGTTCCGTTAGCGTTATAATTATAATATCAAAATAATCCTAATGAAATAGATAGAATAATAAGTTAATAGTTTTGTAGTAGTTACTATTTTTCTAAGTTCTTTATTAAATTATCAACTATTCTTTTAAAACTATCAATAGGAAAACTAAAAAGGTGATTTACAACTTCAAAAGTTTTTTGTATGTAATTTTTTATAGTGTGATTTTCTTGTTCCAATTTTTCATTTGTAATTTTTAAATTTGTATTTTCTTTTTGCAAATTTTCTACTCTTTGAATTACGGTATAAGATTTTGCAAGTCGTACTTTTAGCTTATTTGTATATTTTACTAGTTCTTTATTTTGTGCTATTACTAAAGCCATATTTCCAGTTTCTAAAGGTTGTATTTCTTCTTGCTCCATTTCATATTTTATATTCTCATAATTAGTTATGCTTTTTAATGTTTCGATAGGAATATGTCTGTTTTCTTATGCTTTTCCACGTTCTAACGTAAAACCATGTTCTGTCATGTATTGATAGAAATTATTTTGCAGTTTTCTGTAACTATCTTTGCCTTTCCAATACTCACTACAGGCAATTTTGTCTATTTCATTTCCATTCTTATCTTTTATATGTACTACAGGAATGAAAACTAAGTGAAGGTGGGGAGTAGTTTCATCCATATGTACTTTAGCAGATAAAATATATTTTTCTCCTAAGTTTTGATAGTTTGCTACAAATTGGTAAGCAGTTTCAAAATATCTTTTAGTTTCTATTTCTCCAATCCTTTGAAAAAAATCCATATCAGAAGTAATAATAAATTCACATACTACATTTGTTGTTTTGATTATCCTGCCTTTTAAGTTATTTTCTTGTTGCAATATTTTTAGTGCATTTGTATAGGTTGTATTACATTGTTTTAGTGAATAGTTTTTTACAGAATTATCTCTAATAATATCTTTATTAGAATAGTTTGTATTTTTTCTCTCGTTATGTTTATATAGTCCTGCTAAATTGTCTTTTTTGTAATTTGCATTTCTAATAATGGCATAACTCATTTTATTATTTTCCTTTTCTTTTTAGATAGCCTTCGAAGGCTTACAAAAAAATAAATCATCTCCTTTGAATTTTCTTAATATGAAACTAAAAATCAGTTTCTAACATACTAGAAACTCAGCAGAGTTTCTACGTATGATTAGGGGAATACTTCCCCTAATAACCCTTTTTATGACTACGTGCGATATTAAATTTTATTTTGCTTAGGCGCAAAATAAAAATAAATATCTTTGCACGTAGATAGAAAAATATTCGCTTTCGCTCTTATTTTTCTATTTGGCTTTTGTCAGCTTGCACTAACTTCATTAGTACAAAGCTCACAAAAGCTATGTACTGTGAGAAAATAAATGCCTTTAAGGTAATTATGAGTAATTTTTTATTAATTTCATGGTACGTATTTTATAGAATTTATGTGTCATTGAATATTTTTCTACAAATGTTCTACAAAGGTGCAAAAAATGTTGATAAATAAGCAAATGTTCTGCCCAGTAGCTCCAATTTATAGCAACTTACGAACTGTAAAGAGTTTCGTAAGTTTTTTCATTTTTATAAAATATGAATTGAACTTAATAAAAAATATCAAAAATGTTCTCTTTTGAAAAGGAGGGCATTTTTTATGTTTGAGTTTGAAGTAATACAAGATTTAAAGCCAAATGACGAAATACTAGAAATTATTAAAAACTATAATTATGCAGTTAAGAATGGCAAAATTAAGCATTTAGAGGCTACTAATTTACAGTTTATTGAACCTACTGAATATTTAATTACATATCCATCTACTTTTACTATTTATGAATATAAAGTGAATGAAATAGCTAATAAGCCATTCTATATTAAAGAACATAAACAAAAGTATAACCTAAAAGAAATCAAACAAATTCTCATAAAGTTAAAAATTTAATCTCTTATTGTTCAAAGTTATAAAAAATTTTAATTTTTTTCTCTAAACTAGGGGTGCGAAAATGTGCTTTTTTGAGCAAACATATGAGAGGGTAAAATTTTTTAAAGTTTTTTTACAATTTTGGTATACAAAACTTTAGAAAATTCACAGGAATAGTAGGAGGTAATATTTTTATGAGATGTGGAGTTTATGTAAGAGTATCAACAGATGACCAAAGAGATAATGGCTATTCTATTGATTCACAGTTACGAATGATAAAAGATATGGACTTAGAAAACAAATTAAGATTAGCAATATGTATGTGTGATAATTACAGCCATACTAATTTAGAATATGATAAAAAAGAAATGTATAAATATTTTGATAACTTGCTAAAAGGAATTAATATAGAATACAGAACTACTACTGTTAACTTTGCAAACTATCTTTATACAATTTTTGTTTCATCTAAAATTATGGAAATGGATTCAGCACAGCAAAATAAAGTTGCATTGTATCTTTTCAATAGTATAAATTTTAATATTAAAAATTGCAAAAGCCTTGACATTAAAGAACAAATGTTTTAGACTGTATAAAGTAAGAAAAGGATGTGAAATAATGGAAGAAAATAAGAACCTGACCCGACATAGCAATCAAAGATTGCAGTTGGATCCCCAGAACCTTGTTGTCTCAGACAATAAATTAGCAATTCAAAATGAATTAACTAATGAAGATATAAAAAATCTAATATATACAATAAGAGGAAAACAAGTAATGTTAGATAGTGATGTAGCAAGACTTTTTGAATATGCAACCAAAGACCTTAATAGAAATGTTAAAAATAATATAGAAAGATTTCCAGAATACTATTGTTTTCAATTAACTGATGAAGAATATAAATCTTTAAGGTGCAAAATTTTCACCTTAAACGAAAATGGAAGAGGACAACATAGAAAATATCTGCCATATGTATTTACCGAATATGGAATTACTATGCTTGCAGGCTTATTAAAAAGTCAAGTTGCTGTTAATGTAAGCATAAAAATTGTTAATTCTTTTATAGAAATGAGAAAGTTTTTGGCTTCAAATGGACAAGTATTCGAAAGATTAACAAATGTAGAATACCAATTACAAGAACATAACAAAAAATTTGATGAAGTCTTTAATCAACTGCAATTAGGAGAAAACATTAAACAGAGAATATTTTTTGATGGTCAAATATACGATGCATATAGCATAATAATAGATATCATTAAAAAAGCAAATAAGAAAATCTTAATTATAGATAATTATATTGATGATAGTGTTTTGAAAATGTTAGCTAAAAAGAAGAACAATGTAGGAGTTGTTATTCTAACGTCAGATAAAAGTAATATTGATAATTTAGATATAAAAAAATTCAATAAAGAATATCCTATTCTTAAAGTTGCTAAAACAAATAAATTTCATGATAGATTTATTGTAATAGACAATAAAGAAATGTATCATTTAGGTGCTTCTATAAAAGATTTAGGAAAGAAATGTTTTGGAATTAATAAAATAGAAGATATGGAAATTATAGAAAAAATCATAAATTTGTAATAACAAAGAGACAATACTATCTTTAAAAGTATTGTCTTAAATCTATAATATCACAATTTCTTTCACCAGTACCAATCATTGTAACAGGTGTATTAGTTGTTTCTTCTATCTTTTTAATAAAGTCTTTAACTTTGATTGGTAATTTATCATAACTGTTACACCTATATGCTTTCCAATCTATGTACTGAGCAAAATTCAAAACAATTTGAGTTGGCTGATTTATCATCACATTATATTTTAGCCTATCCCAATTCATTTCGAAAACACGTCTTATTTTCTTTGTTACAGTTGTATACTCCTCTAAAGCAATATTACATCCACATCTATCTTTTACTTCACTCCAAGTAATTTCAGCACTACCTGCATAATCACCACTATAAATGTCATCTCCAATGTTAGTTTTATTACTTATTCTAATAGGATATGGTCTTATAATCATATAAATATCTTTTACTTTAAAAGGACTTAATCCAGCATCTGCAATTAGTTGACTGCTACTGCACATTCTACTTGTAACATTAGGATAATCAAGTCCATAGTTAATATCTAAATCTTGTCCTTGTGCACCTTCTATTAGAATTTTGTCGTTACACTCATTTACCATTTTTGCAGTATCTGTTATTTCAATACAATTTTTCAAATCATTTGTTAAATTTTTAAAATAATCTTTTGCTAAAATAACACTAGGATTTCTTATAATTTTTTCGGCTTGTGCTGAACCACAACCTTTAAATGTTGATCCACTCCTAATTATTCTTTTTTCTTCTTCACGATGTTTTTCCAGAATAATTATTGCTCTTGGATGAATATATATTTTTCTAGCTCCAATCAATTCTTTGTACTTTTTTATTTCCTCAAATAATATTTCTGGAGTTATAGCACAGCCTGCATTTAAAACTAATTTACAATTTGGATTTAACATTGCAATAGGTAAATGACTAACTACAATTTTTTCTCCATTATCTTCTACATAAGTATGTCCTGCATTACTAGACCAATTATTGGTAGATAGAGAAAAGTTGTCATTTTTAGATAAATAACCACAAATTTTACCTTTTCCACAACTTCCTGCTTGACCATCTATTACTATAGTAACATTTTTATTGTTCAAAAAATCATCTCCATTATTTATAAAATTTTTTAATATTTTCTAAATCAAAAATTTCTTTAACAAATTGATTTAAATTGGATAATCCTGCAATTTCTTGATTATAAGCATCCATAACGAAATCAATATCTTTCCACTCATAATGTCCTTCATAATTGTCCTTAACTGATACTTCTTTAACAAAGTCATATATAACATTTAAATGTGTATTGCTATTCATTATATTTGATTCGGGATATACATATGTTACTAAAAGTTTAGGATTTTCTAAAGCAATATTTGTTTCTTCCATACATTCTCTTTTAGCAGCTTCAAGAGGAGTTTCATTTTCTTCAATTTTTCCACCAATTCCATTCCAACAATCTTTATAAGGCTTTTTGTTTCTTTTTACTAGTAATAATTTATCCTTATTTTTATTAAACAACATTATTACCACATAATTTTTATTCATCTCAAGACCTCCAAAAAGAATTAAAATTTATTTTTAGCATAATTTTACTACATTTATATGCTTTTTTCTATACTTCTATTGAAATTTCATGATAACACATATATAATACATTTAGAAAGAGAACAAGAGAGTTCGTAACTTGTAAAAATATCGCTCCATTAAGTAAAATCGTTGCACTTTGGCAAAAACATTGATAAATCAACTGTAAAGGTTGATTTTTGTGCCTTTCCATTCAATATTGAAAGGAGAGAGAAAAAAATGAGTAATGATAGAAGATATGAAACAAGGAAAAATTAATTATATTGTAGCATATAAACTAGATAGAGTAACTTGTTCAGTTCGTGATTTAGAAGAACTTATAGCACAATTAGAATTACACAATATCTATTTGGTGTGTGATAAAGATGAGTTTATATCTTTTTATGACGGAGAAATTACTGAAGATGAGGTTTATGAATGGTTACAGAAAAATAAGTAACTTTGCAAAAATATTGTCAATAAAATGTAGTAAGAATTTAACTTTAATGATATAATAAGAATAGATTGAAAGCGAGGAAATACAAGTTTAAACAAAGCACAAGAAACTTTAAGTAGAACAGATAGTGCTATAAAACAATATTGCTCAGAAACAACTAAAGATAAAATTCTTCTTGCAAGAGGGTGGCAATTTAGGCCAGAAAAAGCTAAAGCAATATTAGAAGCTCTAAGTGATAAAGAGTTATTAGAACAACAAGGAACCGACTTGATAGCAAAAATGATAGCATGACTAAAATTACAATGCAATCAGTTGTATCAAATGCTATTTCTCAAGGAATTACATCTGAAGAAGTAAGTAATGCAACTCACATTGAACAAATTGAATTAAAAAGAAAAAAGAATTGGAAGGAGAAACTAGAGTTGACTAATACATATACTAGAGCCTACACTGAAGTTTTAGAAATTTTAAGTCATTTTTCAAGAGAAGAGTATGATAAGATTCCTAATGAAAAAATAGAATTTTTTAATAAGTTAAAAACGATATTTAATAAATAATATTTTGAAAGTATATTATACAATAATAGCATGGAAGGAAAAGGTAAGGAAAAATGAAAAATAAAAATATAATTATTTTAGGAATAGTATTAGTTATTGTAATAGTAATTGTAACTACTATTATTATTACTAATAAAAAGAAAAGTGATCTACAAGGAAATGATGAAATAATCAATATCATAAATAGTAATAGTAATTTACCTGTAAAATATATGAGTAAATATGATAACTTAGATACAAAATTAGAAAAATATGAGAAATTAAATAATTATATGTCAAATGATTTTAATGATGAAGATATTTCATTTAGTTACTATGGATATCCAAATGATGAATCTGAATTTTATTTAGGAAGGATATCACTGTTGTCCAACAAATACAATATATTGGGTGTTACTATAGGTGATAATATGAAACAGGCAATATCGAAATTGGAAAAATATGGATTCGAATTAGAAGAAAGAAACAATCACTTTGTGGCTACACTAAAATATAAAGAATTTACTATTAAAATTGAGAGTGATGTAGAGAACTATGAAGAAAATGAGGATAAAGTTATAATTGATATAATGCAATTAGAGGTGAAAAGTGAATATTTAGGAAATAGATTGTATTAGTGAAAATAGATATAAAAATAAATAGTAAAGATTGTAACAAGCAACTAGTTAGAATTAATTAGTTGCTTGTTTTATTATTTTTTGCTCATCAATATTTCAAATCTTGATATCTTTTTTTAGATAAATACTTCTGCACAATTCCATATATTAAATAGCCTATCCATACTCCAACAATACCAAGTGATGTATAAGATAGGAGAGTAGAAACTAATATTTTTACAATAGAACTAATAATATTTCTTTTAGCTAAGAATTTAAAATCTCTATTTCCTCTTAATATCGCAAAATAATATGTTGCTGACATTGTTATATATGTTCCTAATAAGAATAATGGTATTACTCTAAAAAAGATATATTGCAGTTGGGGTTCTCTTAAAGAGATATTCATAATAACAATTGAAATTATAAATATAATAAATGGTAAAATTACAGAAGCATAATTAACTATTTTTTTTGCGACCATTTTTACATTGTTTAAATATTTATGATCTTGTTTTCCAGAGGCAATTCCAACACTTATAGTGATACCATCTCCAAAACCTTGAATAAAAGATTCATAGATATCAGCAATTTGAATTAGTATAACGTGTACTGAATATTCCAAATTTCCCATTCGTGCTACTATTAAATTAAATATAAAATTGTCAACTCTTGAAGCAATTCTTTCAACAAAATTCCATCTAAACAAATGTAATATTTCTTTAAAATAGGATTTTACAAATTTTAGTTTTACATTTTTTCTAGAAAAAATACCTAGATAAATTGCTAGAATCGTATCTATAAATACAGTAACTAATGCAACACCTACTATACCATAACCCATTTTTACAACAATAATATCCAAAATAAGATTAAGGATAACTGCAAATATTCTAAGCTTTAATATACTTTTTTGATTTCCAATTGTTCTTTGATGCCCAGATAAAACAGTAACTAAACTGCTTTGAATAAAACCTAGTAATCTAATTATTAAATAGGTATTAGCAATTTTATCAACTTTAAATAATACAGGAAATACAGGGTGTATTACAAATATTAATAAAATTATTAAAATTGATAATGCCAAAGATAAAAGGATAGAGTTTCCTGTAAAAAGTTTTAACTTTTCATTGTCTTTTTCTCCTAAAGCCTTTGCAATGAGTGTATTATTAGAAACATTGATTGTTTGTATTCCCATTTGCATAATGTTAAGAATAACTGCCATAGCACCTAATGCAGACAACTCTTTAGTTCCTACTAGAGAAATAACTAAAGTATCAACTAGGGTCATTAATATATTTATCAAATTCTCAAAAGCAATTGGAATTGATATTTTTAACTGTTTTTTTACATTAATTTGTTCATTCATTTTACATACCATCCTACAATTAGTTAATGAAATTATAATATATTTTAACAGTTTTTGCTATATTTGTATTGTAATTTATTTACAAATCCTAATAGAAAGAGAACAAGAATCTCATAACTTCTAAACTAAAAACATAGATATATAAATAAAAAAGGAGAAAAAATAGTGTCAAAGAAAATTTTTATTGTTATAATTGTAATAATATTAGTTATAATAACTGGATATTTTACTACAAAGAGACTACAAAAAAATGAAATGGCGAAGAAAGAAGAAAAAATGGAAAATATTAAAATAGAAAGTAAAGTTCCAAAACAATGGCAAGATAATGGAATATTTAGTAAATATTATGAAAAAGCTTATGAAAAACTACAAACCTTAAGTTTAGAAGAAAAAATAGGACAATTATTCTTAATATGTTATCCAAGTGACAATTCAATAGAGGCTCTTAAAGAATATCATTTTAGTGGTTATTTATTTTTTGAGAAAGACTTTAAAAATAAAACAGAAAAACAAGTACAAGAAATGATAGGAAATTTGCAAAAAGCATCTAATATACCCTTAGTAATAGCAGTAGATGAAGAAGGCGGAGAAGTTGTAAGAATTAGTAGTAATAAAAACTTAGCAAAAAGCAAATTTCAATCTCCAAGAGAATTATATCAAAAACGGAGGTTTTGCAGAAATAGAAAAAGATACAATAGAAAAAAGCAAAATTCTAAGAAATTTAGGAATTAATCTAAATCTAGCACCAGTAGTAGACATAGCACAAAAACAGACAGATTATATATATACAAGAACTTTGGGAGAAAATGAAAAATTGACTGCAACATATGCAAAAACTGTAATTGCTAGTAGTAAAAATACAGGAGTTTCATACTGTTTAAAGCATTTTCCTGGATATGGAAATAATAGTAACACACATACGAGCAGTTCAATAGATAAAAGAACTAACGAAGAAATACAACAAAAGGATTTAGAACCTTTTAGAGCAGGAATAAAACAAGGAGCAGAAACAGTACTAGTTAGTCATAATATTGTAACTAGCATAGATGAAAAAAATCCAGCTTCACTATCACCAAATGTTCATCAACTATTAAGAAAAGACCTAAACTTTACAGGAATAATAATTACAGATGATTTAGCAATGACTGCAGTTGCAAGCGATAAAGAAGCAGTGGTAAAAGCCGTTATTGCAGAAAATAATCTTATAATCACTTCAAATTATAAAGAAGGCATTAGTTCTGTAAAAAAAGCAATAGAAGAAAGAAAAATAGAAGAAGATGTGGTCAATAAGCTAGTTTTTCGTGTGCTTGCTTGGAAATATTATAAAGGGTTATTATAGAATAAAAGAAGAGAAAATGTATCAGGTCTAGTTAAAAAAATAAATTGCAGAAAAGGTATCACTTAGTAAAAGGGTTGCTATATTCTAAAGAACATGGTAAAATACATACATAAAATACAAGAGGAGAAAAGAAAAATGGGATTTTTTGATAAACTAAAGCAAGGTTTGAGCAAAACTAAGAGTTCATTTGATGAAAAAATAAATAATGTATTTAGCAACTTTAGAAAAGTAGATGAAGAACTATTAGAAGAACTAGAAGAGGCACTTATTATGTCAGATGTAGGAGTAGAAACTTCTACTAAAATCATTAGTAATTTAAGAGAAAAAATTAAAAAAGAAAAAATAGAAGATGAAGAAGGTGTAAAAAATGCCTTAAGAACAGAAATACAAAATATTTTAGACGAAGTAGATAATGGACTAAAATTAGAAACAAATCCATCTGTCATTTTAGTAGTAGGGGTAAATGGTGTTGGAAAAACTACTTCTATTGGTAAAATTGCAAATCGTTTAAAACAAGATGGAAAAAAGGTAGTAATTGCAGCAGCAGATACCTTTAGAGCAGCTGCAGTAGAACAATTAGAGATATGGTCTAAAAGAGCAGACTGCCAGATGGTAAAACGAGAAGAGGGGTCAGACCCTGCTTCGGTAGTATATGATGCTATCCAAATAACAAAACAAACAGGCAGTGATGTGCTTATTTGTGATACAGCAGGTAGATTACACAACAAGAAATATTTAATGGATGAACTAATAAAAATAAAAAAGGTAATTGATAAAGAATTGCCAAATGCCTCTAAGGAAGTTTTAATGGTGCTAGATGCAACAACAGGGCAAAATGCCATTTTACAAGTAAAAGCATTTAAAGAAACAGTAGATATTAATGGCCTTATTTTAACAAAATTAGATGGAACGGCTAAAGGTGGCGTAGTAGTAGGAATTGTAGCAGAAAACCAAATGCCAGTAAAATTTGTTGGTGTAGGAGAACAAATAGACGATATGGAAATCTTTAATAGTGAAGATTTTGTAAAAGCATTAATCTAAGTTGAATGCAAGAAAAAAATGAGTTATACAATTAGTTTATACAAACCAATAAAGTTCTTATATAAAATGAAAAATGTAAACAAGAATAAAGTAATACACGAAAAAAGGAGTGAATATAGCAAGCAATGGAAGAAACAAAAAACAACCAAGTACTCACAAAAGAAAAAAATGGACAAGCTAAAAATAATAAAAGAAGAGTGTGGATTGTATTAGCATTCTTAAGTTTAGTAGTCTTAATTGGTTATATTATTTATCGAGGAGATTATTTAGAAACCTTAGAATTAGGAGAACAATATTTAAGTATCTTTTGGCAAAATATACTTTATCAAGTAGTTACCTTTACTGCTAACTTTTTATTGCTATTTATTCTAATTTTTTGGACAAACAAAAGAATCCAAAAGGGGCTAATACCATTTTTTGAAGATGAAAAAAAGCCAATGCCTAAAATGTTAAATAAGTCGATTGCCTTTATTGTAGCAATAGTAGTTAGTTTTTTTATTACAAATATCATCTTAAAAAAATTAATGCTTTGTATGAATGCGACTGCCTTTGAATTATTAGACCCAGTTTTAAACTATGATATTAGTTATTTCATTTTTGTACAACCATTTATGCAATTCATTTTACGTTATTTTATGACAATTGTAGTAGGGTTAACTATATATGCAACTTTATATTATATTATAGTATTTAACTTTTATTTTGATGGAATAGATAGAGAAACCTTGAAAAAAAGTCGTTTATTAAAACAACTTTGCAACAATATTATAATTATTGCTATTCTTTTAGCAAGCATTATTTTTATAGAAACCTTAAATGTAGGACTTCAAAGATTTTTAAATTTACAAGATGGTGTAACATCTTATGCTTTATGGGGAGCAGGTCTTTCAGAAGTAACAGTAAAATTATGGGGATATCGTATTTTATCAGTCATTATTCTTTCATGTGTTATAATAGCAGTTCATTATTTCAAAAAGGGAAATACAAAAAGGGTAATGTTATCACTTGCAGTAGTTCCTGTTTACTTAATGGCAATGCTTATTGTACTTGCAGGTTTTGAACTTATATATGCAAATCCAAATGAATTAGATAAACAACAAAAATACATAAAAGCCAATATAAATTCTACAAGACAAGCTTATGGAATTAATATAGAAGAAATCAATGTAGGAGAAAGCCAAACTATTACAAAAGAAGATTTAGAGCAAAATCAAACCGTAGTAGAAAATATTGTACTTGCAGGAAAAGAAACTGTACTAAAAAATTTAAATACTTTGCAAACCAACAAAGGATACTATACATATCGTACTACTCAAATGGCAAATTATATAATTAAAGGTAAACCAAGTTTGGTATATATTTCTCCAAGAGAAATTACAAGTTCAGCAGGTACTTATAATAATAAAACATATGAATATACTCATGGATATGGTGTAATTGTTACCTCTGCTACAGAAGTTGCAGAAAATGGAGAACTAAAACATTTGCAAAAAGGTCTTACACAAAATGAAGAAAAAATAGTAGAAATTAGCCAGCCAAGAATTTATTTTGGGCTAGAAACAAACAATACAGTAGTTACCAATAGTAATGGAAAGGTAGAATTTGACTATCCAATTGTTAGCTCATCTAAAGCAGAAAATGCAGAAAATATATATGAAGGGCAAGCTGGACTAAACTTAAATTTAATAGACAGAATTATCTTGGCTATTAAAGAAAAAGACTTAAAGTTAGCATTTTCAGGTAATGTAAGTAATGAAAGTAAAATATTAATCAATCGTAATATTATTCAAAGGGCAAAAACATTAATGCCATATTTATTATATGATGAAAGTCCATATTTGGTAGTAAATAGCGAGGGAAAACTAATATGGGTATTAGATGCTTATACCACATCAGATTGTTATCCATATTCACAAAGAACTACCTTACAAAAAGATAGTTTATTAAATAAAACAGACATTAACTATATTAGAAATTCTGTAAAGGTACTAATAGATGCTTATGATGGAACAATAAAATATTATATTACAGACAGAAACGATCCTATTATCATGGCATATCAAAAAGTTTATAAAGATTTATTTGTAGATAAAGATGCCTCTATTCCAGAAGATATTAGTAGTCAATTTGTTTATCCAGAATTTTTGTATAATATTCAAGCAGAAATTATGGAAAGATATCATCATATTCAAACTGATGTATTATATAGAGGTGATGATATATGGGAAGTTGCTACTCATAATATAACAAAAGTTTCTACCAAAACAGGTACAGAAATCAAACCATATTATGCTATGGTAAAAACAGTAGATAATAATATAGCTACTTTAGGCTTAGTATTGCCATATACACCATATCAAAAGCAAAATATAGCAGCTTATTTAGTGGGTAGTTATGAAAATGGAAATCCTAAATTAGTATTATATAAATATCCATCAGATAGTAATATTTTAGGGCCAATGCAAATTGATACCCAATTAGAACAAGATGAAACTATTTCAAAAGAGATTGAAAGCTTAAATGTAACAGGTACTAGAATTAGCAAAAATATGATTGTTATTCCAATAAACAATTCTTTACTCTATGTAGAGCCAATTTATCAACAATATTTAAATGAAGAAGATGCTACACCTATTTTGAAGAAAGTAGTAGTGGCATCTGGAAACAAAGTAGCAATTGGAAATACTTTAGAAATTGCATTAAATAATCTAGTATCACAATATGCAGTTGATATTGAAGTAGAAAATACAGAAGATATAGAAGGTTTAATGGAAGCTATTATTAAAGCAAATAATAATTTAAAACAATCTAGTGAAAATAGTAATTGGGAAATGATAGGAAAAGACATGTCAAAATTACAAGAACTAATTACAAAGCTAGAAAAATTGAAGAAACAATTAGATAAAAATAGCAATAAGAATAATAGCATTAGTGAAAATAAGGTAGAATTAAATACTTTAGATTAGAGCTGGCAAGAAGAATCTTTAATCATATATATTTTCTTGCTTTTAACATGAGTTATTTACAAATTAAAAATGAATAAAATTTAAAAAATTCTCCATCTTAATAATAGATGGAGGATTTTTTATGTTCAAAAATAGAAAAAGTAAACTAGAAAGGCAATTATTAAAAAATATAGAACAACTAAATTTTGTATTAACCAAAAATAATATATTAGATTTAGCTGAACTATTGGGAAATAAAAAAGAATTATTACTTCGAAATTTAATGACAGGAATTGCAAAAGGGATAGGAATTGGAATTGGTTTTACCATTTTAACTGCTATTTTATTAATCGTACTTCAAAAAATTGTAACTTTAAATATTCCAATTATAGGAGATTATATTGCAGATATTGTGAAGATAGTAGAAAGTAA
Organism: uncultured Clostridium sp.; assembly: GCA_947073285.1. Taxonomy (GTDB): domain Bacteria; phylum Bacillota; class Clostridia; order TANB77; family CAG-508; genus CAG-273. The sequence goes on along the minus strand of CAMTJT010000003.1, from coordinate 84,026 downwards.
GAAATAAATAGATAGTAGTTTTTTTACTTTTTCTCTTTTACTTACAGAGATAGCCATTAACTAATTGCTTTTTCTAGTAAAATATAGTATAATAAAAAAGTAGTAAATTAGATAGTCGCGTATAGCAAGGTCGAAAGACAGCGTACGAGGAAAGTCCGGGCTCCATAGAGTAGTGATGCTGGATAACGTCCAGTGAGGGCAACCTTAAGGAAAGTGCAACAGAAAATAACCGCCTAAGTTTTTAAAATTAGGTAAGGGTGAAAAGGCAGGGTAAGAGCCTACCGCTAGTATGGTGACATATTAGGCAGTGTAAACCCCATCTGGAGCAACACCGAGCCAGGAAAGCTAAGGCTACTCGCCGTTTTCCTAATTTGGTGGCATGATATTTATAGCAATATAAGTACTAGATAAATGACTATCCAAGACAGAACCCGGCTTACAGATTTACTATTTTAATAAATAATAAAAAACATGGTATTAATTTAAATTAGTATCATGTTTTTGTTTTGCATATAGAGTTGTCATATCTTCAGGCAAATTGGATTGAAAAGTAATTAGCCTTTTACTAAGTGGATGAATAAAAGAAACATAGTAACTATGTAAAGCTTGTCTACTAATAAAAGGAGAAGAAGAACCATAAAGAGTATCACCTAAAAGAGGATGACCAAGGTAAGCAAAATGAACTCTAATTTGATGAGTTCTTCCAGTTCCTAAAGTACATTCTACAATTTCATAAGGATAAGAATATATTTCTTTAGTATCAAGTACCTTATAATGTGTAATGGCAGAATCTCCATTTTCATTGATACATCTTTCAATAATACTATTTTCTTTTCTTGCAATAGGAGCACAGATAGTATCTTGTTTTTTATCTAAATGACCAGATACAAAAGCAATATATTTTTTTACAAAATTTTTTGACTTCATTTGTTTTACTAAACATTCTTGAATATATTCGTTTTTGGCGAAAATAACAATTCCAGAGGTATCTTTATCTAATCGATTAACAGGTCTAATTTTCTTTTTTAAACCAATGGTATCAAAATAAAAACGAACACCATTAGATAAACTATCTAAATAATGGTCTTGTGATGGATGAATAGGTATGCCAGCTAACTTATCAATAATTAAAAAAGCTTCATCTTCATATAAAATAGATAAAGGTATATGAGTAGGAATAATATTAGAATTATCTTCTTCATAATTTAAATCACAAGAAATAATATCACCACATTGAACAGGGTGATGTACATAAGCAGATTGTTCATTTAGAAAAATGTTTTGCATTTTTTTTAGTTTAATAAGAAGTCTGTCAGACATTAAGAATTCTGCCTTTAAGACTTCTTTTACATTATAATAAGTACAATTTTGAGGAACAATATAAGTTAATTTCATAGATAGTCTCCTTAGAAAATAGAGAAAAGAAGGGGGCTTCTTTTTTTATTGTATAGGAAAAATCATAGATTTTTCCTATACAATAAGGTTAGGTTTCTTATTATTTGTTTCTAGACTCAATTAAATAAGTAGCTTCTAAATCTGCCTCATGTAAAGCTAAGGCTAATGGGTATTTTTCATAAGCATTACTAAGGGTATTGTATAATTCTTTTGGCTCGGTAAAGCCCATATGCCAACGAATTGCATACATTTCTTCTAAGGTTAAATCAATAAATTTGCTAATCATCATAACTGATTTTTCTCCATGACCATAAGGAATGGTATCATTTACAGTATAATAGGGTTCTTTTACCCAAACACCATCTTCGTTTTTCTTATTACGATAATCTACAGTATAAAAATTAGCTTTACACAAATCATGTAATAAAGTAATTAAAATAATAGTTTCATCAGATGCTTTTACCATATCAAAGTATGGTTTATGTGATAATTTTTCTTTTAATAAGTGATAAACATTTAGGCTATGTTCTAATAGGCCACCTTCATAATTTCCATGAAATCTAGTACTAGCAGGAGCCTTAAAGAAATCTGTTTTTTCAATATAGGCAATTAATTTATCCATACCAGTTCTATTTATACTTTTTAATAATTCTATAAATTCTTCTTTCATCATTACAACCTCCCATGTACATTAAATTTTTATTAAAGTACAAAAGTGATTAGTATTATATTCATAATCTAATCATTTTTATTTTACTACATAACTACAAAAAAAGAAACCTCTTTTTCTCAAAAGAGGTTTCTTTTTTGTGGTTTAGCTGTTGTTTAAGAATGCCTCCAATTCTAAAATTAACATATCTATCATAACTTTCTGGCTGTCACGTGAGTCTGCATGGGTAGATTTTACATTAGTGTATACATGATGTATTCTTTTAGATAAGCATTTACAAGGGAAACAAGAATACACTGCCAGCAAATTATAAGTAGATTCCAAAGTTGCAAGAACAGCAGGAGTATTATGCGGGTTATTTCTTAAAAAATCGATGGCATACCGAAGACTGGCGTTCTGCATTCTGTGGCAGATTTGTTCGCATTCCATAGTTTCTGCGGTTTTTTCCTTGATAAAACACATAATGCCTCCAACAGCATTCACAATCAATTACATTAATAGATGTAAAAGATAATGAAAGTGGTACATTTGTTAATTCGTTGTACCCACGAAAATTATAAGTACATTATACTGTAAGTCTACATAAAAATCAAGCTATTAGCAAATTATTTTAACATAAAGAACAGTTCACAAAATTAAAAAAAATTTTTAAGAGGCAAAAAAGGTGTGCGTTAACAGAAGCAAAGCTTCCAACACACACTTGTGAAAGTTGCTTCGCAACTACACAGATTAAGGAAACCTAACCTTGTTGTATACGAAAAAATTTTATATTATGCCAAGATAAAAGTCGATTTTTCCTACACAATAAAAAATGTTCTTATGGAATGTTAAATCCCATAAAAACATCCATATTGGTGCGAATAGTGGGACTTGAACCCACACGCCATAAAGCACACGCCCCTCAAACGTGCCTGTCTGCCAATTCCAGCATATTCGCATAGAAAAATCATTAGAAATGTACTTATACATACTGATATGTAACTTAGGTAATACCTTCATAAAAAGCCTTAGCAAATTCTAATGTATACAAATGGTATCATATTTTTATAAAAAAGAAAAGAGAAAATTGACCAATAATATAATTTGTAGTATGATAAAGAAAAAATAGGAAGGAAGAAAACAAATGAGGATATTAACAGTAGGTGATATTGTAGGAGAAAATGGATTAGATAAATTAAAACAAATATTGCCAAAATTAAAAGAAGAAAAGAAAATAGATTTTATTATTGTAAATGCTGAAAATACAGCAGGCGGTATGGGACTTACTTTAAAAACTTGGAATGAATTATTAAAATTAGACATAAACTGTTTTACAATGGGAAATCATACTTGGGCCAAAAAAGATATTTTTAGTTTTATAGATCATCCAAAATTAATAAGGCCAGCTAATTATTCTAAAGGAGTGGTAGGAAAAGGATATCACATTTATAAATGTAAAGAAAAAAATATAGCTGTTATAAACTTAATTGGTAGAACAGATATGAATGTGCTTTCTGAAAATCCATTTACAGTAGCAGAAGAAATTATACAAAGAATACAAAATCAGGTAGATATTATTATAGTTGATTTTCATGCAGAAGCAACAGCAGAAAAAATTGCAATGAAACATTTCTTAGATGGAAAAGTAACAGTTTTAGTAGGAACACATACACATGTACAAACAGCAGATGAAGAAATAACCCAAAAAGGAACAGGATATATTACTGACCTAGGAATGACAGGGCCAGAAAACTCTGTAATAGGTATGGATGTAGAAGCATCTGTCAAAAGATTTGTGACATCACTTCCTGAAAGATACAAATTAGCAGAAGGCAATACTATCTTTAATGGTTGTGTGTTTGAAATAAATGACGAAAAATGTAGAACCGAAGGGGTAGAAAGGTTATTAATTAGATAATTGGTAGAAATTGTAAAAATAAAATGATAAAAATTTCCACTTTTTTCCAAAAAATACTAGACAAAATGAAAAAAATATATTATAAATATAATTGTTCGCGAAACAAAAATATAAAAAATTATAGGAGGCAAAAAATGGAAGTTTTAAAAATCTCATCAAAATCAAATCCAAACTCAGTAGCAGGAGCAATTGCAGGTTTGGTAAAAGAATCAAGTAAAGCAGAAATGCAAGCAATTGGAGCAGGAGCATTAAATCAAGCAGTAAAAGCTGTGGCAATCGCAAGAGGATTTGTAGCACCATCAGGAGTAGATTTAGTATGTATACCAGCTTTTGCAGAAGTAGAGGTTGAAGGCGAAGACAGAACAGGCATCAAGTTAATTGTAGAAACTAGAAAATAAATAAATTTTATTAAGAAAAATTACTTAATAAAATAAAGATATAGGGGCACGAAAAATAGAAATTCTATTTTAGTGCTCTTTTGATATATAAAAGTAATTATTAGAAGAGGGATATGTAGCATTGAATAATTATAACGAAAAATGAGTAAAATGCAGATAGATAATTGCAAAAATGCACAAGATAGTATATGATAGCAAAAAGAAAAGGAGAAGCATATGAAAGTAAAACCATCTAGAATTATGATTGTTCTATTTATTTTATGTATGATAGCAGGGGTAATAGTGTACTTTATTAACAAAAATCCCAAAGAACCAAAACAACAAAGCGGAGAAATATCTTATCAAACAATTAATATGCTTACAGACTTAAGATTAGGAATATCAGAATTTGATACAATTCACCCATATGTTACCAAAAATCGTGAAGTAATTTATATAAATAGTCTTATATTTGAGCCATTACTTACCATTACACAAGATTATAAAATAGCAAATGGCTTAGCAAAAGAATGCTCAAAAGTAGGCGATAAAACCTATGTTATAAAATTAAAAGAAAATAGTAAGTGGTCTAACAACACTCCTGTAACTGCACAAGATGTTACGTTTTCTATTAAGGAATTACAAAAAAGTAAAACTTCAATATACTATGAAAATGTAAAACTAATAAAAAAGGCAGAAGAGGTGGATAATACTACTGTACGTATAGAATTAGAACAAGAAGTTCCTTTTTTTGAATATCATTTAATATTTCCTATTGTGTCTCAAAAACAATATGAAGGAAAAGAAATAAAAGATACTAAAATAATTCCATTAGGAACAGGAAAATACAAGATTTCAAAGTTAGAAGAAAACAAAATAGAACTTACTCAAAATGAATATTGGAGAGAAATAGAAAATAGTCAGCCTAACATTAAAACAATTACCATCACTTTATATGAAACTATGGGAGAAGTATACAATAGCTTTAAAATCGGAGGCACTGATTTTATGCATACAGCTAACCGTAATGTGGAAGAATATATTGGTAGTATGGGATATGGTCAAAAAATATATGGAAATAGAGAATATGATTATTTAGCTTTAAATTGTAAGAATAGCATTTTAGAAAGGCAAGAAGTTAGGCAAGCAATAAATTTAGCAATAAACCAAGAAAAAATAGTGGCATCAAGTTTAGAAAATAAAGTAATGGTAGCTTATTTTCCATTAGAAGATATCCATTATTTAGTAAAAGACCAAAAAATAGTAGAACAAACAAGTAATGAAAAGGCAAAAGAAGTTTTAGAAGCAGCAGGTTGGAAATATGAATATGGTATTTGGCAAAAACGAATAGAAGGAAGAACAAGAACATTAAATATTACATTATCTGTTAATAAAGAAGACGAAAAACGAATGAAAGTAGCAGAAGAAATAAAAAAGCAATTAGAAGAAATTGGGATTAAAATTGAAATTGATGAATTATCTCAAAGTCAATATGAAAAGTGTTTAAAAAATAAACAATATGAAATACTGTTAACAGGAGTTTATACTTCACTTTCGCCAGATTTAAGTAGCTTTTTAGGCAAAGAAAATATAGCTAATTATGAAAATCAAGAAATGCTTACGATTTTAGAAGAAATAAATCACATTACTAACGAAGATTTATTAAAAGAAAAATACAAAAAGATACTTGAAATCTACCAAAAAGAAGTACCCTATATAGGATTATATCGTAATCAAGATATAGTAGTATACAATAGTAGTTTTAGAGGAGAGGTTACCCCTAATAACTATAATATTTATTACCAATTTTTAGATTGGTATAGGCAAGAAGAATGATAGTTACTTTAAAAATAAGGTCTAACACATATTGTCGAATTTTGTCATACGATTTTACTTGCAAACTGTAAAAAAGTATAGTTTAATAAGGATATGTATAAATCAATTGCATATTCCTTATTATTTTTTATCTTTTAAATTTTTGTGTTTCATACTATATTTAGTCAGTGAATTTTAAATCAAAAATTAAATATCTATTAAATCAGTTAGTAGAATTATCTTGACAGATACGCCTGAAATAAATATACTAATAATGTTAGAAAAAAATATCATTAAAACAGTTATAGAAATAATGTTTTAACAAAAGAAGAAAGTTTAGCTTAAATAAATTTAAAAAAGGCTTGACAATATTTTTTATTAGGATATAATAAGTACAAACATTCGTTTTAATAATAGGAGGAAAAAAGAATGAGTAATGAAAGTTCAGAAAAAATGAAAGCACTAGAAGCAGCATTAGGGCAAATTGAAAAACAATTTGGTAAAGGTTCTGTTATGAAATTAGGAGATTTCTCAGCAATGAATGTTGAGGCAATTCCAACAGGAGCTTTAAGTTTAGATATTGCACTAGGAATTGGTGGAATTCCTAGAGGAAGAATCATAGAAGTATTTGGTCCAGAATCTTCTGGAAAAACAACCATAGCATTACATATCATAGCAGAAGCACAAAAAATGGGTGGTGAGGCTGCTTTTATAGATGCAGAGCATGCTTTAGATCCAGTATATGCAAAACACTTAGGTGTTGATATAGATAATCTTATTGTATCTCAACCAGATACAGGAGAACAAGCTTTAGAAATTGCAGAAGCTTTAGTTAGAAGTGGTGCATTAGATATTATTGTTGTAGACTCTGTTGCAGCATTAGTGCCAAAAGCAGAAATTGATGGAGACATGGGAGATGCACATGTTGGTTTACAAGCAAGATTAATGTCACAAGCATTAAGAAAATTAGCAGGTGTTATTAATAAGTCAAAATGTGTTATTGTATTTATTAACCAATTAAGAGAAAAAGTAGGTGTTATGTTTGGAAATCCAGAAACAACACCAGGTGGTAGAGCATTAAAATTCTATGCATCTGTTAGAATGGATATTAGAAGAATAGAAAGCTTAAAACAAGATGGAGAAGTTATAGGTAACCGTACAAGAGTAAAAGTAGTAAAAAATAAAGTAGCACCACCATTTAGAGAGGCAGAATTTGATATAATATATGGTAAAGGTATTTCAAAAGAGGGCAATCTTTTAGATATTGCTGTTAACCTAGAGATAATTGAAAAAAGTGGCTCATGGTTTAGTTATAGTGGGGATAGAATAGGCCAAGGTAGAGAAAATGCTAAATCATATTTAATGGAAAATCCTAAAATAGCAGAAGAAATAGAAAAGAAAATTAGAGACAACTATGCTCAAGCTTTTGAAAAAAGTTTAGGAGATGAAGTAATAGATAAAGAACAAGATGAAGAACCAGAAGAATAATTTTAAAAATAATTACTTTTTAGCAATTCTTTCTAAAATTAGGGGAGAACAAAAAAATGAAAAGTGCAGAAGAGTTTATAAAAGAGCATGGAAAGTTGCAACTTGAAAAGCCAGAAAACAAGAAAATAGAAAATAGTAAGCAACAAAAAATACAAGTGTCAAATGAACTATTAGAATTTGACCAACTAAAAACCAAAGTTTTAAAATATGTTTTATATAAGAAGAGAACAGAACAAGAAGTAAGAAAAAAGTTCTCTTCTTCTCAAAATGCAAATAGGTTAGATGATGTTATTGACAACTTAAAAGAAAATGGATATATTAATGACACAAATTATATACAAAGAGCAGTAAATGAATTTATGGCAATTAATACTCTTTCTTTAAGAGAAATGAAAAACAAATTATATGCAAAAGGGTTAGATACTAATTTAACAGAAAACTATTTTATAGAACATGAAGAGGAACTAGAAGAGTATGAGTTAAACTGTGCCAAAAAAGTAATTGTAAAAAAGCAAATACAACTAGAAAGAGAAGAAATAGAACGCTTTTTATATAAAAAAGGGTATCCTTCTAGTTGTATAAGAAAAGCTTATGAAGAAATAGGATAATAGAAAATAAGAATAATAGAAGATGAGAAAAACAAGAATATATAGAAGAATAAGGGAAGGAAAAATAGTAGCATGCAAAACGTACTAGCATTAGAAACCAATAAATATAAAGTAAAAATAGAAAATTTTGAAGGACCACTAGATTTATTATGCCATTTAATAGATAAAAACAAAATGAATATTTGTGATATCAAAATTAGTGAAATAACAGATCAATATATAAGTTATTTAAATGCTATGGAAAAACTTAATTTAGAAATAGCTAGTGAGTTTTTAATTATGGCATCTACCTTACTTTATTTAAAATCAAAAACACTTCTTCCAACAGAAGTAGACCCAGAAGAAGAACTAACAGAAGAAGAATTATTGAGAAGAATTATAGAATATAAAAAATATAAGGAAATAACTAAGAAATTTAAAGAACTAGTAGAGCAAAATGAAAAAAAAGTATTTAAAAATCCAGAAGTAATAGAACTTCCTAAGCAACAATTAGAAAATAAATACACCCAAGAAATGATTTCAAAAACTTATCAAGAGCTAATAGAAAGAAATGCACAAAAATTAAATGAAAATGCTAAAAATATTGAAAAAATAGCTATTACTGATACTTATACAGTAGAAAGTAAAGTAAAGGTAATGTTTAAAGAACTAATTCGTAAAAGAAGATTTATTTTTAATACATTATTTTCATTAAAAAAGTGTAATAATCAAGAGGTAGTTACTGCTTTTACAGGGCTTTTAGAATTATCTAGAAGAAGTAAAGTAATAACAAATCAAGAAGAAATATTTGGAGATATTACAGTGGAAAAGGCTAAAAGAAGTTAAAATGATTGGAAAAATTAAAAATGGGAAGTTTAATTAATAATCTATAAATTTAAACGATAAAATATGTTTAAAAATTCCAAAATGGGTAAAACTAATATCAAATATTTTCTCTAAATGAAGGAGGGAAATATGATATTAGTTTTTATTTTGCTTGGAATATTAATTTTAATACTTCTTTTATTAAGTCTAATTCTTTTTTCAACACTAAAAATACAAATAAAAGATCTGCAAACAGCAAATTTTCCATTAAAAGAAAAATTACAATATGAAATAAATATTTCACTTTATTTGTTTAACCATGTAAAATGGCTTAGCATTTCTTTAAATAAAGCAAAAATTAAAAAAGCAATTCAAAAGATTCCATTGCAAAAAATTGATGTGAAAAAAATTGAACAAGATTTTAAATTACAAGATATAACAGTTCTAAAAAAGTTAAAAATAAATCTATCTAATTTTTATTTAGAAGCAGATTTAGGACTAGAAAGCCCAATTAGTACTGCATTTATAATAGCTTTAATCAGTTCTTTTATTTCTATTATATTACCACATTTAACAAAAGAAATAAAAGAAAATCAATATAAATATACAATCCAACCGATTTATCAAAACAAAAATTTATACAAAATTAGATTAAATTGTATAATTGAACTAAAAATGGTACATATTATAAATGTAATATATATCTTAATCAAGAAAGGAAAAAGTGATGAAAATGAGCGAACAACATCCAATAGAAAATCTTATGGTTACAGCTATGAATAGTATACAAGATATGATAGATGTAAATACTATTATAGGAGAACCAATTGAAACAAGTAACAATGTCGTAATTATTCCAATTTCTAAAGTAGGATTTGGATTTGCAGCAGGTGGAAGTGAATTCAAAGGAGAAACCATTGACGAATATACTAAAAAAGAAAAAGAAGAAGCAATACAATATAGATTGCCTTTTGGTGGGGGAAGTGGAGCAGGCGTTTCTATTTCACCAGTTGCTTTTTTAGTAGTACAACCAAATAGTGTAAAATTATTGCCAATAGAGCATTGCTCTTCTGTTGATAGATTACTAGACTATGTGCCAGACTTAATGGAAAAAATGAATAACTTCTTAAATAAAAGTATGCAAAATAAAAAAGAAGAAAAGAAAGAAGAGTTAAAAAGCAAAGAAAGAGCAAGAAGAGAAATGAAAGAAACATTAGAAGACTTAACAGAACCACCTGTAATTAATGTTACTCAAAAAACAAGACCAAGAAGAAACAAAATGCCAAGAACAGATAATATGATATATGAGTATGAATATGATGAAACAGATGGACAAGATAATACTCACTATGAAGAATAATATATGATAGAATATTACTCGTAGTAAGTGTCGAGTTATATGAATATTACAAAAATATGACAAAGAGATTAAATTTATGTAACAATAAGTTTAACCTCTTTACTTTTTGACTTAAATTCAATAAAATAGAAATGACTTAAAAATGATAAATAAAGAGGAAGAAAATGCAATATAATAAAGGGATAGAACCATTAGGGTTATCAGAATTGTATCGTTTTGGTATAGAGTTAGAAGCATTTAATGTAAATACTAGTATAGTATTAGGAAATAATCCAAAAAGTCTTTATTATTCCAAACAAAGTAAAGACTTTTTAAAAGAACATAGATGGAAAACAGCCAATTTTTTAGAAGAAACTTTAGTAGGGCAAGGTGGGGCAGAATTAGTTTCACCAATATTATATGATAAAAAAGAAGACTGGCAAAATATACAAGAAGTATGTGCCCATATGCAAAAATATCCTGGAAAACATGGTGATAAAGTAGTAGCTGATTCTAAATGTGGTTGTCATATTCATTTTGACAAAAGAACATTAGATGGTAAAACGCAAGAACAGTCACAAGCCATTATGCAAAGCTTTTTAAGGCTATGGGCTGAGTCAGAAGAATTTATTTATAAAATGTGTAATCATGTAAATGATCCTATAAGGCAAGGTAGTTTAACTATTAAAGCACATGGAATTCATAAATTAGCTGCAAAGTTACAAGGGATTAAAGGAATGGCAATACCAAATGGAAAAAGAATATTGCAAGAAATAGAACAAGGAACTTTGAAGGTATCATATAAAAAGTTTGGTAAATTGAAAAGAACTTTAGCTAAAGCAAAATTAGATAACAGAAGATATGAAGGACTAAATTTAACAAACCTAGGTAATCCAGATAAAAATACAATAGAGTTTAGAATTTCAAATGGTACTCTAAATCCAGAAATTATTAAGCAAAATATATTTTTATATGCCTCTTTAATACAAACAGCAAGAAAAAGTGTATTAGAACCAGAAAAAGTGCAGACAAGCTTGCAAGAATTTTATCAAACTGATGTAACAGAAGAAGAAAAAGCTAATAGATTATTAAAGTTACTATTTGAAAATGAACAAGATAGAAATATATATAAACAAAGATGGATATCTGTAAAAGATGCAGAGGTATTTAGAGATAATAGTAAAAAAGGATTTGCTCCAAATAGATTTCAAAGAGAAGAATTTAATCAGATGGCGCAAAGAACACCTTTACAAAAGGTAAAAGAAGCACTTAACCAAATAAAAGAAATGTTACAAGGAAAGAAAAAAGTAACAGACATTCAAAAAGAAAGTGAGAGATAAAATGGTAGATATAAAATACCAGAATGCATTGACAGAAGTAGAGCAAATTTTAAAATATACACAAGAAGAGTTAGTTTGTAAAATTCCAAAGTCTGTTAGAAGCTTTATCAAAGAAAATAAAAATCAAAATTATTTAACTAGTGTTATATCAAATAAATCTTTAGAAGAGCAAGAAATTTTACCAGAAACACAAGCCATTTTAGCACTGTTTTATCGTAGTTATTGGGCTAGCGAAGAAGAAAAACAAGAATTTGCAAAACAGGATGCTATAGAGTTAGAAAAAAAGAATAAAACAGTAGATGAAATCTTAAAAAAAGAACCAATAGAAGATAAAAAAATGACACAAAATGTAACAACTGTAGCTTTAATTAATACAGAAACTTGGTATCAAAAAATTCTTAAAAAAATTTACAATTTATTTCAAAAAAAGACTAGACAAAAATGAAAAAGATTTATAAAATATTCAGTACGGCAGATAGAGTTATGGCATAAATTAATTACTAGAAAAATAAAATAGAAAAGTACACAAGGGGAGTGATATATAGTTGCAGAGAAGACAATAAAAAGAATAGCTTAATCAAATAAAAGTTTGATTAAGAAAAAGCTAAATGAGGTGGCAAAAATTATAAAAGAAAAATACTGGAAAACGTTGACATATTATGTAACCTGTGGTATTATTATAAGTAGGTATCAAAAGATACTAAATATGGCATAGGGAATTAAAACGACCAATGCCATAAAAAATGAAAAAATTAAATTAAAAGGAGAGATTTAAATTATGAAATTGAAGAAAATTATTGTAACATTAATACTTGCTGTAATGTTATTAGCACAATTTAGTTTTATTCAATTTACTAACTTTGTATATGCAGCAGAAGAACAAACAAACACACAATTAACAGGAAATTTTCATTATGACCAATTAAGTGATACAGCTAAAAAAATATATGCTGGAATAGTAGCAATGAGAGATAATGGAATACTAAAAACAGGAACAGAAAATTATGATTTAGTAGCAAATGGACATTTTACATCAGATGAAATAAAATCATATGAAGATGGAACTATTAACTTGAAGAAAGAATTTCAGGCTGCAAGATATGCATTTTATGCAGACTTTCCAGAAATATTTTATGTAAGTTTTAATAAATTAGCAATTAGAACAACTAAAGATGCAGATGGAAACTATCATGCCTATGTTGGAGCAGGAAATAATACCAACTATCGTGTAGATGGATTTGAAGATCAAGCAGCTGTTGAAACAGCTATAACAGAATTTGAAAACAAAGTAAATGAAATAGTAGCAGAAGTAAATAACTTACAAATTGAAGAAGGCAAAAATGCAGAAACAGAAAAAATAAAATATGTTCATAATAAAATAACTCATATGGCAGGGTACAGACTAGAAACAGATTGTACACCAGGATATGAAGATTTCCTAGGTACACCTTATGGTATTTTAGTAAAAGGTCAAGGTGTATGTGAAGGATATGCAAGAGCTTTCAAAACTATTTTAGATAAATTAAATATGACATGTATTTTAGTACAAGGTCTTCACCAATCAGAAGGTGCATTACCTGTTGCACATATGTGGAACTATGTAGCATTAACAGATACAACTGCAAGAACAGCTGATAAGAAATGGTATGCAGTAGATACTACCATGGATGATCCATATACTCGTAAAGTAAAAGTACCAGGAGAAGACTATACAGATAGAGAACCAGGATGGGACATTGTTCAAGGATTTGAAAATACAAGATATTTACTAGTAGGAAAAATGATGATGGCAAAAGAACATACAGCAGTAGAAAAAGTAGAAGCAGCTGGTGATTACGTATTTGAATATCCAGAATTAGAAGAAGAAGAAATGGGAATTAGTTCAGTTACAGAAGTAAATGGATTAGTTGTAAAATATAAACAAGAAGGTAATGAAACTGATGAATATAAAGCAGGAGACTATTTTATAAGCTATAATAATATGGGGTATAGAAAAGCAATAGAACAAGGATATTATATACTTGCAAAATATCATGAATATAGACCAGGTGATGAAGTTTGGTTAGAAGGAAAATGGGGATATTTCCTTGATGATGTATATGCAGGAGGATTTCAAGATAGAGGAGATTATATTTACCTTACTGTACCAAATGGAGAATATATGGAATTTGCAGTAACCAACTTAGCACCAGGAGATTATGCAAACGATCCTACCTATTTAAGTTTCCAAGGAACAGAAGATGATATAATAGCACAAACAGGAAAATTATATAATCCAAGTGGAACTTATAGAGCAAAACCATATATTAAAACACAAAACCCAGCACCAACAGCAGATCTTTCAGTAGGTAGAACCTATCATGTAACAATCGTTTATGATGATGATTTAATACCAGTAGAAGGAGAAGAAGTAGGATATAAATTTGAATCTTCAGGACCAACAGGTGCTGAGAGTGCTAAAGTAGAAAACTTTAGTTTTGATGGAAAACGTACAATCACATTTGACTTTACACCAAGTAAAATGTTTGCAGATGATGGAGCAGGCTATATAATTTATCCAACAGGACTTGTTGGTAAAAATAGTGGTAAAGAACCAATGGAAATTATGTATGGAGCTACAAACCAAATTGCATGTGCTTTCAGTATGAACAAATATAGAAATTGGAATTTATTTGCAAGACCAACTTTAATGGCAGATGAAGACCTTTCATTAACTGGATGGAAAACAGAAGATGGAGAATCAGTTGCAGATGAATTAAAAAATAGAATCGCTTTAGTAACAACAAAAACAACAATAGATGAAAAAGAAGATATGAATAACTTAATGGAAAACAAATTACAACAAACAAATCAAGAAATTTTAAAAAGTGAAACCTATAATATATCATTAAATGCATGTAAAAAATATGTAGTACAAACAGGACACAGATTAAGATTATCTTTAGGTTTCCCAGCAGGTTATGGACCAGAAGATGCAGGAGTTACTTTTAAAGCATATCACTTTAAGAAAGATGCTAAAGGAAATGTAATAGAAGTTGAAGAAATTCCTTGTGTTGTAACACAATATGGTTTAATTATTACTTGTGATGCATTTAGCCCATTTGCTATTGCAGCAGTTAATATGACAGAAGCAGAAAAAGCAAATAAAACAAAACAATTAGTATTATCAAGTGTAGCAAATGGTAAAATAGTTGCTGTAAATGAAGCAGATAATAATGCGTTAAAAGCAGCAGGAGATATTTTAGATGTTAATGAAAATGAAAGCAAAACATTTAGAATTATTCCAAATGAAGGATATCAAATAGAAACTATTACAGTATGTGGAAAAACTATAGAAATTACTGATAAAGATAGTATGGAAATTACTGTAAATTATGATGATATTAAAGATGGAAATGTAATTGTAGATGCTACTTATATTGCAAAAGAAGTAGCACAAGCTGAAGAAGAAAAAGGAGAAACAGTAGTTATTTTAAAAGCTACTCCAGCTAAAATTACAATGAACCAAACACAAATTACAACAACAATTAATGAAAAACTAACTATAACACCAACAGTAGAACAAACACAAGGTATTCAAACTTATCAATGGTATAAAGATGGTGTGAAATTAGAAGGAAAAACAAATAAAGTATTAGAAATTGAAAATCTTAAAGTAGAAGATACAGGAAGATATATGCTAAAAGTTACAACAACTTTAGAAACATCAAGTGAAGAAACACAAAGTGATGAATGTAATGTAGTAGTTAGAAGTTTTGATACAACAGTAACTGCACAAGATACAAGCTTAAATTTACAAGACTTAAAACCAGGAGACGAATTTAGTGTAAATGTAGCTATTGGAAACTTTAAAAATATGCAAAAAGGTTTATATGCTATTGAAGGTCAATTAGAATATGACCAAAATGTTTTAGAAGTTGTTTTAGAAAATGGAAAAATATTAACACCAGCAAATGGTTGGGATGAAACAAAAGAAAATCTAGATAACCTTAAATTCATAACAACTGGTTCAGGAACCAATAATGAAGGCATAAAAGAAGGAACTATTGGAACAATAAAATTAAAAGTAAAAGAAACAATACAAAATGATATAGAAACAGTATTCAAAATTAAAGCAGTTGCAGCAGCTGATGGCGATGCAGATATCGCATCTAAAGATGCACAATTAAAAGTAAAAGTAGTAGTACCAATACCAGAAGAAGATGGAATTACTTCAGATGTTTATACTATTGATAATGAAACAAATACTATTTCAAAAGTAAATGCAGATACTACAGTTGCAACATTTAAACAAAATGTAACATCACATGGAGAACTAGTATTTACAGATAAAAATGGAAATATTTTAACAGATGAAAGTGTAATTGGAACAGGAACTACATTAAAAGTAGGAACAACCTTAGAATATACATTTATTGTAAAAGGCGATGTAGATGGAAATGGAACTATAACACTTAATGATTTAGCTTTAATCAAAATACATCTTATTGGAAAAGAATTATTAACAGGTGTTTATGAAAAAGCAGCAGATATCGACTTAAATGGAAAAGTATCAATCAATGATGTTGCATCATTAAAATTAATTTTAATTGGACTTGAATAAAAAAACATTTAGAGGATACACTAAAAACAAAAGAAATAAAATAATTACAATAGTAAAACTGTATAGTTTTGCTATTGTAATAAAATAAAAAAGGAGATACTATGAAAAAAATAATAGTAGGATTAAGTTTAATATTGTTAATACTAGTAAGTATTATGGGAACTGTATATGCAGCAGATCCAAGTGTAAGCTTACAAACTAGCAAAAATGAGTATGCTAAAAAAGAAGAGTTTACTATAGATGTAGTGCTATCAGGTTTAACTACACAAAAAGGAGTTGCAGCATTAATGGCAACTTTAGAATATGATAAAGAAAGTTTAACATTAGTAAAAACAGAAGCTCAAAATGGTTGGTCATCACCAAACTATAATGAAAGCAATGGAAAATTAATTATAGATAAAAATAGTAATGTTACTGGAACAGAAACTGTTTTAAAGATTACTTTCAAAGTAAACGAAAATGCAAAACAAAACTTAGTAGTAACTTTAAAAAATATAACTGCTTCAGGTGGATCTGGCGATATTGAAATAACAAGAGCTTATAAAGAGCTTACAGTACAAAATGGAACAACAAATCCAAAACCAACTCCAGGAGAAGATGATCCAAAACCAGGTAAGCCAGATGACAACAATACAGTTAATAATACAATTGATAATACAGTTAACAATAATCAAAAACCAAATACTAATAATGAGGGAAAACTAAATGTAGTTTCAAATCAAGTAGATGGAAATGCAAGTGGAAGATTACCACAAACAGGTTCATATAATACTGTTTTTATAGTAGGAGGAGTTGTAGCTATTATTGGAGCAGCAGTATTCTTTGTAAGAATGAGAATATTAAAATTAAAATAAAAGTGTAATATAAAAAATTCTAGTGAGAAATCACTAGAATTTTTTTGCATAACTTTAGAGTAATCCCTTAGGCTACTGGGGGATAGTTATAGAATCTCTAAAAATACTGATAATTATACTATCATTATAATAATTTTAAGTTCTAAGTAATGAAAACCATTTTGTATAAACATATTCAATCATATGAAAAGCGGAATTTCTTTTAACAGACTTTTCTGCAATAATATTTACATTTCCAATTTCTTCACCATTTAAGCGATAAACAATTGTGCCTAAAACTTCTCCTTGTTCAATAGGTGCAGAAATGGTATCAGGAATTTCAAGTTGTTGTTCAATATTTTTATCTTGCCCTTTCTCTATCAAAATACCACTATCTGTTTCTAAAATAGCATTAACACTATGTTCTATTCCTTTATTAATACCAACTTGTTTGATAATATCATTTTTAACAGCTAATTTTTTATATTCAAAATTATTAAAACCATAATCAAGTAATTTTTCTGCTTCTGCAAAACGAGTTTTAGTATTAGGAGCTTTCATAATCACTGCAATTAAAGAGAGGTCATCACGAGTTGCACTAGCAGATAAATTATATAAAGCAAGGGAAGTAGAACCTGTTTTTAAGCCAGTAGCACCTTTATAGTTACGAATTAATTTATTAGTATTTACTAAACTAGATTTACCATCTCTTAAACTATCCATCCAAATAGTAGTATATTTTTTAATAGTAGGATGCTTATTAAGTAATTCTCTTGACATTAAGCTAATATCATAACTAGATGTTTCATGACCATCTTCATCAATTCCATGACAATTTTTAAAAGTAGTATCATTCATACCTAAGCTTTTTGCTTTTTCATTCATTTTTGCTACAAAAGCCTCTTGGGAGCCTTCTAAATATTCAGCCATAGCTACAGTACAATCATTAGCAGAAACAACACAAATAGCTTTTAGCATTTCATCAACACTAAGTTCTTCACGAGGGTCTAGCCAAATTTGAGAACCACCCATAGAAGAAGCATTTTCAGAGCATGGAATTTTATCTGTATAAGAAATTTTGCCAGAATCAATAGCTTCCATAATTAACAAAACAGTCATAATCTTTGTAACACTTGCGGGTCTTAGTTTTTCATGCATATTTTGTTCATATAAAACTTGACCAGAATGTTGTTCAATGAGAACAGCTGAGCCACAGTCTAATTTTAAATCAGCGGTAGAAGCAGAAGTAGGAAGAGTAGATTGTGTATTATTTAAGGGCTTATTTTCACTAGACCATACATAAGCAGTATCAGATGCTAAAATAAAACGAGAAAAAGTAAAAAATATTACAAAAAATAGAATTATTATTTTTTGAAGAAAGTTTTTATTTGTAAACATAGTAACCTCCAATATGTTTTTACTTAAAGTATATTTTATAAAGAACTTTTTATGCGTAAACATATGGAAAGTAAAGAAAGATTATTTAAGAAACTTTCAAAGACAAATGTTGTTAGGTATTCATAAAAAAATTAAGTACTTAGTTTTACAATCTTTACAGTTACCTTTTCTTCTGTAACATCACTATAAATTTTGATATCAAATCCTGCATTGTTCTTAAATTTTAAATCAAGCTCATCATAAACAACAGTAGCATCATCGCCTTGTTTAACATAGCCAACTTCTTTACCATGCTCATGCCTTTCTGTTACTTTTAAGCCGTCTACTTTTAAAACAGCATCATAAAGAGTAGTACTAATTTGGCAATTACCACCACCATAACCTTTTTCTTTTTTACCATTCACAAAAATACCAGCCTTTTCATAACCTTTTTCAGGTGTAGGATTTCCTACTACTTTATTAAAAGAAAATTCTTCACCATCTTTTACAATATGATTATTAATTTTAGAAGCAGTGAGTTCCAAATTATTATCTCGATTATCATCTTCTACAAGAATTTTTGTAGAAAAACTTGCAATTTCTGTTTCAGTAATTTCTTGAGTTTTAGAAGGTTCTGTAATATTAGAAATATTAGGAGTATTTATTTGAGTACTAATACGCTCTGCACCAGAAGATGGTGTATTAGGAGAAGTATTTTTTGTAAAAAAGAAATAAGCAATTAAAGCAATTATTGCAATAAGAGCAATCATTAATAAAATCCATTTACCATATTTTGACATAATTAAAAATCCTCCAATGAAAAGTTTTCTATTAATAGTGTGCTAAAAAATTTGAAAAATATAAATGTTATTTTTTGAAAAATTGTAAAAAAATTATTGTTATTAGTTTTGGTGGTTAATTTACAAAGTAAGTGCAATTGTGAAAAAGTAAATGCAAGAGTAAGAAAAAGTGCATTTTATTAGTTTTTGTAATAAATCAACATTGACTTTTCGAAAAAGTATAGTATAATAAAATAAGAACTAGAAAATAAGACTTAAGTTTAACAAAAAAGGAGAAGCAAATGATAGCTAAAATATGGAAAAAAGTATTATTATTTGTTTTAATTATAGCTTGCTTATTTAATATTGTTAATAAATTAGTACATAAAGCATCTATGGAAGATGAAATACGAGCATCAGCAGAATATGTACAAAGGCAAATAGATAATGAAAAATTAAAGTAATACAAGCAAAATACTTGAAAAAAAATAAAAACTATGTTATGATAAATAACAGTAGTTATGAATAAAAAATAAAGAAGAGGTGAATACAAAATGAAAGAAGGAATACATCCAAATTATACAGAAGCAACAATTACATGTGCTTGTGGAAATGTAATGAAAACAAACTCAACAAAATCAGACATGAAAGTTGATGTTTGCTCAAAATGTCATCCATTCTGGACAGGTAACTTAAAAAGAGAAACAACTGGTGGTAGAGCAGATAAGTTCAAGAAAAAATATGGAATTGCGTAAAAAAGAGATTGGTGTAAGTTTTTACACTAATTTTTTTATTGTATAGGAAAAATCGCAGATTTTTGCTATACAACAAGGTTAGGTTTCCTTAGGCTGTGCAGTTGCAAAGCAACTTGCACAAGTGTGCATTAGAAGCGTTGCTTCCATTAGCGCACACCTTTCTTATGGAATCTTATTAAAAAAAGTAAAATTAATAAGATGTTCTAACAGTATGTTTAATTAAGATATATAGGTAGTATGACAATAATTTTTAGTTAATCGATTAAAAGTTCAAAACTTGATTTTTAAAATCAAAACGAGTATAATACAAATCATAAGTAGTTTCTAGATTAAGTATTAAATTTTCTAGAACTTAAAAAATGGAGGAAAAACAAATGAACAAATTTTCAAATTTTTTATGGGGCTTGGTGCTTGTAGTAATAGGTATTATCTTAGGAACCAATGCATTAGGGCTTACAGACATCAACTTATTTTTTAGAGGTTGGTGGACACTATTTATTATAGTGCCATGTTTTATAGGGTTATTTAAGCAAACTGGAAAATGGGCTAGTTTTATTGGACTATTAATAGGAATTTTCTTATTACTAGCAGCACAAGGATTAGTTTCTTTTGATGTGATTTTAAAACTAATTGTTCCAATTGTATTAGTAGGAACAGGACTTGGGATTATGTTTAATGGAATAATAACTAGTTCTATTAACAAAAAAATTAAATCAGTAGATAAAAATGGCTTAGAAAGCTATGCAGCAACTTTTGCAGAGCAGAAAATAGACAAATCAAATGAAGAATTTAAAGGTGCAAATTTAGATGCAGTATTTGGTGGAATTACACTAAACTTGCAAAAAGCAATAATTAGTGAAGATAGAGTAATCAATGCAAGTAGTATATTTGGTGGAATTACTATTTTAGTTCCTAATAATGTAAATGTAAAAGTAAAAAGCACACCAATTTTTGGGGGAGTAGAAAATAAAATTGCAAATAATCGTGCAGAAAACGCACCTACTATATATGTTAGTGCATTTTCTATGTTTGGAGGTGTTAATATTAAATGAGTACAGGACAACAAGTTATTAAAGTATTAGCAATTATATTTGCTATATTTATTATTGTTAATGTAGTAGGTGGAGTTATCTTTGGTATTTCTCTATTTGCTGAAATAACTATGATAGGTGAGCAAAGAACTAATAAAAGTACTACAAAAGAGTTTTCTCAAATATATGAAAACAAGGTAGATACCATTAAAGTAGAAACAGCAGTTTCTAAATTAACCATTCAAAAAGGTACTAGGTTAAAAGTAGAAGGTAGCAACCTGCCAAGTAAATTTACTTCTAAAGTATCAGGAACAACTTTAACAGTAAAAGAAGAAGGTAATAAAAAATGGCTTAATGAAAATGTTACATCAGAAATTATCATAACTATTCCAGAAGGAAAAACACTTACAAAATTAGAAATAGATTCAGGTGTTGGAACTAATCATATTCAAGATCTTACAGTAGAAACATTAGATTTAGATTGTGGTGTAGGAACTATGCAAATCAATAATGTAACTGTTTTATCAAAAACTAAAATAAATGGTGGAGCAGGAAGAACAGTTGTTGAAGATTGCGAATTTGAAAAACTAGACTTAGATTCTGGTGTGGGAGAAATGGTTATTTCAGCAGACCTTACAGGAAACAGTAAAATAGATAGTGGTGTAGGAAGACTTAGCTTAAATTTATTACGTTCTGAAAAAGATTATACAATCAAAACACAATCAGGTCTTGGAAGAATGACACTAAATGGAAAGAAATGTACAGATAATGGTATTTATGGTTCAGGAAATGAGGAAATAAAAATAGATGGTGGTGTAGGGGTAATAGAAATTACCACCTTAGAAAATTAGTTAGATAGAACTTTGTAAACTAAATTGTAAAATTACAGGAGAAATAAATGAACAAAAAATGGGAAGTATGTGAAACAAACGAAGAGCAAATACAAAAATTAGTAGAAGAAAAAAATTTAAGTTTTTTGCTTAGTAGTATTTTAGTAAATAGAGGGATTACCACCCCAGAAGAAACAGAGCTATTTCTAAATCCAACTAGAGATAATTTTCATAATCCTTTTTCTATGCCAGATATGCAAAAAGCTGTAGATAGAATAAAAAAAGCAATAGAAACAAATGAAAAAGTAATGATATATGGAGATTATGACGCAGATGGAATTACTAGTATCACAGTATTAAAAAAGTTCTTATCAGAAAGAGGCTTAGAAGCAGGTTATTATATTCCAAATAGATTAAATGAAGGATATGGTTTAAATCACAATGCAATACAAACTATTTATAAAGAAGGGTATACCTTAATAATTACTGTGGATTGTGGTATTTCAGGTCTTAAAGAAATTGAATATGCTATGGAACTTGGCTTAGAGGTGATTGTAACAGACCATCATGAGCCAGGAGAAGAATTGCCAAAATGTTTGGCAGTAATTGATGCAAAAAGAAAAGACAACCAGTATCCATTTAATCAATTAGCAGGAGTAGGTGTAGTATTTAAGCTAATCCAAGCTATTTCTATGAGTTTAGGGTTAGAAGCAAAAGAATATTTAAAATATTTAGATATTGTTTGTGTTGGTACTATTTCAGATATTGTACCATTAATAGATGAAAATAGAGTAATTGCTAAGTTAGGATTAAAATTAGTTGCCATGACAAAAAATATAGGACTAAAAACTTTAGTAAGTTCTATTGGGTATCGTCAAATAGATGGTACATCAGTATCTTTTGGAATAGCACCTAGAATAAATGCTTGTGGCAGAATGGGAGAAGAAAAAGAAGCTTTAAAGCTATTTTTAACACAAAATATGCAAGAAGCAAGAGAAATTACTGCTAAATTAAATGAGCATAATGTAAATAGACAAGTAGAAGAAAAGAGAATATTTAATGAAGCAGTAGAACAAATAGAAAAACAAGGGTTAAATAATAAACCTTGTATTGTACTAGGAAGAGAAGATTGGCATCATGGGGTTATTGGTATTGTTTCATCTAAAGTTACAGAAATTTATTTTAAACCAAGTATTCTCATTTGTTTTGAAGGAGAAGAAGGCAAAGGTTCTGGTAGAAGTATACCAGGGTTTGATTTACATGATGCATTAATGAATTGTAGTACCTATATTGAAAAATTTGGTGGTCATAGTATGGCAATAGGAATTACAGTAAAAAAAGAAAATTTTGAAGATTTTAAAAAAGAATTTGAAGAATATACACAAAATAGTCATATTAGTGATATTATGCCAATTATAAAAATTGATAAAGCAGTAGAGTTAAAACAAATAGACTTAAATATGGTAAAAGATTTGCAGTTATTAGAGCCATATGGTGAGGCAAATAAAATGCCAATATTTTTATTAAATAATTTAAAAGTACAAGCAATTCGTTCTCTATCAGAAGGAAAACATCTAAAACTAAAATTAAGCCAAGATAACTATATAGTGGATGCTATTGGTTTTAATATGGGAGAGTTAGCACACAAATACCAAATAGGAGATAAAATAGATGTAGTAGGGGCTTTAGAAGTAAATAGCTTTAATGGAAATGAACAAATACAAATTAATTTGAAAGATTTAAGAATGTCAGTGTAAACAATGAGAGATTTTTTCTTATGCTTTTATGTTAGGTTAGTACAATATATTTAAACTCAAAGCGCTTGTTGCTTGAAAGGAGTTATCATTTTGACAGATTAACATAAAAATGTATTAATTGGAGGCTAATAAGTCATTCAAGAACCTAATTTATAGGCGATAAAAAACAGGAGGAAAATGAGCTATGAGTAGGAGTATCGCGGCAAAGGTTTTGGCAAATGCCAAACGGCAGGAGGCAGAAGAACTCAAAATTGCAAAAAAACAGGAGGAAGAAGCTCGCAAAAAAGCTCAGCAACAGCGTAAACAAGCTATCGAAAATGCAAAATCCGAAATAATTGCCAAAATACAAGAAAATATGGATGGAAAACTGAATTGTCTGGAAGAATGGGATTACATAACAGGAGAAAATAGGCTAAGGGCATATCACTTTTATGACAATATACTGGCTTCAAGTGAAATAGCAAAAATAGCGCAAGATTTGGGTTTTGACTGCAAAGTAAGCAAAGAAGGGTGGTTTGCTGTTTCCATTCCTATGTGGAAAAAAGGCGAAAAGAAGACAACTGCCCAGCTGATGCTCTATCACCACCGGATGGCATTGAAAAAACGGATTAAAGAGCTGAAAGCAGAGGCATTGGTGGTAGCAAAAAGAGACTGCAAAGAGGTATTGGCAAGGCTCAAAAAAGGAGATTACACTGTTGCCTATAGCAACCAAGTGTATCGTATTCTTGTACCAATGGTAACAGAGGGACTGCGAATGGCGTTTTATGAAGAAGTTAGAAGTATTATGAAAGCAAGGAGATTGGATAACATAGAATGGATGAGAAATACATGGCAAATTAGGTTTATGAAGAATAAGTAATTCCATCAGTGAACCTTCTTGCAAAAGTCAAATTTTTGTTTTGAAATGAGGTGTTAACTGCCAACCTGTACCAGAGAATCTAGGAACTAAAAGTTCCTAGGTTTTCTGGTTTTTGTGGATACATATTAGCATAGGAATAGTAATAAACTAGATTTTACGAAAATTTTTATTAAATGTAGAATTCTTACTAAGAATATGATAATATATATTAAAAATAAAGAGAGGTGCTTATGGATAAATTAAAAGTATATAATATAAAACAAATGGTTAAAAATGAAAAAATTAGATGGACTAATCATGTTATAGTTAGATTACTTCAAAGAAATATAAGCCAAGAAGATGTTGAAAATGCTCTTTTAAATGGAAATATAATAGAAGAGTATGAAAATGATTATCCATATCCAAGTTGTTTAGTATATGGAATAAATTTGAAAAATGAAGTTCTCCATATAGTGTGTGGGCTAAATGAAACAGAACTTTGGATAATTACAGCATATTATCCAGATAACATACAATGGGAAGAGGATTTGAAAACAAGAAAGGGGATAAAATAATATGAATTGTTTTATGTGTAAAGGAAATTTAGAAAATAAAAATACAACTTTTATGGTTGAATTAGATAATTGTATTATCATTATTAAAAATGTGCCATCTCAAGTATGTAAGCAATGTGGAGAAATATCTTATAGTAATGAGGTTGCAAAACAATTAGAAAAGTTAGTGAATTCTGTAAGAAATGCAATTACAGAAATTACAGTAATTAATTATACAGAAAAAGTTGCATAAAAACAAGAACACTATTGATAGATAGGTCATTTTAGAAAATATATGATATAACTAGTAAGAAATAAAAGGGGTGAGTAACATGCCAGAAATAAAAGAAATGTCAATAGAAGAAGTTATTAGTACTAATAAAAAGAATAATCGAAAATCAGATAGTAAATTAATCAAAAAAGCATATGAATTTGCTAAAGCCCATCATGGTGACCAATTAAGAAGGTCAGGAGAACCATATATTGTACATCCAGTGCAAGTAGCCTATATATTATCTACTTTAGGGTTAGATGATAGCACTATTTGTGCAGCTCTACTTCATGACACAATAGAAGATACAGATTTAAGCAAACAAGATTTAGTACAAGAATTTGGATTAGAAGTTGCAGAATTGGTAGATGGAGTAACCAAACTTAGTAAACTTCAATATGCTAGTATGGAAGAACAACAAGTAGAAAATTATCGCAAAATGTTTCTTGCTATGGGAAAAGATATTAGAGTTATTTTAATAAAATTAGCAGATAGACTTCACAATATGAGAACATTAAAATATTTAACAAGAGATAGACAAATAGCAAATGCCAATGAAACTATGGAACTATATGCACCTCTTGCTAACCGTTTAGGTATGTATTCATTAAAATGGGAATTAGAAGATTTATCTTTTAAATATTTATATCCAGAAGATTATCGTGAGTTAGTAGAAGGCATTAATCGTAAAAGAGAAGAACGTTTAAAATTTATTGATATGATTATGGAAGATATTAAAAAAGCAGTTAAAAAGCAACATGTAGAGGCAGAAGTAACTCGGAAGGGCAAAACATTTATATAGTATTTATCGTAAAATGAAAAGAGATAATATTACCCTAGACCAAGTATATGATTTATTTGCTTTAAGAGTTATTGTAAATTCTGTAAAAGATTGCTATGCTGTTTTGGGTGTGGTACATGAACTATATAACCCGATGCCAGGAAGATTTAAAGACTATATTTCAGTACCAAAACCTAATATGTATCAATCTTTGCATACAACATTAATAGGACCAAAAGGAACTCCATTTGAAGTTCAAATACGTACATGGGACATGCACCGTATTGCTGAATATGGTATAGCAGCACATTGGGCATATAAAGAAGCAAGTTTTATGGGCAACAAAAAGGCAAATGTAAAGGTAGAAGAAGATAAACTATCATGGCTACGTGAAACTTTAGAATGGCAAAAAGAAATGCAAGAACCAGACGAGTTTTTAAATACTTTAAAAACAGAGCTATTTGAAGATGAAGTTTATGTGTTTACACCAAAAGGTAAAATATTATCTTTACCAAAAGGAAGTACACCAATTGATTTTGCGTATATGATACATGCTGAAATTGGAAACCATATGACAGGTGCTAAAATTAATAGTAAAATGATGCCTATTATTACACCATTAAAAAATGGCGATATAGTAGAAGTAATTACTTCAGATCAGTCTAGAGGGCCAAGTCGTGATTGGCTAAAATTTATTAAAAGTTCTACTGCTAAAAACAAAATATTAGCATGGTTTAAGAAAAATGATAGAGAAGAAAATATTGTTAAAGGTAAAGACTTAATCGAAAAAGAAATTAAAAAAATAGGCATGAAACATAGTGAAATTGCAAAAACCGAATATATTCAAGCAGCTTTAGATAGGTATAAATATAATAGTGTAGAAGATATGTATGCAAGTGTTGGTTTTGGTGCAATATCATCAGGTAAAATCATAGCTAGAATGCTAGAGGAATATAGAAAAGAACATAATAGTGAAAACTTAGAAGAAAAATTAGAAGAATTAGCCAGAGAAAGAGTTATTCAAAGTAAACCATCTAAAAATGGTATTATTGTAAAAGGAATTGATAACTGCTTAGTAAAATTATCTAGATGTTGCAATCCATTACCAGGAGATGAAATCATAGGATATATTACAAAAGGAAGAGGAGTATCAGTTCATAGAAAAGATTGTGGTAATGTAAAAAGCTTATTTTCAGAAGAAGCTCGTATGATTGATGTATATTGGGCAGAGGCAGAAAAAACAAAATATAGTGTAGATATTGAAATTTATGGAAATGAAAGAAGCGGTTTACTTGCAGATATTATTAGAGAAATAGAAAACACTAAAAGTAAACTTTTGGCAGTTACTTCAAGAGCGAATAAGGAAAAAATTGCAATTACAGAAGTAACAGTTGAAGTAGAAAATATAGAAGAGCTAAATAAAATTCAAAAACAATTAAGAAAAATTGATAGTGTTTACGAGGTAAAAAGAAAGAAATAATTTATTTGTCACTTAGGGGACGTACTTATTTGTGACAAGAGTGTTACAGAAGAGATAAACATAGATATATATTTAGTTAAAGTGTGTCCAAAAAGTGACAAGAGTGTCACAAATAAGTACGTCCCCTAAGTGACACTAAAACAAAAGAAAGAGGTAAATAGAACAATGATATTAAAACAATTAAAAGTAAATAATGGAATGGTAAATGATACAACTAATTGTTATATAGTACAAGATGAAGAAACAAAAGAAACTATGGTAATTGACCCAGGAGGAGAGCCAGAAAAAATAATACAAATGTTAAATATTTTAGAGGCAAACTTAAAATATATTTATTTAACCCATTGCCATGGAGATCATATAGGTGCATTAAAAGAACTAAAAGACCAAAAAGGTGGCAAAATATTAATTCATCGTTTTGATGCAGAAGGTTTATATGATAAAAATATTAGTTTAACAGATTATATAGGCATAGAAGATGTGAACTTAGAAGCAGATTCTAGAGTAGATGATGCAGATACCATTCATATAGGAAAATTAGAATTTAAAGTTATTCATACACCAGGGCATACTTGCCGGTGGAAGTTCACTATATTGTGAACAAGAAAAATTAATTTTTACAGGAGATACCTTGTTTCATGGTACTTGGGGAAGAACTGATTTACCAACTAGTAACTTTATGGATATTATGAAATCAATTTCAGAAAAATTGTTAGTATTACCCAAAGAAACAATTTGTTATCCAGGTCATGGAAAGTCTACCATGATACAAGAAGAGTTGCCTATCTACCAAGAATTGAAACCAAGAGAAGACTAAATGTCGCAGAGAGACAGGCGTAACGCGACGTTTTTGTCGCAACGTGCCTGTCTCTTTGCGGCAAAAAAGAAAGTGAGGAAGAACTATGATTAAAGAACCAAGAACTTTGCCAGGGTTTATGGAGTTATTACCAAATGAGCAAATATTATTTGAACAAATGAAAGAAAAAATAGAAAAAACATATCAAAAATTTGGTTTTTTACCATTAGATACACCAGTTTTAGAATTATCTGAAATATTACTTACTAAAACAGGTGGAGAAACAGAAAAACAAATTTATCGTTTTCAAAAAGGTGATACAGATATTTCTATGAGGTTTGATTTAACAGTACCTCTTGCTAAATATGTAGCTAAAAATTATGGAAATTTAAGTTTTCCATTTAGAAGATACCAAATAGGAAAGGTATATAGAGGAGAAAGAGCACAAAAAGGTAGATTTCGCGAATTTTATCAATGTGATATTGATATTATTGGAGATGGAGAATTAGGCATTGTAAATGATGCTGAAATTCCTAGTGTTATTTATAACCTTATTCAAGAAATTGGGTTTTCAGATTTTACAATTTGTATTAATAATAGAAAAATATTAAATGGATTGTTTGAAAATATTCATCAAAAGGAAAACGCTACTAGTATTTTACGTATTATTGATAAAATAGAAAAGATTGGAAAACAAGCTGTAATAGAAGAATTACAAAAGCTAGATATAGAAGAAAAAAATATTAATCAAATTATGAGTTTTATTGCAATTGAAGGAAATACAGATGAAAAATTGAAAAGCTTACAAAATTTAAATATTCAAAATGAAACTTTCCAAAAGGGGTTAGAAGAGTTAATACAAGTAGTAAAATATATTAGAATATTTGGTGTGCCAGATACTCATTTTAAAGTAGATTTAACTATTGCAAGAGGCTTAGATTATTATACAGGAACAGTATATGAAACTTTTTTAAATGACTACAAAGAAATTGGCAGTGTATGTTCTGGTGGAAGATATGAAAATTTAGCAGAGTATTATACTGATAAAAAATTGCCAGGAGTAGGAATTTCTATAGGGTTAACAAGGTTATTTTATAAATTAAATGAAATGGAACTTATTAAGGCAGATAAACATTCTATGGCAGATATTTTAATTGTGCCAATGGTAGAAGATTTAGAAAAACCAATACAACTTGCAAATAGTTTAAGAAAAGTAGGTATTTGTACAGAAATATATTTGAATGATAAAAAAATGAAAGCAAAAATGAAGTATGCAGATAAATTAAAAATTCCATATGTTATTGTAATAGGAGAAGATGAAATACAATCTGGTAAGCTGAAAGTGAAAAAGATGGAAGATGGTAGTGAAATAGAAAGTAATTTTGATGCAGAGGAAATTAAGAAGCAATTAAAGTAAAAAGGATGATGAAAAGATGGAAAAAATAGCAATTATTTTGAAAATTTAGCTGAGAGAACAAAACAATATTTTGAGGTTTTATCACAAGAAATACCAGATTTTTTATATGACTATGTTAATACACCAGAAATGCAAAAACAAGATGGAATTTGTGTTTCTTGTGGTACTATATATTCAAAACTTTTTGGAAAGAGATTGTGGTTTTCTAGTTTGGAACATAGTATAGGGGTAGCTTTAATTATATGGCATTTTACAAAAGATAAAAAGCAAACTTTAGCAGGGTTATTTCATGATATTAGTACTCCAGCTTTTAAACATTGTATAGATTTTATGAATGGAGATTATGCAAAACAAGAGTCTACAGAAGATTTGACAGTTCAAACAATTAGAAATTCTAAAGAAATTATGAGTTTACTAGCAAGAGATGATATAAAGTTAGAAGAAGTTTCTGACTATCATATATACCCTATTGCAGATAATGATACGCCAAAGCTTTCAGCAGATAGGCTAGAATATACACTTTCAAATGGATTTGGTGTACAGGAAAGATTGTGGAATATAGAGGAAATAAGATAAATTTATGAAAATATAGAGATACAACAAAATGAAGCAGGCATAAAGGAATTAGGATTTAAAGATATAGAAAAAGCAGAAAGATTTGTAGAAGTTATGAGTAAGCTTTCTGAATCTTATATATGGAATAAGACACTGCTATCTATGCAGTTTTTGGCAGATACAATGAAAGAAATGTCACAAGAAGGTTTTATAACAAAGCAAGATTTATATGAGTTATCAGAAAAACAAATTATAGAAAAAGTTGAAAAATGTGAATATGGCAATATTGCAAAACGTTTTGAATTTTGGAGAAATGCTGAACAAATTGAAGACAGCGATGAGCCAGTAGAAGGAGCTTATTGTGTAAGCATCAATCCTAAAAAAAGATATATTGTGCCACTGATTAGAAAAGAAAATGAATTTATTAGAATTAATAAAGTATCAGAAAGAGCCAAAGAAAATATTGAAGCTTTTTTAAATTACAACCCTAAAAAGTATGCTTGTTTAGAGTTTAAAATTTAAGTGTGATTTTGAATAATAAGTTAATGCTAATCAAAGACAAATTTTAATATAAATTATTGATAAGTAGTCAAGTCTTATCAAATAACAGGTAAAAAGCCCATTTATACATTTTGTATAAGTGGGCTTTAAAAGAATATTTGGCATATTATGAGGAAAGAACTATATAACAAATTAACATAAATTTTATATAAATGGACATATTCTAGCAGAAAAATGAATATATTATATAGAGAAAAGAAAGGAACAAGCTAGAGTATGATTAACATGGCAGTAATTAGCCTAAGAGATATTATGAAATATCTAATAAAATTAACAATAGCAGTAGCATTGGTGTTAGGAATGATAAAATATTTTTCAAACACCAAAACAAAGGTAGGGAAATTAGAAACATTTCAAACAGACACTTTTTTATCTTGTTTAGATACATCAGTACCAGGAATTGCAAGTTTGAATCAAGAAGAGGAAAAAGCAAATGTTTCTTTAGAACCGCTAAAATTGGCCTTAGGAATAGAGTTAGGAATGATAACTTCTGTAAGCAAAGAAGATAACAATACAGTAATTGCTAGTAATAAGGAAGAAAAGCAAGAAGAAGCGGAAAAGGAAAAAAGCCAAGAAGTGGAAAAAGCACAAACTGGTCTAAAAACAGAAGTACAAAGTAATAATGTACCTAATAAATATACTTTGCAATATAATGGGGTAAAGGTAAAAAATGAAACAGATTATAAAATTACAACAGAAATGTTAAAGCCTGATATAGAAATAAAAAATGAAAATATTATTATTTATCATACACATAGTTGCGAAAGCTATACTTCAAGTGAAAAGTATACATATAAACCAACTGGCAATTTTAGGACAACAGATATAAATTATTCAGTAGTAAGAGTAGGAAAAGAACTTAAAAATCAATTAACTAGTTATGGATATAAGGTGATTCATAGTGAAAAACTACATGATTACCCTTCTTATTCAGGTTCATATTCGAATTCACTAAAAACTGTGTCAAAATTATTAGAAGAAAATAAGAATACAGATGTAGTGATAGATTTACATAGAGATGCTATTCGGAGATAGTAGTTATGCACCAACAGTAAAAATTGGAGAAGAATATGCAGCACAGTTAATGTTTGTAATAGGTGGAAATGGAAGTACAATTAAACACGAAGAATGGGAAAAAAATTTAAAATTTGCAGTAAAGGTACAAGAAAAAGCAAATGAGTTATATCCGGGTTTGTTTAAACCTATTATTATGCGTACATCTGGCTATAATCAACAGGTGGCAAAAGGAGCTGTTATTATAGAAGTAGGGGCAACGGGAAATACTTTAGATCAAACTTTAGTGAGTATGAAGTATTTAGCAAAAGTATTAGATGAAACTTTGCAATAATAATAGAGTATTTTAACAAAAATAAATTTTACAATTATAATTTTTAAATATAACCTCAAATGAAGTAGAAATATAGAAGATAAAAGAACAATACATTTTAAATAAGGTATTTTAGAAAATAAAACCTTTTATTAAAATGTATTGTTCTTTTTTGTTCAGTTGAACGTAATGACAGAGTTCTTACTTCCAGCTGCTTTAAGTGCAAGAGCCTTTTGAGTAATGAACAAAGAACGACTTAGTGCAACCTCAAGCTTTTGAATTTCTTCTAAAGATAAATCTTTTAGGGAATCCAGGGAAACGAGAGGGAGCAGTCTCATCAATTCCTGATGACGCATAGCGTTAGATACAGACATGGAAAAGTCCTCCTCAAGTAAAAAGATAATTTAATTATAGCATAGATAACATAAAAATGCAAAGAAAAATGGTACTTTAATAAAATTAAAGTACCATTTTTCTAAAACTCAATTGAGCTTATTTTCTAGAGGGGCGTCCCTTTCCTCTCAGTTCGGAGTCGATTTGAAGATACAATCTGTAAACCAATTGATTCAAATTCTTAAGGTCTTCTGAGGAGAGCTCCGAAAGAAATGCTGGTGCGTTGACTGCACGAGAAACCTGATTAAATAGGTTCCGATACTGGATGTCGATTTCGTAAGACATGAAGTAGTCCTCCTGTATAAAAGATAATTTATTATATCATATAAAAAATAAAAAGTCAAAAAATGGCTTGAATAAAAAGCACACTTAGTATAAAATTAGAATAAATACAAAAGAGGAGGAATATGCAAAATGATGCAAAATATTAAATTAGATTTAAAACAAAGTAAAATTTTAGAAAAAAATATTATGAAGTATGCAGATGAAGTTGCTAAGATACATGAAGAATTACATAAAAATAGTGAGGATGAGACTGCATTTTTAGGTTGGCTAAATTTACCTAATAATTATGATAAAAAAGAGATAGAAAAAATAAAGAAAGTAGCCAAAAAAATTCAAAATGATTCTGAAATATTAGTAGTTATAGGCATAGGTGGTTCTTATTTAGGAGCAAGAGCAGTTATTGAAAGTTTAAGTCATACTTTTCATAATTATTTACCACAAGAACAAAGAAAAACTCCTCAAATATTATATGTAGGAAATAACTTAAGCCCTAATTATATTAATGATTTAATTGAACTAATTGGAAATAGAGACTTATCTATTAATGTCATATCAAAATCTGGAACTACAACAGAGCCTGCCATTGCCTTTCGTATTTTTAGAGAATTGCTAGAAAATAAATATGGATTAAAAGATGCTAAAAAGAGAATTTATGTTACAACAGATAAAGAAAAAGGTGCATTAAAACAAATTGCAGAACAAGAGGAATATACTACATTTGTGATACCAAATAATATAGGTGGTAGATATTCTGTTTTAACGCCTGTAGGCTTACTTCCAATTGCAGTAGCAGGAATTAATATAGACAAATTACTAGAAGGGGCAAGATTTGCAGCAGAAAAATATCTAGATAAAAACTTGAAATATAATGATTGTTATAAATATGCAGTAGCAAGAAATATACTATATAAAGAGGAAAAAATAATTGAAATCTTAGTAAGTTATGAACCAAAATTTCATTATATGATAGAATGGTGGAAGCAATTATTTGGTGAGAGTGAAGGAAAAGATGGAAAAGGAATTTATCCAACAGGAGTAGACTTTACTACAGATTTGCACTCTTTAGGGCAATATATACAAGATGGTAAAAGAAATTTATTTGAAACAGTGGTTCATATTAAAGAATCTAGCACAGATATGAATATTAATCAAGATGAAGATAATTTAGATGAATTAAACTATTTAGTAGGAAAAGGTTTGGCGTATATCAATAAAAAAGCAATGGAGGGGACTGTTGCAGCACACGTAGAAGGAGGAGTTCCTAATATTTTAATTACTATGGATAGCTTAAATGAATACAATCTAGGACATCTTATTTACTTTTTTGAACTTGCTTGTAGTGTTTCAGGAAAACTATTAGGCGTTAATCCATTTGATCAACCAGGGGTAGAAAAGTATAAGAAAAATATGTTTAAATTATTAGGAAAACCTGGCTATGTAACCGAAAAAGAAATCGAAAAAGAAACTACGAAAGCAATAGAAGAACCAAAATTGAAAAAGAAGAAAAGGAAAAAATAGTTTGGTCAAAGAGAAGAAATAACTTGACAGACTTAACATAAAAATATATAATACAATCATCTTTAACTTGAAAGGGCGGATAAAGTGAAGAAAGCATTTATGTCATTAAAATTTCATGATGGTAAGGAGGACAAAAAGAAAATTGATGAGTTAACCAATGCACTTTTAGCAGCAGACATTCAAAATGTAGTAATGGCTCGTGATGTTGAGAAATATGGAGAAGCTATTTTACCAGAAGGTACAAAGCTTATGCCAGATTATGCATTTCCTGCTATGAAACAATGCGATATGTTTGTTGTAGAATTTTCAGAGAAAGGTGTTGGTTTAGGAATTGGTGCTGGATATGCCTATGCAATAGGTTTACCTATTTATGTTATTGCCAAACATGGTAGTGACATTTCTACTACTATGGCTAGTCTAGCAACGCAAATTATTTTCTACGATGAACCGCAAGAATTAACTGAAAAATTTAAGAACCTGTAACTTCTAACATTGGTGAGTGAAAGGAGCAAAAGATGAAAACAATTATTTTGGCATCTCAGTCTATGTTTAGAAAGGAAATGATGGAGCAGGCCCAAATTCCCTTTGAGGTAATTATCAGTGATGCTGACGAAACTCCAACAGAGGGACTTTCTTTTGAAGAACAACTTGCAGAAATTTCTATGCGAAAAGCTCAAACTGTTTTAGAAATGACAAAAGATAGAGGAAGAAGAATTATTGTTGCAGCAGATCAAAACATCATCTTTGATGGTGTGAGTTATGGAAAACCTAAAACGGTTGAAGATGCAAAATTCTTGATTGTCAAAATGATGGGAAGAGATGTTTATTCTTATACAGGCAATACAGTTATTTATGCAGATGGTGAAAAGATAATAGATTGCATTAATAATTGTGATATAGCAAGAATGCATATGGAATATGCAACTGATGAAACAATAGAAAAATATTTGGCAGAAGGAAGACCACTTACAAAATGTGGTGGGATAAATGTTAAGGATACTCCATTTCTTCATTTGGTGACAGGAAGGCTCTCTACTGCAATGGGAATGACAATCGAGTATTTGCAAGATATGATAACGAAAGTTGGAGATTAATTCACTTTAGATAGCTATAATAGGGGGAGTTTTTTACTCCCCCTTAGTTTAAAAAAAGTGAGAAAGGATAAAGGAATAGTTGTTTTGAATAATTAAATAAAGTTAAGTATGGTTAAGTAGCAATAAGAGAGGTTATAAAATTGTAAAATTAGAAAAAATATATAAAATCTGTTGACATGGATAAGCTAAATATGCTACAATAATCAATGTTAACACAAATATGCGGATGTGGCGGAACTGGCAGACGCGCTGGTCTTAGGAACCAGTGTCAACGACGTGGGGGTTCGAGTCCCTTCATCCGCACCAAGACGAGTTTTTGTCGAACTCTCTATAATACTTGATATAACTTAATTTCAAGATTATAAGAATTTGACAACACAAAAACTTAAACCGTTTCAAAAAATGAAGCGGTCTTTTTTTGACCAAAAGTCTTGAAAGAAGGAGGTTTTTGTGGTATTATGGTACATATAATTAAACAAGAAATCAATATGAGTAAAGAATTACTCTCTAAAATCGAATGGGCGTGCCGTTTAAAATTTAAAGGAAAGGAACAGCCACAGATAATAAATGGTTGTCTAAGAATTATTGAACATACCAATTTAGCGTATGTAGAGCCCCATAGAGTAATTATTAAAGATAGCTTGTACCTATTCTTTAATGAACACGATTATTTCTATGTAAATGATTTAAGTACAAAATATCCGTTATCCAAATTACAAGAACATATCAGCGGAAATACATAACATAGAACGGCAAAGCATTTTAGAGTTTTTTAGAAATTATACTATATTGGTTTATTTGTGTTGTTTATAAGGAAATTAAAGAGATAGTAATAATAAATATAAAAACTCTAAAAGTGCTAATAGCTAAAACTATGCTATGTGGCACTTTTTTAGTTGCCTTTCTATTCATAAAATTTGGAAGGAGGATATGTAAAAATGAATGAAGAAAGGAAAGTAGCAGGAATTTATATTCGTGTTAGTACAGAAGATCAAGTACGCGAGGGATTTAGTTTAGGAGAACAGGAGGAAAAGTTAAAACAACTTTGTAAATATAAGGATTATAAAGTCTATAAAATTTACAAAGATGCAGGAATTAGTGCAAAGAATATGTCTGGTAGACCAGCATTTCAGCAAATGCTAGAAGATATGAGAGCAGGAAAAATCAATTATATTGTAGCCTATAAGTTAGATAGGGTTACAAGGTCTGTAAGAGATTTAGAAGTTCTAATTTCAGAACTAGAAGAACATCATTGCTATTTGGTATGCGATAGGGATGATGTAAATACGAGCAGTGCTAATGGTAGATTTTTTGTAAGAATGTTAACAGTTTTATCTCAGCTAGAAATTGAGATAGTATCAGAAAGAACAAAATTCGGTTTAACAGGAGCAATAAAGTCAGGTCATATACCAGGTACTTGCCCACTCGGTTATAAACGAGATACATCAAAGAAAATGGTAATTGATGAAACTACAAAAGATGTTGTTATTAGAATATTTAATCTATATTTACAAGGTAAAAGCTATCAAACAATAGCAAATATATTGAATAAGGAAAAAGTTTTAGAGCCTAAAAAATGGGATGATTCTACCATAGAAAAAATACTCAATAACAAAATCTATGTAGGAGATTATGAAAGATTTAAAAGAGTAGCAAAAGAACAAGGAAAAGAGCCTGTAATATACCCTAATGTTGTTGAACCAATTATAACAAGAGCTATGTTTGAAGATATACAAATGCAGAAAGAGAAAAATCAAAGAGCATATTGTAGAGATAGAGTATATATCTTTATGCAAAAAATGAAATGCCCTAAATGTGGGAAAATAATGGGCAGTAAAGGAACAGGTGGTAAGAAGAAAAAGTATATGTATTATCATTGTTCAGATTGTAAAATCTATCTTCGTGAAGATTTAATAGAAGAACAAGTTATGCCAATGATAATGGATTTAATAGAATATGATATGACAGTTAAAAAGTATTTCTATCCTGTTTTAGCAGATAAAAAAGAGAAAAACACAGATAAACTTGATAAAGAAATAAATACATTAAAAAATCAGAAAAACAGAATAAAGGAAGCATATTTGAAAGAAATTGTTGATGTAGAAGAATTTTCAAAAGAATATAAAGCAATAGATGAAAAATTGGAAATATTAGAACAAAAGCGAATAGAAACAATAGACTTAAATAAACAAAGTTTTAGCCCACAACACTTAATGGCAGATAGAGATGTAGAAAAAGAAAAGTTAATACGTTCTAATAAATTCTACGATATGCTAATGGCAGAATGGAGAAACAAGGATAAAGAAGAAAAGCAAG
This sequence comes from uncultured Clostridium sp., assembly GCA_947073285.1. GTDB lineage: Bacteria > Bacillota > Clostridia > TANB77 > CAG-508 > CAG-273. The sequence continues at coordinate 46,142 of CAMTJT010000003.1, read as the reverse complement.
AATTTATTTCAAAGTTTTTAGAAAGTATTACAGTTGAAAAAGATAGCAAAGGAAACTATAAATTGGTTAATTTGAAATTAAGAAAAACATTTATTAACCAGATATACAAGTTAATGCAAAATGGGATGTTTGATATGACTATTGCAGATGAGAAAGATAAAGAAGTTAGAACAACAGTAATGATGGACAAGCAAGAACTAGAAGAATATATTAAACGATTAAATGACTATTACGAGGTATCTTATTATGAAATAGCAAGATTAGATGAGCAAAAGAAAGGCTACCAGAAAAAATATCTTACAATAGATGAAACAAATGATAATGGAGAAAAACTTTTTAAATTAGTAGAATTAGTAACAGATGATAAAAAATATCCACAGAAAAAAGTAAATAGAATCGTTGGAGCGATTAGAGTAAAGAAACGAGAAAAAGTTAGTTGAGAAAATTAAATAATTGGAGGAATTGAAAATGGAAAACAAAGAATTAAAAGAAAACAAAATTGAAAATAAATATGGAATTGAATATACAAAGGTTGGAGATTACTATATGCCTAATTTAGTTTTAGAAAAAGAAAAAATTATATTAAATAAATATGGAAGAATGAGATTAAAATTTTTAAAAGAAAACAAGAGAGCAGAATATACAATAATGTTTGTGAACGGAACTTTGAATAAACATTTAAAAGAGATTCAAGAAACAGCAGACAATAGAATTAATCTTATAATCGAACAGCTAAAACAACAAAATAATCTAACAGAAGAAATGAAAAATATAGACCAATTATATTGGATTAGTATGATGAATAATTTTAAAAGTACAGCAGAAGAAATTATATTAAATGAACTAATATATGTATAAGAAAAAGCAAGTAGGAGTGCAAAAGCTAATGTATTGCCAAATTTAATGTCTATAAGTGTAGCGAGCATAGGTTTTGTATTGCCACAAAACCGACAGCTTACGCTGAAAGGGGAAAAACTCCACCTATAACCCCTTATCTTATGAAACAAAAAATAAAAGAAATTGAGTGTAAAATTGAATAAAAAATCAATAATTTTTAAGAAAGATTTTATAAAAATTAGAACAAAAATTTATCAAAAAGGAAGTGAAAAATTATGAGAAATAGAACAATAGGAATTAATGTTAGAGTGAGTGAAAATGAGAAGAAAAAACTACAAAGAAATGCTAAAAAGAGCAACTTAAATTTGTCATCTTATTTGAGAAAATCTGGATTACAAAAAGAGATTTATTCAATACCAGATGAAGAACTTCGTAAAGTTTACAATGGAATTGTTGAATTAAAAAATGAATTTCCTTATATGAGTGATGAAAAAATAAAAGATAAAATAACAGAAATGCAAAGTGATTTTTTGGATATTTATAATTATAAAAAACGGAGATGATATAGATGGCAACAATGAAAATATGGGCAATTAAAGATAGTATATCTCGAGTAATAAGTTATGCAAAAAATCCAGAGAAAACAATATTTTCAGATTTAAAACAAGTATTAAAATATGCAGAAAATGATGAGAAAACTATTGATAAAAATGAAAAAAATATGTATGTAACAGGAGTAAATTGTAAAGCAGAAACAGCTTATGAAGAAATGTGGGCAGTACAAAATAGATTTGATAAAACTACACGAAATGTTGCATATCATGCATATCAAAGTTTCAAAACAGGAGAAGTAACAGCAGAATTAGCACACAAAATAGGAGTAGAACTTGCAGAAAAAATGTGGAATGAATATCAAGTGGTAGTTGCAACACACCTTGATACTGGCACATATCATAACCATTTTGTAGTAAATTCAGTTAATATGTTTACAGGAAAGAAATTTAACTGTAATAAAGGTGCATATTATCATTTTAGAGAGTTATCAGATAATCTATGCAGAGAATATGGATTAACAGTTATTGAAAAGCCAACAGGAAAAACACCAAGAAGTATATATTTTGCAGAAAAGAGAGGAGAGCCAACAAAGTATAATGTAATAAGACAAGCTATTGATGCAACAATGGAAATGTGTATAAATTACGGGCAGTTTAAAAAGATAATGCTTAAAAAAGGATATATTATAAATGATGATTATAATAGAAAATATCCAACGATTCGTTCAATAAATGATAAACAAGCAGTAAGAATGTATCATTTAGGAGAAGAATATTTGCCAAAGAACATTGCAAACAAAGTTGAACACAACCCTTATTATTATCAAAATAGATATATGGAATTTATACACCCTAAAAAGAAAAAGCAGGAATACAAAGTTTACAAGTATAAAGGAAAGTTTAGAGATATTAGTAAAATGAACGGAATTGATGTGCTTTTCCTATTAATGTTTCATTTATTAGGATTACTACCAAAACGAGAAAACTATCAGCCACTATCTCCAGAAATGAAACAAGAAGTAAGAAAAATGGAACGATATTCTAATGAGATTAGACTTATAGTAACAGCAAAAATAAAAACAACAGAAGATGTAAAAAGCTATATTTCACAGACTGAAAAAGATATTGATAGTGTTACTAATTTAAGGCAAAAATATAGAAATAAGTTAAGAAATTGTACAAATGATAAATTAATGCAAGAATACAAAGAAAAGCGAAATGGATGCACTACAATTCTAAATAAGTATAGAAAAAACCTAAAAATAGCAAATTATATTTTGGAAGATACACCAAAGGTTAAAGAAGTTATAAAAATTGAAATGCAAATGAAAAATGAACAGGAAGATATTACGAAAACAAAGAAAAAAGATAGAAATGCAAGATAAGGATATTAAAGGTTGTTACACATGAAAGTAACAGCCTTACTATATTTTAGTACTAATATTTGTAAAATAATTGTTTTTATAGGGATTTTATGGTATAAATAAGACAAATTAAAGATATTTTAAAGATTGGAGAATTTAAATATGAATATAGAAAAAGTAATAAAAGATAGTTTGATTAATTTTGATGGGAAAGTAGCACTTTATTATGATGACTTAAATGGTAATATATTAAAGATAAATGAAAAAGAAAAATGTAATTCGGCAAGTTGTATAAAAATATTTATTTTAATTGAATTATTTAATCAAATAAATAATGAAACAATAAATAGAAAAATGGAACTTACATATTTAGATAAATACTATGTGAATGGTAGTGGCGTAATGAGATATTTATCAAAAGGCATAAAACTTCCTATACTAGATATTGCAACTTTAATGATGATCATAAGTGATAATGTAGCAACTAATATATTAATTGACTTTTTAGGAATAGATAAAATAAATAAGACAATAGAAAATATTGGTTGCAGAGATACAAAATTATATAGTGAATTTAAATCAGTAGAAAATGAAGTGTTTTCAGAAACTACTGCTTATGATTATTATTTAGTATGGAAGAAATTAAATGATTATGAGCTATTTGATAAAGAAATAACACAAGAAATAATAGATATAATAAAAAATCAAAAATATCATGAAATGGTTGGAGATGGAATAGATAAAGTTTATAAGGAAGTAGAAAATCCAATTGTAAATTATATAGTTACTAAAAGTGGAAAATATCAATCAATTAGAAATGATGGAGGTATTGTATCAACTAAATATGGAAATTATATTTTAACAATTTTTATCAAAGACTTTAAAGATAAAGATTATAGAAATGATGAATATGTTTATAGTCAAGGTAAAAAGATTAGTAACATCATTTTTAATGAATTTATAAGAAAGGGAGCAATTTAATGAATGTATATGTAATTAGACATGGAGAAACTAATATGGGTAAAAATAACATTATAGCTACTGAAGATGAACCATTAAATGAAGCAGGAATAATACAAGCTATAAAAGTTGGAAAAGAAATTAGAAAATTAAATATTAATAAAGTATATTGTTCACCAATACAAAGAGCAAAAGATACATTGAAATTATTTGAATTAAATACAAATATTCCTGTAATAATTGAAAATAGAATAAAAGAACGCAGTATGGGAAAATATGAAAAAGTTTCTTTTGAAGATTTAAAATGGGATGAATTTTGGAATTATAATTCAGATAAATTATATCCAGAGTTAGAAACTATGAAAAGTGTATATGAAAGAATATCAGAGTTCTTAAATGAACTAAAATCAAGGAATAGTAATGATAATATTCTAGTGGTTACTCATGGAGGAATATCAAGAGCTATCTATTGGTATTTTAATGGAATACCAGAGAACGGAAATTCATCAGATATTAATGAAAATTGCAAAATTTATAGTTATGAATTATAGAAGTAAAAGAAAACAAATTTTCGAAGCATATTGCAATTCGTTTGAAATTGTAATAAAATAACAATCAAAGAAATGGAGATGATTTCAAATGAATGAACTAGATAATAAAGAAAATTATAATAAAACTTTTGAAGATATAAAGCATATCGACGAAAATGGAATTGAATTTTGGTATGCTAGAGAATTACAATCGGTTTTAAATTATATAGAATGGCGAAAATTTGAAAATGTAATAAGCAAAGCAAAAGAATCTTGTAAAAATAGTGATATTACTGTTTTTGACCATTTTGTCGATGTCGACAAAATGGTGCAAATAGGTTCAGGAGCAGAAAGAAAACAAAAAGATTATAAATTAACACGTTATGCTTGTTATTTAATAGCACAAAATGGAGATACAAGAAAAAAAGTTATTGCTCTTGCACAAACATATTTTGCAATTCAAACTAGAAAACAAGAAATTAGCGAAAAAGAATATAGTTCATTAACAGAAGATGAAAAGAGATTTTATCAAAGAAAATTGACTAAGAAAGGAAATTACTCACTTAATCAAACTGCTAAAAATGCAGGAGTTAAGAATTTTGATAAATTTCATAATGCTGGATATAAAGGATTATATAAGGAGCACTACCAACAAGGACAATTATTGGTATGTGCTCCATTACTTTAAAATTAAGCACTTCTTATTTTTTAATACTTTCCTGAAAAGCATTTTCTAGTTCATATTCATTTAGTGGAATATTTATAATTCCAACTCCGTTATAGTAAATGTCTATTTGCTGAGTTGGTTTACCATTTACTTTTTCTGATTGATATACATATATTTTAGAAATCAATTCATTTATAATTTCTGGTGTAAGTTCTGAAATTCCAGTGTATTTTTTTACTTTACTAACAAAAGATGTTAAATCTAGTTCTTGCTGTTTAGTTGTGTTGAGCTTATTAGCTAATTCTTTAACTTTACTTTTGAGTTCTTTTTGCTCTTTTTCATAATTTAATGATAGAGTAGCAAATCTTTCATCTGTAATTTTGCCAGAAATATTATCTTCGTAAATATGCTGTATCAAGTTATCAATATCTTTTATTCGTTTTTCATATTGTGATAATAATTTTTTGTTTGTGCTATTTATTTTTTTCTGTTCTTCAAGTGAAGTCTCAAGTTTTTGTTTTATAAATAAATCTTCATAAGAACGGATATAAGATAGGACTTGTTTGATATTATCTAAAACTAATTCTTTTAAGATATGTTCTCTAATAGTATGACTTGTACATGATTTAGAAGAAGTATTTTTATATTTTGAGCATCTATAAAAATGTCTGTTTTCTGTATAACTTCTCGAAGTACAATAATATAATTTTGAGCCACAATCTTTACAAAATAAATGTCCTGAAAATATATTTATTTTACCAATCTTAGTAGGACGTTGTCTATTTTCTCGAATGCGTTGTACAGTATTCCAAGTTTCTTCATCAATGATATGTTCATGTGTATTTTTAAAGACTTTCCATTGTTCTTTTGGAAAATAAATTTTACTTTTATCTTTAAAAGATTTAGTTGTACCTTTAAAATTTACTGTATCTCCAATATATTCTTGTTTGAATAAGATGTCATATATAGACCTATCCTGCCAACAACATTTGACTTCAGATATATGATAATTGCATAAGCCATGGATTGCTTTATATTCTTTTGGAGTTGGAACTTTTTCTTGTTTTAATATATTGCATATTTGATGAGTTCCGTATCCTTGAATACATAAATTATATATTCTTCTTACTATTTCTGCAGCTGGTTCATCTATAATCCATTTATTTTTATCTAAAGGATCTTTTTTATAACCATACGGCACATTAGCCGTCAAAGGGATACCTGAATTACCTTTATTTTTAAATACTGCTCGAACCTTTTGACTTGTGTTTTTAGCATGCATTTCATTAAACCAATCTTGTATAGGAAGAAAATCATTAAGTCCTTTATCAGTATCAATATTGTCCATTATAGCAATATATCTAATGCCGAAGTCTAACAAAATCTTCTTCTAATAATTGACCTACTATAAGTCTATTTCTCCCAAGTCTTGAATGGTCTTTTACGATAATTGTTCCAATATTTCCACTTTCTGCAAGTTCCATCATTTCCATAAATGCAGGTCTTGTAAAACTTGTTCCAGAATATCCATCATCTACAAAGAATTTAGTATTTATAAAATGATTATCTTTAGCATATTTACTTAAAATTGATTTTTGATTTTTAATACTATTGCTTTCTCCTAGCTGTTCATCATCTCTTGATAAACGGCAGTACAAAGCAGTTATTTTTTCGTTATTTGACTGTCCCATAACAACTCCTTTCCTTTAGACAGCCGAATAAGATATAAAGTGTTACAAAGTTTTAATTTGTAGTGTTCACATAATATCATATTCGTTTTTTATACTTCAAGTGATTCTTAAGATTTTTTTGTTAGTCTAAAAAATTTATTCAAAATACTTTCTTCAGCATTTTCATCAAAGTGGGTATTTACTTTGTATATTGTGCCGTTTATTTCTTTTTCAAAGTTCAATTTTTGCTCATTACAATAGTTATCTCTAAAAAATTGTAATCTTTCTTCTTTAGTCATTTGACTTAATTTTTTATAATATTCTTTTTTTAAGTTTTCTACATACTCATATTCTTCATTAGTTAGTTCAATTTTATATATTTTTTCATTATCTTGCATCTCTATCATCCCTCCTTTTCTTGTATTCAGGAGAGTTCTTTAATTTTTGCTTTTCAAGTTTTTCTTTTTCTCTAGTTTCTTCACGAGCTTTTCTTTGAGCTTGTATTTTTTCTTGTTCAATTCGTTGTCTTTCTAATTCATCTTGCTTTTCTTTATCAAATAGACTTTTAAAGAAATTTGCAACTTTTTGAGGGGCAAGTTTTATAGCATGAAAGTAATCTTTCGTTTTTCTACTATATCATCATATAGAGATTTCCATTTATCTACTGCACTTCTTAAATTATCAATTCTATTATTAAGTTCATATATTTCTTTATCTGCTACAATTCCTTTTTTAGCATATTGGGTTAAATTTTCGTAATCTTCTTGTTCTAATTCAATCTTTTTAGAAAATCTCTTTTGTTTTCCTAAAGAAGAAATCTCTTCAATTTGCTTATCATATTTCATATAATCATTATAAGAAGATTCTTTTTCTTCAACTTTATTTGTAATATTTTCTAGTCTTTCAGTATCTTTTTTAATTTTAAATTGTAGGTCATCTAAATGTTCTTGATTACTACCTTTTACACCACGAATAAAGTCTTTATAGCCACTATCAGACATATACTTAAAAAATCTATCTTGTAATAGGCTGTATGATTTTATTAAAACTGCATTTCCTTTTTTATCATATACAGGTTTTCCTTGATTATCTAATAGTTGCTCCGATTTCCATTTGTTACTATGACTTACTTGATTGATTATTTCTTTTGTAGTTCCAATTAGTGATTTATCTTTACATTTTTTAGTCCATTTTACTTCTTTTCTTACAACAGGGAGTGCTACAACATGTAAATGATAATGATAGATAGGCTTTCCGTATTCTTCTGTTAAAGCTGTATTTATTTCATCTGCATGCATTACTGCTGATATAATGTTATCAGTTCCCATTTCTTCTTCAGCAAAATGAAAAGCTTTCTCGTAAAATTCTTTTGCAAATTCATAACCACCATGTTTTTCAAAATAGTCAGAGTTAATATCAAATATGAGTTCATCAAATAGTTTTGCATTATCTCTTAAACCTCTTAATGATACTTGTTTACTATCAATTAGTTCTTTTAACTTTTCATTGTAGGTGGTTTCACATCTTTTGTAATGTATATTGTTTGGTGTTTGAGATAAATCAACATTCATATTAGAATATGATTTATTTTTTCTTTCGTTGTGTCGTTCAGCTTTAGTTATACTTGTTTTAGTATAAGTTTCTACTCTAGCTACTGAATAATTTGTTTTGTTCTTGTCCAATATATTTTCCTTCCTGTAGGTATCAAGTAGCGACCAAAGGGAGCTGTTACATAACTTTCTAACGAAAGTATGTAACCCACTATGACACTTTCAAAACTTCGTTTTGGAAAGGTGCCAGTGGGCTCCTTGCGGAGGACTCATAAATTATCTAATCTTACGATAGATAATTTATGTTTGGCTTCGCCAAAGCAAAAGAATATATTTAATACCGTTCATATATTCATTCTTTTGCCTATCTTAACAATTTATTTACATACCAAAAATAAATTGTTAAGCTCTTTTTGTTTCTGCATAAATAGAGAGGGCAGAAATTTATACACAACAAAAAGACCATAAGCGATATACCAATACTCTATTTACCTACTATAAATACAAATTTAATAAGCTCAAACAAAATTTGAGTTTTCAATATGTACTTATTTTATAGTGTGTATGTAAATAGAATATTGAATTTTGCACTCATGGCTTTCTTAATTACTTCTAAATACTGGACAAGTTTACTATTATTTTAATTTTTCACACTTTCTAATAACCAGCTCGCAATCCTATATGCGACTCGTTTTCGCCTGGCATCTGAGGAATGTAAAAATTCCAAAGAAGACATCAATATTCTTGTATTCCTAATTAGAATACACATAATATATATCACAAATTTTGCAAAAAATCAACAAAATAATGCTAATTTAATTGAAAAAAATGTATGTTCTTGATATAATTGACACATGATTAAAAGAGTTGGAGGATATGTAATGAAAGAACAAATTAGCATTGAACAAATTAGTAAATTTAATGAAGAATATAATAAAAATAGGAATAATAAGATCATAGAAAATTCAATTACAAAAAATGGATTAGAAAATACTTGCATAGATAGACAGATTATAATGGAAAATCAACCTGTTTTTAATATTGAGTTACCAGAATGTAAGAGATATGACCAAAAAGATAGCTATAAGTGTTGGATATATGCAGGTATTAATGTTATCAAACATGATATATCAAAAAATTTAGATATAGATATAATGAAGTTAGAATTATCAAACAATTATATTGCTTTTTTCGATAAGCTAGAAAAATCTAATAATGCCTATGAAAATATAATAGAACTAGAAAATACAAGTTTAGATTATATACATAAAGAAAGAATAATAAAATTTTGCGTGGCAGAAGGTGGTTATTGGCAATGGTTTGTTGCTATTATTAACAAATATGGAATTGTACCAATGCCTTTTATGTCAGATGCTGTTGAAAGTACTAATTATCAAAAAGTAAGTGAAATACTTGCTGAAAAAGTAAAAAAAGATATTAATTACTTATTAGAATTAAAAAATAAAAATGAAAGTATAGAAAAATTAAGAGAAGAAAAAGAACGATTTTTGCAAGAAAACTATAATTTGTTATCGAAAATACTTGGAGAACCATTATTTAAATTTGATTATGAGTATAAAGATAAAGACAATAATTATATGATATATAAGAATATGACACCAATTGATTTTAGAAATAGATTTTTAACATTAAATTTGAACAATTTTGTATCAATAGGAAATTTTCCAATGTATAACAAGGAATATTACAAAGTATATTCTAAGAAGTATTTAGGAAATATATATAAAAGCAGTTATGCAAATTTTTTAAATCTACCAATTGAAGACTTAAAAGAATTAACTATTAAACAATTGAAAGATGGTATTCCAGTTTGGATGGGAGCTCATATCCTAAAATTGCGAGATAAAAAATCTGGAGTATTAGATATAAGATTATATAATTATAAAGAAACATTAAATTTTAAACCTTTGACTAAAAAAGAATCACTAGATTTACATGATATTGAAATGCACCATGCAATGACATTTTGTGGAGTACATTTAGTAGAAAATAAACCTATAAGATGGAAAGTAGAAGATAGCTATGGAGATAAAGAAAAAGAAAATGGCTATTATATAATGAATGATAACTTTTTCAATGAATTTGTTTTAAATGTAATTATAGAGAAAAAATATTTATCTAAAGAACAATTGGAATTATTAGAGCAGGAGCCAATTGAAATTGAAGTAGATGAGCCATTTTAAAATAAGATATAGTTAGGAGGAGAGATCATGAGTGAAATCACTGAAAAAATAAAACAAGAACTATTAGTTAGATGTGAAAAATCAAAAGAAAAGGATGGATATGATTTTTGGAATGAACATATCAAATATGTAGTTGAAAATGCAGTAAAATTAGCAAAAGAATATGGAGCAGATGTTGAAATAGTAGAACTAGGAGCATTATTACATGATATAGCAATGCCATCAGAGTATGGAGAAAGAGAACAACATCATATTTATGGAGCAGAAATTGCAGAACAATTATTAACAGAATTAAATTATCCTAAAGAAAGAACAGAGCAAGTTAAGAACTGTGTATTAAATCATAGAGGAAGTAAAGATAGACCACGAAATACAATAGAAGAACAATGTGTTGCAGATGCAGATGTAATAGCACATTTTGATTGCATACCCTCATTATTTTCTTTAGTTTATAAAGAAATGAATTTATCTATATCAGATGGCAAAGAATATGTTAGGAAAAAATTAGAAAGAGATTATAATAAACTAAGTGAAAAAACTAGAAAAATATTAGAAGATAGATATAAACAAATAATAGATGTATTATTTGTTAGTTAAAATTTAAAGTAAGAAAGTAGGAAAATAATGGATTTAGAAAAGAAAGATAATAATTCCATGATTATTAAATATCAAAATACAGATAATGTATTAAAAGATGTATGCTCTATTATTGAATCAGCGAGAGATTATGCGTATCAATCAGTAAATATCGCATTAGTAGAAAGAAACTGGTTTATTGGTTATAGAATAGCAGAAGAAGAATTAAAAGGCGAAAATAGAGCAAATTATGGTACAGAAATAATAAAGAAATTATCTAAAGAATTAAAGGAAGAATATGGAAAAGGTTTTGATGCTAGAAACTTATATTATTGTTTGAAATTTTACAAAATGTTTCCAAACATTTTGAACACAGTGTGTGCAAAATCTAATATATTACTTTCGTGGAGTCATTATAGGACTTTATTACAAGTAGAAGATGAAAAAGCAAGAGAATGGTATGAAAAAGAAACATTAGAGCAAACTTGGAATGTAAGAACATTGCAAAGAAATGTTTCATCTCAATATTATTATAGATTATTAAAATCTCAAGCTAAAGAGTCTGTAATACAAGAAATGAAACAGAAAAATAAAGAACATTATTTAATGAACAAACTAGAATTTATAAAGAATCCAGTAATAGCAGAATTTTTAGGATTTTCATTAGAAGATAATTATACAGAAACAGAATTGGAAACAAGCATAATAAATAATTTACAAAAATTTTTAATGGAACTTCGGAAAAGGTTATGCTTTTGTTGAAAGACAACAACATATTCGTACAGAAAAGGGAGACTATTTTATTGATTTAGTGTTCTACAACTATATTTTAAAATGTTTTGTATTGATAGATTTAAAAACTACTCAAGTAACACATCAAGACATAGGTCAAATGGACATGTATGTAAGAATGTATGACGAACTAAAAAAGTCTAAAGATGATAATCCAACAATAGGTATTTTACTTTGTTCTGATACAGATGCAGATGTAGCAAGATATTCAGTTTTACAAGGAAATGAACAACTATTTGCAACAAAATATAAAACATATTTGCCAACAGAAGAAGAACTAAAAGCTGAAATTGAAAGTCAAAAAGCGATTTTTGAAATACAACAACAAGAAAAAAACGAAAAATTAGATTAGTATAATAAGAATTATTAGAATGGAGGAAGTATAATGCCTAAATATTCAAGAAAAATGCATGGAGGAGAATTATGGGCAAAAATAGAAGTGCTTGAAAATGTTTAATCTCCTTTATTAACAATTAAATTTAATTAATAAAGGAGTAAGAAAATATGAATTATGAAGATAAAAAAATTGTAGGAGTTATCGCATCAAATGTTGAGCCATCAATTGCCCTTAATGTTATAGGTCATCTTGCTATATCTATTGGCAAATATTCAAATGACGAAATTATGGGACAACCAACTATTGTTGATAAATCAGGTGTAAACCATTTAGGAATTAGTCAATTCCCATTTATAATAACAAAAGTAAAACAAGGAAAATTAAAAAATGCTATAGATTTAGCAAAACAAAATCCTAATTTATTAGTAGCTGACTATCCAAAAGATATGTTAGACACAAGAACAGATGATGAATTAGTTACATCTATAAATTCAAAAGAAAATGATAAATTAGAATATCTAGGTGCTATTATTTATGGTAATACAGAAGATGTTAATGAAATAACAGGAAAATATCAATTATGGAGATTAGATTAAGATAATTTGTAAAGACATATTGAAAAGATAAGATGATTGTTCAATATGTCTTTACTTTATATTTTAACAATATATAAGTTCTTTGAAAATAATTTCTTCAACCGAATTTTTATAATTGTTCATAAGCCCTGTCCATTCTAAAGGATCAGTATTTTTCAAATTTTCATCAATAGGATTCTTTTCTAGCATTTGCTTCATAAGTATTTCAAATCTTCTTTTAGCTTGTTTATCAGCTTCTACAATATGTTTCCTTAAAGTTTTGTTCATGAACATTATTATATATTCTGCTTTCTTGTGATTTTTCAAATATTCTAATCTTAAATGACCATATTTTCCAATAATATAATCATTTTCGTAATTCTCCTTTTCCAAATATAAGTCAGGAACAAAAAAATCTCCTTCTTTGTGATAAGTTATCTCTACCATAATAAAAACCTCCATAAATTGATTTTCACTACAAATTAGACTAAATAATTTATATCTTTCTTAGGCTATCTAACACAACAAAATTATTGAAGAAATCCATAAGAAAAATTTTGTCCTTATTGGAATTCTCCCAATGGAGAAACAGCTGATGACATTGCTAAAAGAAAAGGATTAAGATATAGAGAAGATATTTTAGACAATATGGGAAGTGAAGAACTTGCAGCTAATTTATTTCGTATAACACAGACAGAATCAAGATTAAAAAGAGATAAAGTTGATACTGAAAAGAAAGCTTGTGATACTCATAATAGAATTGGAAAAATAGTTAGAAAAGCAATTAGACAAGCAGGACGGAACTATGCCAGAGGAATTACCTACACCTAAAAAAAGTTTAAAACAGCTAGAAAAAGAAAGCAAGAAAAGTTTAAAGAGAACAGAAAAATAATTGATATAGTGGTTTTACATTGCGAAACTGATAAATAAAAGAAATATATAAGTAAAGAGGAAATTAATTTTGAATGATATTAACTATTATAAATATTTTGAGCAATTAAGAGGGTTAATGAATATAATAAAAGACAATTTAAAAATGTTTGAATCAGAAGAAGTGAAAGAAGAATTATATAAAGATAACAAAATGATAGGAAAGTATTGTGGTACAAATTATTGGACTATTCCATGCACTTTGGATTCTAATGAATGTCAAGAATTATATAAACTATATGAAAATGATTGTAGTAGAAATAAATTAGATAACTTCTTTATCACTCATTTGATAAAAAACAATGAAAAGAACTTAAAAGTAATTAAAAATAATTTTTTGAATAGAAAAAAGCTAGAAAAATACTATAAGCCATATAGACAATCTATTAAAGCATATAATAAAAGAATGTATTTATCATCAGTAATGATATTAATAGCTATATTTGAAGGAATTTGTGCAGAATATGCATTTGATAAAAAAAGTGATACGAATGTACAAAATTCTACAAAAAAGTATTTAAATAAAAAATATAATAATAGAACAGCATTTTTAACATGCCAAGATAAAGAGGCAATGAAATCATTTATAGATAATGTTTTTCATACAGGTGTAAATTTTGATAATGAAGATAGCATAAAAAGTTTTAACAGACAACCAATTATGCATGGTAGGTTTTTAAATCAAATTGGAAAAAGAGAAAATTTACAAATGTTTAATGCAATTGATCAATTATTAACATTAATAAAGTTTTAAAAGCACTTAAATTTAAGGTTGAGTAAAATTTTTCTAAAAAGTATTGCCAAATATAAAAAATTATGTTAAATTAAAAACATAGTAATAGATAAAAAAACATCAATGTGGGTATATATGTCTTTGAAACTATTGCTATAACTAATTTTGAAACGGATAATAAGGTGCTTTTGTGCAAGGTATTTTTCGCATACGTCCTTTGCTAAGGCACCATATAAGGTTTTTAAACCTTGTGAACAGATAAGTATTTAGAAAATGTAATTATTTTTCTAACAAATTTAATTAAATTTTCTAACACTTTTGAAAGGAGTTGTTGTCAAACTTGGTGGGTTACAACAACTTTTTCTTTATTTAACAGATTATTTAAATTTTCTAATCCTTGTTCATAAAGAGAGTCTAGTGTATCACTTGGTATTTTATAAATTTCATTTTTTTTATTATTCAATATATCTTGAAATTTTTCTATTAATACTTGTGCAGATATTTCCTTATTAGTTTTATCCATGTGAGTATAAATCATAGTAGTTTGTATATTAGAATGACCTAACCATAATTGAATATCTTTAATTGGCACTTTATTTTGAACCAATAATGTAGCACAAGAATGTCTTAAATCGTGTAAACGTATACTCTTTAAATTGTTATCTTCTAGTACTTTAGAGAATGTATGACTTAGATATCCAGGTTTCATGAGTTCACCATTTGGCATTAAACATATATATTCTTCATATTTGGTACAATATAGAACACCAAATATTTTTTTATATTCCTCATAGATTTTTTGATATTCTTTTAATAAATCTGTAATAAAGTCGAACAAAGGTAAAGTTCTATAAGAAGACTGAGATTTAGTTTTGTCTTTAAAAACAAATTGTGTGATACCGTTAATTTTAAATCTTTGTACAGTATGTCTTATTGTAATGGTTTTTCTTTTAAAATCAATAGCATCCCATTTTAAACCTAGTACTTCTTCACGCCTTAAACCATATACTGCAGCAATAATAACAGGTAGTCGAATAGCTGTTGTTCTAACAATATCAAATAAATGCAACAATTCGTCATGCTTATAAAAACTTGCAATATAGTAGTCTGATTTTATAGGTTTCAACTTATTCATAAAATTATATTCAAACAATTCTTGTTCAACTGCTCTATTGAAAACACAAGAGAGAATAGACCTTTGATGTTTAATAGTATTTGCTTTTAAGCCTTCACTATAAAGGTATTCAATGTAATTATAAATATCTGCTAATGTAATATCCCTTAAAAATATTTCTTCATTTTCAAAATAAGGAATAATACGTCCGTGAGCATAATCGTAATAACCTTTATAAGTACTAGCACTAACTTTATTTTTTACAGTTTCTAACCATTCTTTTATATAATCACTAAAAAGCATATCTCTATAAGAACCCATTTTTTGAAGTCTTAGTTCTCGTGGGTCAGTAGAAAGTTTATTCACTAACTCGGTAATAATTGTTTTTATTAAGCTGATATTAGGGTTTTGAGTAACGATATTCATTAGAGAATTAATCATTTGTTCCTTTGGAATGTCATACCAAGAAGAAAGGCATTTCGTAATAATTAATTCTTCCTCGCTAGTTAGTTTATTTTTATTTAATGTAATTTGAGAAGTTTGCGTACTAATATTTTCATTAAGTGGTTTTAGAATTTCATTTTCATAACTCAACAATTCTTCAGCAGTTTTTTTATTTTCTATGTATGAATTTTTATTGTATTAAAGGGAAATAGTAGTATTATGCAGAAGAAAGTAGAGCAAAATGGTATATATAATATTTGTATCAAGAATAGAAAAGATATTATTCATTTAATGAATAATGTTAAAAATAGCAAAGAATATTCAGTAGCAATTGTAACAGATATGGGAGCAGTTCCACGTATGGTATTAGATATACCAAATAAATTTTTAAATATGCAAGATGAACAATTAAGAGGGTATTTTCAAAATATTAGTAGAGAAAATGGCGGTTCAAATATTTTCTTAGCAACAAATGATAAGAATACCTTTATTAGAAGTACTAAATTAATTGAAAAAGGAATTTTTAAAGATACAGTTTTTTACTATGAAATAAATGGAGAATTATGTATGTATAATAAACCAGAATTTATAAGTAAAAAGATAGAAGGAAAAGGAATATTTGAGGAAGCTACACATAGCAAAACAATACGAGTAGGAGAAGAAAGTACACAATATAGCCATGCTGGAAAAAGCGAGGAATTTTTGAGAATTTTGTACAAAGAAGTGGGAGAAATGCCAAAAGTTATGAAGATAAGGAATACTTTAAAAGAAAAACAAAAGTTAGTAGGAGGGCTTATTGAAGTAATACCATATAAAGATGCTTTAATTGTATGTAATGAAGAAGGAAAGTTATTAAATATGGGGGCTAACTTAATTTTTGAATATGACTATATAGCAGGAAATTGTTTTGTGGTAGGAGATGATTATAAAAATGGAGATTTTAAAAGTTTGACAGATAAGCAGATAGAAGAATATATGAGAGATTTTTTGATTAGAGGAATAAGAAAACAAAAAAATATATTATTAATAAGATAAAAAAACGAAAAAAGTAGAGAAAAAATCTTGTGTTATATTTAGCATTATAGTGCTAAAAATCTACAATTATGAGATGAAATTAATAAATAAATATAAAATAAAAAAGAATGAAAAAATACTTGACTTTTAGAAAAATAGGGAGTACAATGCAATGGTATGGTAAATATAACTATATAAGATAAGTGGTATGAATGAAGTCATAAATATAATTATACTTCATTTATACATAGGCACAGAGAGTTTTAACTATGAAAGTGAGGTACAAAACTTTATGAAACGGTTTTTAGCATTGATTTTGGCACTGTGCATGTGTCTTTTCCCGACCACTGCTTTTGCAATGGAAGGAGCCCAAGAGGAAAGCATAGACTATATGAACTATGATTTTCACGAAGATGCCATTATTCTTTACCAAGGTGAAGATGGCGTTGTTTACGAAACACCAAGTAATACTTCTGATGTTGCTCTGGCATCTGCAAGGGCAATGGAGTATGGCAGTGTGTGGATTGATGCAAATCGACCTAAAAGAGGAAGTTTCTCCGTAAAAAATCCCCATACACTTATTAACGAAACGGGATGCACAATACGAATTCAAAGTGAAGATGATGTTCCAGAAATACAAATAATTATGTATGGTGGTACAACAATTCTCTTTAATGGGCGAATAAAAGCAGGAAACGAAGTTAATTTTTCGTTCAAAAACAACGCTAAATCGATTGTAATTGATTATTCAACATATCATTATTCTGCACATTATGGAACAAGAGTGATGTGCTGGCTCTGGTAGTTGACTGGTAAGAGAATTATACACCTTTAGCGGTTAAACAAATTATAACTCTCTGTGCCAAAATAGGAGGAGTATGTTACTCCTCCTATTAATATGTAATTAATCTGTATAGCAATTTTCATGAGTAATTCTATAATTCCAAAATTCTTCAGTAGTATTTAAAAATAAATGTAAATTATTTTCAGCATCAGTTTTATATCTAATACATGAATGGATAGCTATTCCTAAAGCAATAATTAATATAAAGATAATAGCTAAGAATATTTTACTTAATCTATTCATAATTATCACTCCTTTCAACCTAATAGATATTACTAGATTACATTTTATTATACACTTTTTTAACTAATTTGTCAAATATAATCAATTTTAAAGATTAGAGATATACCAAGTATTTGTAAGCATTTTTTATCAATGTAAAAAATAACGTCGTTTTATATCTGCGTGGCTTGATTTACTGGTTCAACTTTTTATTAACGTTCGTCCGTCACTCACTAAAAAAGTTGCTCCATAAATCTACGCCACTTGTTCCTAAGGGAATGATGATGATTCCTATGACCGATCAACTTATGGTCAATATATCAGACGTTTCAACCGCATACTCATCTGAAAGAACTTCGATGATACCAGCTTTCCCTGATGAAGACGGAGATTTTTGGGGTTACACTTCTGTACCTGAAGAAAACTGCAAATGGTGGGAAGAATTGCCGACAAGATAATGTTGGTAATAGTAAAAAACAAACGTCAAATCTGAAAAGATTTGGCGTTTGTTTTTCTATCATATATAAACTTTGGAAAGTATAAACTTGTAATGTTTGCAATGGCTAAACTTATGGAAATGGAAACAACTGATTAGAACAAAGTTGCATTGTATTTATTTAATAGTATAAGTTAGAAAAGAAAATTCAAATGCAGAGCGTTGGTAAGTTGCAATATTATGTAAAATGTGGTGTACTATAAATGATGAACAGTTTTTACTCCGTTTCATCAGTAGGAAATAAACCACATAGAACGCGTTATTACGCAAGGAGGAAAAAATTATGGCAAAATACGAAAACGAAGGCTACTGTCCATGTCAGTGGGTTGACCTTTCTAGCGATACTCGCTTGGTGGGTCTGTGGAGCTTGATTGGCTCTAGCGTAGTGTATGAAAAGGAAGATGCAGTAAAATGCACTCCTGACACCACTACTTGCAACAAGATTTTCAGCACCGATCCTATCGCTTACAATGTGCTTTCCGCAATTGTTAAAAAGAATGTGAATGCTGATAAAATTCTGGTACATCAGCTTCACAATGGCGCTTGCAATATGCAGTGCACCTCTGACATCCAGAAGACCTTGGCTGAGGTAACCAATCCGCAGTTGATTGCATATCCAGGAAGTAACTTCATTGTTATCATTGCTGATGCTATTTATGGCATTGATGTTTGGGTATGGGATCTCAACAGCTGTATCTAAGCCATACCAAAAAAACGAATTGTTTTCTGCACTCATTTTGGGTGCAGTTTTTTTATTGTATAGGAAAAATCGCAGATTTTTGCTATACAACAAGGTTAGGTTTCCTTAGTCTGTGCAGTTGCGAAGCAACTTGCACAAGTCGTGCGTCGAAGGCTTTGCTTTTATTAACGCACACATTTATTATAAGAAGAACCTGTAAACGTAGCAAAGCTCGTAGTTGAAGAAGATAGTTTTGTTATAGGTTAGTTATACAAAATATTTAGTAATAATTGCAATAAAAAACTATAAAATAGCAACAAAAATAAACGAATGTTCTATAAAATATTGACGAAACATTTAAAATAGTATAAAATAACAAACATAAAAAGAAAAGGAGAACCAAATGAAATTTATACATATGGCAGATATGCACTTAGATGCACCATTTACAACATTAAACACAAAAGGTGACTTAGGAAAAATAAGAAGACAAGACCAAAGAGAAATCTTTCAGAAAATAATAGAATACATTAAAACAAATAAAATTCCCTATTTATTTATAGCAGGGGATTTCTATGAACATGAATTCATTCGAAAAAGCACAATAGAATATGTAAATGAACTATTTAAAACCATACCAGAAACAAAAATATATATAACACCAGGAAACCATGACCCATACATTAAAAACTCTATGTATGAAACATTTCATTGGAATGAAAATGTAAAAATATTTCATTCACAAATAGAAAAAGTAGAAGAGCCAGAAATAGATATTTATGGAGTAGGTTTTTCTAGCTTTACTTGTGAAAGTTTAGGAATAGAAAATATTCAAATAGAAAACAAAAATAAAATTAATATCTTAATCACACATGGAGACTTAAATGCAAGTAATAAAACAGAAATGCCATATAACCCAATAGCTAAGAACAGCCTAAAAGAAAAAGGATTTGACTATATCGCACTAGGGCATATTCATAAACCAAATTATAAAGAAGAAGAAAATCAAAACATCGTATATCCAGGTTCTACTATAGCAATGGGGTTTGATGAACTAGGAAACCATGGATTTATAGAAGGAACACTAGAAAAAGGAAAAATACAATTAAACTTTGTACCAATAGATAATAAAGAATTTAAAGAACAAGAAATAGAAATAACTAATATCAATGATATAGATGAATTAATTGAAAAAATAAACAATGAGCCACTAGAAGAACAAAACTTATATAAAATAATATTAACAGGAAAGCGAAACTTTGAAATAGATATTTTAGCAATTTATAAATTTATTAAAAAAATAAATATTATAAAAATAAAAAATAAAACAAAACCAAATTATACCTTAGAAGAAATGCAAAATAATTACACATTAAAAGGAATATTTATACAAGAAATATTAGAAGAAATAAAAAAACAAAATTATACCCAAGAACAAATAAACCAAATATTAGAAATAGGATTATCAGTATTAGATAAATAAAACAGTAATAAAAAATAAATAACCATGAAAATAAAAATATAAATAAAAATATAAATAAAAATAAAAGTAAAAGTAAAAGGCAATCATTCAAATTAAAATATACACAAAATAAAAGCTAACTAAAAATATAAATAATAAAAAACAAAATAAATAAGGAGAAAAACACTTGAAAATAAAAAAAATAAAAATAAATGCATATGGAACCTTAAAAACAAAAGAAATAAATTTAAAAAATAATATAAATATAATTTATGGAAAAAATGAAAGTGGAAAATCAACACTATTAAATTTCATAAAAAACATTTTTTATGGAATTTCCAAAAATAAAAATGGAAAAGAAATATCAGACTATGAAAAATACCTTCCATGGAGTGGAGAAGAATTTTCAGGCAAAATAGAATATGAATTACAAGACCAAAATAGTTACGAAATTTACAGAGACTTCACTAAGAAAAATCCAAAGATATTTAACGATAAATTAGAAGAAATTACACAAGAGTATAAAATTGACAAAAAGGATGGTAGTCAATTCTTCATAGAGCAAACAGGAATTAGTGAACAGACCTATAGTTCCACAATAATGTCTGCCCAACAAGAAGTAATCTTAGATAAACAGTCACAAAACATATTAGTACAAAGAATAGCAAACCTTGGGGGAACAGGGCAAGAAGAACTATCCTTTAAAAAGGTACTAGATAGGCTAAATAGAAGATGGGTAGAAGAGGTAGGAACAACAAGAACACAAGATAGACCCATCAATTTGGTGCAGAATAGGTTGAAACAGGTAGATGTTGTCTTAAAGGATAGTAATAGTCATCTCGAAAGCAAAGAAGATTTACAAGAAAAAAGAAACAAAATTTTGCAAGAAATAAAACAAGAAAAAGAAGCCAATAATCTAATTAGTAAATTAAATATGTTAACGTCAAGCAACCAAATAGCAAAAGAACAAATTAATATAAAAAATAAAATAAAAAATGAAAATCAAGAAAAATTAAAAAAAATAATAGAACAAAAACAAGAAATAATTCAAAAAAATGAAATAGAAAAAATAGAATTAAAAGAAAAAAGCAAAAAAAGTATAAATAAAATAGAAAATAAAAACAAACAAGAAAATAATACAATAAATTATATAGAAGAAAAAACAAATGAACAAATAAAAAAACAATTAAATAAAAAAATGAAAACAAATAAAATATTATTTTCTATTATATTTATTTTATTAATTATAATAAATATAATTAATTTTATATTTATTCCAAATAAAATAATAAATTATTTCATACTAACACTAGTACCAATAGAAATAATCCTATTTATTATAAATTATTTAAAAAATAATAAAAAAATAAAAATAATAGAAAAAAAATTAGAAATAGAAAAACAAGAAAATCAAAAAAGACAAGAACAAATTAATTTATTAGACAGTCAAATACAGTTATTAAAAGAAGAAATAGAAAAACAGGAAAAAGAAATACAAAACGAGCAAGAACAAATAAATATAAAAATAAAAGAAGAAAAACAAAAAATAAAAGAACAATATCCTAATATACAGAGCGAAGAATTATTTTTAATACAAGAAAAAAATCAAATAGAACAACTCTTAAAAAAATCAGACGAAAAAATTATGAATTATCAAATACAATTAAATAGTATCCAATTTGAAGAAAACACAATAACAGAGCAACTTGAAAAAATAGTCTTATTAAAAGAAGAACAACAACAATTACAAGAACAATTAAACTTATTAGAAGAAAAAAATGTATGCTTTCAAAAAACAAAAGAACTATTAGAAACAGCCTATGAAAAAATGAAAAATAATGTTACACCTAAATTCACACAAAATTTATCTAATATCGTAAAAAATATATCAAGTGGAAAATATAAAAGAGTATCCATCCATGAAGAAAAAGGGTTAGTAGTAGAACTAGAAAATGGGCAATATATTCCAGCGCACCTTTTAAGTACAGGAACCATAGACCAATTATACTTATCCCTTCGTCTATCTATGTTAGACGAAATATCAGAAGAAAAAATGCCTATCATATTAGACGAAACATTTGCCTACTTTGATGAAGAAAGGCTAAAAAACATACTGCTATTTTTAGCAGAAAAAGCAAAAGAACACCAAATAATATTATTCACCTGTACTAGTAGAGAAAAAGAAATATTAGAACAATTAGGCTTAGCATATAATTTAATAGAATTATAACAACAAAATAGAATCATTAATTTTAATCTATATTAAAATAGTGTTACGTTTATTTTATGATAATATCTTGAAAATAAAGTATTTTTCGAGTATAATAGAAAAGTAAAATAAAAGGCAAGGAGAAAAAAGAATGTTTCAAAAATTAGAAGAGGTAGAAAAGCGTTACGAAGAAATTACAAAAAAAATAAGTGACCCAGAAGTAATTAGTAGGCAAACAGAATGGCAAAACTTTATGAAAGAACATGCAGAAATAGAACCAGTAGTACTAAAATATAGAGAATATAAAAAAGTAAATCAAGCAATTATAGATGCAAAAGAAATGTTAAATGACCCAGAAATGAAAGAACTAGCAGAAATGGAAATGTTAGAAAACAAAGAAAAGCTACCCAAAATAGAAGAAGAAATTAAAATTCTATTAATACCAAAAGACCCAAATGACGACAAAAACGTCATATGTGAAATTCGTGGAGGAGCAGGAGGAGAAGAAGCTGCTCTATTTGCAGGAACACTATTTAGAATGTACTCTATGTATGCAGAAAAAAAACATTGGAAACTAGAAATACTAAATGAAAACGAAACAGGGCTTGGAGGGTTTAAAGAAGTATCTTTCATGATTACAGGAAAAGGAGCTTATAGTAGACTAAAATTTGAAAGTGGAGTACATCGTGTACAAAGAGTACCAGATACAGAAGCAAGTGGTAGAATTCATACATCAACTGCAACAGTAGTAGTATTACCAGAAGTAGAAGATGTAGAAATAGACATTAATCCAGCAGATATTAAAATGGAAGTATTTAGAGCATCAGGGGCAGGAGGTCAACATGTCAACAAAACATCTTCAGCAGTACGTCTAATCCATGTACCAACAGGAATGGTAGCAGAATGCCAAACAGAAAGATCACAATTTCAAAATAGAGACTATGCAATGAAATTACTACGTTCAAAATTATATGAACAAGAAAAAGAAAAACAAGATAGCGAAGTAGCAAATGCCAGAAAAAGCCAAGTAGGAAGCGGAGACAGAAGTGAAAAAATAAGAACCTATAATTATCCACAAGGACGTATTACAGACCATAGAATAGGGTTATCTATATATCAAATGGAAAACTTTTTAAATGGAGATATAGATGAAATGATAGACAACTTAATTACAGCAGATACAGCAGAAAAGTTAAAAGGCAATGAAGAAAATTAAATAAATAATTTAGAAATGGAAGAATTCAAATTAGAATTCTTCCATTTTGTACACCAAAATCTTGCAAGTTTAATTATGAAGCAGATATTTTTATATTTGTTTTTCCTTGTTGTTGTCACTGCACAATTGAGCTCTTCTTATTAATTTATCCAAGCTACTTTCTTTGGAATATAAAGAAGCATTTGCAGTATATGTGCGTATTTTTGTAGTTCCAGGAATTCGATCAGGTTCTATAAATTTTGTGGTATGCCGTGGAATTGGTTCTTCTCTAAAAGGCTTTAATCTACTATTCATTAAGAATGCTCCTTTCCAAAATTTTGGATGTTTAATTGCAAAATAATATACAAATTTTTTCAAAAAAGCTTTTTAGCAACTAATTGTATTTTAAAATATATTATATAAATTTGCAACATAAAAACTATCATTTTGCAAATTATATTAAAACTTGTTAAAAAATATAAACTACTAATTATGATATACTAGAAAGAATATTTCAAATAAAGTTAAGAATAAGTTTGGAAAGTAGAAAAAATATATTATAAAGAGTTTTAACAAATGATAAAGGATAAAAATAAAGATATTGTAAATCATCCTGAAGAATAAAACAGTTATTTGAGATATTGCATCAAAGGTATGATTGAGGGAAAGAGCCAATTCCAAATAAGGAATCAGCTCTGTTACTTTTACCCATTTTCAAATAAGATACTAAATAATATTTCAACAATCATAAAAAAGATAGCAATTATTTAAAACAAGAATAAAAAAATAAATCTTAAATAAAATAAAGTAGAAATAATCAAAAAATAAAGGAGTACAAACTTTGAGTGAAATTATAAAAACAACGCTTATCGGTCTGTTTTTTGGAACCTTTGGAACAACTTTAGGAGGCATAATAGGCATTAAATTTAAAAATCCATCACAAAAATTTTTAAGTTTTATTTTAGCTTTTGCCTCAGGGCTTATGATAGCTATTGTCTGCTTTGACTTATTACCAGAAGCATTTGGACTTACCAGATTATCAACAGTATTTTTAGGAATCATTTTAGGAATTGGCACAATGATGTTTTGTGATTTAATAGTAGATAAAAAATTTAACAGTAAGCCAAAAGAAAATAGAAAAAGAACAAGTCTTAGTAAAATGAGCCAAAATACTCTGCTAAAAACAGGAATAATTATTAGTATTGGTTTAGTACTTCATAACTTTCCAGAGGGATTAGCAATTCGGTTCTGGATTTGGAGCATCACTAAAACTAGGCTTATCATTAGCAATAGCTATTTGTATACATGATATACCAGAAGGAATATCTATGGCAGTACCAATGAAAAATGGTGGAATGAAAAGCTCAAAAGTTATTTTCTATGTTATTTTATCAGGTATTACTACTGGGATAGGAGCATTTTTTGGAGCAATCATTGGCGGAATATCACAAAGTATTATAGCAATTTGTTTGTCATTTGCAGCAGGAGCCATGATATATATTGTATCAGGAGAATTAATACCAGAATCTAACCAATTATATTCAGGTCGAATGACAGCAATAGGAAATATTGCAGGACTACTGTTAGGAATATTAGCAATGTCAATATAAAGCATTAAAAATCAATCAATTTTTAAAATTACATTGTAGAATAGAAAGACCTATGATAAAATAAAAAAGTAGTAAAAATAGATTACAATATATTAGCTAAAAAAGAGGAGCAAAGTTGAAAAAATGAAAATCATGTTTATTTGTACAGGAAACATTTGTAGGAGTGCTATGGCAGAAGCAATGCTAAAAAAAATAATTGAGCAAGAAAAAATTTCAAATGTAGAAGTATGCTCTAGTGGAATTTATGCAGAGACAGGAGATGTATCAACTGTAGATGCCATAGAAACAATGCAAGAATATAATATAAACTTAAAAGAACATAGAGCAACAAACACAAAAGAATCACCAATAGAAACAATGGATTTAATTTTATGTGCCACATTATCACATAAAACAGTAATATTACAAGACTATCCAGAATTAAAAGAAAAAGTATATACTATAAAAGAATATGCAGGATTTGTTAAAGAAGGAAAAGGATATGATATCGCAGATCCTTGGGGATGCAGTATTGTAACCTATAGAAAATGTGCAACAGAAATAGAAAACTGTTTAAAAGAAATTGTTAAAAAAATAAGATAAGCTACTTTACAAAAATTAATAATCAAATAAGCTATAAATAATGAGATAAGAATTATTCAAAAAAGAAAGAGAGAAATAGAAACAATGCAAGAATTAATAGAAGGATTAAATGACAAACAAAAAGAAGCAGTACTAGCTACAGAAGGGCCATGTTTAGTAATAGCAGGAGCAGGAAGTGGAAAAACAAAAGTATTAACACATAAAATAGCCTACTTAATATCAGAAAAAAACATCAAACCATGGAACATATTAGCAATTACATTTACCAATAAAGCAGCAAGCGAAATGAAACAAAGAGTAGAAGCAATCATACGGAGATGCAGCAGGAGAAATGTGGATGGGAACATTCCATTCAGTTTGTGTGCGTATATTAAGAAGATACATAGATAGACTAGGATTTGATACATCCTTTTTAATATTTGACAGTTCAGATCAAAGAACAGTAGTAAAAGAATGCTTAAAAGCTCTTAAAATAGATGATAAAATGTTTACAGATAGAAGTGTTTTAGCAGAAATTAGCAATGCCAAAAACGAAATGCTAACACCAAAAGCATATCAAACCAAATATGCAGGAGATTACCGCAAAGAAAAAATAGGACAAGTCTATGAACTATATCAAAAAAGACTAAAAGAAAATAACGCCATAGACTTTGATGATATTATCAATGATACCATTGAAATATTAAGTGAAAATCCAGATGCATTAGAATATTATACAGAAAAATTTAAATACGTATTAGTAGACGAATATCAAGATACCAATAAAGCACAATTCACCTTAGTATCTATTTTAGCATCACGCTATGGAAACATTACAGTTGTAGGAGATAATGACCAAGGTATCTATAGTTTTAGAGGAGCAGATATTACAAATATTTTAAACTTTGAACAAGACTTTCCAGGTACTAAAATAATCAAACTAGAGCAAAACTATCGTTGTACAGGAAACATATTAAAAGCAGCCAATGCAGTTATAAAACATAATGAAAATAAATATGAAAAAAAGCTATGGACACAGAACGAAGAAGGAAGTCTTCCTTGTTTATATCAAGCAGAAGACGAATATGATGAAGCAAGATATGTAGTAGAACAAATCATGCACCTAAAAACACAAGAATATCTAAAACCAAAAGACTTTGCCATATTATATCGTATGAATGCCCAATCAAGATCAATAGAAGATATTTTAAGAAGAGAAGATATTGCCTATAAAGTAGTAGGAGGCGTTAAATTCTATGAAAGAAAAGAAATTAAAGATGCTATTGCCTACTTAAGAATCATTCAAAATCCAGCAGACAACATATCACTAAAAAGAGTAATTAATGAGCCAAAAAGAGGAATTGGAAAAACAAGTTTAGACAATATAGCTATTATATCAGAACAAACAGGAACATCCATGTATGAAATTATCAAACATGCAGACGAACATGGATTAAATAGAATAAAAGCAAACAGCGAGGAATTTATTAACCTAATAGAAGAACTAAGAATAAAAAGACAAGAACTTAGCATATCAGAATTGTTAAAAGAAGTACTAAACAAATCAGGGTATAGTAAAGCACTAGAAAATGAAAATACCATAGAAGCAGAAACAAGAATACAAAACTTAGAAGAATTCTTAACAGTAGCCATCGAATTTGAAGAAGAATCAGCAGATAATAGCTTAGCAGAATTTTTAGAAAGTATAACACTATCTAGTGACTTAGATGAAATGCAAGACGAAGACAACAGTGTTACACTAATGACCTTGCATAGTGCCAAAGGGCTAGAATATCCAGTTGTATTTTTAGTAGGAATGGAAGAAGGCATATTCCCAGGCTATAAATCAATAGGAGAACCACGAGAACTAGAAGAAGAAAGACGTTTATTCTATGTAGGAATTACAAGAGCAAAACAATTTTTACACTTAACTTGTGCAAAACATAGAACCATATTTGGTTCTACAAGCTATAATGCCATCTCAAGATTTATCAAAGAAATACCAGATGACCTACTAGAAGGTGCAATTGAAGAAAGCAAAGAAGAAACCTTCAAAGACTCAAGCTACAATTGGGAATATGGAAAACCATTAGCAGGAAAAGTAAAAACCTATACCATAGATACAGTAACAGAAAAAGTAACTGCAATGCCAAAAAATACACCAAGCTACCAATTTAGAACAGCAGAAAGTTTTCTAAATTCGCTTGGACAAAAACAAGCACAAACACAAGTAGACATTACAAAATATAAAGAAGGGCAACATATTTATCACAAAAAATTTGGAGAAGGAGTTATTCAAACAATAGAGGCAGAAGGAGACGATTATAAACTAGACATACAATTTAATAAATCAGGACATAAAAGATTAATGGCAAAATTTGCAGGACTAGAAATAATGGATTAAATGAAAAATACAGCTCTAATAACCAGAAATGAACCCGAAAAGTTAGATAAAAAGTAACATGAAACCCAAATGTGTACTGAACCCCAAAAGTGATATGAACCCAAAATGTTAGACAAAACATGGAGGGTTCATTTTTCATTGTAATAATAAATGCCATCAATAAGGTAATAGTAGCAACACTCTGTTCTACTCATAAAAAAACAACTTATCATTTTAATAAAAAACAAGCAAACTAATAAAGATTTTCAAATGATTTTGAATAAAAAAAAGTAAAATGTACATACTAAACTTAAATTATGTAACGAAAGGAAGGATAAAGATGCCAAACTTAAATCAAATTGAACTACAACATTTAAGACATTTAATAGGAGCACATGAAACTGCATATCAAAAGCTAAATACATTTTCATCACAAGCAGTAGACCCACAAATTAAGCAAATATTTTCAAAATCTGCACAAGATGCTCTAAACACAAAACAAAAACTATTATCATTTTTAAATGATTAATTAAAATAAAAAGGAGGAACAAAAACTATGGACGAAAAAACAATGGTAAATGACATATTAGGAAGTGTAAAAGCAGACCTAACAGCTTATCAAACAGCTATTTCTGAAGCAGAAAATATGCAATTAAGACAAACATTACAACAAATTAGAAATAATGATGAAAGCTTTCAATATGAATTATTTAAAGTAGCACAAACAAAAGGATACTATCAACCAGCACAAAAAGCTAGCATCACAGAAATACAAACAGTAAAAGATCAGTTACAACAATAAAAAATACTTAAAAATAGGGTCTCCCTAACAAAAAGCGATAATGATTAAACTTAAAGTGATAAAACCATAATCAAAAATATTTGATTATGGTTAGAGTTTAATCATCATCGTTTTTTTTATTGTATAGGAAAAATCGCAGATTTTTGCTGTACAACAAGTGTAGGTTTCCTTAGACTGTGCAGTTGCGAAGCAACTTGCACAAGTGTACGTCGGAAGCTTTGCTTCCGTTAACGCACACTTTTCTTACATATTAAAACAACAATACTACAATAAAAAAATATCTTACGAAACTCTAGAGCCTACGGAAATAGCTAAAAAGGCAAAAATAAAATGTAAAAATGTCTTGAAAAATTTCAAAAATTGATATAGAATAAGGAAGAAATAAAAAAAGTTAGGAGTTGTTTATAATTAGTACGGTTAAAAAAATAGCAATGCTCTTTAGAGCATCTATCAAAATAGTTGTATTAACAATCATATCAATATTTTTAATAATAGGTGCAGTAGCAGCCTTCTATAAACCAACATATGCAGTTAGTTTAAATGGCGAATTGATAGGCTATACAGAAAGCAAAACCGAATTACAAAATAGTATTAACTTGTATATGGAAGGAGAGTCAGAAGAAGGCATAGCCTTTAGACAAATAGACTCAGTACCAGAATACACCTTATGCTTACTAAAAAAAGACATTGTTCCAAATGATGAAGAAATATATAATAAAGTAACAGAAAGTGGAACACAATACTATAAATATTATGCAATTACAGATGATAAAGAAGAAAAAGTATATGTATCAAGCTTTAGTGAAGCAGAAAAAGTAGTAGAAGAGCTAAAAAGCAAAAACAGTAACAACAAAAATGATATAGGGATTGTTGAAAAATACGATACAGAAACAAAAGACTTTACCTCAGTAGAAAAATGTGTTTCAAAACTATATGAAGAAGTTCCAAAGCCAAAAACTACTTATGTGGCATCAGTATCATCAGGTAGTGTATCAGGAAGTTCTAGCAAAAAAATCAATCTTGGTGTTAGCTTAATTAAGCCAGTTTCAAGTGGTTATACCATAACATCTAGATTTGGCAGTAGAGAAAGCATACGTACAAGTGGTCATAGAGGGCTTGATATAGCAGCACCAAAAGGAACACCAATCAAAGCAGCGGCAGCAGGTACAGTTACTACTTCAGGGTATAGTGGTACCTATGGTTACATGATTAAAATTTCACATGGAAATGGTGTAGAAACAGTATATGCACACTGTAGTCAATTAAATGTATCAAAAGGGCAAAGCGTATCACAAGGTCAAGTAATTGGAAAAGTTGGCTCAACAGGTAGATCAACAGGTCCACACTTACACTTAGAAATTAGAGTAAATGGGGTATTATATAACCCACAAAATTATGTATATTAAAAAAATGCTGAAAAGTAAAAAAATCAATTGTTGCTTATCTTAAATTTCAAAAGTTTTCTGTAATGGGAGTATAAAACTATATACTCCCATTTTAAAAAAATTAATGGATGGAAAATATGTTTAAACTTATAAAAAATGAACTAATAAAAATACTGAAAAGAAAGAATATATATTTATTATTGTTATTATCAATTACTATAATATTAGGCTATAACAATTCACAGAAATACATTACTAAAAAAGTAGATAATATAAAATTAGAATATGAAAAAGTATATAAACAAGACAATTTGTCTCTAAAATATTATGATAGTTTGACATCTAAAGAGGAGTATATAGATATTTTAGAAAGAGTGCAATTAGAAAAGCACGCTATAAATAATAATATAGAATATAACATTATTTTAAATTCTGAAAATGAAGGTATAAAATTACCATCAAATGCTTTAATTCTATTTATGAAAACCTTTAATAATTTTGACATAATAATTATTGTAATTATTATATATCTATCAACCTCCACTTTATTAGAAGAATTAAGCAAAGGAACTGTAAAGACATTGCTAATAAGACCACATAAAAGAAGTAAAATTTTATTTTCCAAATTATTAACAAATTTAATAATAGTAATTTTGAGTATATTTATTATTATTATTTTTCAATACATAATAGGAGGCATAATATTTGGTTTTGATAGTTACAACTTAGGAGCAATAAGATATAATCATATTACACAGGAAATAGAAAATATGAATTTAATATATTATATATTTTTAATATTTATTGCTAAAATGCCAATGTATATTCTATTAATGCTAATTAGTTTCTTATTAAGTATAATAATAGGGAATATGCCAGTTAATATATTGATTTCTTTAGGAATATATCTAGTATCAAATTTAGAAATTGGAACTAATAATTTTCTAAAACATTTAGTAATATATAATGGGGATTTAAGTAAATTTTTATTTGGAGGGATGCATGAAATATTTGCTGTAGGTATAGTACAGCCTTTAATAGTAGCAATAACTGCTATTATTATTCTTCTAGAATTGGTAGCCAAAATGTTTAAAAATAAAGATATAGTAAACCAATAGGTTAAGCACCAAAAATAATCACGATAATTTAATTTTTTTCAACTAATTTGTGCTTTTGGAAAGACTAACTATTAAAAGTCAATAGTTTTTCGAAAAAAATTAAAAAAAATTATGAACATTGAAAATTGCATGACAAATAGAGTGTCATATAGGCACTCAAAAATTTAGAATATTAGAAAGACTAAGCAACTCTTTGAAATGCTTGTCCTGTTTTCTCTAATTGAAAAATGACTCGAACTAACTTTTTAGTAGCATGAGAAATTGCAACATTGTAGTGTTTGCCTTCAGAACGTTTCTTTAAAAGATAAGCATTAAAAACTGGATCCCAATTACAAACAAATTTTGTGGCATTAAATAAGGCATAACGTAGATATCTCGAGCCTCTTTTTTCCATATGAGAATGAGGAGAATCAAGCTTTCCAGATTGATATGTAGAAGGAGAAAGTCCAGCAAAAGCTAGTATTTTATCTGGTGAATCAAATTTAGAAAAACTACCAATTTCAGATAAAATTATTGCTCCCATGCGATAGCTAATACCTGGTATTGTTAAAATAGGAGAATTGATTTTATCCATGATAATTTTGATTTCCTTTTCTATCTCATCAATTTCTGAATCGAGTTCTTTAATAAGTTTAATAGTATGCTTTAATTCAAGAGACTTGGCAGGCATAATAGAGCCAATAGATTTTTTTGAAACAGTGTGAATTAATTCTGCTTTTGAATAATCAAACCTTCCTTTTGATGAAGAAGAAAGAAGAACTGAAAGCTCATTTAAATTGGCATTTGCAATATGAGAAGCACCAGGATATTTACTAAGAAGTTGGTAAACAGTTGATAAGTGTATAGTGCAAAATAATTTTTCTAATTCTGGAAAAAGAATATTAACAAGTCGAGCAATAGACGATTTTAGTTTTGCACGTTCTTGAACTTTATCGAAACGATAACGAGATAGTGACTTTAATTCTTCATTGTGATATAATTCATTTGAGTAGGGCTTTAAGTCTACATCGGACATAAGCATAGTTGCGATAGTTTTGGAATCGACCTTATCTGTTTTAGTCTTTCTAAGGCTTAGACTTTTTCTGTAAAGACTAGTATGTAAAGGGTTAATTACGTATACAGTAAGGTTTTTGTTAAGAATGAATCCTAAAATATTGTAACTATAGTGTCCAGTAGCTTCAAGACCTACTTTTACTTTAGTTAAATCATTTGAAACAGATTGTATCTTTTGAAATAAGTTCTCAAAACCTTCTATATTGTTTTGTATTGTAAAAGAATCAAAAAGTATTTCACCATCAGAATTAGTAATAAAACAATCGTGCTTATCTTTAGCAACATCAATACCAACAAAAATCATAAAAACACATCCTTAAAAAAATATTGATACTGTTTTTTAGACCACTAAACACTTTGCGATTGTAACCTCGTTCTAAATAAACCGTCATGCGGTATCTAACTGATTAACAAATATACAAAGAGCTGTGGTTGTAGCCTTTCCGAAACCATCGAGTGGTAGGAGAGTGAAAACAATCCACAGTATCTAAGATAAGTATATCATAAGTCTTATATAGTAGACTTTAAATACTATAAATATATAATACGAGGAATGTGATTGAATATGGAAGTATTAAAATGTAATAATTTAAAAAAAAGAATAAAAGGAAGAATAATTGTAGAAAGAATTTCATTTACAGTAGACAATGGAGATATTATAGGCTTAATAGGCTCTAATGGTGCGGGAAAGACTACGATTATAAAATTAATATTAGGTCTAATAAAAATGACAGAAGGGAATGTATATATTAATGGATATAACATAGAAAAAGATTTTGTAAAGGCAATAGAGAAAGTAGGAGCAATTGTTGAAACACCAGATTTATATACATATTTATCAGGATATGATAACTTAAAAATAGTAGCAAACAGTTATAAAAAGATTACAAAGAAAAGAATAAATGAAGTAGTAAAAATAGTAGGATTAGAAAAAAGAATAAAAGATAAAGTTTCAACATATTCACTTGGTATGAAACAAAGGCTAGGAATTGCACAAGCAATAATCAATAAACCTAATTTATTAATATTAGATGAACCAACTAATGGTTTAGATATAGAAGGAATTATTGAAATTAGAAGTTTAATTAAAACCTTAGCAATGCAAGGAATTGCAATTTTAATATCAAGCCATAACTTAAATGAAATTGATAAATTATGTAACAAAATTATAGCGATTAAACATGGAAAGATAGTAGTAAATGATACTATAGAAAATTTTAAGACTGGTATAGCTAATAATACTATAGATTTAGAAGAAGCCTTTCTAAAAAAGGTAGGTGAAAATACAATTGATTAAACTAATACAAAATGAGCTAATTAAAATCTTTAAAAAGAAAAGTATATATATATTATTCATTATTGCACTTGTTAGTATACTATTTCATAACTATGCTGATTTAGATCAAAAACAAATAGAGCTATTTAGTCCTATTAATTATAAAATAGAAAGTATAGAAAAAAGATTAAACAAAATGAATATAGGAAGTAGAGAATATGTTCAGTGTAAAATAGAGTTAGACTTTGCAAAATTATATAACAATTATGAAGAAGATTCGTGGCAAAGTTTAGCTTTAGAGGAGGAAACAGTTAAACATAGCTACTCCAACGTAACAACAACATTTTATCATACTATAATGCAGTGCTTAAATACGATTAACAACTATGAATTTAATAAAACATCTAATATAAAGAAAAACGAGTATCAAATAGCTAAAGATTATTATGAAAAATATGTACAAGCTTTAGACTCAAACGATTGGAAATCTTTTCTTAATTTAAAAATTCAAGAATTAAAAGCTAAAAAGGAATTAATAGATAGTTCATCAATAGAAAATAGGATAATAGACTTAGACATAGAAATTTATCAACTTAGAATTGATAACAATATAGAATTTAAAAAAGATATATTAAATGATTATCTTGAAACATATCGTGAAAATTCTTATAGTATCGAATATTATAAAGATATAAAAGAAAATACTCCAATGCAAAAGCAAAATCTTGAAAGGCAAGAAGAAATAGTTAATCTATGTAAATACGCAATAGAAAATCATATTGTACAAGATATCTCACCAGAAGACTATAACATTATGTTAAACAACAAAATAGATGCTAGAATTTCTTTGATAAGAGTATTCAAGCATTTTAGTGTAATTATAGAAATAATAGCAATATATATAGCATGTAGCACTTTAATAGAAGAAAAGAGCAAAGGAACAATAAAAAGCCTGTTAACAAAACCACATAAAAGAAGAAGTGTGCTATTTTCAAAAATAATAGGTTGCATTATAACAACTATAATTGTTATAATAGGAATAATACTTTTACAATATATAATTGGAGGGCTTACTTTTGGTTTTGATAGCTATCAACTAGATTATATAGGATACAATACACAAACTAAGGAAGTATTTACAATAAATTTATTAAATTATATATTATTAATGGCAATTACTAAAATTCCAATATATTTGATACTTATTTTATTGGGGATTTTTATGAGTATAATCAATGAAAATATACCAATTACATTTATATTATCAATGGTAATATACATATTACTAAGTTATATAATTCCAAATATATTAGAAGCAATGTCTACAATAACTGATGTAAATTGGATTTCAAAGTTTCTTATAATAAGTAACTGGGATTTTAGTCAATACTTATTTGGATCAATACCTGCTATAGAGGGATTAAGCTTTAATTTTTCAGTTATAATATATATTTTCTATTTTATTGTTATGCTTGGAATATCAACCTTTATATTTAGTAAGAAAGATATATACAATATATAAAAATTATAGATGAATTATTGCATTTAGGAATATCTAGTTAAGAAAAAAATAAAATATAAAAAAAGAAGGGACATGGATTAAATAAATGAAATGTATCCCCTCTTTTTTATATATAATTAAAATAAAAACTTATTTACAAATAAAATGTTTAGATGCAATTTCAAAAGCATGATCTTTCATAACTAAATTGCCACATTCACGAAGCTTACTCGCAAAAACTTTAGAATTTGTTATGTACTTAGCAAACTCAGTAATAGCAGTAAAAAACTTAAGTTTATTTGCCAAATCAGAATTAATTTGAGTCATCAATAAATAGTAACATCCTTTATATTGATATAAAGAAACACAAGTAGCAATATCATTTACAAAAGAAATCAAATTACTTTTATTCAAAAATTGTAATAAGCTACAAAAATCTTCAAAAGAGTGAAACTCGTAAATAGCTTGTGTAGTATTACAAGGGGTTACAGACCTTCTCTTAATAGTAAATTTTTTCTTAGGTAATTTTTCTGTATCAGAATGAACCTTAGTAATTGTAAAAATAAAATCAGAATCAGCCATAGCTAAAGCCTCAATTTTAAGATTAGAATCCTCTGGATCAAAACCAGTTTCCTTTTTAGCCTCCTCTAACATATCAAGTAAAATATCTTGTGATTCTAAAGTATTAGCCATAAAAGAATGAAAATCGATGTGCTTATCAGTTAAATCCTGAATAGATAAAGTAATTTTAATTTTGTTATCATTCAACTTTTCAAATTTCATTAGCAGCCTCCAAATATATAAATCCTATTAATAATATTATACTATGATTCATCCATAAATGAAACCAACAAAATATGGAAAAATTCTCATTTAACATACTATAACATAATAAAGAGGAAAAAGAAACACTTTTCAAGGAAAATCTTAGAATAAACTTGAAAAAAATAGGAATAGCATATATAATACAAAAAGAAAAAAGGAAACAAAAGAAGGGAGAGCTGTTAGCTTAAAACACTAACAGTAGCAAAAAAAAGAGCGATGAAAAATAAAAATATATGGATATTAATTTTATTTATATTATGTGGAATTGTAGTAGGGGGCTTACTTGGTGAACTTGCAAGACAGGTAGAATTTTTATCATGGTTAGCTTATGGGCAAGAATTTGGGTTAACATCACCAATAGAATTAGACTTAAGTGTTATCAAACTAACCTTTGGGCTTATTTTTAAAATTAATATAGCAAGTATCATAGGCATTGTTTTAGCAATATTTATTTATAAAAAAGTTTAAGAAAAAAAGAGTAGAAAAGAAAAAAAGGGGAAAACTTTAATTAAATCTTAAAAATAAGTTTAATTCAATTATATTTAAATGGGGGCAGAAAGGAAGAACAAATGGCAGTTAAAATGAAAGAACTCCCAAATTCAGAAAAACCATATGAAAAACTAGAAATGTATGGAGAACATAGCTTATCTAGTGCAGAGCTAATAGCAATTATCATAAAAACAGGAACCAAAGAAGAAAGCTCAGTCACCTTAGCACAAAAAATACTTTCGCTAGGCAAAGAGAAAAACTGTAAAGAAGACAACTTGAAATTTTTACAAGAACTATCTATCGAAGAATTAACACAAATTCATGGAATAGGAAGGGTAAAAGCAATACAACTAAAAGCAGTATGTGAACTTGCAAAACGTATTGCAAAACCAATGGAAACCATAAAAGTAAAAATAAAAAGTCCACAAGAACTTGCAAATATTGTAATGGACGAACTAAAAGCAGAAACAAGAGAAATAGTGAAAGTAGTCATGTTAAACTCTAAAAATCTCATTATTCAAATACAAACTATCTCAATAGGAGGGGCAAATTTTGCCTATATTGAACCAAAAGACGTTCTAAAAGAAGCAATCAAAAAAGGAGTGCCAACCATTGCACTAATTCATAACCACCCAAGTGGAGATCCAACACCGAGCACACAAGATATTGCTTTTACCAATAAAATACAAGAAATCTCTCAAATGCTAGGCATACAATTTTTAGACCACATTATTATAGGAGATGCAAAATATACTAGTATGAGAGCATACTTATTAATACAAGAAAGGAAGAATCAAAACCAATGAGTATATTTAAATGGAACTCAAAAGATATTGGAGTAGACTTAGGAACAGCCAATATTATTATAACCATAAAAGGAAAGGGAATTGTATTAGATGAGCCATCAGTAGTTGCAGTAGAAAAAAACACAGCCAATATACTAGCAACAGGAAATGAAGCAAAAGAAATGTTAGGAAGAACACCAGCAGAAATATTAGCCATAAGGCCAATGCATGATGGTGTTATTGCAGACTATACAGCAACAGGGTTAATGCTAAAGAATATGCTACAAAAAGTGTGCCAAAGATATAGTGCAGGAAAACCAAGAGTAGTAGTAGGAGTACCTTCAGGCATTACAGAAGTAGAAGAAAGAGCAGTAGAAGAATCAGTATTACAAGCAGGTGCAAAAGAAGTATATCTAATAGAAGAACCAATGGCAGCAGCAATAGGAGCAGGCTTAGAAGTAGCAGAGCCAACAGGAAGTATAGTAGTAGATATACGGAGGAGGCACAACAGAGGTAGCAATTATTTCCCTAGGAGGAATTGTGGTTAGTAACTCACTAAGAATAGCAGGAGACGAGCTAAATGATGATATTATTAACTATGTAAAAAGGGAAATGAACCTAGCCATAGGAGAAACAACTGCAGAACAAATCAAACTAAAAATAGGATGTGCAAAACCACTAATGGCAGAAGAAACTATGGAAATAAGAGGAAGAAATTTAGGAACAGGCTTGCCACAAACAGTAACAATAACTTCTACGCAAATACAACAAGCAATGCAAGAATCCATTGAAAAAATCATAGATGTAATTAAACAAACACTAGAAAAAACACCACCAGAGCTAGCATCAGACATTATGGAAAAAGGAATTGTATTAACAGGGGGAGGAGCATTAATCCAAAACTTAGATAAGCTACTAGCACAAAGAACACAAATACCAGTATATATAGCAGAAAATCCATTAGAATGTGTAGCAAGAGGAGCAGAAAAAACCTTAGAAGACTTAGAAAAGTTAAGAGTAGTATTAACAAACTCCAGAAAAAACTAACAAATTTGAAAAATAACAATTCTTTTCCAAATTATATGTAAGATTTTGTTGTGAAATTTACATCTATTATATGAGAAAGGTAGTAGGTAAAGAAAATGTATCAAAATAAAAAAACAGGCTTAATTGGAATTATTATCACAATAGTCATACTAATATTATTAGTTATCCTATCCAATATAGACATAAAAGAAATATCTTATGCAGAAAATATCTTTGGAAAAATAGTAATGCCAATACAAAATGGTCTTACCTACTTAAAAAACAAAATGGCAGGAAACGAAAACTTTTTTACAGACTTAGAAAACCTAAAAGCAGAAAACGAAGAATTAAAAGAAAAAAATAGCAAGCTAGAACAATCTTTAAGAGAATTAGAAATCATGAAATCAGAAAATGAAACACTAAAAGAATACGTTAATTTAAAAGATAAATATCCAGAATACCAAACAATACCAGCCTATATTATTAATAGAGATATTAGTAACTATACCAAAACCATTGTTATTAACGTAGGAGAAAAAGATGGAATAAAGCCAGAAATGACAGTAATAGCAGATAAAGGATTAGTAGGGCATGTCATTTCAACAACTGAAACCACAGCCAAAATACAAACAATTATAGATACAGCATCTTCTGTTAGCAGTATTATAAGTACCACTAGAGAGGCAATTGTAGTAACAGGAACATTAGAAAATAATAACACATTAAAAGCAAACTATATTCCAACTTCAGCAACAATACTAGAAAACGATAAAGTAGAAACCTCAGGGTTAGGAGGCATTTATCCAAAAGGAATTCATATAGGTATTATCAAACAAATTGTAAACACAAAAAATAGCATAGACCGTTATGCTCAAATAGAAACAGCAGTAGACTTTGAAAAACTAGAAACAGTATTAGTTATTACCAACAAAAACAATTAAAATAGTAAAACAAAATAAAAAGTACTTAAAAAATTTGCATAAAGCAGTGTGAAATCAAAAAGAAAAAGGTAGAAATAAACATACTCAAAAGAGTATAAAATAAAAAAGAAAACACATAAATAAAGTCACATAAAGTAACGTAAAATCAACATAAATAAAGGAGGCTTAAACTCTTGAAGAAATTTTTTGCCATTGTAGGTATCATCATAGCATTTTTTATACTCTATTTTTTGCAAGCAAACTTCTTTACATGGTTTACAATTAGTGGAGTTATGCCAAACTTATTTGTAATATTAGTTCTATTTATAGGGCTATTTATCGGCAAAAAAATAGGGTTTGCCTTAGGTCTTTTATTTGGCATTTATTTAGACTTAATGGTAGGAAAATCTATCGGCATATCAGGAATTATGTTAGCAGTGATAGGGTTAATTGCAGGGTACATAGATAAAAACTTTTCAAAAGATAGTAGGCTTACTATTATGGTAATTGTAGCATTATCAACAGTAGTTTATGAAATAGGAATTTACCTATTCCAAATATTTAAATGGGAAACTAGTGTAGAAATAATATCATTTTTAAAAATATTAAGTATAGAAGTTTTGTATAATGTCATCTTAACAATTATTTTATATCCACTCATTCAAAAAATAGGAACACAAATAGAAAATTTATTCAAAAGCAAAATGGTTAAAACTAGGTATTTTTAAATAAAGCCATACAAGAAAGAGGTGAGAAGTTGGAAATTCAAAAAGAAAAAAACGAAAAAGTAAGGTATAACCTTTTAGTAGTCATCATTTACTTAGTAGGTATCATACTATTAGCCCAACTTTTCAACTTGCAAATAGTACATGGAGAAGAATATAGACAAACCTCAAATACAAGGCTCACTAGAGAATCAAGCCTAAGAGCAGCAAGAGGAGACCTATTAGATAATACAGGAAACAAACTAGTAACTACTAAAATTGGATTTAGTTTAGAACTATATAAAACAAAAATAGATAACCAAACCTTTAATCAAACCATCTTAAAATTAATAGAACTATTAGAAGAAAATGAAGACACCTATATTGATAATTTGCCTATTACAGTAGAACCATATGAATTTAAAAATGAAGAAGAAGAAAAGCAAAAAAGATGGAAAAAAGAAAATGGAATAGAAGAAAATGCTACAGCGCAAGAAGCATTTCAAAAATTAAAAAACAAATATGATATTCAAGAAGAAGATGTAAAAAAAGCAAGAAAAATAATGGTAGTACGTTATGAAATCACAAAAGCAGGGTTTAGTAATATAAAACCAGTAACCATAGCAAAAGACATTAGTAACTTAAGTGTCAACCAAATAGAAGAACAAGGAGCAAAATTTCCAGGAGCAGCCATTAATAAAGAACCAATTGTTACATATCCATATGGAAGTTTAGCCTCTCACGTTTTAGGATATGTTGGGCCAATTTCAGAAGAAGAATATAAGCAAAAAAAAGATAAATATGATATCAACGATTTAATAGGAAAAGCAGGAATAGAATACACCTTAGAAGAATACTTAAAAGGGCAAGACGGAACAAAGCAAATAGAAATGGCAGTAGATGGAACCATTACAGGAGAATATATCACTAAAGAAGCAATAGCAGGTTCAAATGTAACACTTACTATAGATGCAAACCTGCAAAAGAAAACAGAAGAAGCACTAAAAGCAAATATGGAAAAAATAACAAAAGGTGGTTATGGGCAAAAGCATGAAGCTAAAGCAGGAGCAGCCGTTGTAATGAATGTAAAAACAGGAGAAATATTAGCATTAGCAAGTTATCCAGACTATGAGCCAGAACTATATGTAAAAGGAATAAGTACAGCAAAATTAGAAGAATACAACAAAAATAAAAGTACCTTAAATAGAGCCATTTCAGGAGCTTATGCACCAGGTTCAATCTTTAAAATGGCAGTTGCTACAGCAGCATTAGAAACCAATACCATTACAAAAAATACAAGAGTTAATGATACAGGTATTTATCCAAGAGGGCATCATCCAGCTTGTTGGATTTATACTCAAAACCATTATGGGCATGGCTCTTTAAATATTACACAAGCAATCCAAAAATCATGTAACTACTTCTTCTATGAAATAGGGTATAAAATGGGAATAGATCCAGTCATAGAATATGCAAAAAAATATGGTTTAGGAATTAAAACAGGAATAGAACTTGCAGGAGAAGAAAAGCGGAATAGTAGATGTAAAAAGTTATTGTAAAGAACTAGAAGATAGAGAATGGGCATTAGGAGATACCTTATCAGCAGTAATAGGGCAAAGCTATAACAACTATACACCTATTCAAATGGCACGTTACATTAGTATATTAGCCAATGGCGGAAAAGCAGTAGACGTAACACTAATAAAAGCAATTACAGACAGTAATGGAAAGCAAATACCAAAAACGCAAATAGAACAGACTGTAAATGAAAAATTAGGAATAGAAAACAGCAATAAACTAGAAGATTTAAATATAAAAGAAGAAAATTTACAATTAATACTAAAAGGAATGAAAGGTGTTACAAGTGAATATGGAGGAACAGCTTATTACATCTTTTCAGACTTAGGAATGGACATAGGAGGAAAAACAGGTTCAGCAGAAACAGGAGAAAAGGGAAGAGTAAATGGGTGGTTTGCAGGGTTTGCACCATATGATGACCCAGAAATTGCAGTAGTAGTATTAATTGAAAATGCTGGCTCAGGAGGAAATACAGCTCCAACTGCTAAAGAAATTATCAAAGAATACTTTGGTACAAATGCAAATAAAGTAACAGAAGATGTAACTGCTATTCCAAGTACACAAGGTGTAAGGTAAGCCATAGGGTACTATATTTTCAAAATTGTTCTTGACGAATTATGTAATCCATGGTAAAATAACGCTAGTTTTTATGAAAACCAAAAAAACGAAACTGAAATAAAAGGAGAAAAGTTAGAAAAACTAACCCAAATAAAAAATGAAAGAATGTATTACTATACAAACCAAAAAAGATAAAGTTACTATGAAAATAGATATGCAAGCAGAACAAAAACAAATCTTACAAGAATTAAAGAAAAAAGTAACAGAACTAAAAAAACTATATAAAGAAGATACCACACCAATCTTCATCACAGGAAAAGTATTTAAAAACAAGGAAATGGAGCAAATACAAGAAACCATCCAAAAAGTACTTCCAGTAGAAATAAAATTCGATAGCCCAAAAATATTAGGATTACATGGTATCAAAAGAACTTTTAGTAAAGAAATAGCTACCTCAGAAACCAAATTCCATAGAGGCTCTTTACGTTCAGGTCAAAAAATAGAATATGAAGGAAGTCTAGTAGTGCTAGGAGATGTCAATAGTGGAGCAGAAGTGCTAGCAGGAGAAAATATTGTTATCCTAGGTATTTTAAGAGGGGTAGCACATGCAGGAGCAAAAGGTAATAAAGAGGCAATTATTGCAGCAGCCTCAATTGAATCTGTGCAAGTACGTATTGCAAATGTAGTAAAAGAAATAGAAAAAGATGAAATAGAAGAAGAAATTAAAACATGTGCTTACATTGGCGATGAAGGAGAAATCATATTAGAATAATATAACTAGCTTTAGTAGTAACCATAGTAGTGCTACTCATATTAGCGGGCATTACAGTCACAGTAGCTTTGCCAGATGGAGGATTTATTACCATGGCACAAGAAGTTAGTTTTAAAACAGAAGTAATGCAATATCAAGAACAACTAGAAATGGAAGAAATAAGGCAATCACTCTATAAAAAAAGAGATATATTACAATTGAAAGAAGAACTAGAAAAACAAATAGCATCTTTACAAAAAGGAAAAGAAAATGCAGAAAAAGGAATAGAAGTAATTCAAATAATAGAAGGCAATTTAAAAGAGATGTATGGAATGTTACAAAGAATGCATGAATTATTAGTACATATGCAAAACGATACTTTAACTGTGAAAGACATAGATGCTATAAAAACTGAAATTTCCCAACTTATAATAGAGATAAATAAAATAAGTGATGAAACAGAATATGAAGGAAAGCTTTTGATTGATACCAATAATCCTTATACCATTCGATTAGACAATGGTTATTTTGATCAAGGAAAATTAGTTGTAAGGGTAGAAAATCTAAAATGGGGAAATATTTATGGTTCTGAAACAATTGACTATAATAATTTAGAAGAAGCAACGAAAAAAGTAGAAAAAGCAATCGATAAAATAGATATAGAAAGATCAAAATTAGGAGCGAAACAAAATGTAGTAGGAAGGATGAAAGAGAGCACAACTAATTTAGAACAAAATATACAGTCAATATATAATGAAATTTTTGGAGATGGAACTAATTTTACAAAAGAAGAGGCAACTAAAAAAGCAGAATCATGGGGAACTACAATAAAATTAATAGAGATTATCCAAGATACCTATAATGATATAAATCAAAAGTTACAAAGGATAGAAGAAATAGCTACAAGATCAATAAGCATTACAGACTTTAAAAGTAGACAGGTAATACAAATAGAAATAGAACAAACCTTAAAAGAAATACAAAGGCAGTTATTATATACAGGGATTAGTGATAAAAAGCTATTTTCTGGAACATTTCCTTATATAGAAGAAACAAATTTAAAAGAATTGCAATTAATAGGATTATCAGTTTATACTAATGAAGATATAGAAAAGACCATAGAAAAAGTAACTGCTAG
Organism: uncultured Clostridium sp.; assembly: GCA_947073285.1. Taxonomy (GTDB): domain Bacteria; phylum Bacillota; class Clostridia; order TANB77; family CAG-508; genus CAG-273. The sequence goes on along the minus strand of CAMTJT010000003.1, from coordinate 1,721 downwards.
TATACAAATAATTTCAAATAAAATAACAGAGCTTACAAATAAACAAGATGAATTAGTAAGCAAACAAGAAGAACAAGCAGAAAAAGATTGTGCTTTTGAAATAGTAGAAGCAACAAGCCAAATAGAATTACCTGAAAAATATAAAGATAAATTAAAAATAGAAAATGGAGAACTAATTTATATCGGAACAGATGTCCAAGAACAACAATGGGCAATAGAAATAGGAATACAAGTAATAAAATAAAAATAAAATACTTTATAAGAAATATGTGCTTAATCTTATAAAGTATTTTATTTTTAACACTAAAAGAAATAAATGTAAATTAAGCATAATAAAGGTAGAAATTAACTAAGCAAAAGTAAAATAAGTGCAATAAACAGGTATTGATCTTCCACGCCTTCTTGATATAAAAAGAAAATAAGGCAAATCAGTAAAACATCATCATAAAAAAGTTTCAAACCAAAAATTTCGAAAAGTACATCATCATTTTTTTCAGATTTCACATTTTTATCTGTATCACAAAAAGTATCCTTTTTAATATTTTGAGGAACACTTTTTCTAGTGTTTTTTTTATCCTTGTTAATAGATTTAATATGTGAAGAAGGTTTTAAAGTTGGTTGATAACTCTTAGGAAAAGCACCTACATGGTTAGAAAAATCTCTAGGAATAGTAGAAGAAATAGCTTGCTCCCTGTGGATAGATAAATTAGAACCATAATAAGAAGGATATCTTTTCAAACGAGGAAAGCTGTAAAAAGGATAACTATACATCATTTTTCTTCTCTCCTCCCAATGGGTTCATAGCCTCAAAAACTTTCCCCATACTAAAAAGTTTAATATATTGATCCACCTTATCTTTTCTACTAGATTTCAAATAAGGCTTCAAAGACTTTAGCAAATTAGCTCTAGGGTCATTTTGAGGCTTATTCATACTATCAATAATAGACTTCATTTTTAACATAGTGCCAATATCAAAATCTGGAAAATCAGAAGGAGAAGAACTAGCTCTCTCCTCATTAGAAAAATTAGTAGTATCATTACCTTCTAGATTAGAATTACCAAAAAAATTACTATTATGTGGTGTATCATTTACCTTTGTCCTATTATTAGAAGAAGATACATCATCATGACTAGAAGAATTAGAAGCAAAACTTTCCATCATATTTTTAATATTATCAGGTATTTGATTATTTTTTATCATATCATTCATTTTTTGAAAAATTTCAGACATATCTTCACTCATAAACTCATTTATAATCTAACTAGTAGATTATTGCTCCTTTCCACCTTAAAATTACAACAGTAGAAAAAATTAATGATTTCCATTTTGAAATTCCTTTATAATTTTTTCCTTATCTTCAGTACTTAGCATTTGATTTAACTTAGATAAACCTTGCTCTAATTGACTTTTGTCCATTTTAGAAAGCATAGACATTAACTTAGCCATATCCATATTATTAGAATTACCCATTATTTTTCACCTCATGATTATATATATTCAAAAAAAAGAAAAATGTTACAAAAATATGGATAATTATTACAGTTTTATAACAATTATGTAACAACTATTTACTTTATAGGTAAAAAAGTATAATATAAAATAGAGAATTATGAAGATGAAAAACTAGGAGGAAAAGAAACATGAAAACAGATAAGAGACATAAAAGCCTTGAAACTGTAGAGAGAGAGAGAGAGAGAGAGAGAGAGAGAGAGAGAGAGAG
>CAMTJT010000002.1 GCA_947073285.1 uncultured Clostridium sp. | reverse complement strand
GGCGTTTCCTCACCAGGAGTTTCATTTCCACCATCTCCCTCTCCAGGGTTTCCTTCCTCAGGCGGGGGCGGCGGGGGCGTTTCCTCACCAGGAGTTTCATTTCCACCATCTCCCTCTCCAGGGTTTCCTTCCTCAGGCGGGGGCGGCGGGGGTGTTTCTTCTTCTGGGGGATTAACAGGGGGATTAACAGGGGGCTTATCAGGATTGTCTGGGTTGTCTGGCTTGTCAGGATTATCAGGGTTATCAGGGTTATCTGGGTTGTCAGGATTATCTGGGTTGTCAGGAATGACTGGATTACCAGGATTCCCTGTACTACCTCCTCCTGAATTGGTTCCTGCATCTGCAGGCTTAACCTCTACTTTGTATACCGCTGTGATATATGTGATTCTATAATTGTCACTCAAAGTAGTTACACTGATATAATAAATGCCTACCTCATCTTTGTTGGCATTTGTTGTAAGCCGAAACACCTTTTCAGCCTTATCACCTTTTGCCAAGCTTCCCTTGCTAATCTTGTATTCAAGCTTTTTCAGCTCGTCGCCCTTGTAGCTAGACTGGTTGGAGATAGAAACTGTCATTTCCCGTTTTGTAATCGTGTACGTTCCATCAACGAAAGTCACGTTATACTTCGGGTTTGTATTTTTACCAGTTATTTTATACTTCCCCACATCCTTACCAGCCATCTTAGAGAGAGAAATACCTTTTGCTACATCTGCTTTTGAAACAGATGCATCTGTCGCTTCAATTTTATAGGTCAACGCTTTCAAAGTCTCCCCATAAACACTTGTCTTGTCATCAATGTAAACTGTTACATTGATAGCTTCAGGTTTTTCTTGCTCTTGCGTGTTTTGCTCTGGCTGAGCGGTTGTCTGGTTGCCACTAGGCTTTCCTGTTTGAACAGTAGGCTTTTTTTCTTGCTCTTCCTCTTGCGTATCAGGTACTTCAACCTTGTCTTCTTCCTTCTCAACAGCTTCCTGATTTTTGTCCTTGGGTTCTTCTGTTTTGGGCTCTTCCCCCTTTGAAGGATTTTCCACTGGTTGCTTGTTAGGCTTCTGGCTTTGACCATCATCCTGGCTGCCAATCTCCTGAGAAGGCTCGCCAGTCGGCTCTTCCTGCTTTGTTGCTACACAACTTGCAAAAACGCAAGACATAATAGCTACAACAATCAGAAAAATAATCCAAATGGCAATGGTTCTCTTCCTCCCTAGGCCTGCAACACTGGTGCTGGCTGTTGTAGAAGAGAGTTCTTCAGTTTGAGTGCCTTTTGTGTTTTGGTTGCTCATGTTGCTGATACCTCCTCCATAGTTGCTGTTTTTCTTTTTTTTGCGTGACATGATGTTTTCCTCCTATTTAAATTTCAATGTTCAACAAAATAATGTGCTTTTTCCTCCTAAGTTTCTACTTGATGTCGTGGTTTAAGGTTCATTTATGACCGCTTTGGACTGGTATAACAAGTACACTTGCTATACATCTATGGTAAAACAGGCGAAACAACGCCTATATACCATATTATACTACAATTGACATAAAAAGTCAAAATATTTTTGAAAATTGGGAAAGTTAAACGTAAGTATTAAATACTTACGTTTACACAAAAATTCCAGTGATTTCTCACTGGAGTTTTTGCTTTTGGATTCCTATTTTAGGACACCCTCTAACTATCTTAACTAGTATTTGTTTTTATAAATTTCAAGTTTCCTTTTACATTTCTACTTCAATATTATAAATTCCCCCATCTGGATTCAAAATAACTTCTTTTTCTGCAATTTCTTGTTCATTTAGTTTAAAATGTGCTACTTCTCCTCCTGTTTTACCATTTGGATTACTAATATGAATATGATATATACTATTTCCATATTTATATTTCATAGTATATTCTTTCCAATCATTTGGAATACAAGGTTCTATTTTCAATTTGTAATCTTGTATTTTAAGTCCTAACAAATATTTAATGCCTGCTTCGTACATCCAACTAGCTGAACCTGTATACCATGTCCAACCGCCTCTTCCTGCTAAGTTTCTTTGACCATAGATGTCTGCTGCTACTACATAAGGTTCTACTTTATACTTATTCGCCGCTTCTTTTGTTCTACTATGCTCTATTGGGTTTATCATACGATAATATTCTGCCCCTTTTGCTCCAAAACCTAACATGCAAAATGCCATGATTGCCCATATACTACTATGGGTATATTGACCTCCATTTTCTCTTGTTCCTGGTAAATATGCTTTAATATAGCCTGGATTTAGTTCTCCTCTTTCAAATGGTGGATCTAATAATTTGATAATTCCATTTTCTTTATCTATCAAATGATTTTCTAAACTTTCCATTGAAATATATTTTTTATCATTATCTGCTGCACCTGATATGACAGACCAGCTTTGTGCAATAGAGTCTATTCTACATTCTTCATTTTGAATACTACCTAATTTATTTCCATCATCCATAAAAGCTCTTCTAAACCATCTTCCATCCCAACCATTACTATTTAATGCTTTTCTTAATTTTTCTGCAATTTGTGCATATTGTTTAGCAATTTCTTCTTCATTCTTTTGATTAGCTATTGGAATAAACTTTTGTAAAATATCATATAGGAAAAAACCAAGCCATACACTTTCTCCTTTTCCTAAGTTTCCTACTTCACTAAACCCATCATTCCAGTCTCCTGAGCCTATTTTAGGAAGTCCATTTTCTCCAAAGTTTAAAGAAATTTGAATTGCCTTTTTGCAATGCTCATATACACTTTCTTTTAACTCACTTTCTGGATAACTATCATATTTTTCATCTATTCCTTCTTCTAATGTCACACCCTCTCTATAAGGTACTATTTCATCTAATATAGTAGTATCTCCTGTGAATTCTATATAGTTTTCTACAATATAAGCAATCCACAGGCGATCATCACTAAACCTTGTACGAATCCCCCTACCTGTTTCATCATGCCACCAGTGTTCTACATCTCCTTCTTTAAATTGGTGGGCACAATGTTTCAAGATTTGCTGTTTCATTTGTTCTGGTTCTATATATTTTAAAGCAATTGTATCTTGTAGTTGGTCTCTAAACCCAAATGCTCCTCCTGACTGATAATAGCCTGTTCTTCCCCAAATACGTGATGCTAATACTTGATAAATCAGCCAACCATTTAATAATAAGTTTGTAGATTCTAGTGGTGTAGTTACTTGCAATTTTTCTGTTTTGTCTTTCCAATATTTTTTGATTTTACTATATTCTTCTTGTACTTTTCCTAAGTGGTTATACTGGTAAGCTAAATCTTGGCATTCTAAAACTGTTTTTCCTACTCCTAAACTCAAAATAATTTTTTTGCTTTCTAGTGCTTCTAATTCTACTTCACATTGTATGGCAATAATGCCTTCTTGCCATAAACTATTTTGTTTGTTTAATTCTATTTTATGAAGTGCCTCAGGATTGCTTAAATTGCCTTTTCCAATAAAGTCTTGTTTGCTTCCTGTGTAGGAGCTTATTTTTTCACTACTTGAAACAAAAACATATTGCTCAAATTCTTTTTCTGAGGCTAAGTTATTCATACATATCATATTGGCATTTTCAAAATAATTTAAGTTTAGATAACCATTTGTTTTTAGTTCATCTTCACCTAATACTGGCTTGATATAGTAAACTAGTTTTACTTTTTTCTTTTTCAATTCATTATTTTCTAAGTTTAATATTTGTACTTTTATATTATCTTCTAATGGGACAAACATTTCTAATTTTTGAGTTAGTCCTTTGCTATTATGCTGATATTTGGCATATCCAAAACCATAAGTGATATAATAATCATTTTCATCTGGGCAAGGATTTAGGCCTAATGACCATGTCTTTTTTGTTTCTTTATCTTGCAAATAAATAATTTCTGATGGAATGTCTGTTACTGGGCTATTATGCCAAGCAGTTACTCTATTTAAACGACTGTTTTGACTCCATGTATATCCTCCCATACTTTCTGTTACTAATGTTCCAAATCGCTGATTGGTTAAAATATGGCTCCATACAGTAGGAAGCATTTCTTCTTTATTTACGCGAATATGATATTCTTTGCCATCTTTTGAAAAACCACCATATTCATTTAAATATTTTAACTCTGTTAGCTTTTCTCTTATTGGTTGCACCTCTTCTATTTGTCTTACTTTTTCTTCTTCTGGTGTTTCTTTTATGGTTTCTAAATAGTCTTCTTCTAGTTCTTTTAAATAACGATATATGCTACCTGTACTTGCATCTAAACTTAAGTTTGAACGACCTTCTAAAATTGCTATTTCTTCTTCTGATAAGTTTTCTAGAATAAAGATACCACCTTTGCAGTTTTGCAAATAGCTTAAGTTTTCATTTAAGATACAATTAAAAATGCTTTCTTTTACTTGGCTTTGATAACTATATTTTTCTTCATTTAAAATTACTAAGTCTATTCGAATATTATTCACATAGAAATAGTTATACATTTTTAATATTTCTTGTAGACTTTCTGTATCTTCTTGTGCTTTTATTTTAACAAGTAGAATTGGTAAATCTCCTGAAATACCATATTGCCACAAATTACTAACTTGCAAATTTAAGTTTTGATTGCTACTTTGTAATGGATTTTGTATTTGTTTATCACTTATAGAGTTTGTTTCTTGTACATTTGCAGGAATTTCATTATGTGCTAAATAATTTGTATAATAACCTGTTTGATGGTTTTGCTTTTTTTGATATTGGGTCAAAAGCTGTACTGTTTTTAAAGGATTGTTTTGCCATAAATATCCTAATATTTTTTGATATAATTCTAGTTGTTTACTATTTACCCCTAAATACCTATTTTGTGCTTCTACTTTTGCTTTGGCAAGTTCAAATTGATGTTCTACTACTGTATTTGCATTAAAATGTTTTAAGCTCTCTACTACTTGCTCTTTGGTGTTTCCTACTGCCATAATAAAGTTTAAGGTGATTTTTTCTTCTGGTTTTATTGATATAGTTCTTTTCATACTAATAATTGGGTCTGTGGTATACCCTATTTGTTTTCCAAGCGGACTAGAGTTTTGTACTGTTCTTGGAACTCCTATATTGTTTCTTCCATAAAATTTTTCTTTATCTACTTCATATTCTAATTCTCCAATGGTTTCATTTTCTGTTCCTAAACATACACCTAAATAAATTTGCTTTTCTGCAGCATTTTTTCTTCTTCGATTTACTACAATTGATCCTAGTTCTTCTATATATTCATAATTTAGAAATAAATTATTAAAACTTGGATGGCTTGTATCTTGTGCTTGTGTTGATAAGACTGGTTCTAAAAAGCTACTTATTTCAATAGTTTCATCTTCTAACCCATGGTTGACTAGTTCTATTTTTCTTAGTTCTACTGGTTCTTCTGGACTTATTCCTATTTTCATAATGGTTTCAATACTACCATCTTGTCTTGTTATTTTATTTTTATCTGGCATAAAGCACATGGTATACTTATCTGGTTTTGCCAAATAACTCATTTGATTTGCTGTCCAAATTCTTTTTGTTTTGACATTTTTAAAGAAGAAGAAAATTCCTTGTTCTACATCTGCATTTTTTTGATAACGATTGATTAAGATATCTTCATATTTACTGTACCCTGCTCCTTTAGCATCCATCATAATAGTATAGTTATGGCTAGAAATGTTATTGATTTGTGGCAGTTTACTATAAGTTTTTGTAATTTCTCTTTGGGTATAGTAGTCATTTTCTTGTGTATATTTTATTTTTTCTACTTTTTCTTTTTCTTCTTTTGTTAGGATAACATTTTCTGGCATTTTTTCTTGCAATAATATATCAATTGCTTCTAATTCTGGATTTGCCATAAATCGCTTTTGCAAAATATGATTTGAAAATAGGTTATTAATGGCAAGTAGTATTAAACCTTGATGATGTGCCATATAAGTTTTAACAGCTGCATATTCTTGCCCTTTTTTTAGCCTAGTTGGTGTATAGTCTATGGATTCATAAAATCCATATTTTTGATACATTCCTTGTTCTTCTAATTTTTTTAGGTTTTGAAGTACTTGTTTTGGTTCTTCTGCAATTGCCATAATACTACCATAAGATGCTACTACCATTTCATCTCCTAATCCTCTTTTTAGCCCAAGCCATGGGATACCAAATGCTTTGTATTGATAATTATGATTTAAGTCTTTTAAATGAAATGCTGATTCTGAAATTCCCCATGGTATGTTTAGTTTTTTAGCATATTCTTTTTGGCTCATAATCATAAATTTTGTAGATTCATCTAATAAGCTTCCTGGATAGTTTGGAATATTGGTATTTGGCATTAAATATTCAAATGCTGTTCCAGACCATGAGATTAACCCTTTATATTTATTTAATATGGTAAGGGTCCTACTTAAGTTATTCCAGTGTTTTGCAGGTACATCTTTTTTACTAATTGCTATTAAGCTTGTTTGCCTTGCTTCTGATGCTAATAGGTCATAGTAAGAATCTGTTAGTTTGTTTTCTTCTATATTAAACCCAATTGAAAATAGCCTTGTTTGCTCATCATATAGTTTTGAAAAGTCTGTTTCTTCAATTAGTTTATCTATGGCTAAAATTAGATTTTGCACTTTTGGTAAGATTTGTTCTTTATTGAAATTGTTTTGCATAGTCTTATCATCTTTTTGTTGTATTATTTTATTTTGTACTTCTTTTAAGAATTGTTTAGCTGTAAATAAATATCCTACAAAATTTCCACTATCTACTGATGAAATATATCTTGGGTAGAGTGGAGTAAGGTTATCTAAGTTATACCAATTGTATAAATGCCCATTCCATTTTGGTAAATCCATAATGGTAGCTATCATTTTTTCTAAAAAGTCTATGGTATTTTCTAAATTTTCATAATTTAAATCAAAGCTTGAAATAACAGCTAATATGCCAAGCCCAATATTGGTTGGTGAAGTTCTATTGGCAATTTTAGGCATTCTATCTTCTTGATAATTGTCTGGTGGCAAAAATTTACTGTTTTCATTCATATTGTCTTTAAAATATTGCCATGTTCTTTTTCCAACTTCTAATAGATAATCTTGTTCTTGTTTTGTTAATTGTTCTAATTTATTTTCTTTTATATTTTCTTTACTGATATAGCAAAAAACGGCTGGCGCAATAAGCCACAAGCTTGCTAATATAAATAGTAAAATATTATAAATGCTTTTTGGAAGTAAAAATAGTAATATAATTGCTCCTATTCCTATTACTACATTTACAAACATATTTTGATAATAAGATTTTACATCTTTTTTAGCGTTTTTTTCTGCTTCTTCTGCTGTCATCCATTCTAAAAAGTGCTTTTTAGAGATGTTCATTCTATATATTGTTTTGATACCTGCATTTATGCTAAAGTAAGCTTTATCTGGAAGGCTTGCTAATGCTAAAATTCCTCTTATAAGGCTTGCTTTTACACCTGCTATACTTTTATTAAATGTTTTTTGCAATGTTTCTTCTTCTTTTTTGAAGATGATTCGATTTAAAATTTCTAATATACTTGCAATTAATGCAGATAAAATTAGAATTGTTACAATTGGTCCTACTTTTATTTTGTATATTAAGTCCAGTACAGTAATATAGATAAGGCAAAGTAGTATTGCTGGTTCTTGCAAACTTCTAATTAGGTTATCTGCTATTTTATATTTAGATAATAAGTTTAATGGATTTTTCTTTGTTTCTCCTTTTTTGTTTTTGATTTTACTAAAAATCCATTTACTTACTTGCCAGTCTCCTCTAATCCACCTATGAAGTCTTGCTTTAAAGCTATTATATCCTACAGGGTACCCATCCATTAGCATAATGTCTGAGGCTAGCCCACATCTTAAATAACTTCCTTCTAATAAGTCATGACTAAGTACTGTATTTTCTGGTATTTCGTTAGATAATACTTTTGAAAATGTGGTTACATCATAAATTCCTTTTCCTGTGAAAATTCCTTCTTCAAAATTGTCTTGATAAATATCTGATATGGCATTTGTGTAAGCATCTTTTCCACCAGAGCCTGCATATATTTTGGTAAAGCTACTTTTTTGTACATCAGAAAGCCCAATTCCAACTCTTGGCTGAATAAGTCCATGCCCTTGTATAACACAATCTCCACTTTCGTTTAGTTCTGGTGTATTTAAGATATGTGCCATTGCTCCAATTAGCTCTAGACCTGTATTTAGGCAAAGCTGTGTGTCTGCATCTAAGGTTATGATATATTTAATTTGAGGAATTACTGTTTTTTCTTGTTGTTCTTGACTATTGTTAGTTTTACCTTGACTTTCTTGTGGTAACTGTTTTGCCTCTTCTATTGTGTTTGCTAAAAATTCATTTTTTTCTTTTCCTAAAATGTATTCATTAAACTGATTTAATAAACCTCTTTTTCTTTCCCAACCTAAGTAACATTCTTCTTTGGCATTCCATGTTCTTTTTCTATATAAGAAATGAAATTTAGGAAAAGTGCTGTTTTGTGCATATTTTTGATTTAGTTTATTAGTTTCTTCTATTCCTGCTTTTATTACTTCTTGGTCAAAACTTTCTTTTTCATTTTGACCAGCAGTACAATCTCCTAATAAAGCAAAATAAAGATTTTCACTTTTATTAGCCATATAATAGGTTTCTAGATTTTTCATTAGTTTTTGTACTTTTTCTCTAGAGTTTAAAATTGTAGGAATTACTACAAATGTAGCGTTTTCTTCTGGGATTCCTGTTTCTAAATCTAATTTTGGTATTTGTTTTGGTTTTATAAATTTTCCTAATAAATATTGTGTTATTTGTACAATAATGGTTTGAATTGGAATGTATAGTAAAACTCCCATAATAGTAGCTAGTAAAATAGAATGAATTTGTTGATATAAATAGATACTAAATCCTACTGATATGGTAATACTTAAAACTGCTAATAATATAAGTGCTATTGTAATTTTTGCTTTCGGTGTTATTTCTTTTTTTATTTTTCCTGTAAGTTCTTTATATAGTTCTTGTTTTCCTTTTGAAATTAAGTAATACCCTACATGGGATTTTTTGTCTTCCCCTAATTGTGTTTTAGCATCATTTGCTAAGTGCCATACTCTTCTAGCAATATAAATTTCTGATATTCTTGTTTTTTTAGATAATTCTTTAATACTATTTCGATACATTACTTTGGTTTGGTGATCCATTTTTTCATAAACACCTGCTGGGTCTTGTCTTAAAATATCTTCTACTCCATTAATTTCTTCAAATATTTCTGCCATACTAATTCTATTTAAGGTTTTAATACTAGTAATAGCATTTCCCATAGAAATTTTATTGGTTGCTATATCAAAGTGTTCTTTTTGTGCAACTTCTGCTACTTCTACTCCCATTTTTTCTACTTCTTCTTCTAAAATAGCTAAATATGGATATGCCTTTTTGCCATATTTTTTAAGTCTGTATGATAAATACTCAATAAAAGGATATTTCATTTCTCCATATCCTTTTACTTTTGCTTTGTATTCTCCTAAGTGGGTAAATTGTAGTTCTTCTTTGTTTTTATTTTCTACTAGTCTTTCTAGTATATTTTCTACACGATATTTTTGCATTTGACTTAAATAAATTCTTTCACATAAGTCTTTAATGTTTTGTATTAGTGCTATTTTAATAAATAGGGGAATATTCCATATTTCTTCCATATTTAGTGTTTTTCTTTTTTGGTATGCTGTTAAACATCTGCTTAAACTATTGGCATCTATTTTATTATCACTATAACTTACCATTTCATTTGCTAGTAAGTAAATTCTAGCAAATCCACTATATCTACCATTTGAAAGCCCTAAAAAGCTTTTATATTTTTTCATATTTAATTCTTGTTTTACTGATTTTACTGTTTCATCTATTACATAATAGTTATCTAATATCCATTCTCCTGCTGGATGTATTGGGATTTTTAATTTCATGTGTTCATTTAATAAATGATACACATGGGTAATAACTTCAAAGTTTTCTTTTAAGTTTGGAATTGGATATGTGTTTTTATCAGAGGTACTTTTTAAGCTATGATCTGATGCTATCTTTTCTAAATAAGTTTCTAGTTCATTTTGCCCTAATATAGCTCCTTTTCCATTTAAGGTTTTATATTCCATGAAAAAATTCCACTCCTTGTTAATATGTTTTTATTCATATTTTTTCCAAAGAGTAGAATTATATTCATTTTTTGTTAATTTTTATGTTTTTTTCAAAAGCGGGTGTCCTAAGACACCCGCTTTATTTGGCTTACTCTTGCCAAGGGCTATAAAGTTTTTCTTCCTCTTTAAGCTCTTGGATAAGCCCTGACATAATGATAGTGGTACAAACCACTCCAATTGCTACAAAAGTAGCAACCATTGCAATCCCTGCAATTTTTGCCATTTTCTTCATGTCATTTTCTCCTCTTAGTTTGGCTTGTTGGGTTTAGTTGTCTTATTGCTCTTCAGGCTCCTCTTCGGTTATCTTGAGTTTTCATTCAGTTGTCTCAAATCCTCCTTCAATTATTCAGGTTCATCAGCCTTTTTAATTTCTTCAGGAGTTCTCCCTGCCTTACATTCATCACAAAAGTCTTGCGGGCATTCTGCGCAAGGCTCTTTTTCCTCCTTTTCGCATCCCTCACAGCTATTAAAAGCTGGACAGTTTTCTCTTGTACATCCTTTACAGTTTTTACAAATTATAGCTAATCTCTCTTTCCTTTGCCGTGCTTCATATGCTGAATCCATAAAAACCTGACAACCTTGGCAACTACCACAACCTCTATGCCACCAGAAACGTCTGGTAGCAATTGTAGTTACCACACCAATGGTAAAGCCTCCTCCTACAAGTGCAATTGCTTTGTAACGGTTCATGCTGTTTTCCTCCTTGCAGATACAAAATTAGTCAATTTGACCATGCTATTAGTATAACATAGCTATTTTCAAAAGTAAACATAATTTCAATATTATTCTTTAAGTTTTGCAATTTTAGTAATTCAGTAGACTATTTTCTAGTTGTCCTGATAATATCCAAAATTTACTTATAGCCAAAATATTCTCAATTTTTAGTTAAATTATAAATATAAGAAACCTAACCTTGTTGTATAGCAAAAATTTGCGATTTTTCCTACACAATAAAAAAGTGAAGACAAATAATATAGACATTGCAGTTTAAACAATGTCTATATTATTTCCATTTATTTTTACTTAACATCTCTAAATTTTCTATATTTTATATAAAAGATTATACTAACTAATGATATAATTAAAAGTGCAAATAAAGTTGTTGCCTGTACACCTGTCTGTGGTAATTTTCCTGCTGCTATAGTTGTATCATCCTTATTTGTTGATTCTTGATTAGTGCTTGGTGTATTAGTAGGCTTTTGTTCTTCTTTATCTTTATCTGTATCACTATCTGCTGTTGGTTTTGTTAAATAAACATATTTTATATTGTTTTTTATTGCATATTCTGCAGCATCTGAATTTTTATAGCAATATATTGTTAAATCTGAGTTATTATTTGTAAAAACATCATTATTGTCTGTTGGTGTATCATAATATCCTATTTTTTCTACATTATCTAATATAACAGCTTTCACTAATTTACTACAGTTTTTAAATGCACTTACTCCTATATGTTTTACAGAAGATGGTATTTGTATCTCTACCAATTTAGTTTCTTCAAATGCAGATATTCCAATTTCAGTTACCTTATTTGGAATAGTAATCTCTGTTAACCCAGATTTAGCAAAAGCATGACTTCCTATTTGTGTTACACTACTTGGTATTATTACTTTTGTTATAGTTGTTGCATCCATTAAAATTCCTTCTGGAATTTTTGTTATTCCATCTTCAAAGGTCACACTAGTTAAACTTGTACAACCACTAAAAGCACCTTCTGAATATATATACCCTTTTGTTAAAGTCTTTGGTATAACTAGAGTCTTTAGTGATGTACAATTTGCAAATATGCCATTTCCTGCAAACTCTTTTACTTTTCCTAAGTTGACACTTGATAATTTAGTACAATCTTTAAATGCATTTATACCTATTTTTTTTACTGAATCTGTCATACTTATTCCAGTAATATTGGTTGCTCCTTTAAAAGCATTATTTCCTATTGAAATTACTGTTTTCCCATCTAAAGTTGATGGAATTGTAATATTTCCAGTCAAATCAGTTGGATTAGTACATTTCAAATTTTCAATTTGGTTTCCTTCATTTATCTCATATTCCCAATTTACCGTTACTCCATTTATATTAGATGTTGCAGTATGTGTATCTTTTGCAAATACATTTCCACTCAAACATACTAATAATAAAATCATAATTAAACTACTAAAAATCTTTTTCATCATATGTATCTCCTATAATTTATCTTAAAGTTGTTTTTATATAAACCACTTATATAATTTATACCATTCTTTAAATCTTGTGTCAATACACTTCTAATATTTACATTTAGGTAAATTCTGTTAAAAGTAGAATTTATCAATAATTTTGTGTAAATATTTCCTCTTTTACTTCTCTAATTCATAAAAGTAGTCCATAATTCCATTATAGATTCCCCATGCTAGTCTATTTTGATATTCATCTTCTAATAACCTTTTTTCTTCTTCTGGGTTTGATAAAAAACCACATTCTACAATTGAAATTGGTATTTCCACATGTTTCATAATATAAACACTATCTAGTTTCATAGCAACTCTTTTGTTTTCTTTTTGGATTGCCTCATTTAAGTTTGTTTGTATACTTTTAGCTAAGTTAATACTTTTTTCATCATTTTGCTTATAAAAACATTGCCATCCATAATACTGTGCTTGTGGAATTTTATTTAAATGGATTGAAACAAACATATCTGCTGCTGATTCATTTCCTATTTTTACTCTATTATGAATATCTGATATTTTCTTTTCTCTTAATGTATTTTTATCTAAATCATAAATTGCATTTTCATCACTTCTTGTTAATATGACTGTTGCACCACTTTGTTCTAGTAAACTTTGTAATTTTAGGGTAATTTTTAGGTTTGTTTCTGCTTCTGTTGTTCCGATTAGTACTTTGTGCCCCTTCATCTGGCTTTCCGATGTCCGTGCATCTAATACTATGACTTTACTAGATACAGGAAGACTTACTGTCTGCACTATATCTCCTGTTTTTGCAGTTTGAAATGTGAACACAAATACTGCTACTAGCAAAATGCCTGCTATAATACCTAACCTTTTTTTATTTAATATAATCATATAAAAACACCTCTATACTCTATTTATAATAGTGTATGAGGTGTTTTCTTTATTTATTCTTTTGTAATGCTACATTTTTTGCATACTCCTTCGTTTTTCTTTCTTCTATCTATAATATAGGTACTTCCTGGAGTTGTTTTAGCTAAATGTTTTACTTGTGCTGCTACTTCTCCAATTTCTAGTACATTGCTAAATCTATCTTTTTCTACACTGACTACTCCTATAGAAATAGTAGTAAGTGGGAATTGTTCTAATACACATTTTCTGTTTGGAACTTCTAGGTAGCCTCTTTCTAAATCTGTTTCATTAAAGTATTTTTCTACCCCTTTGTCAAATTCTAAAATAATATCTTGACATATTTGTTCACATTCTATGTTGGAAGTAATTGCTACAAAGTCATCTCCCCCAATATGCCCAATAAAGTTATTGATTAAATCGTTATCTGTCATATGGTTTGAAATACATCTTGCTGTAAATTTAATAATTTCATCTCCATTTAAGAAACCATAAATATCATTATAGGCCTTAAAGTTATCTAAATCGATATATAATATAGCAAATTCTTCTTTGTTGAGTAAACGCTTTTTCATTTCTGCTTGTATTTGTACATTGCCTGGCAAGCCTGTAAGTGGACTTACTCTACGGTTTGTATCAAGCAAGCGAATTACATTTTTGATGGTATAATATAAATATTCTTCATCTATTGGCATTTTAATATAATGTTCTACACAAGCCTGTAATATTTCTATTCTATGCTTTTTTTCTTTGTTAGAGGAAATGACAATAATAGGAGTAATACTATTATCTTCATTGGCTCTAATTTGATTACAAAGGGTTACTGTATCTTCTTTTATACCATCTTCATTAATAATAATAAGTGATGGTATATTTTTTAGTACTTTTTCTATTTCTGATGTTTTAGCTTTTTTAAATTTGTAATCTTTTTCTTTTTTAAATAATTCTACTAACTTTTTCTTTAATTCGGCTCCATCATCTATTAAATAAATTTCTTGTGCCATATTAATCTCTTCCTTTCATGAGGCACAAATTGGTTGTAAAAGATTTTAGCTTAGTAATACTAACTGTAATTTTTTTCAACCATCTTCCTCTTTTGGTATGTATTTTTTAATTGTTTATGGTATATATTGTATCTCTTTGGTATCAGCTTTGGTGTAACCACTAATATTAGTTACTTCTACTAATACAGTATTATTTCCTTCTCTTAAAGGTACTGGACCTACTCTTAGTTCAGTAGAGTTTTGATCTTTAATAGAATATACTTTTCCATTTAAATTAACAACAATATCTTTTACGCCATCTTTATCTTTAGTATTAATGAAGATTTCACCTTGTACTTGTTCTATAAATATTTCTGGCTCTGAGGTAGAAATAGTAATTGTTTTTTCTAGTTGTGATATATTTCCATTTTGGTCTTCTACTAGGATTTTAATTTTTTTTGTTCCTGGTTCTAGAGGAACTTCTACTTTAATTTCTGTTTGATTTGCTG
This sequence comes from uncultured Clostridium sp., assembly GCA_947073285.1. GTDB lineage: Bacteria > Bacillota > Clostridia > TANB77 > CAG-508 > CAG-273. The sequence goes on along the minus strand of CAMTJT010000002.1, from coordinate 112,163 downwards.
TTTGTGCTTCTACAATTACTGGTTCTTTGCCCTCCCATTGATAAGAAAGATAGCTAAGTGCTGTTTCATCTTTGGCAGTAATAATCATTTTATTGCTTCCATCTTCTGTTTGTGGTTGTTCTATAGTTGGTTTTGTAATATCTACTCCATCTAAAACATATTGTTTTGAATAATTAATAATTTTACCATTGATGTCTTCTATTTTAAGATATAAAGTACTATTATGACCTAGAAGGGTGATTTCTTCTGTTGCAGTAGTATCTCCTATTGTAAGAACTGTTTCTTCTCCATTGTCCCAATAATAGGTAAGTTTTGAAATATTAACATTATGTTCTATATGTAAAATAGCTTTGTCATTTACTCTTCCTACTGTAACTACTGGAATGTTTTCTGGCTTTTTATCATCTATATCTCTATAAATAGCATACACGCCTTGACTAGACAGCGCTAATCCAAAAATTAGAATGGCAATGGCAAAAAACCTAATGATGCCTCTTATTTCTATTGGGCCACCTGTCGCATTATTTTTTCTATTCTTATTTTTACTTTTGTTTTCTGTAGCAAGTATTTGATTCATACATCGTTTTCCTCGTTTGTTTATTTAGGTTTTTCATGGTTTTACCTATAAACCTTTTTATCCTTATAAAAATTATATCATAAGCATTTTTTAATGTAAACACGTCTTTAAGAAGTTTTTTTGGAATTTATTTGTAACTATCTACTACCTTTAATATACAGCTGTCCTAATAATAGTTATTTTCGTAGTTTTCAAGATTTTTAAGCCTATCTTTCTTGTTACCTAAATTATTTGAAAGCAAAGAATAAATAAGAAACCTAACCTTGTTGTATAGCAAAAATCTGTGATTTTCCTATACAATAAAAAACCTTCTATGATACATTATATTTATCACAGAAGGTTTTATTTGTTTTTTATTCACTTTTTCCTATTAATAGAAGTCGTATTTTAGCTAAGTCTGTTACTGTTATTTTATTATTATTATCTAAATCTGCAGCTTCTAAATATTCACCTGTTAATGTTTCTTTTTCTATACAATGCAAGCACATTTTAGCTAAGTCATTTAGGGTAAGTTTGCCATTACCATCAAGGTCTGCTTTTACTACAAATGTATATACTTTGTTGCCTACATATGCTTTCATTCCTGTTCCAATTTTTGCAGTTCCACTTAAAACATTTTGGTATTTGTCTTTTATAATTACCTCTTGGTTTGAATTTATGTTTTTCATAAATTCATTTATTTCAAGATTTAATGGTATATTTCTAATGATATTACCATCTATTTCATATTGGCTTGATGTAATTTCACCATCTTCTGAGCTATTTTTATCAATCCAGTCAACACGAACAGGTATGATTCCTCTAGTACCATTTCCATCTACATATTCAAAAGTAAATTCACCATTTTCAGTAAATGTATAAGTGTTCATACCATTATTGTTTATGATGGTATAACCTTCTTCTATTTCTAATGTTACAATAACATCTTGATCGGTTTTTTCTTGTGTAGAGTAGATTACAGTATATTCTGGCACTTTTGAAATCCAATTTACAGTTGCTGTTGCTGTTCCATGATTTCCAGCTGTATCTACAAATTCAAATGTAAATGTTCCATTTGTTTCAAATGTATAGGTCATTTCACCATTGTTGTTTAAAACAGTTACTTCTTCACTTGGAAGTAGTTTTACTGTAACTGGCTGATCTGTTAAATGTATTGTACTATACTCAAAGCTAGCAGTTGGTGCTTCTCTATCAATCCAGTCTACTGCTATTGTTTTAGTTCCAATATTACCTAAGCTATCTGCAAATTCTATTTCATAAGAAGCGTTGGCTTCAAATGTAATAGTTTTACTTTTATCCACTGGATTTTCAGCAATTTGTACATCTTTTGAAAGTATGGTTATATTTTCTTTATCAAATGTAATTGTTGCTACTACATCTTCATTTGTTGGCTCAGTAGTACTAAATTCAACATTTGCTTGTGGTGATGTTTTATCTATCCAATCTACACGAGCTGTTGTGCTTCCTTGATTTCCTTGTTCATCAACAAATTCAAAGGTAAATTCACCATTTTCTGTAAAGGTATGTGTTAATTTTCCATCATTATTTGTTACTCTAATAGGTCTTGTTATATTAATTAGTTCTGCTGTTACGTCTTTGTTTGTTGGAGTAGTAATGTTATAGTTTACTTCTGCTCTTGGTGTTTCATTTACAATAACATTTTCGTATAATTTTATAACAGATACCGCTAGTAAATTAAACTCTCCATCATAGACACTTTCACACTCAAATTTTACATATAATGCTTTTTTTGGCTCTGGGAAATCAATATGCTTTAGATTATCGTTATCACCAATATTATTTTTACTAGCTGCAAGTTCCCAATTTTGATTGTCCATACTCACATAAATTTTTACATTTCTCGCTCTTCCATAAGGTATAAAGGTCAAATATTTGGCATTTTTGTCAGGCACGTAATCTAATCCAGATATATATCTTGGTTGATCTAATTTAATTGTTAAATAAGCTGGCATAATTCCATTTTTAGAACGCCAATAGGTATTAACATTTCCATCTAAAACATTATTAAAGTTTCCTGCACCTGTTGCATTTACTTCAACTACTTGTAAATTTTTAGATTGAATATACCATTTGGTATCATCCGAATTATTTTCTTTAAAAGTAAAGTATACTGGATCACTAGCTACTTGAGTTCCAGCTGCTGTTACTCTAACATAAACTCTTTTGTTTCCGTTAAATACTGGATTAGTACTTGCAAATGAATTCCATTCTCCATTAGGGTCTAGAGTCCATTCCATATCACTAGTTGCATTTAATATACGATTTTCTTCATCATTGATTGAAATTACTCCACTTGGAAAAGTTCTTTTTGTAATATCAATAGTGTAAATGTTTGTATCTGTCATAGGTAATCCTGATATATGAATTTTAATATCATCATTTACATTAATACTTGCAATTTCTTCTGCTGTAAGTTGTGCAGAATGCTCATAACATTCTTTCCATGTATTGCCACCATCTAAACTATAGCTCCATGTTACTTGAGCACTTTGTAATTGTCTAGATAGAATTATTTTACCAGCATTTGCTCCATTAAATGAGAAATTTCCTATGCTAGAATCTACTACACCTAAAATTGCATTTGCAACTACTGGTACTTCTTTATAATATAAAGTATTTGCACCAGTTGCCTTTGTAGCTTTACGTAATGTTTGTTCTTGTAACATCATCATTTTACCTAAATACTCTGGTGTTGTAATTTTTGTGCCAATAAGTTTGGTCAAATCATACATTGGTAATGGATGATAAGCCATTACTTCAGCAATCTCCTCTGCTAAAGCAATTCTTTCTTCTTGTGTTTTAGATGTATCTGCATTATATAAACTTATTACACCAACCCATGCATCAAAATTGATAATTTCTTCATCTAAAGCATCACGATAAATTTGCTCTAATTTTTCTTTATCATTTTTAAATACATCTGCTTGTAATAATATTAATTCTGCTTTTTCATATTTGTCATATTCGTTTTGTGCTTGTTGAGATAAAAAGTGATAAGAGCCTCTACTTGCTGCACCACTTGACCATCCACTGCCCCAACCGTTTGGCATACGTCCTCCACCGTCAGTAGCTGCCCAAGCAGTAGATGCAACACTATAAGATAATTGCCATGCATAATTTCCACTACCTGCATTATATAAATATATATAAGCAGCATGTTGTGGTTGCCCTACTACCCTAGCTGGATATCCCCATACACCATAAAGGTTAGCTGCTGTTTTAGAAAGTCCTCCACAAACAGCTCCTTCTTCAAATACTATCCATAATTTTGGAGCTCTTGCTTGGTAAGTAATATTATATTTAGATAATTCATATTTTGCATCCCATTTAGCATAGTTTTCTTGGCTGTAATATTGTGGTCTATAATAACCATAACCTGTTGTATACTTAATATATTTAAATGGATTAAAACGATCTACTAAATTTGAAAATTTCTTTTCAGAATAGTCGCGTAACCATAATATTTCTTCATCATCAATATTGGTAATCATAACTCCGCGCATTTCTTCTATTGTATAACTTTCAAACATTGCATTTGATGCTAATTTACCGTCTAAATGCATTTGTTTATAGATTTCATATCTTGTAACAGCATCTGACAATTTGCTACCGCCACCAATCCATAAACCAACATTAGTTGAATGTGATAAGGATAATGATAACATCATTTTTAAATATAAATCTTTATATTTTGTTCCGTTCGGTGTTAGTTCTTCATTTTCTAAATCGTCTTTATGCGCATGATATACATTACTTAACACTTGCAATGCTCTTAAATAAGTACCATTTGGAGTACCACCAACTGTCCATAAACGTAATGCTTCTTCATTATTTAAAAACCATTCTAAAGTTTCTTTATTTTTAGGATCTTCTTCTAGAAAATTTCTAAGTTGATATTGACCAACTTTTTTTATAAAATCTCTTTGTAAAAGAGTAAGTTTTAATTCATCTTTAACTGCTCCACGCTCATAAGATGCTTTTATTATTTCATCATATTCTTCTACTGTTGTCATAAGATTTTCGTTATAATCTTCTTTTATAAGTTTTGCATCTCCCCATACTGCATGATCATTACCATTAGAGCCATTATCATGTGCATATAATCTAATATAGTTAGCATTTCTAATATCTATTTTTGCATGTATAGCATTATTAGAGCTTTTAATTGCAGTAGGATTTTCTTCTGTACGTAGAGTCCACGTTTTTCCATCTTCTGAGGTATAAATATAAAATTTTACTCCATTTCCGTTATTATTAGATGTACTATTTAAACCATAAAAAACTGTAAAATAGGCATAGTCTTTATAATTACTAATATCATATTCTAAAGTAGAAGTAGCATGTGCCCAAATTCCTTTTTTAATTAGTATCGTATAATCATTTACCTTCATGGTAAGCGATGCATTATCTTGCGTTTTATCTAATGCAATATTTCCCCATGCTGTTTGACCTTTACTATAAGGAATATCTGATAAATATACCACTTTATTTTCATTAATCGTAGGATCAAATACGATTTTATTATTTTCTTTGTTAGTACTATTATCTGCTAAAGCTACCTTTGAACTTTTTTTATCACTTTCATCAGATAAAGTTACTTTTAGATTTTCTTGCTCTTTTTCATTCGCTAAAGTTTCTTTTACCATATCTGTATCATCAAATAAGTTTACCTTTGTTTTTTCATTATTGCTATTATAAGTAAGTGCATTATATGGATTTACTTTTCCATAATTAACTTTTGTATTTGTGAAATAAAATACTATGCTTACTAAAAATAGCATACAAAAAGCTACGAAAAAAATTTTTTTTAATTTTAATAACTTTTTCATTTTTATTTCTCCTTTTCAAATATGTGATTATTCACATATTTTCATATCGTTTCTATTATAGCATATTTTTTCTAGTTTTTCAATTCATTCCCATAAATAATTGCACAAAAATTTTGCCATATACAGGGCTTTGCATCACACAAATTCCTGTATATTCATAGTCTACTGTTAAAATATTAGCTTCATGTGCTTCAGATGCAATCCATGCTTCTACTGCTTTTTTAGGTGTAGTGCTACCTGCTAAGTTTTCACCTGCTATTTTATATTTTACGCCCGCATTGTTTAACATTTCAAAAGGTGTCCCTAGTTTTTCTGAATTATGGGAAAAATAATTGTTATTTACAATGTCTTGTGCTTTTAATTTTGCTACTTGTTGTAAATTTTCAAGTGGCTTTAATTTTTTTAACCCATTTTGCATTCTATATTGGTTGACTAATTCTAAGGTTTCTTTTTCTTCTTCCTTTAATTCTACGGTTTGTATTAACATTTTTTCGATTTCTTGTTTTGTTTTTTGCTCATCTACTACTGCTGATTGATACGTTGCAAATGAGATGCTTCCCATTAAAATAAAAAACACAAAAATAAATAGAGTAACAAACTCTCTTTTTAATAACTTCATTTTTTACACATTCCTTTTTTCATTATCTATTTTGCTTTATCGCCATTTTAGATAATTATTAAAATAAAATCTCCTCATCTAATAATATGTTTTTGCTTTTTACCTGTGTATCTTAAAATTATTTTTCGTTTGATTATCTCTATTATTTTATCCTTGGTAACTATTTCTATTCTCTTTGTACAACAGTTATTATTATACCATTTTCTAGATATTATGTCAACTTTTCTTACGACTATTTCTTTCTTTTTATAAACAATATTCCTAATTGTATTTGTTTTCGCAATTTTCAAAATTCATGAGTTACTTTACTTCTTTGCATCTTCTATTGCCTCAGCATTTTGAAAACAAGAAAATATATAATGTTGTATAGCAAAAATCTGCGATTTCTCCTATACAATAAAAAAACTATTCTTTTGCCAAGCTATTGGTCAAAGAATAGTTTTTACAGTTTATTCAGTTACTGGTACACTATTTATTCTGGTTACTTCACCACTTTGTATTTTTATTTCTAACGTGTTTTGTTTAGAAGATATATAGTAATATTCTTCCCCTTCTCTTTGAATTTTCATGGTTTTTAGTTCTGACTCTTTTGTTTTTTCGCCTAGTTCTTTAAATTGCTTTACTGCAAGTTTATTAGCATCTTTTTGTGTTATTTCACCTTTTGAAGTTGTTTTCACTGTTTTTTCTTTTCCTGTCGCCATTTTACTAATAGTTTGTTGTATTTCTGGCTTGAATAAAACATAAGTACAACCTGCAATTAATATTAAACAAAATAATATAATTATATTATGCACATTAAATATTCTTTTTAATTTTCTTTTTAGTTTCATTTGTTCTTCTATAACATATTCCGTAGTTTGAATATGCTATTTACCCCTTTCTTATCTTTTGCTATTTCTAAAATAAGTTATTTAACACATTTTTATTATAGCGATTTTAAAAAAATCCGTCAAGCAATTTTGAAGTTATTTTAAAATTGCACTTTTGCGTTTACTTTTTCATAATTGCACTTAATTTGTTAATTGACAGTTATTTTCAAACCCTCTTTACTTTTTATGTCAACTGTGTTATACTGTTAGTGTTTAACATTTTTATGAGACTAAAGACTTATAGTTTCATGAATGAAGTTAAAACTTATTACAAATACATTTTAAACAGGAGGATTTATCATGAAAAACCAGAACAACGTGACCGTCACCCCGTTTATGCCTCGGAAGGGTTATCACAATGATGCCCTGAACATGGACTTCTATGAGCTTACAATGGCCAACGCCATTTTTAAGCTTGGCATGAAGGACATCCAGCTCGTTTTTGACACATTCTTCCGCAGAAATCCTATGGATCGTGGCTATTCTATCAGTGCTGGTCAAGAAGAGCTTACAGACTTTCTTCTCAATTACCATTTTGATGAGATTGCCTGTGACTACCTGCTTGCCAAAGGCATGGATCCTGACTTTGTAAAGTACCTTTCTACCTATCGTTGGAATGGTGATATGCATGCTATGAAGGAAGGTTGCGTAGCTTACCCTAATGAGCAGTTGGTTCGTATTAAATGTGATTCAGTTGGCGCATTTTTGATTGAAACCCATTTGCTGCAAACGATGAACTTTAACAGCTTGATTGCTACTCAGGCAACAAGGATTACGAGAGCTGCTGGCAATCGTGGTGTTATGGAATTTGGCACACGTCGCGCACAAGGCACTTCTGCTGGTCTTTATGGAGCCAGAGCCGCTATTCTTGGTGGCTGTATTGGCACAGCAAATTGCTTGGCTGAGGTAAAATTCGGCTCACCTGTAACTGCCATGGGAACCATCTCTCATGCTTGGATTGAATTATTCCCCTCTGAGTGGGAGGCTTTCAAAGCTATTGCTGATGTGTATCCTGACAATGTTTCTTTGCTGATTGATACTTACAATGTTTTTGAAAGTGGTGTTTTGAATACAATTTTGCTTGACAATTACATGATTGAAAAATATCCTAATAATCCTAATCATCGTGTAAAAAGTGTCCGCATTGATTCTGGTGACTTGGGCTCTACTGCTAAACGGCTTCGCAAAATTTTTGATGATGTTGATAAGCCCTATATCAAAATTGTGGTATCTAATGGGCTAAATGAAACCTCTATCCGCAGTTTGATAGAAGAGCAAAAAGCAACCATTGACTCTTTTGGCGTAGGCGAAAATCTTATCACCTCTGCTGATTGCCCTGTTTTTGGTGGTGTCTACAAGTTGGTCGCAGTGGAAAATCCTGATGGGACTTATCGCCCTACCATGAAGTGCTCTGATACTTTGGCTAAGGCCATTATTCCTGGCTACAAGACTGTATATCGGCTGTATGATAATGATGACTATGGTTATCTTGACCTGATTGCTATGCATGATGAAGTAATTGAGGTAGGGAAGCCGATTAAGGTTTATACTACTGATTTGGCGGATTCTAGGAAGGAATATGTTATTACACCCACCAGAGTAGAAGAACTCCTTGTTCCTTACATTGCAAATGGCAAGCTAGTTCGTGACATGCCTTCTGTGAGTGAAATCCGCGATTTTGTCAAATATCAGCTGGAAAACACTGTATGGCCTGAGGAGCTTCGTACTACCTATCCCCATACTCATTTTGTGGATATGACAGAAAAAGTGTATAAAACACGTAGGCAGATGTATCAAACTCTCCACGGCTAATGTTTTAAGTTTTAATCAATAGCTTATTCTATTGAATAGCTAAATTTGAAGAGGGTATCCTAGAATGAACTATACTTTATTTTTCAGTATAGTTTAAAAATAGGAGCCCTCTTCTTTACATTTTAAAAATTTCATAGACTTAAATTTTTCGTTTGCTCCTTATGGAAAAGTGGATACTTAATGTAATTCTTTATATATTTTATAAATTGAATTTAGTACTAACTATTTAGTATTTCTTCTTTTGTTAACCCTGTTACTTTAATAATTGTTTCAATTCCAATATTTTCTTCCATCATTTTTTTAGCAGTTTCTAACTTCGCCTTTTTTTCTCCGCAGTTTTTCCCCTTCTTTTCTTGCATATGAATAGTAACTTTCTTCGTCCATTTGTTTCATAAGTCTTGATAAATAATGCATTTGCTCTTTTTCATCTTGACTAATTTCTTCTAATACTTTTGATGCTTTTTTTACTTCTTCATTTTTTTCCTCTGCCATTTTTAGCTTTTCCCCCTCTCCACAAATTAGCCACAACCACTGTTCTAACTTACTTGCTACTCCTGGATTTTTCTTTATAAACTTTGGAAGTTCTATGTAATGAATTTCTATATCTTTTGTGGCATATTCTTCTTCCTTTTCATACTCCATATTGACATATTTTTCTTCTTCTATTTCTTCAAACTTCATTCTACTAATTGAATGGTATGTATTTCTTTTGAAAAAATTAAAGTTTAAAATATTAATTGCTATTGTTTTACATGCATCTTGATATTTATCTCCTACTTTTAGCTGATCTGAATATACTTTACTTGTATATGCCATAGACCTTTTTCCAATATCTTTATAGTCTCTTACTTGCATTTCTATATTAATTAACATATTGTTATTTGCTTTTGCTCTAATGTCTAATATCTCTAGCTTTGCTTCTTTACTTTCTTTTGTCATTTCTGGATTTTTGATTTCAATTTCTTTAATTTCTATATCTAATATTGCTGTTAAAAAATCTTTTAATAAATCTTCATTTCCATCTTTCGTAAATACTCTTTTAAATACAAAATCATTGGTAAGTGGCAATAATTCTAGTTTTTTATTCATCTGTTTCCTTTCTTTATTTTACCATAAGCGTTATTTAGATAGCAATATTTTTCAGTAAAATTTATCTTATTTGTTTTGCTTTAAATACAAAACTCCCCTAAAACCTCCTTTCCTTTTCGTATTTTTCTATTTTTACTTTTATTATGATTTTTTTACTTAAGAAGTTTAAAATGTTAGATATAACTTTATTTGAACTAAATTTTTTAGAATCTCTTATAAAAATTATAGATAATCATTACTAAAATAAACTAATTAAATTTAAAATGATAGTACTTTTAAACAATCAAAAAACATGATATCAATTAGGCTTGTTTTGTATTTTATAGCCATATTTTTTATATCATGTTTTTTATTTGCTTTCAATTATTTTCGTGTGCTAAAATTCGACATTTTTCTTTGTTATACACATCTCATAATTATTAAACATGAAGACTATCTAGGATTTTCCTAAATAGTCTCCATGTTTTGTTAAAATTTTATATAGTTGTTTGGGTCTGTATCATTTCCATAGCCGCTTTTTGTTCTTATTTCAAAGTGTAAGTGGTGACCTGTTGTGTTTCCTGGATTTGGGTCTTTTTCTGGGTCTCCTCCTTCTAAGGCTATGACTTCTCCTTGTTTTACAGTTTCTCCTGTTTGTACATTTAATTTTGATAAGTGTGCATAGAAGCTGTATACTGTTTCCCCATTTACAGTATGTTTAATTTCTATACAGTTACCATATCCATTTTGTACTCCGCTAAAGGTTACTTCTCCCTCTGCTACTGCTAAGATTTCGGTATGATGTGCCCCAACTATATCAATACCTGTATGCTTTTTCGTTTCTCCTGTAATTGGGTGTACCCTCATGCCATAGTTTGAAGTAATGGTGTAGTTATCTTTCATTGGTAAAATGAAGTTTTGCATTTTGTTTGTATCTACCCCATTGATACTTACATTTGTTACATTTTCCTGTTCTTCATTTGCGATAACCTTTACTACTTCTTCTTTTGCATCTGGATCTACCCATTTTTGTGTAACTGCCTTTTTTCCATAGTTTTTCTTTAAGATATTTCTATCTAATTTGTTTACTACTCCGTCGCCGTTAAAGTCATAGATTTCTTTTGCTTTTTTATTTTCGTCTGTGATAATTTCCCCATAATTATCATTTAATGCTACTAAGTCATCTATTTCAATTTCGTTTGTTTCTACGGTGTCTCCAGCAATTAAGTTAACTACTTCTAATGCAGCACCTTTTCCTTTTGTAATATCGATATTGGTAATTCTATGTTTTAAGTACCCTGGTTTTACAAATACAATATCGTATATACCTGGTTCTAATACTATTTCATAGCTTCCATCTTCTTTTGTTTGTACTGTAGATACAATTTCTCTTACATTTTGATTTACGGATGCTTCATTTGTATTTCCTTGTGTATTAGAAGCTTCTTGATTTTCTTGCTTGATTCCGTTTGGATCTGTTAATGTTGTTTCTGGTCTTGTATCTGCTGTTTGATAAACGATAATTGTTGCTATGTGTTTGTTTACTATGTTTTCATCTGTAATTGTTCCTGAAATTGTTATTTTCTTTAATAAAGTTAAATCATATTCTTTTGTTGTTCCATCTTCTGCTATTACTGTAATGGTTCTTATTGTTGTTCCTTTTGTGTCTACTTTCCAGCCATTGTTTGTAGTTTCTTCTTTATCTCCTGGTGTATTTTTTCCTACAACTGCATTTGGAAGATTTCCATCTAACATTACTACTGCATTTTCATCTTCTGGAATAATAACAATTTCTGATTCGTTTACATTTTTCACAATATGTTCTAATGTAGTTAAATCTACTTCTTCCCCATTTACTAGTATTTGTTTTATTCCTGTATTGTTGCTGTTTCTTCTTAAAGTAATATTATATGTTTGTTTATCCACTCCATTTTGTGCTGTAATAACAACTGGTACTACAATAGTGTCTTGTTCTAATGGAATTTCTAAAGTTACTTCTGATGCTCCTATTTGTGCTGTTTCGTCTGCTATTTTTACCATTGCTTTACTATTTGTTGCTTTTACATAAATTTTTGCTTTATTGTCTAATTTCTTTATTGTTACATTGTATGGTGCTTGTACTTCTATGTCATTTACTTTGATGATTTCTACTGATGCGTCTGCTGATTCTTTTACTATGTTAATGGTATATTTTGCTGTTTTTCCTGTTTCTGATACTACATTTACGATTACTTTTGTTATTTCTCCTACTGTTTGTGTTGTAACTGTAATATTTCCTACTGCTGTTTCTTCTTCTATACTTAAGGTAGCATTATTGCTATTTGCCATAACAGCTACTTCTGCTTGATTTACTGCTTGTGCTATATAGGCTGTGTAAGTTTTAGTTTTTTCATCATAATTGTTACATTCAATTCCATTTACTAAAACAGTATGAATTCTAGTATCATCTGATACCTTTTTGATTACTAGAGTGGTTTGTTCTTGTTTTCCACTTTGTGAAGTTGTAGTAATAATGACATTTGTTACTCTTTCTTGGCCTAAAGTTACAGTTTCTTGTGCCTGCATTTGCTTAGCATCCCCATTTGCTATAGCTACTTGTGCATATTGGTTATTTGCTACTGCTTTTACAATAGCATCTACTTTTTCATCTGCAACTTCTGCTATATAGTTTCCTTCTCCATCTGGTGTTATTTGTTCTCCATCTACATAAATTTCTTTTAATGTAGCGTCTGTTGATATTTTTATTAGGTTTATATAGTAAGTATCGCTTACACCAGTTTCACTTGTTACTATTACTTCTACTAAAGTTTCTTGTGCATCTGTTTGGCTATTAACACTTACTACTTGTGTTCCTATTACTTCTAGAAGTTCTACTGTTGCATAAGCATCTTGTGTTTTAATATCGATTAGTGCACTTGTAGAATTTGCTGGTATAAAGGTTTCATAAGTTTTTGTTTCTTCGTTGTAGTTGGTTATTTCCTCTGAATTTACCTTTACATATTCTAGTTTATTATTAGCAGATTGTTTATTAATTGTAACAGTATAAGTTTTTTGTGAGTTATCTTGTGCTGTTACTGTTATAGTAATAATTGTTGTTTTTTCTTGTGCTAAAGTTATTATACTTGTACTTTCTCCTATTTGTGCTTCTTGTGTTCCTATTGCTACTTGTGCATACTCGTTATTTGCTACTGCTTTTAATGTTACTTCTTTTGTTTCTTCTGCTACATTGATAATATAGTTTTCATCTTCTTCTGGGTCTACTACAACATTATCTTTGTATAATTCTTTTAAAGTATTGTCTGTAGATTCTTTTTGTAACTCAACTATATAAGTTTTTACACTGTCATCTTCTGCTATAACGTCTACATATACATAAGTAATATCTTCCTGTGTTTGCGCTGTATAGTTAATGATTGCTGTAGCTTCATTTGAGTCTATATTTAATTTTGCATAACTACTTTGTGCTTTTACTTCAATTTCTGCTTGTGTAGAGTCTGCTGGTATAAATGCTTTATAGGTTTTCGTATTTTCATCATAGGTTGTTACTTCTTTTCCATTTACTTTTACATACTCTAAGTTTTTATTGTCTGAAATAACATTGATAGTTAATGTGGTTTCTTTTGTAGTTATTCCATCTTCTGCTGTTATTTTAACTAAAATGACAAGTTGTCTTGTATTTGCTGTTTCATATTCTTTAGATGCTTCTCCTTTAGATTCCATAATTTCGCCATCAATTTGTATTTGTGCATCTTTATTGGTTGTTTTTATTCTTACTGTAGATTTTAAAATGCTTTCTAATACTTCTGCTGTATAGTTTCCATCTTCATCTGGTTCAATGGCTAATTCATTTACATATAGTTTTAAAATGGTTGCATCTTGTGATAATTTTTTAATATTTAGCATTCTTGTTTCTAAGCTTCCATCTTCTGCGACTACTGTTATTGTAATATGGTTTTCTTCTCCTGCTGTTGATACATCTTCTGTAGCTTCATGTTTATTAAGTGCTCCTGCTTCTATTCTAACACTTGCTTGTTCATTTTCTGTTTGAACATAAACAGTTGATTCATCAATTGTGTAATCAATGATATAGGTATAAGTTTTAGTTTCTTCATCATAAGTAGTTACATCTTTTCCATTTACTTGTACTTTACTAATATTAGTGTTATTAGATACTTGTTCTATATTTAAAGTATATGTTTTAGTGTCTTTTCCATTTTGTGCTGTAATAACAATTGAAACTGGTACTACTTTTGTACCTTCTGGCAAGCTTACTTTTACTGTATTTTTTCCTACTTGTTTTTCGCTTCCATTGATTTGTACATTGGCATAAGCATTTGCTGCTGTTACTTCTACTGTTACTTCTTTTGCTCCTGGAGTTGCTGTAATATAGTAAGTTTCTTCGTCTACTACAATTGCTCCTTTTTCATCTACTTTAACATTTTGTATTCCTGTATCATCTGATTCTTTGGCAATAACAACACTATATTGTTTCACACTTCCATCTTCTGCTGTTACTTTTACCCCAATTGTTTTTTCTGTTTGATCCATTGTAATATCTTTTGTTACTGTGTGAATTTTTTCGTCGTCTTCTCCTAATTGTATTTTTGCACCTTGGTTTGTTGTTTCTATATACAAGTTTGCGGTAGTTACATCTTCTTTTACAAAGGCTTTATAAATACCATTTTCTTCTTGTATTTCTACATTTCCTACTTTTACTATTTTAATTGTATTATCACTAGATACCTTTTGAATATTTACAGTATATGTTTTTTCAGTTCCGTTTTGTGCTTTTACTGTAACAGTTACTTGTTTTTCATTTACTGTACTTAAGTCTATATCAAGACTAGCTGCTCCTAGTGCATATTCCCCATTTTCTATTTTTACATATGCATATTCATTTGCTGCTTTTACTTCCATATGATAATTATCATTTTGGACTGGTACTTTTACAGTGTAACTTCCGTCTTCTTCTTCGGTTCCTACTTGTCCTTCTACTTTTACATATTCTAAGCTTGTATCTGAAGATTTTTTTCTAATTTTTAAGGTATGTTCTATTTGTTCTTCTTCTACTGGTGATTTTACTATTATTTTTACGATAGTTTCTTCTTCTGGTGTTTGTACATTAAAGTTTGTAGTTCCTATATGATCTACCACATTTTCTACTATTACATTTGCTTTGCTTGAGGTTGGTGTTACAATAACTTGGCTTTGGCTACTAGCAGTATCTACCCAAGCTGTATAGCTTCCATCTTCTGCTGGTGTAATTACTTCTCCATCTACTACTATACTGTCTAAAGTTAATACATATTTTTTAATGATTGTTAAAGTATATTCTTTTTCTTCTCCACTTTCTGCTTTTACAGTTATTGTTACTATTGTTGTATCATTTGGTATATTGATTTGCTTTGTTTGTGTATTTACTTCATACTCATTATTTTCTATTTTTATATTTGCTACTTTACTTGATGTAATTGCTGTTACTTCTACTTCTTCTAATTCATTAGACACGATCATTTGGTAAGTAGTTTCTGATGTTTGTACGATTTGTTTATCTTCTATTCCTTTTGCTGTAATAGATAGTAAAGTATTGTCTTTTGAGTTTTTCTTTAAAGTTAATGGATAGATTTTTTTGCTTCCGTCTTCTGCAGTTATCGTAATTTCGATGGTTTTTTCTTCTTCTGCTACATCGATTACTTGTGTATCTTCTTGCACGGCATCATCTGCTCCATCAATAGAAATAGTTGCATTTTTATCTGTTGTTATTACTTTTACTTCTGCTTGATTGTTGTTTCCTATTTTTGCTATATATTTTCCGTCTATTGGAGTAACGATATTACCGTCTACATAAATTCCTACTAAGCTTGTATCATCTGACATTTTTTCTACATTTAGTTTATAGATTTGTTCATTTCCATCTTCTGCTGTTACTTTAATTTCAAATATAGTTTTATTTCCTGTTAAGTCCTTCTGTTTTGTAACAATATTTTTACTTCCTTGTTCATCAATTCCTACTACTGCATTTTCGTCTGCTGCTTTTGCCTCTATGTTTACAGTTTGTTTTGATTGAATTACTTTAACATAATATTCTCCGTCTTCTGCTTTTTCTACAAAGTTATCTTCTACTTTTAAGTATTCTAATTTTGTGTTTGTCTGTCTTGGCACAATTTCTAAGTAATAAGTTTCTTTGCTTTCTTTATCTTGTGCTGTTACTTTAATTGTAGTTGTTGTAGGTGCAGTTTGTTCTTTTGCTATGTTTTGTGTACTTTGTGCTATTTCTTCTGCATTTTGTGCTATTTGTACACTTGCTTTACTATCTTCTGCTTTAGCAGTTACTTCATAAGTAGTTAAATTGCTTGGTACTCTTGCAATATATTTATTTGTGTATGGTCCTAAGGTAGCTTTTACCCCATTTACTAAAATCTCTGTAAGTTTTGTATTATCTGGTACACTATGGATGATTAGGTTATATGTTTTTAAAGTACCATCTTCTGCTTTTACATTGATTTTAACAGTTACCTCTTTTGCGTCCATTGGTATTGTTTTTATAATTTCATTTAGTTCATATACTACATTATTTAAAGCAACTTCTGCTGCACTATTTGCTGTTTTTACATTTACTGTTACATTTTCTTGTCTTTCAGTTAAAGTAATTTCATAGGTGTCTTGTTTTTCTTCTGATTTAATTGCTTCTGCATTATTTACTTTTACATATTCTAATGTTGTATCACTAGATTGTTTTTCTAGTACTAATGTATATGTTTTTTCTTCTCCACCTTGTGCTTTTACTTTAATTAAATAACTTGCTGTTTCTTCTTCAAAAATGATGTCTAGCGTGTCTTGTTTTACTTGATAGTTGTTGTCTTTTATTGCTACTTCTGATAGTTCATAGTTTGCTACTGCTAATATTTTTAAGTTTTCGTATTTTTCGTTTATTTTTGCTTTGTAAATGTCTGTACCTTCTTGTCTTACTGCTGTTACTGATATTTCATTATTTGAAATAGTAATATATTTTAAACTGTTATCTGTAGATGGCTTTTTGATAGTTAAAGTATAGGTTGCTGTTTTGCTTAAATCCTGCGCATCTGTAATTGTAATGGTATATACATTATTATTTTCATTGGTTTCTACTGTTACTTGTGACCTACCTATTTGTGCTGCATTTGTTCCTATTTGTACTGTACTTGTATTTACTGCAGCTATTGCTAAAACCTCTGCTGTTTTGCTGTTTGCTGCTACTACTGCTTCATAGTTATTTTCGCTTATTTTAACTGCTTTTTCTCCATTTACAAATAGTTGCGCTAAACTTGAGCTATCTACTTTTTTAGTAATGGTTAAAGTATATTCTTTTTCTATTTCGTCTACTCTTACTTTAATTTTAACAATTGTTTCATTTTCATTTAAAGTAATAGTTCTTGTTGTTTGTTTTTCTTCTTCCCCTAGATTATGGATGTTTACTTTTGCTAAGTCATATAATGCTACTGCTTTAATGTCTACTTCTTTTGTATCTTTTTCTACCACAATACTATAGTTTAAATAGTTATTTTTTGTAGTTTCTACTCCATCTACTGTTAAGCTTTCTAGTTCTGTTAACGCTGATTTTTTGAAAATAGTTAGTACATAATTTACTTCTTTTCCACTTTGTGCTACTACTTTAATTGGTACAGTTCTAATTAAAGTATCTTTTATAGAAATATCTTCTGTTGTTTCATGTATAACAGGTTCTTTACTGTCTATTCCTACTTCTGCTTTTTGGTGTGTTGTAATTGCTTTTATTGTAACTTGATCTATGTCTTCTAAGATAATTGAGTAATTATTTCCTGTAGTTGGAGTAGCCTCTTCTCCATTTACTGTTAGACTTTGAAGTGTTGTATCATTGGATTGTTTAATAACAGTTAAGGTATAGTCAAATTCTGTTCCATTTGCTGTTTGAACTTTTATTGGTATTTGTGTTTCTTCTGCTGGTAAGTTAATTGTTTGTATTAAACTTCCTTGCTCATACCAAGTATTTCCACCATCTATACTAATTTTATCTGTTTTATCTTTTGTAGTAACTAGTAAATTGCCTGTTGTATCATCTGTTGCAATTATTACTTCATATTGTTTTATTCCTACTACTTTTGCATCAATATTGTTGACTGTTAATTTTTCTATTCTCTGTGCCTCTAGTGGTTCTACTACTACTTTTATTTCTTGCTTTGCCCCTGTATCTTTTTGAACAATTGTTAAAGTGGTTTCTCCTTCTGCTATTGCTTTTATTTTAGCAGCTTCTTCTACTGTTACAACTGCTGTATCATTTGAAGTCCATTCAAAATCTTCTTTTGTTCTTTGGTCTTGTTTTAATACATTATATCTTGATGATTCTACTTCTAAATCTAAAATATCATTTACACTCATTAAGATATTATCTGGTTTTACTGTAAATTTGCGTTTTCCAACTAAAGTATAAGTATTTGAGTTTTCTGTAGTTTCATTTCCTAAAGAACCATATTGGTTATTTCCACAAGCATAAACTCTTCCATTTTCTGCAATATAGTATGTATTGTTCATACCGCTTCCGATACTAATTACTTTTTCGTTTGTTGCAATTTCAGTAGCTGTGCTCAAGTTCGCTCCATTTTCTATTCCTAATTCTCCATTTGTATTTACTCCATAGTTTATTAACTTTCCACTGTTTGTTAAGATCATGTAATTATTTCCTTTTGCTGAAATATCTACTGCATCTTTTCCTGCATAAATTTGTGTAATTGTGTCTGAAACTAGTAATACATTTCCTTCTTTGGTAAGTACCATTAGTTCTTTTCCTCCTGCTACTTTTACGCTAGGAGTAATTTTTTCTAATTTTACAGGTATGCTACTTTCTATACTAGCTACTTTTCCACTAACATAAATTTCTCCATTATTATCTACTAATGCAATATATCCTTCTCCTGCTGCAATGTCTACAATTGTAATTCCTGGTAAGTTTACTTTGGTTGGTATATCTTTTGTTTCTTTGTTTCCTAAGCCTAATTTTCCATTGGTATTTGCACCCCATGTATATACTTCTCCATTTTTTGTTAATGCTACACCATGTTTACTTCCAGCTGCTATTTTAATTACATTTTCTAAATTTGAAATAATAGTTGGTGCTTGATGTGAGGTTCTATCTCCTTGTCCTAATTGTCCATATTGATTATCTCCTACACTCCATACACTTCCATCTCTCATAAGCATTAGTGTGAAGTTATCTCCTGCACTGATATCTGTATAAGATTTTAAGATATTAATTTCTTTTGGTACATTAGATGCTACAAAATCTGCTGTTCCTAATTCTCCATTTGAGTTATATCCAAAGCTCCAAATACTTCCATCTGCTTTTAATGCTACTGCATAATTAGTTCCTCCTGCTATTTTTGGTGCTACTTTATTTTCTGGTTCTATTACTCTAATAATGGCAATTTGTTCTTGTTTTGTTGTATTTTCTATTACTTTTACCCATGTTGTTCCTACTTTTTTACCAGTAACATTTCCATTTTCATCTACAGTAGCTATTTCCTCATTTAATGAACTATAGCTAAAGTCATTGTTTGCTATATTTTCTTCAAATACATTAAATTCAAATTGTGGATTAACGTTTAGTTTTTTACTAGTATCTTTATTTACTGCAATATCATTTTCTTGTAAATAGAAATGGCTTATTCCTATTTGTACTGGCAGTCTACTATTAGAATTAGTTGTAACTGTACCTA
Source organism: uncultured Clostridium sp. (assembly GCA_947073285.1). Classification (GTDB taxonomy): domain Bacteria; phylum Bacillota; class Clostridia; order TANB77; family CAG-508; genus CAG-273. Next base: position 92,640 of record CAMTJT010000002.1, on the reverse strand, counting down.
CTCCATGGTAGTAGTCTCCCCATGCAAATACGCTTCCATCTTGTTTTACTGCTATATCATAAGTATTTCCACTGTCTATTGTATAAATTTCTTCTATGGTATCTACTAATGTATAGTTTACTTGATTATTACTGCTTGTTGTTCCTAATTGTCCTAAACTGTTAAGTCCTGTGCTATATAGTTTTCCTTCTTTTGTAAGAATAACTGTATGTGATTTTCCTGCTTCTACTTGTTTTGCACCTTGTAACTCTATTTTAGTAGGTTTATTAGTTGTATTGGTATCTCCTGTACCTAATTGTCCATATACATTATATCCCCATACGTATACTTCATCTTGAGTATTTAGTGCAATATTATGATATTCTCCTGCTGATAGATATACTACGTCTTTTAAGTCTTTTACTTCTTTAAAGGTATTTACTTTATAGTCATCCCCTGTTACTGTTCCAAAGCTATTGTTTCCTGTAGCATATACAGTTCCATCTGTTGTAATTACTACTGCATGTGATTTTCCTGCTTTTACTTCTAATACATTTTTCAATGTTTTTACTTTTGTTGGTGCTACTGTATTATCATAATTTCCAACACCACATTGTCCATCTGTATTTAGTCCCCATGTAATTAAGTAATTATCTTTTGTAATTGCATAAGAGCTATTATTTCCTGCTGCTATTTTTATAATTTTTTCATCTAATGCTACTTTTACTGGTTTATTGTTGTTACTATTTGTGCTATTGCTACATTGTCCATAATTATTTGCTCCCCATGCCCATACATTACCTTTATCATCTAGTGCTAATACATGGCTTTCTCCTACTGCAATTTCTATTATTTTAACCTCTTGGTTGAATTCTACTTTGTTTAGGTTGTCATTTGCATGATCAGTTCCATCACCCAATTCTCCATTTGAGCCTGCACCATAAGTCCATACGGTTCCATCTGCTTTTAAAATTACTTGTGTAGAATTTGTTGTTTTAACCTGTGGGTTAATATATGCTGTTTTTCTAATAACAGTTACTTGTGCAATAGATTTATTTTGTGTTCCTTCTTGTGTTACTGTAATACTAGCGTTTCCTTCTTTGATACCTGTTATTTTTCCAGTATTATCTATTGTTATGATTTCATTATCATTTGACTTATAAGTTAACCCTTCTTGTTTTGTATGATTGTATAAGTTAAATGATTTAATTTTTGCGTTAATATCTGTTTGTTCGTCTACTTTTATTGTAATATGATTGCTATTTAACACAATTTCTTCTGAACCTACTAGTACTGGAATAGTTGAGTTTGCATCTACTCCGTTTCCTAAGTTTCCTTTTTCTCCATTTCCATATGCATATACATTTCCGTTTTTTTCTACATAAATTGCATGATTACTTCCTGCTGCTACTAAAACAGCGTCTTTAATATTGCTATTTTTCTTTGGTAAAATTTGGTCATTTGTTTGTTCTTGTCCTAGTTTATGGTTTTCGTTTGAACCCCAAGTATAAACATTGCCATCTGCTAAGACTGCCATGCTATAGTTTTTACCTGCTGCTATTTCTACTACATTTTCTAAGATGCCATTTCCTATGTTATTTTTTACCTGTGTTGGCACTACTACATTTGTTTTTGTTCCAGTTCCACATTGTCCATTTGTATTTGTTCCCATGCTATATACTGTTTTGTTGCTACTTAAGAATAATACATGATTGGTTCCTTGTGCTATTTTAATAATTTCATTTAAGTTTTCTATTTGTTTTCCTGTGGTTAAATCTATTACTTTCTTTTCTATGGTTATTCCATAGTTTCCACTAATTTGTATGATTTTATCTGTTATATTTTCTAGTTTTGTTGCTAGTTTATAATAGCCATTTCCACAAGCATATACAGTTCCTTCTTTATCTAATAAATAGCTTGTATTTTCTTTTGCAGTTATCATTACAATATTTTGGATCTGTTTTCCGTTTTCGTCTAATACTTCTACTAAGTCTTTTGCATTAGTATCTGTTCCATTACCACATTGTCCATTTTTGTTTTGCCCTGCTGCATATACTACCCCATTTTCTGTTAAGGCTAACATATGGTGATTTCCTACTGCAATTTGTCTTATTCTTGCTTCTAATGATATTGGTTGTGGTTCATTATAGTTTGCTGTATTTCCTAATGCTAATTCTCCATAAGTATTTGCTCCGAAGCTCCATGCAGTTCCGTCTGCTTTTAGTGCTATATTAAAGTCTTCTCCTGCTTTTACGTCTATTACTGATTTTGCGTTTTCTTTTAATACTTCAATATATACTGCTGCTTTTTTACCAGAAGTGTTATGAGAAATTACGCTAGGAGTAATTCCACTTTGAACACCTGTTACTGTATTTCCTTGCATTGTAGCGATTTGCCCATTTATTGTTTCAAAAGTAAATCCTTGGCTATCTATAATATCTTGTCTTAAGTTGAATGTATTATTTAGTGTTACCCCAATTTCTTTGCTTTGACCTTCTTGTATTGTAATATAGCTTTGTTCTGGTACTATTTTTACGCTTCCAATTACGCTAGGAGTAATTATTTCTTGTTCCCCTTGTGCTAGTTGTCCATAATTATTGTTACCCCAAGTATATACAAATCCTTCATCATTTACATATACACCATAGTTTTGACCTGCTGAAATTTTATGTACCATTTGACTTTGTATTTTTGTTGGCTTAGAAATAGATGCTTCTTTTGTTCCTGTTCCTAAACTTGATTTTGTATTTCTACCAAAGCTGTATACTTCTCCTGCTGTACTTAATAGATAAGATGTATCTCCTGCTGCTTTTACAGATTCTATTTTTTGTAAATTTTCAATTGCTACTGCTTCATTTATATTTGTAGTATTTCCTGTTCCGCATTGCCCATAACCATTATATCCTAAGCTATATACGGTTCCATCTGCTCTTAAAGCTAAATTATGACTATCTCCTGATGCAATTTCTACTATGTTATTTAATCCGCTTATTTTTTTGTTTAAGTTTTGTATTTCCCAAACTGTTCCATATTCTGATAATAATAGTTTTCCTGTTATATCTATTACTTTTGCTGGGAAGTTTAATTTAGTAGGCTCTTTTGTGTATCCTTCTCCCCATGCATATACTTCTCCGTTTGCATTTAAGGCATAACTTGTATTTTTGTATGCTACTATTTTTACAATGTTTTGTAAATTTTCTACTTTTACTAGTTCTCCACTATTTAAGTTTGAGTTATTTCCTAATTGTCCTGCTGTATTTAGTCCAAAGCTGTATACATTTGCGTTTGTATCTAGTGCTAAACTATGGTTATACCCTACTGCTATTTTGCTAAATTTTATGCCTTCTGGTAGTTTTACTTCTTGTGGTTCTTGATAATTACTACTTTCTATATTTCCTAGACCTAATTGTCCATAACTATTATCTCCAAATGCCCATAGTGTTCCATTTGTTTTAATTGCTAAAGTATGTCTTAAACCTCCTTTAGCGTCCATTACTGCAATTTCTTCTGGTTTTAATACATTTATTTCGTATCTTCTCGCTAGGTTTCCTGCTGTAATATCTATATAGGTTTTTCCTACTCCTTTTGAAGTAACAACTCCATTTTGATCTACAACTGCTATTGTTTCGTCTTGAGAGCTATAGTTAATAGTTTGTACAGTTTCATTATTATATAAGTTAAATCCTGAATAATAGGTTGCATGAATTTGTTTTTGTTCTTCTAGTCCATGGTAGATTAACTCTAATTCTTGTGTACCAATATAGTCACTAGCAATATTTTCTGGCATATGAATAGTTGCAGTTGAGCTATTTCCTAATTGTCCATATTCGTTATATCCTACTGCCCATACTTCTCCATTTTCTTTTGCATATACACTATAGTTTTTACCCATTGCTAAGATGAAGATTTGGTCTAATTCTTTTGTGTTATTTTCCATTACATTTGTTGGAATAGTACTATTAGTAGTTGTACCATTTCCAAGTGCTCCATAGCCATTACTTCCCCATGCTAATACTTTTCCTTCATCTGTAATAGCTCCTCCTGTATAATATCCTGCTGAAATTCCTGAAATGTCTTTCATTCTGCCATCTTTTCCTGCTAGTTGTTTTGGAATTGAGCCTCCAACATCTGTAAGTGCTCCTAAAGTGCTATATCCCCATCCCCAAACAGTTCCATCATCTTTTAATGCTAATACTTGCCCTGTGCTAGATGCCTTAACATCTATTACTCCTGTTAGGTTTGGTACAATTACTGGTTCTGGTCTTAGGGTTACTGTTCCATCTCCTAATTGTCCTTTTGCATTTGCTCCCCAACTATAAACTTCACCTTCATCTGTTAGAGCATAACATGATAAATCTCCTCCTGCTATTTTGGTAATGTTCGATAATCCATTTGTTTTTGTTGGTAATGTTTTGTTTACTTTTGTTCCTATTCCAATTTGACCTGATGTTCCAAGTCCCCATGTATATACCTTTCCATCATTTGTTACTGCCATAGAAAGTTGACTTGCTGTTTCGATTTCTTTTATGTCTTTTAGCATCTCTGTTCCTGTTTCGTCTTTTACTTGCATTGGTATATTTGAACTTTGTGTATCACCTTGTCCTAATTCTCCTGCACTATTTGCTCCCCATGCAAATACGCTTCCATCTTTCTTTAGGGCAAGTGTATGTGTTCCACTTGTTGCTATTTTTACAACATTATCTATTTGTACTTTTGTTGGTGCAATTCTATTATTGTTATCTCCTAAGCCTAATTGTCCTTCACTATTTTGTCCCCATGTCCAAACAGTTCCGTCTGATTTTAGTGCTACTGTGGTGTATCCTCTAGTTACTACTTGTGGGAAAGCAATATCATTTTCTTCTAAAACATAAACATCTACATAAATTATTTTTTCTGTATTTGTTTCTGTAATTCCTATTTTGGTTTTTCCACGTTTGTTACCTGTAATAACACCTTTTTGTGTAACTTCTGCTATTTTAATATCTTTACTACTGTATACAAAATCTCCATCTGCTCCATCATTATATAATAGGTTAAATCCTACTCCTAATACTGGGCTTAAGTTATATTCTCCTCCTATTTTGTTTATGGTAATAGAAGTTTCTTTTACTTTTATTCTAATATCACTAATACATACCCATGCTTTTCTATTGATGGTAGTGTCGTCTCCTATTTGTCCATAGTTATTCTTTCCTGTTGTCCATACTGTTCCATCTTCTTTTACTAAAATACTATGTGTGTCTCCTGCAGCTACTTCTAACACTTGTGTTATTTTGTCTGATGTACTATCATATTTAATTTCTACTGGATTTAATTTATTAGTTGTTTGTTCATCTCCTAATTGAGAATTACTATCTAATCCCCAACCATATGCTAGTCCATCTTGTGTTTTAGCTATAACATGTTTTGTTCCAGCTGACACATATTCTATATTAGTAAGTGCTGTTCCATCTTCTTTCATAACTTTGGTTGGAACGGTTTTTGCTGTTTTGTTTCCTATTCCTAATTGTCCTACGTTATTTACACCAAAACTATATACTTCTTTGTCTTCGGTTACAATTATTCCATAGTTTGTTCCTAGTTCTACTTGTTTTACATTTGTAATTGTTGTTAATTTTGTTGGTAGTATTACATTTGTTTTATTTCCTAGTCCTAATTGTCCAGATGTGTTTAGTCCCCATACCCAAACATTTCCATCCATATCAAGAGCAGCTGTCGAATGTCTACCTACTGATATTTCTTTTATATCTTTTATTCTTCTTACTTCTACTGGAAGGCTTCTTCTTGTTGTTGTATTATCCCCTAATTGTCCATATGCGTTATATCCCCATGAATAAGCTGTTCCATCTGATTTTAATGCTACTGAATGATTTGCTCCTGCTTCTATTCTGATAATATTTTTTAAGTTTTGTACTTGTACTGGTAAGTTTGTATTTGTTGTATTATTGTTACCTAATTGTCCATAGTTATTTAATCCCATAGCCCATACTGTTCCATCTTGTTTTAAAAGTAAAGTATGGTGGTTTCCTACTGCTATATCTATAACTCCTTCTATATTTACTTTAGTTGGTTCTAAATGTCTTACATTGTCTCCTAAACCTAGTTCTCCATAGTTGTTATAACCCCATGTCCAAACAGTTCCATCTGATTTTAATGCTACATTATAGTCGATTCCGGCTACCACTTTAGGGTTTGCTATATCTCCTTTTCTTACTACATTAACAATAACAATTGCTTTATTTCCTGTTTCTACATTTGTAATTTCAATACTAGTACTTCCATATTTTAATGCTGTAACATTTCCATTTTGGTCTATACTTGCAATGTCTTTATTTAGTACTTTATAGGTATAGGTTTCTGTTTCTAAGTTATTGTATAAAATATTAAATCCTAAGTTTACTTTTGCTTCTATTTGTTTTTGTGCCCCAATTCCATCTAGTGTAATAATTGCTTCTTTTACCTCTAAACTTGTATGGCTAATACCTACTAAGTAGTTAGCATTTTTTAGTGATTTATCTCCTAATTGTCCATATGCGTTATATCCAGCAGTATATACTCTACCAATATTATCTGCTACTGCTACTGAATTATTAGTATTTGCTGCAAGTAAAGCATTTGTAAAGTCTCCTTCTCCATATTCTCCAAGCATTTTAGTAAATACTTTATTAGCTGTTGTTGTTTTATTTGCTGCTTGTCCATATCCATTGTATCCAGCAGTGTAAATGCTTCCATCTTTTCTTAAAATAGTAGTACTATGATGTTTTGCAACAATATCTACTGCATCTGTAATTTGTGCTTTGCTACTATCTTTTGCTGCTACTACTAAACTTTTATTAGTAGTATTTCCAATTGCTAATGCTCCATATCCGTTATATCCGGCTGAATAAATTTTTCCATCCTCGCTTAATAAAACTGTATGGTTGCTACCTGCAGCTACTTTTAAGATATTCGTTATAATGCCTGTTCCTTCTGGATTTAGCATTTTTACTGGTATTTTACTAGTTGTCATATTATTTTGTCCTAATTGTCCATAATTACTATGTCCTGTAGCCCATACGCTTCCATCTGAGTCTAATAGAATTAAGAAGTTTCCGTCCTGCTGCTATATCCATAATACTACTTACACGTCTTACTCTTGTTGGTAATTTTGCTGTAGTTGTAGTATTATTTCCTAGTTGTCCATAAGCATTGTATCCCCATGCTACAACAGTTCCATCATTTTTAAGTGCTGCCATATGGTAGTTTACAGCTGTTATTGCTACAATGCCTTCTAGATTTCCTAGTCCATTTTCTGATTTTACTTGTACAAAGTTATTTGTGTTATTAGTATTATTTTGTCCTAATTGTCCATAGTTATTTTGTCCTGTTACCCAAACAGTTCCATCTTTTTTAAGTACTGCTGTATAGTTTGTTCCTGCTGCTATGTCAATTACATCTGACATAGTAGTTTTTACTGGTTCTAATTGGTTAGTGGTGTTTCCAATACCTAATTGTCCATAACCGTTATATCCCCATGTCCAAACGGTTCCATCTGCTTTTAATGCTACATAATGGTTTGCTCCACCTACTATTTTAGGAATAGTGATTCCATCTCTATGTGGTACTACTACTTTTACAGTAGCAGTTAATCCTGTAGTTTCATTTGTTATTTTGATATAAGTTGTTCCGCTTCCTGTTGATATTACATTTCCTGTTTGATCTACTTCTACTACATTGGTATTTAAGCTTTTAAATGTATTTACTCCAGCTGCTGCTGTATCTGTTAGTAAGTTGAATCCACTATTTACTTTTACATTTAGTTTTTTAGTTTCTCCAAGTTTATCTGTAAATAATAAATATTTTTGGTCTACTTCTAGTTTTGGATTACTTATACATTCTACAGTTGTTCTACTTACTGTAGAGTCATTTCCTAGTTCTCCATTGCCATTGTATCCTGTAGTCCATACTGTTCCATCATATTTTACAAATGTAGTATGGTATCCATTACTAGATACTAGCATTACATTATCTAATGTTCCTCCTGTAGGACCTGCTAAAACTTGTGTTGGTACTTTTCTTGTTGTTGTATTGTTAATTCCTAGTTGACCTCTATTATTATATCCCCATCCATATACATTTCCATTTTTGTCAATTGCGTATGATGAATAATATCCTGCTTCTATTCTGACAATGTCTTCTAAATATCCTGTGCCCCCTACACCTAATACTTTTTGTGGACGATTTTTTGCAGTAGTACTATTAATACCTAATTCTCCTTCTGTATTTCTACCCATTGCCCATACATTTCCATTTGCATCTAATGCTAAGTTATACCATCCTCCTGCTGATATTTGGATAATATTACTTAATACTCCTGTTCCAGTGGTGTCTTGTACTTGTTTAATTCTTGTATATGCTGTTGTATTTCCTACACCCATTCCACCTTGGCAGTTATGTCCTACTGACCAAAGTGTTCCATCTTCTTTTACTATAAATGATTCACATTGTCCAATTGAAATATCTTTTACTGCAGTTACAGGTGCTGTTCCATTATATTCTAACATATATACTGGATATAATTTGTCTGTGCTTGTACCATCTCCTAATAAAGATTGTGTATTTGCTCCACATGCTATTACCTCACTTGTTTCTAATAAAGCAATCCATTGAAATCTACATGCTGCAATTTTAGTTACTTTTGGTAAGCTTCCTCCATTTACTCCTTTTATTTGAATTGGAACTAAGCTTTCTACTTTATTTCCTTGTGCTAGTTGTCCTCTATCATTGTAGCCCCATACCCATACAGTTCCATCTTTCTTTAATGCCATAGAGAAATGGTCTCCTGCTGCTATATCAATAACGTCTTTTAAGTTTATTTTTTCTGGTATATAACTACTTTGTACTGTTCCATTTCCTAATTGTCCATGATGGTTATATCCCCATGTCCATACGGTTCCATCTGCTTTTAATGCTATTGTATGATTTAAACCTGATACTACTTTTGGTGTAGCTACTGCTCCATTTTCTAGTACACTAATTTGTACTGTTGTTACTTTAGAAGATAAATTATCAGTAATTACTCCTGTCGTAATCCCCATTCCTTTTGCTGTAATTAGACCTTCTGGTGAAATAGTTGCTACATCTGCATTTAGACTCTTATAGGTTACATTTCTATTTAGGTTTTCTTCTGGTCTAAATAAATTAAAAGATTGCATTGATACTTGAATTTGTTTCGTATCTCCTATTTCTAATGTAACATCACTTGGGTCAGCTATAATTTTAGAACCTATATAAAGTGGATGTGCACTTTTTGCTAAAGTACTATCTCCTACTTGTTTTTGATCATTTAGTCCCCATACTTCTACATAACCTGTGTTTTCTACTGCTAAGCCATGATTTGCTCCTGCTCCTATGTATAAAATATTATCTATAATACCATCTGCTGTATTATTTGCTACCTCTACTGGTAAAGTAGTATTTACAATTGTATCATTACCTAATTGACCATTTGTGCCTATTCCCCAGCTATATATAGTTCCATTTTTTGTTAAGGCATATGTTGTATTTGCTCCTGATTTTATATTTTTAATATTGCTTAGGTTATTTAGACCATCTAAATCTTTTACTGCTACTGGTAATTTTTTAGTTGTTTTTGTTCCATCGCCTAATTGTCCTGAAGTTCCAAGTCCAACAGATAATACAGTTCCATTTGCTTTTAAGATATTAGTTGTATAATTGGTAGCTGAAATACTAAGTGCATCTGATATATTGCTATCTGCTGTTTCTAACATTTTTACTGGTATTAGTCTTTGTACATTTGTATTATCTCCTAATTGTCCGTTTGTGTTATCTCCCCAAGTATATACACTTCCGTCTGATTTTAGAGCTACTGTGTGTCTATATCCACATGCTACTTTGATAATACCTGAAAGATTTGCTTTTACTCTTACTGGTGTATATTTTGCTGTTTTGCTTCCATCGCCTAATTGTCCATAATCATTTTGTCCCCATGTCCATACTTCTCCTTGTTTGTTTACTGCAACTGAGAAGTTTGTTCCTGCTGCAATATAAATAATATCTTTTAATTCTTCTGTAGCATCTTCTGATAATACTTGTACTGGTGTGTATTTTGTAATTTGTGTATTATCTCCTAATTGTCCATAGTTATTATATCCCCATGCCCATACGGTTCCGTCTTGCTTTAATGCTAATACGTGATTACTTCCGCTTGCTATCATTTGAATGTCACTTAAGAAACCTTCGCCATTTTTTCCTTTTACTTGTACAGGTATTTCTGTAGTAACAGTAGTATTATTTCCAAGTTGTCCATATTTGTTATATCCCCATGCCCATACAGTTCCATCACCTTTTAATGCTACTGAGTGATTAGCACCTCCATCTACCATTGGTTCATATTTCATATCTTCTTGCTTTTTGATTACTTTTACGTAAACTGCTGATTGTATGTTTTTATCTAGGTCTATTACTCTAATTAAGGTATCCCCAATTCCTTTTGCAGTAACTAAACCTGTTTCATTTACTTGTGCTATGCTATTATCTAGACTTTCATATTTTAAAGTTCCTACTTTATTTTCTTTTACATATACATTAAAAGAATCTTGTATATAGCTTTCTATTTGTTTGGTATCTTCTGGGTTCATTGTAAAGATAATTTCTTTTACTTTTAGCTCAGTTTCTCCAATTTGTACAATATTTTTTCTTTGATATACAGTGTCATCTCCTAATTGTCCATAGTTATTTAAACCAACTGTCCATACAGTTCCATTTTCATCAATATATCCTGTATGATTTGTAGCTCTACTATCATCTGGTAAAATATCTAACTCTTTTGCTTCTTCTTCGTTATTTTTATCATTTACTGGTATAAAGCTTGTAGCATTTGTGGTTGTGTTATTACCTAATTGTCCATAATTATTATATCCTGTAATAAGAGTATGTTTTTCTTTTTGTTCGTCTACTATTTGAAGAATTGTTCTATATCCTGATGCACCTATATTAACTACTTTATCTGTTATTTCAAGCCCTGTAGCTGCTAATTTTGGTTTTACTGGATAACTATAAGTTGTAGTATTTCCAACTCCTAATTGTCCTGCGTGGTTATATCCCCATGTGTATACTGTATTATCTTCTTGTAGTACAACTGTTTGATGTAGTCCTCCTACTAATTTTACAACATTTGTTAGTATTCCATTTCTAGTATTATTTACTACTGGATTTGCTGCATTTCTTCCTTGTGATGCTGCTGATGAACCTGTGTTTACTGCATTTTGGCCTAACGTTCCATGTTGATTATATCCTGTAGTCCATACAGTTCCATTTCCAATTTGTACACTTGAACTTGATGAGTTTGCTTGTACTCTAACAGCATTTGCAATTTCATCCATTTGCGCTGGTAATACTTTATTGCTATAATTTAATGTTCCTAATTCTCCATAAACATTTCTTCCAATTCCCCATACTGTTCCATCTTTTAATAGCATAATAGAGAATTTATGACCACTACTAATATCTATTACATTGTTTATTGCTCCTTCTGCATTACTGTTTAATACTTTTGCAGCATATACACTTCTTGTAGTTGTTCCATTTCCTAATTGTCCTACATCATTTAGTCCCCAAGCATATACTTCGCCTTCTTTTGTTAAGGCTAATACATGGTCTGTTCCTGATGCAATTTTAACAATACCTGATAAATACTCTTTTGAACTAGTTTTTACTCTTACTGGTTTTGAGCGGTTAATAACAGTTCCATCACCACATTGTCCATTATTATTTAGTCCTGTAGTCCATACACTTCCATCTGCTTTTAATATAGTGGTAAAATCTGTTCCTTGTGAGATATCTGGCATTGTAATTACTTGTTCATGATTTTGAATAACATAAATAATTGCTTGTGCTTGGTAACCATGTTCTATGTCTTTTACTGTAATAGTTGCTTCTCCTAATCCTACTGCTGTTACAGTTCCATCATTGGTCACAGTGGCTATCTCTGTGTTAGATGAACTAAAGCTTAAATTTCCTAATTTAATATGTTGTGCAAAAGCATTTAGTCTTTTTGCAACACTTACTTGTAGTGTTATGTTATCTCCTTGTTTTACATAATTTGCTCTTTGGTCTACTTGCATATAGTCTGGTCTTAATTCTTTTACTGTTGTAATATTGCCTGTTCTATTTGTCATTAAACGTTGTTCTGAACCTGTATAACCATTTCCAAGTACTATTCCATCTTCTCTTATCATGTAGTTTGTAGATACAGAAGTAGATTTACTTAAAGCTACTATTTTATCTGTGAATGCTTCTCCATATAGTTTCTTTAATGGTTGTGCTAAATTATAATTTGAAGTACTATTATTTCCAATTTGTCCACTGTTATTATATCCCCAACCATAAATATTTTTATCTTCTGTAACAGCAAATGTAGTTTCATAAGCAGTTCCAATATCTATTACATTTGTTAAAAATGTGGTACTATTTATTTTTACTTGCATTGGAGAGGCTTTGCAGTAATGTGTACTATTTCCATCTGTTGAAGAACTTCCATACCCTAATGTTCCATATCTATTTAGTCCCCATGCCCATACTGTTCCATCTGCTTTTAAAGCTAAAGTGTGATGATATCCACCTACTAGTTTTACTACATTATTGATAGATAATTTTACAGGTAATAATTTTCTTCTTCCAGTTGGGTTTCCTCCTGTTTGACGTGTTCCATCGCCTATTTGTCCATGGTAATTATAGCCCCAACCATATACTTCTCCTTCATCTGTTAATGCATGTGAAGTATGTGCTTGTACACTAATATCACAAATATTTTTTAAAGTTCCTAATCCTGTTGGGTCTTTTACTTGTACAGCTACATTAGAATTTGTTCCTGTATTATTACCTAATTGTCCATAATTATTATACCCCCATGCCCATACTGTTCCATCTGCTTTTAGGGCTAAAGTATAACTTGAACCACTTACTACTTTAATAACTCCTGTTAATTCATTTCCATTGCTATCTATTACATAAGTTGGAAGTGAGCTATTAGCATTTGTTTTATTTCCTAATTGACCATAAGTATTTTGTCCCCATGCTACTACTCTTCCATCTTCTTTTACAGCTGTAGCAAAATAAGATCCTGCTGATACACTAATTACATTTGTTAATTTGTCTTTTCCATTTGTGTCTAATACTGCTGTTTCTTCTACATATTTATCTGTATTTCCTATTCCTCTTTGCCCATAGTCATTTCTTCCTATGCTCCATACACTTCCATCTGTTTTTAGAATAACACTTGCTGTTCCTGCTGCTATTTCTGCTTTTACAGTATCTGTTTGATCTCTTGTTACTTTAACTGCTACACTAGTAGACCATAGATTTGTTTCATCATAAATGAAAATTCTTGCTTCTCCTTGTGTTACAGCTGTAATAACACCTTCTGCATTTACTGTTGCTATTGCTGGTGTTCCTGAAGTATAAGTTACTTTACCTGCTTGTTCTTGTGTATCTTCATATACATTAAATCCTGATTTTACAGATACTTTTAACTGATGTGTTTCTCCTTGTGCTATAGTAACTATTTTTTCTCCTGCATCTAGTTTAGAGCTTCCCATTCTAGTATATAAATAGGCTGTTTGATATGCTCCATTTCCAATTTGCCCATTTGCTCCTAAGCCTGCTACCCATACTGTTCCATCTGCTTTTATCAGTGCTGTGTTATTAATATTTTTACAAGAGCTTGTTACACCAATAATGTCTGTTATATAGTCTTCCCCATTTTGACTATATAGCTTTTCTACTGTGCTTAAATCTGTATTATGGTTTTGTGATAATTGATAGTTTGAATTTTCTCCTGTAGCATATACTTCATTATTATCTGTTATTAAGAAGGTTACTCTTTCTGCTGAACCTATTTTTTTAATATTACCTATTCCATTTTCTCCATCTGTGTTATCTAATACGATTTGTGGATAGTTATAATTACTTTTTGCACCATTTCCTAATTGGCCATCTAGTCCATAGCCCCAAGTATATACTTGTTTTGCTGTTGTTAATGCTATTGTATGATATCCTCCTGCTGCTATTTGTGTAATATTTCGTAATACTCCATTTTTCTCATGATTGATAGTTTGCCTTACAATAGGTTTTCCTTGTGCTGATGCGGTACTAGTATCGTTTGTAGCATTTATTCCTAATTCACCATAACGGTTTCTTCCTACTGTCCAAACAGTTCCATCTCCTCTAAGCATTACTGTATGCCATCCACCATTTGCTATTTGTACTACGTTTTGTATTTCTTCTATTTGGGTTAACACCATTTTACTTACTAAAGTATTATCTCCTATTTGTCCATAAGAATTTTCTCCTACTGCATATACTTCTCCATTTTCTTTTAAGATTGTACTATAGGTATTTCCTGCTGCTATGTCTATAACATTTTCTATTGGTGCTTCTCCATTTTCGTCTAGCATAAAGTTTGCTACGTTTTGATTTACTTTTGAGTTAATTCCTAATTGACCATAGTTATTATATCCCCAACTATATACTTTTCCGTCTTTTGTTAATGCTAAAGTATGATCTACTCCTGATACTATTTTTACAATGTCTGTTAGTTCTTTTCCTTCTGCTGTTTTAACTGGTTGTAAATTACATAAATTTGCTTCATTGCTTTTGGTTCCACATTGCCCATAATTATTTTGCCCTACTGCCCAAACAGTTCCATCTGCTTTTAATACTACTGTGAATTTTTGACCTTGTGTTACTTGCGGCAAAGTAATTGCATTTTGTGTATTTCTTGTAATATACACTGTTGCCATAGCGATATAACCATATTTACTATCTTTTGCAATAATGGTAGTTTGTCCTTCTGCGTTTCCTGTAACATTTCCATTTTCATCTACTGTTGCTATTTGTTCATTAGAACTTGACCATGTAATAGTTCCTAACACTGGTTTTTTTGCATAAATATTGAAGTTTTCTACTATGTTAATGTTTAACTTTTGAGTTTGCCCTACTATTTGACGAATTACTCTAGGAGTAATTTCCGTGTAAGAATTTTTCATCTCTTTTGCTGTTTTTAATACATCTGTATTTTTTCCAAATAGTTGGTAACTTGTATTTTTTCCTGCTCCTAAAATACTACCATCTTCTCTTGTAAAATAGCCTACTGATGTATCTGTACTGCTATTTGGTCTAATAACTGATTGACTTATTTTTACAATATTGTTTGGTAATGTTTCTCCATATTTTCCTTTTACTTCTACAAAATAGCTTTTATTTGTGGTTGTATTGTCTCCTACTTGACCTGTACTATTTAGTCCTGCTGCATACACTCTATGACTACTATCTAAGATATAATGTGTTGCTCCTGCTGATCCCATATCAATAATGTCTGTAACAATAGTAGCACTATCCCATTTTGGTTGTATTGGGTTTGGTCTATTTGTTGTTGTTCCATCTGATAATTGTCCATAGGCATTCCAGCCCCAAGTCCAAAAACTTCCATCTTCTTTAATTGCCATTTGTGAATGTGAAGATATTACTAATTTATCTACCTGTGTTATTTTACTTTGTACAGGAAGATTTCTTTGACTAGTTGTTCCATCTCCTATTTGACCTGCATCATTTAATCCCATTGCCCATACGGTTCCATCTTCTGCTAGTAATGTAGAGTGATACATTCCTGAAAATACTTCTATAATGCCTTTGATAGTTCCTTTTCCTGTTGGCTCTTTTACTTTTACTGCATAGCTTGAGTTTGTAGTACTTCCTATTCCTAATTGTCCATATCCATTATATCCCCAACTATATACTTCTCCGTCTTTTGTTAAAGCTAAAGCTACATCATTTCCTCTTGAAATTTGCACAATGTTTTGTATTTTTTCTCCATTTGTATCTAATACATAAACTGGAATACTAGAATCTGTACTTGTTCCATTTCCTAAGTTTGTACTTCCATTGTTTCCCCATGATACTACTGTTCCATCTTCTAGTAAAGCACTTGCGCTATCATACCCTACTGCAATATCTTTTACATTTTTTAATGGTCCTTTTCCATCTGGTGCTAATACTTGTACTTCCTCAGTTTGATTAGCTGTACTTCCATTTCCTAGTCTACCTGATGCACCAGCTCCCCATGCCCATACGGTTCCATCTTCTTTTAGTGCTACTGTAAAGTTAAGTCCTGAACTAATTTTACTTTGTGTGTATCCATAACTATTTAGTACGATTACTTGTACATATTTTTCTAGTTTGTTTGCTTTGTCTGTAATTTTTACTCTTGTAGTTCCTAATCTTTTTCCTGTAACTAATCCTGAATTAGATACTTCTGCTATATCTTTGTTTAATACTTCGTAAGTTATGCCAGCATCTAATTGTTTTGTATTGTTATATACATTAAATCCTTGTTCTAAGTCTAAAGCAATTTGTTCTTTGCTATTTACTTCTAACTTTATATGCATTTTGTCTGTTTTTAAGCTAGCATTTCCTGCTACTATTGGTAAATAGCTTGCATAATAAGTATCATTAGCTAGTTGTCCATTTGCGTTATCTCCACATGTATAGATAGTTCCGTCTTTTGTAATATAGCTACTGTTGATGGTATTTCCTGCTCCATTTGCTACTATAATAACATTTTGAAGATTTTGCTCTCCACTATCATCTAATACTTTTGTAAAGGTATTTACTGGTGAAGTGTTATGATTTAGTCCTAATTGTCCTGAAGTGTTTAATCCTGCACTATATACTTCTCCATTTTTGCTTACTGCAAAAGATGTAGTATTTCCACTACTAATGCTTGCTATATTTTCAAGGTCGATTACATTTCCTTCTTCATCTTTTGTTAAAGCTGGTGCTAATGTACTTCTTGCTGTTGTATTTCCTGTTCCAAGTGGTGCATTTGTATTTAAACCTGCACTGTATACCTTTCCATCTTCTCTTAATACAAGAGTATGTGTAGCTCCTGTGCTAATGTCATAAATATCATGATAAATACCATCTGTTTCATTTCCTAACTCTATTGGTGTATTCTTAGTGACGGCATCTCCCATGCCTAGCCAGCCATTTGTATTTAATCCAGTTCCGCTGTGCTACTCCATCTGCTCTAAGTAAAATGGTATATTCTGCCCCTCCTGATGCTTTTACTACATTATAGGTGTCCCAAACTCTAACTGGTTTTGTTTGATTTGAAGTAGCATAGTTTCCTAATTGGTAATTACCACCTTTTCCCCAAGTATATACATTTCCTTCTTTGGTAATTGCAATGCTATGGTTAACTCCTGCTGCTATATCTATGATGTTTTCTAAATTTGATTCCCCTGTTTGATCTACTACTTGCATAGCATAATTCGCTTTTGTTGTTGAGTTTATACCTAGTTGCCCATTTCCATTTAAGCCCCAAGAATATACAAATCCATCTTTTGTTAATGCTAATACATGAGATGCTCCTGCTGCTATTCTAACAATATTAGTTAAATTTGTATCTTCATCTATTTTAATTTGTGCTAATTTTTCTCTATTTGTATAAGTTCCATCTGCTAATTGTCCATTTGTGTTTAATCCTGATGCCCATACCGTTCCATCTGCTTTTAAAACGACAGTAAATCCAGTTCCTTGTACTACCATTGGTGCTGTTATAGCTTCTTGTTTATTTTGTGTTACATAAATTCTTGCCATTGCTTTATAGCCATGTTTATCTTCTGTTACAATAATCGTTGCTTGACCTACTTGTTTTGCTGTAATATTTCCATTTTGGTCAACGCTAACTACATTTTCATTTGTAGATTTAAAACTTAAATTTCCAAGTTCTGGTGCTTTGGCAAATGTATTTAAATTTTCTACTGCTCTTATTTCTAATTTTTTTGTTGTTCCTTCTTTTAGGTATTCTATTCTATTTACAACTTCCATATAGCTTGCTAAAACATCATCTGCATAAATTCGTGGTTCTGTATAAGAACCTCCTTCTAAAATTTGTCCATTTGCTATTCTTCCATTTGCTAAAATGCTACCATCTTTTCTAATCATATAACTAGTATAACTACTTGCTGAATCTTCCATTAGTTTTACAATAGTTTGTTCTAATGGTGCTTCATATCTTCTTACTGTTTTAGTTGCATAACTTTTGTTTGTTTTTGTATAGTCTCCAATTTCTCCTGTTGTATTTAGCCCCCAACCATATACAGTGCCATCTTGTGTTAAAGCATATTTTGTTTCAAATGCTCCTCCAATGTCTTTTACATTTTCTAGGTTAGTAGTACTATCTATTTTTACTTGTATTTGTGTGGTTTTTGCATAATTTGCATTACTAGTAGTAGTACTTGCACTTCCATATCCTAATGTTCCATATCTATTTAGTCCCCAACCCCATACTGTTCCATCTTCTTTTAATACTGTGGTTGTTCCATTTCCTGCTATTACTTTTGTTACTTGGGTAACTCCTGTTGCTTGTACTGGTAATTTTTTAGTAGTTTTTGCTCCGTTTCCTAATTGACCTGAAGTTCCAAGCCCCCATGACCATACTGTTCCATCTTTAGCAAGTGCTGCTACATAGGCATGACCTACACTTACTTGTTTAATATCTCTTAGATAATCTGTTCCTGTACTGTCTAAAACTTGTACTGCATATGGACAAGTTGCTAAAGTAGAGTTATTTCCTAATTGACCATAGTCATTTCTTCCCCATGTCCATACAGTTCCATCTGCTTTTACTACTGCTGCATGGTCTCTTGTTGCTGATACATCAATTACACCATTTAGTTTTATTCCATACATATCTACTACATAAACTGGTCTTACTGCTGTTCCATTGCCATATCCTAATTGCCCATAAGTATTTGCTCCCCAGCTAACTACTGTTCCATCTTTTTTTAATGCTATTATAGACTGTGTACCTGCTGCAATATCTACAACATTTGTTAAATATCCTTCTCCTTCTGGACTTAATACTTGTATTGGTTTTGTTGCCTCTTTTGTATAAATTTCTCCATCTCCTAGTTGTCCTACTTCATTTCCACCCCATGTCCATACAGTTCCATCTTGTTTTAATAATGCTGTTTGTTTATCTCCTGCAACTATTTTAGAAATATTGCTAAAGTCTCTTTTTCCAACAACTACATAAGCTACTGTTTCTATTTCATTTGTAGTATCTGTAATTTTAATTCCTGTAGTTCCTTCTTTTACTCCTGTAATAGTTCCATCATTTGTAACTGTGGCAATTTCTTCGTCTAATGAAGTATAGGTTATATTTCCTATTTTTAATGTTTTTTCATAGTCTAAATTTAAGTTAAATACCGGAGTTATGTTAACACTTATATTAGTGGTTCCATTTACATAAGTTTCATAAATGTTGCCTGTATGAATACTTGCCCCTTGTATCTTAGTAATTTTATTACTATTGCTAAGTGTTAGGTTACCATGTTGCCCACTTGTTCCAATACCTGTTACTCCTACACTTCCATCTTCAAAAGCAAAACCATGAGTTGTTGCTGTAGAGTTTGAAATAGTAAGGACTCCTGTTAATGGTTCTCCATTTTCATCTTTAGCTACTGTAAAAATTTTTACTGATGTAGCATTTCCTATTGATAATTGCCCACTAGTATTGAATCCACAAGCATAAATATTTCCTTGTGTATCTTCTACAAAAGAAGAGGTTGGTCCAGTACTAATGTCTTTTATGTTTTGCATAATATCTGTATTACCTACATTTTTTAGTGGGATTGGATATTTATAATTTGTGGTATTGTTCATTCCTATTTGCCCATAATTGTTATATCCCCATATCCATGCTGTTTTATCTTCTTTTAAGGCTATTGTGTGATGTGAACCTGTTGCTATTCTGACAACTCCTGTTAAAAGACCATCTCTTTGATTATTTAAAGTATATACTAGTTCTGCTCTATTTGTTGCCGTATTATCTCCTATTTGACCTACATTGTTATATCCGAACTGCTTGTACCTTTCCATTTGCTTTTAATACTGTACTTGTATCTGAGCCACCTTGTACCTGAATAATGTTATAGCTATCATGCATTTTTACAGGTAATACTTTGTTTCCCGTATTATTTACACCTAAGGCATGGTTTGCTCCTGCTCCCCATCCTACTACTGTTCCATCTGCTTTTAATGCTAAACAATAGTCTAGTCCTGCTGCTACATCTATAATATCACTTAAATATTCTTCTCCTGTTTCATCTACTACTTGAGTTGCATAATATCTATTTGCTGCTGCTCCATCTCCAATTTGTCCTGTAGTTCCAACTCCCCACGTCCATACAGTTCCATCTTTTTTTAGTGCTATTACATGTTCTGTTCCTATTTCTATTTTTCGAATATCTGTTAATTTTTTATCTTCTTCATCTGTTACTTGTACTGGTCTATTTACAATTTTGTTATAACCACTTCCTAACGTTCCATTTGCACCTGAGCCTGATGCCCATACTGTTCCATCTTCTTTTAAATATACTGTGGTTATTGTTCCTGATACTACTTGTGGAAGTGCTGTAGCTCCTTTTGCTATTACATTAATAATACTTTGTGCTATGTACCCATTTGTAGTATCTTCTGCAATTATGGTTACATAACCTCTTGATTTTGCTGTTACTTTTCCATTATTATCTACTGTTGCTATTTCTTCATTTGAAGTTCTATAAGTTATATTTTCTGGTGTTAGTGCTTTGTTTATTACATTTAGTCCATTGTGATAGCTTACTTGTAAGTCTACGGTATTTTCTACTTCTAAATAAGCTTGATTATGGCTTAGTTTTAAATAAGTTTCGTCTACTGGTGTTGCTACTAAATTATTAGTTACTCTATCACTTAATAATTGATATGAAGTTGATACACCATTTGCATAGATATAACCTTTTTCATCTATTAAGTAATTTGTGTTTGTGTTTTGCCCTTCTGAAAACATTTTAATTCCTGTAATTGGCTCTTTTGTATATTTTATAATTTGTGTTGCTATATATCTATTAGTTGCAGTATTATCTCCTATTTGACCTGATGTATTTAGTCCCCATCCATAGGCTGTTTCATCTTCTGTTATTGCATAACTTGTTTCTAAATTTGCACTAATATCGATAACATCTGTTAATGGTGTTCCTGCTGCTTTTAATACTTGTACTGGATATGTTCTTTTATAAGCTGCATTAGAAGAGGTGGTACTTGCTGTATTAATTCCTAATTGTCCATAACGATTTAGTCCCCATGCCCATACTGTTCCATCTTCTTTTAGAGCTAAAGTATGTAATCCTCCTGCATCTATTTTTGTAACATTTTCTAAATCTGTAACAGGTGTTGGAAGTGTAACATTTGCTGCTGCACTATTTCCTATTTGCCCTGATGTTCCAAGCCCCCATGCTAATACGCTTCCTTCTTGTGTTAAAGCTACTGAAAAATCGTTTCCTCCTGATACTTGTTTGATATGATCTAAATCTGCTAACTGCGTTGTTATATTTCCTTCTTCATCTGTTATTTCTATTTCTTTTTGTACTTTTACTGCATAAATTCTTTTACCATTTACATTGCTTGCTGTAGTGTGAGCCACTCCTATTCCTAACTGACCATAATTGTTTAATCCCCATGTATATACTGTTCCATCATTTGAAAGTGCTAAAACATGTGATGAACCTGCTGCTATTTGTTTAATGTTTTCTAACACTCTATCTTCTGTGTTTATGTTACCTTCTTCGTCAGTTATGTCTACCTGTGTTTGTGCATATACTGGAGTTCCAGAGTTTTGTGTATCTCCATTTCCATGTTGCCCTTGTGCGCCTCTTCCCCAGCATATAACCTTTCCATCATTTGTTAAAGCATACATTTCATATGTTCCTGCTGCTATTTGCTTAATATTACTTAAGTATCCTTCTGCATTTACTCCTATTACTTGGTTTAATGTATATGTTGCACTATTTTCAATTTCTCCATTTCCTAATTGTCCATAGTTATTATTACCCCATGTCCATACAGTTCCATCTGCCTTTAATACAGCTGTAAAATTATTGCCATTTGCGATTTTAACATTTTCTTTTACTGAGTTTGTGAGAATATCTAAATTAGTGGTAGTTTGATTACTATCACTGTTTGTTTGAGAATATGTAATTTGTTCATCTTTTTCTGGACTTTTTTGAATTAGCTTTTGAATTGATGTTTCTAATCCTGTAAATTTAGTTGCTGCTACTATACTTGTTAGCAATGCTGTTCCTGCTAACACTGTTAATAGCGTCTTTTTTCTTTTGTTTCTCATTTTTTTGCTCACTTTCATTTGTTTTTTCCTCACATTCTTTGGCTTGTTTAAGCTGTATTTTGCGTTTTATTAAATATTCTTGTGGTGTAGCTATATCATGTTTTCTAGGCGAACCCAAAGCATGATATAACTACACTGCAAAGCTTTCTAACGCATTGGCTTAAATAATAATAATATATATATATTCCCTATAACTTATTTTTTCAATACTACTATTTTTTATATTACATATAAATATAAGTAGTTAATTATACGGAAAAAGCACCTTCTCCTTAGAAAGTGCTTTTTTTGACATTTTATTTACTTTTTTGTTACAAATTTCGAGTTTTTTTATAGTTTTGTTAGGGGCAAGAGGATTTGATAGATTTTAAATTTACTTTTATCATGTCGAATTATGCTTTTATATGCAATTTGTCCCTAAACCGACACTTTTGTCACAAATGAGTACGTCCCCTAAGTGACACTTTGTCACAAATGAGTACGTCCCCTAAGTGACAACAGACATGACGAATAGACCCTAAAACAGGGCCTGTTTCTTACCTATTATATTTTTATACTATTTTTAAAACAGGCTAGCTTCCGCGGTTTCTAGCCACTTTTTTTGTTTTTGGGTATGGCAAACAAAGCCATATATAATAGCTATTTTTTTACTTCTTTTTTTGATTAGATTTTTTCTAATATTCTAAAATATTCTAATATTATATTTTAAATTGTCTACAAAATTTCCTATTCTTTACGCCTTTGCGTGCATAAAGGGTAAAGATATGGAAACTTTGCATGCACGCGACAATTTAGTTTGTTTTTATGGTATACCTTTTATTTGTTATTTTCTTTCTTTTCCATCGCTACACTGTTATTTGGGTTTTATTTGCCTTTCTCAAGCGATTTTTTATTCTAAGATAATTTCATATGGCTTATTCTCATAATGTACCTTATATTTGATTATATTGCCTCTATGTTTTATCTCTATTTCTTTTCCGTCTAACTTCTCGCTTATTGCATCATTTAGACGTACTTTAACTTTGTTTTGGTAAGTTTCGTCATCTAGATATTGGTTAATATCTATGTATAAATTGTTTTTCGTAAGTTTTGTTTTTCCACCTAATACGAATTCTTTTTCTTCTTCTACATAAATGTTAACATTACGTTTTGTTAATACTAAGAATATCATTAGAAGAAGTGCAGTAAATCCCATTATTCCAGCTAATAGTTTTTCTTTTTCTATGGTGTCATTTCTATCTTGCACACCAAGTACTTCTGTTGGCTTTTGTGGTTCTTGTGGTGTAATTGGCTTTTCTGGCTCTTGTGGCTTGATAGGTTCTTGTTCTACTGGTTTTGTAGGTGTTATTGGCTTTGTAGGTCTTACTGGTCTTACTGGTCTTTGTGGTTCTTCTACCACTGGTTTTTCGTCTACTGTTACCATAAAGCTTGTTTCATGACCTTCATAAGTTACAGTTACGAATTGATTTCCTGAGGTTTTAGGGTTATACCCTGAAACCATTTTATCTGTTACAGATGCTTCGTAAATTCCACTTGATTTAATTACTTTAATAATAGCACCTGTTACATCTAATTTTTCATTGTACTGATACTTGGTTTTATCAGGCGTTTTTGACATTTCAATTCCTTTTACTTTGTCTACTACTTTTACTTGGAATTCTCCTTGTAATCCCTGATATTCTACTTTTATGGTTTGATTTCCTAATTTAGTACTTTCAAATCCTGCTATCATAGAGGCTGTTAATTCAGCTTCTTCTAGGTGTCCGCTGGCCATTACAATGGCTACTTTTCCACCAGTTAAATCTAGGCTATCGCCATATTCATATTCTGTTTTATCTGGTTTTGTTACTTTTAGTCCTTTTATAATGTCTTCTACATCAACTACATATTGCCAGCTATAGTTTTCGTAAGTAATGGTTAATATTTGTGCTCCTATTTTGTTTGGATTATAGCCTGTTACCATTTCTTTTGTAACTGTTATTGTGGTAGTTTCTCCACTTTCTTTTGCCATTTTAATGGTTGCTCCTGTTACATTTAAGCTTTCTCCATACTTGTAATGAAGTTTTTCTGGTAATGTGTCTAAATAAATTGATGTAATTGCATCTACTACTGTAATGTAGAAGTTTTTCGTAAATCCTTGATAAGTTACTTTTACTGGGTAAGCTCCCTCTGCAGTTGTACTTGGTAGTTGTATTGTGACATTGTTATCGGTTAAACTTACTGGGGTAGTAGGTTTTCCACTTGCCATTATTAGTTCTACTGTTCCACCTGCTAAGTCTATTTCTTCTCCTAGTTTATATACTAACTTATTTGGCTCTTTAATTTTAATGTCTTTTACTTTATCTTTTACATTTACAGTATAGCTTGTTTGTTTTCCTTTATAGGTAATAGTTAAAGTTTGTTCTTCTATCTTTGTACTATCATAACCTGTTACCATTTCTTTTGTAATATTGATTACTTCGGTTTTTCCACTTGATTTTGTTGCAATAATAGTTCCTCCTGTTAGGTCTAATTCTTCTCCATATTCATAGTCTGTTTTTGGGGTATTTTCTATCGTTATGGATTGTACATTGTCTTCTACTATTACACCAAAACTTTGGGTAAATCCTTCATAAGTTACTTGTATTGATTGTGTTCCTTCTTTACTTGAATCAAATGTACTTATTGTTACACTGTTATCTAAAAGTTCTACTGGGGTAGTAGGCTCTCCACTTGCCATAACTTTTTGTACACTTCCTCCTTCTAAGTCTAGAAGTTCTCCACATTCATAAGTTTGTTTTGTAGGTGGTGTTAGTAATATTCCTGTTACATAGTCTGATACTGCGATGTCATAGAATAGTTCTTTTCCACCATAGGTTACTTTTAATTTTCTTGCACTTAAATTTGTGCTATCAAAGCTGCTTCCATCTAGCTCTGTTACCATATTTTCATTCATTGGTATTGAAACTGGGCCGCTGCTTCTTGTTACTAATAATGTACCTGTGCTTACATCTAAGCTTTCGCCATATTTATAAGCTGTTTTTGGTATGTTTTCTATTACTACATCTGATACTACGTCTATTACTTTGATTGCATAATTAGTAGTTTTTGTTATACCATTTTCTGTATAACTTACGTCTAATCTTAAGTTTGTATTTTCTGCTGTACTATCGAAATTTGTTACCATAACATTGTTATCAGTTAACGTAACACTACTTGTTTTTCCATTTTGTCTTGTTACTTTAATGGTTCCTGGGGTGGTTCCATCTGTGCTTAAATCTAGTGTTTCGCCAATTTGATATTCTGTTTTTGGCATATTTTCCATTTCGATTTTAGTGATTTGGTTTGTAATTGTTATATTAAATGTATCTGATTTTCCTGCGTAATTTACTTTGATTGTCTTTACTGCTTGATGACTTGGCTCAAAACTTACATTTTGTAGATTGATTGGGGATCCATCTACTTCTGTAATGGTTACACCATCTGCTGTAAAGCTTTTCTCTTCTGTAATTCCGCTTTGTGTTGTAACTAAGATGCTACCACCGCTTAAATCTAAGCTTTGGTCTTCATAATGGTAGGTTAATTTACCTGGTTTGTCTTTGATGCTAATAGTATCTACTTGGTCTTGTAATGTTACTGCTAAAGATGTTGTAAAATCTTGTCCCTTGGTAGCACTATTTTCATCATTATCTGTGTAAGTTACTTCTAAGTTTTGTTCATTGGTTGTTTTGTCATTATATCCTGTTACCATACTTTCTAGAAGTGGGCTTGGGGTGCCTGCTCCTGTTTTTGCATAGGTTACAGTATACATTATGTTATAATCATCAATTAAGTCTTGTAATGTATCTTTACATGTTCCTGTTACTGTATTTGGGGTAATACTAATTCCAGTTACATAGTCTTTTACATTTACAGTATACTTAATTTGTTGTCCACCATATTCTATGGTTAGTTCTTGCTCTCCTAAAACTGTTTTGTCATATCCTGTTATCATACCTGTTGTTAATGGTATGCTTATCTTTTCGCTTCCCTTTTCTATTTCTAGAAGGTCTTCACTTACGTCTAATTCTTCGTTATATTTATACTGTGCTTTCGGTGTTGTTAATAATTTAATTGATTTTACACTGTCTGTGACTGAGATGTTATAATTTGTATTTTTACTAATTCCATTTTCTGTATAAGTTACTGTTAATTCTAAGTTTGCATTTTCTGTACTTGTATTAAATCCTGTAACTTGTACTTTACTATCATTTAACTTAATAACTTCTGCAGTTCCTACTGCTCTTGTTACTAAAATTTCTCCATAGTTTGTTCCATCTGTAGTTAAGTCTATTGTGTCATTTACATTGTAACTTGTTTTTGGTGTAGTATGCATTGTAATTTCTTTTACATCATTTACAATCGTAATTGAATAGTCTATTGTTTTGCTTACTCCATCTTGTGTATAAGTTATTTTTAAAGTTTTATTTATGGTTGTGCTACTTCCAAATTCTTCTGCTGATGGACTCATATTTACTGTACTTCCATCTGCCTCAGTAATTGTTGCCATATTTAAGTTTTCTGTAGCTACATCTCCGCTTGCATAAGTAAGTTTCATACTTCCACCACTTAGGTCTAATATTTCTCCATGGTTATATACTTTTTTAGTTGGTGGTACTAATTCTATTTTAGTAACTGCATTTGGGAAAGTTACTCTTAATGTTTTTGTAAAGCTTTTTCCATTTGTAGCACTACTAACATCTGTATCTACATAGGTTACTGTTAAGTTTTGTGAGATACTACTTGATGCATTGTATCCTGTTACCATATTTTTTGTAAGTGTAGTTGGGGTTCTAGCACCTGCTTTTGCATATGTTACAGTATACATAATTGAATTATCTGAAAGTATTTTCTCTAAACTATCTCCTACTGTGGCTGATACAGTGCTTGGATTTACTGCAATTTCTGTTACATAATCTTTTACTGTTACTTTGTAAGTAGTTTCTTTTCCACCATAAGTTACTGTAATTGTTTGTTCTCCTAAAGTTTCTTTATTATAACCTGTTACCATACTACTAGTTAGTGGTATGGTTGTGGTTCCACTTCCTTTTACTACTTCTATTTGCCCACCTGTTATACTTAATTCTTCATTATATTTATAATCTGTTTTTGGAGTCGTTTTAATACTAATTGATTTTACACTGTCTGTGACTGAGATGTTATAACTTGTATTTTTACTAATTCCATTTTCTGTATAAGTTACTGTTAATGGTAAATTTGTATTTTCTCTGCTTGCATTAAATCCTGTAACTTGTACTTTACTATCATTTAACTTAACAACTTCTGCTGTTCCTACTGCTCTTGTTACTAAAATTTCTCCATAGTTTGTTCCATCTGTAGTTAAGTCTATTGTGTCATTTACATTGTAACTTGTTTTTGGTGTAGTATGCATTGTAATTTCTCTTACATCATTTACAATCGTAATTGGATAGTCTATTTGTTTTGATACTCCATCTTTGCTATAAACAATTTTTAGTGTTTTATCAAAAGTAGTATTTGTTCCAAAGTCTGTAGCTATTGGAGAGGTACTAGCTGTTGTTACTCCATCTGCTTCTTTTAACATTGCTGTTGTAAGGTTTACTGTATCTGTTTTTGTACTTGCATATGTTAGGTTAATAATTCCTCCTGTTAGATTAAAGGCTTCGCCATGTTTATAGGTTGTTTTGTTTGGTTTTGTAATACTTATTTGTGTTACTTTATCTGGTATAGTTACCTTTAAATTTGCTGTAAAAGTACCATCTTTTGTAAAGCTATTTTCATTATTGTCTGTATAAGTTACTGTTAAAGTTTGGGCTCCTATTTTTGTTTTGTTATATCCTGTTACCATATTTTGAGTTACTACAGTTGCTATTTGTGCCCCAGCTTTTGCATAAGTTACAGTATACGTAATTGTATTATTGTCAAGTATTGTTTGTAATTCATCATTATAAACTGCATTTACTTCATTTGGAGTTATACTAATTCCTGTTACATAATCTTTTACATTAACTGTAAAAGTGGTTGTGGCAGGTGACCCATCTTCTTTTGTTCCATACTCTACTGTTACTGCTTGCGTTCCTAAGGTAGTTTTATCATATGTTCCTGTTTTTATCATAGCACTTGTTAATGGAATCGTCTCGGTCTTACTTCCTTTTACTACTTCTATGGTAGCATTTGCTAAATCTAAATTGGTATTGTATTTTTGTGTTTCTTTTGGCATAGTTTTAATACTGATTGATTTTACTTTATCTGCTACTACATAGCTATAATCTACTGTTTTTGTAATGCCATTTTCTGTATAGGTAATTACTGCTGTTCTTGCTCCTTCTGTTGTTGTACTAAAATTGGTTATCATAGTGTCTGTAACTTTAATTGCTTCTGGAGCTCCTGATGCTCTACTTACCAATATTTCTAAGTTTGTATCTCTTGGGTCATTTACATTATAATTTGTTTTTGGTGTTCCTTGTAGGCTAATAGATTTTACATCATTAATAATAGTTATTGGATAATCTACTTGTTTGTTAATACCATCTTGTTCATAAGCTATTTTAAGTGTTTTGGCTACTTTATTAGTATTATCATACGTAGCTGGACTCATATTAACTGATGTTCCATTTTCAGTAATCATTGCTGTAGTCATAGTTACATTAGCTACTGTGTTATCTTGGTTTGTTACTTTTATACTTCCACCTGCTAAGTTTAAAGTTTCTCCATGATGATAGGTTGTTTTGGTAGGCGGTGTAATTTCTATTGCTTTTGCTGTATTTTGTACATTTACTGTAAATGTTTTAGTAAAGTTGTCTGATAATGTATTTCCATCTGAAAGTGTATAAGTTACTGTATAATTTACAGTTACTGTTTGTGAGCCTAGCTTTGTTTTGTTATACCCTGAAATCATACTTGCTGTTACTGCTTTATTCATAGCAATATTTCCATTTGCCCAGTTTTCTGTAATAGAGGCTCCTGTTAAATCTAATTGTGTATTATAAATAGGTTTTCTGTTTGTTGGTGGTGTTAAATCTATTGTTTTTACATAGTTATATGCTTCTACTTCAATGGTATTTGCTGCTGTTTTTCCTCCAAAACTTACATTTAAATGTTGTTTACTTCCTACTTGTTTATTATTGAAGTTTGTTACTGTTACGCCTCCATCTGGAAGGTTTATGTTACTAGTTCCTCCACTTCCTAAATGAACTCTAATACTTGCTCCTGCTAAGTTTAAGCTTTCACCATATTTATATACCTTTTTGGTTGGTTGATTTACTACTTCAATGGTATCTATGGTGTCATTTACAATTACTGTTTGCTCAGCTGTTTTTCCTTCATAAGTAAATATAATTTTTTGTGTACCACTTACTGGAACAGTTCCTGATGTAGATGTTTGTGTAAACTGGTTAGAGTTAATATTTGCTTTTAATTCACTGGTTGTTACATCTGGATGTTCTTGTCCTAATGTAATAGTGTTTCCACTTTTCTTAGTAGCTTTTAGTTGTAAACCTGCAAAATTAAAATTATCATTATGATTGTATTCTACATTTGTCATTGGAGTTTGTACTTCTAATTTTTCTATTGGGTCTGTTACTGTAATATTAAAAGATGTTTGTTTTCCTCCATAACTAATCATAACTGTATTATTAGTGGCATCTGCTAGATTTCCTGAAGTGATACTTACTTTTGGGTCTAGCATGTCTATATCTTCTTCTGAATTATCACTATAAGTTACTGTAATGACTCCTCCTGCTAAATTAATAGTTTCTCCATGTTCATAACTTGTTTTGGTTGGATTTGTTTTTACTATAATAGAAGATATTTCTTTTTCTGCTTCTACCATTCCATCTGTTCCATAATATTTAGGGTCTGTTACCCAGTCATAAGTATCAAAAACAAGTTTTATACCTGTTTCTAATCCTCCTCCTGGTTGCATTGCAAATGTAGTGCTTGGAATATTGTCTAAGGTGTATCCGTCTTCTAGTAAAAAGTATAATTCTGCTATGACAACACTTTCTCCTATTACAGATGGATTTTTGTCAGTTGCTGTTGTACCTTCTACTCTAAATTTTCCTTGGTCTGCAAATAACCATGTGTTATTTTCTGATATGTCTGAGCCGAAGTTATTAGTTGTTACATTCCAATCACTCATGTTTGTGGCTTCTACGTAGTCTGGTCTTCTGTTACTACCTGCGTTGTATGTTGGCTTTAATACATTTTTGTCATAACTAAAGGCTACATCAAAACCACTAAAGTTTAAGTTTCCTCTTAGCTCTAACGTAATGTGCGCTATTCCAAAGTCTTCATAGTCTAAATACGCATCTTCTGATTTATCTACATTCATGACTAAGTATTTAAAATCTGGTGCTGTATTTCCTGTTATGGCTGCTTTTACTGTTCCTACAAGCTGAGTATAGGGTGAAAATAGTTGTAATAAGATAGCTATTATTAACAGTATTGCAATTTTTCGCTGCACATTACTTGCTGTTTTTGCCTGACTCATGTGTTACCTCCTTTTTCATTTATTATTTTTCTTCTTTGTCCATTATTTTTTGTTACTATTGTTTTATCTAAAATTTCTACTTTTCCATCATCATTTAAGTCACATTCTACTGAAAAGTCTGGTGATGATGAATTTGTACCATTTTGCTTTGTTATTAAAACTTTGTCTAGAATTTCTACTACTCCATCTTTATTAACATCTCCTGCAATTAACTCTATTTGTCCTAATTGCTTTATTTGGCTTTCTTGCAGTGTTATTTGGATGTGAATGTAATCTATATACCCTTGTTTATTAATTAGTAGGTCATATTCTCCTGGTATTACTTTTATTTCAAAATTGCCATCTTCTTGTGTTTTTTGTTTTACAACCTCTGGTATTGTTAACAGTTCTTCATGCAAGCTATCTGCTGTTGCTGTCATATCACTGTTTATTGCATCATCCCACTGGATTGTTTTTCGTGTTTCTTCTGTTTTATATAAAAGGATATCTGCTATGTATTTTCCTGTGGTTGAGGCTGTTGGCTCTGTATAAATATTTCCTTTGATGGTTGCATAGGGTCTTTTGATTGTAATACTATATTGTTTTGTTGTTCTTCCATCTTCTGCTGTTACTATAATAGTTAGTTTTGTATCTTCTTTTCCTAATTCATTGATTGTAACTGCAAGAGGAGTATTACTTACTAATTCTTTTTCTTCATATAGTAAAGTAGTTCCATCTGCTTCATAACAAAGTTCTCCATTTTCATCTCGTTTGGGTAGTTTTAATTTTAATGTAGCTTTGCTATCTTCTGTAATTGCTGTAATATCAAGATTATCTTGGTATTCTAATAAAGTAATTTCATAATTTAAAGTGTCTTTTTCAAATGTTGGTGTAAGATTATATGTTTTATAAGTTGAATTTTCTGGATTTTCTTCGTCTTTTTGTCCACTGCTTACTATTAAATTACTTAAATTAGCATTTTTAGAGGCTGTTTGGTCCGTAAAACGAAATGTGGATTGTGCTTCATAAAATTTGTTTCCTGCTGTTCCTTCTAAATTTATTTTTATTCCTGTTGCTGGTGAAGACTCTGTACTACTAACTAGATGAAACCATGTACTGTCAAATACTTCTTCTGCCATTTGAAAACTCATTTTTCCAAGTAATACTCCACCGTTTTGTTGTAACTACTTTTCCGATTCCATCTTTTTCTATAATATGTTCACTAGTCGTAATTGGTGGATCAAAAGAAAGTATGCCTCTTATTCCTTGACCTGTTTCATCATATGGAATTGTAAAAAATTCTAATGCATCTTTAAATTCTTCTTCTAATTTGAAGTATTCCATTTCATCATCTGTAATCTCATTTGTTGTTATATTAGAAGGTTTTAGTTTTGTACTATCATAACTAAATCGCACATCAAATCCGTTTGAAGTCTATTTCATGCCCCCATAGTTCCATAATAACTTGTTTGCTTCCTTCTACATCTTTTACTTCTACTGCTCGCAGTTCGAAATATTGATTTTCTTCTGGTGTAATGATGTTATTACTTGCTGCAAAACTGGGGACTAGTGTAACGAGTAGCAAAATAGTGCTACATACAAATATTAGTAATTTTTTTTTACTTTTATGTACTTCTAATTGTTTCACTTTTGCTACTCCTTTCTTTTGTTTTTGCTTTCTATTTAGCTACATTCTATTTTTTGTATTCTATTTACTACTAAACAATATTTTTCTTATTTATAATAGCAAAAAGAAAAAAAGTGTCAACGCCTCTATTTTTCTTGTTTCAATCCATTTTTCTTACGGATTTTCTTAAACTAGACTACTTTTTTTCTTTTATTAAAATTTGATAACATTCTTATGACAAAATAGTCTTTTTTTGTCATATTAAGTCTTACTTTCCTTTTTCCCTAAGGTTTTCCCTCTTGCTTATCTTATGTAAATATGTTATACTATTGTATGTAAAAAATTTTTGAGTTCCAAAATTCACTAATTAGTGTGAGGACTTCCTCTGCTTTTTAGTTTTTGCATATGGTTTATTACATCACAAAAAGATTTATTTAATTTAAGGAGGAAATCATGAAAAAATTAGCTAAAAAACGGTACTGGCAATTCGTTAGGCTCAGTCTTACCTTACTTATCTTGGTAAGCCTGCTATTTAACACTGAAGCTTTTGCTACTAATGCACCAGCTTTGCTTAACTCCCCTGATGTTTTTGATGCATCTACGCCTTCTTTTGAAATACCTAATGCTACTTCTTCTTTTTATGTGAATGATTTTGCAAAGGTATTTTCTAAAGATGAACAAGAAGATCTTATTGCTAATGCAACTGAACTTGCAAATGACTATGATGGAACACAAGTTGTTATCACAACTATTAAATCTTTGGGAGATTATAATCTTGAGGTTCCTGAGAACTATAGAGATTTAGAGTCTTTTGAAGAAATTGCTATGAGGCACTTTGGAGTTCAAATGTACAACCAATATGGTATTGGAAAAGATGATCGAGGCATTTTGATTTTACTTGCTACAGAGGATCGGGATATTCATATAATCGTTGGAAGTGCAATGGAAGCATACATTTCTAATGCAGATAGTGATCGCCTTTTGGACGATTATGCGATTCCCTATTTAAAAGAAAATCAATTTGCTAATGGACTTATCTGTTTGCAAAAAGCTGTTATTTCCGAAACTATTTTTTCTTTTGAAAAAGCAGGAATTCGATTTTCAGAAATGGCAACTTCACCTGAAACAACCAACAGATTGTCCCCTTCTAATTCTAGCAACTCCATGTCTTCTGCAACTTCTGTTTTTTCTAGTAGCAATATGATACTTCTTGTTGCCTTACTATTTACTGCAATTGCACTTTGCATATTTATTTTTCTATATTATAAGAAGGTGCGAGCTTTGCAAGTGGAATTAAAAGTAGCACAAAAAAAGCTACAAGAGGCTCGAAGCGAAAATGAAACTCTTAATAAAAAGTGCCTGAGCGAAATGCAAGACGTAAAGGCTGATGCAAAAAGACAAATTGATTCTGCTCGCAAGCCTTATGAAGACAAAATTGCTTATTTACGTCAAGTACATGACCAGACTGCAGCTACTCTTAGAGAGCAAATTGGCGAGCAAGCTCATGAACTTGATACCCTTTCTAATCGTTATGCAGAACTTTCTCAGCAGTTTGAAACGCTTACAGACCGTTACAAAAGAGCATGTTTACTATATCCTGATCTTGATGATGGGGTAAGTAAGATGATTGCCGAAGAAATTCGCCAGCAAAACGAGCAATCTGCTAAAAAGTTTGATGATAGCATCGCAAATTTAATTTGCAAGAGTGCTGACAAAGATTTGGTAGATGATTTCTCTTGCGCCTTAGATGCTTACTCTTCTTTAGCACCAGAAGTACAAGCTTTTGTAACTTCTAATATAGGTCATTTGCAAGATTTATATCAGGAGTCCCAGAAGTTAAAAGAGGAGCATGAAGAGTTTTTAAGGCAAGAACAAATTCGTATTCAAAATGAGAAAGACAAATCTACTGCTCTTGCTGCACAAGAAGAAATTTCTTCTATTATCTCTTCTACTGGTGGAAGTGGCACAGCTGAAAGTTTGGATTCTTTGAAAAGAGCTGTTAGGATTTACGAAAATTTAAACTCTAATGCTCGTAGTTACTTTGACAGCTCTATTATAGCCAAAACTAAGCACCTGCTAAGAGAAGCACAAGAAAACTTTGACCAGCAACAAGAACGTTCCAGAAATAAAGCTAAAGCAGAAGAAGCCATGCGTACTATTTCTAGCATTGTATCTTCTATCCATCATGCTAGCGAACACGACTTAAACAGACTTATCAGTGCTCGGCGAGCTTATGAAAAGCTAAGCTATCAAGCACGCCCTTATTTTGATCTTACCTTGATTGACAACTTAGAACACCTTATCAAGCAGGCACAAGAGGATCACGAAGAAAGTGAAAGGCGTAGAAGAAGGCAGATTGAAAGTGAGGCACGTGCTAGGAGGCAACGCGAAGAAGCAGATAGACGCAGACGTGAAGAAGAAGCACGTCGTAGTAGTTCTAGTGGAAGTCGCGGTGGCGGTTTCGGTAGCAGTTCTATTAGCTCTGGTGGTCTTAGCCAAAGCCGCGGTGGCAGTTTCGGCGGAGGTCGCAGTGGCTCTGGTGGCTCTAGCGGAAGTCGCGGTGGTGGCTTTGGCGGAGGTCGTAGTGGTTCTGGTGGTCTTGGTGGAAGTTCTAGAGGAGGAGGTTCTTCTAAAAAATTCTAAGCAATTTTATGCAATTTCTTACCAGATAACCAAAACCTAAGCTTCAATGTTGAAAGAATAGATATTCTCTCAACGTCAAAAAATCTCTCTAACATATGTTAGAGAGATTTTTTTTATAATTTTATAATAAATATTATTGTTATACTTACTATTGTTATGCTTACTACTATTTATGGTAATTTCTTTGGAGCAAAAGATGTATTTTCTAAATTACAAACTTCTTGATTAGCACTACTCCTGCTGCTAACATACTAATTGATGTAATGGCTAATGTAATGTAAGTTGGTGCACTACCTGTTACTACTGATAAAATAACTGGTGCTCTGTCGATATCGTCTTCTCCTTTTTCGTTATTTCCTGGTGTTGAGTCGATATCTGGTGAGTCATATTCATTGTCATCTTTATTAATTTCTGCCCAGTTTACTTTTTCTCCTAGGTTGTCTTTGTTATTAATCCAGGTAAGGATAATTTCTACTGTAGCACTTTCTCCTGGTTGTAGTAATTTATCTTTTAATTGGTCTGTGATTACTTTTCCATCTTCTACTCTCCATTTTGGATTATCTTTTGGTTCAAATTTTAATCCTTCTGGAATATAGTCTATGATTTCTTTGGCATATCCTGCAATTTCTCCTTCGTTGGTTACTTTGATGTTAAATTTGAATTTTACTGTGGTTTTACTCATTCTGCTTCCACGAATTTCTACTTTTGCAGGTGGCTCTGGGTTTTCATCTCCAGTATGACCTGTTTTTGTTACTGTTGTTTTTCCATTATAGGTTACTATTGATTCTGTTACCCATTTTTTTAAGCTTAAATCAAAGAATTTTACTTTGATTTTTTCGATGTCTATATCATCTTCTCCTTCTTTATCATTGTCTGGAGTAGAGTCAATATCATCTACTGGCTTACCATTTTCATCGCTATCATCTGTGATTTCTGCTGTGTTTATGATAATTCTGTCTGATGTATTTGGTTCTGTTACTTTAAATGCTATTTTTACATCTTTATAATCTGGCATTGTCATAGTTTCTGGGTCATAAGCTTTGATTAGGTTTGCATTTTCTGTTTTTTCTTGTTCTTTTGATAAATAGTCTGTTCTAATAGATACTGCTTCTTCTAATTTTTGAGTTTCTTTTCCTTCTTTATCTATCATTTTCCAACGATATTCTTTGTTTAGTTCATGTTCTGGTAAATATTCTAAACCTTCTGGTAGGTTATCTTTAATTTCTTTTGCATAACCTGCTACATTTCCTTCATTGAAAATTCTTAAAGTATAAGTTACTATGTTTCCGTTTGCTACTTCTACTGGTTCTTTGGTATGTTCATATTTATATTCTGTATCACTTACTTTTTTGAACACTGGTGCTCTACCTTCAACTTTTTCATCATTTACACCTGTAATGAATTTTCTTAAAGCTAAGTCAAATCTTTGTAATACTAATTTTTCGAAATCATCATCATCTTGTTGACCTGGAATGTATTTGTCTCCACGTTCGATTTTTGGATCCTCATAGTTTGGTAAGTCTTCATCACTTGGAAGTACTACGTTTTCTTCTTGTGAATCTCTATCTTTTACAGGATTTCCATTTTCGTCTGTGAATTCTGTAATTTGTGCGATGTTTGTAATTTTTTGGTATAAGTTAATACCATCTTTTACTTTACATCTAATTTGTACATCAATATAGTCTAGCTCTGTTCCATTAAATGCTTTTAATAATACTTTGTCTGCTTCTGTTCTTCTGTCTTTGTAAATTTCATCTCTACTTGCTGAAAAAGCTGTATTTGGTGATGTAATTGTTGTTTTTACTGTTCTTCCATCTGGTTCTATTTTCCAACCGTATTTTGCATTTAAGCTATCATCTACAATAAATTCTAATTGTGGTGGCAAGTGGTCTGTAATTTCTGTTACATAACCATCCATTTGCCCTTCATTATATACACGAAGTGTATAAGTTACTATACTTCCTGTTGTTACACCAATTGGATCTTTTGGATGATTGTAAATAGCTGTTGTTGCTGTTTTATTTGCTAGATAAGTTGTATCTACTTTTGGTGCTCTTTCATATGTTTTTGTATTTTCTCCATTTTGTACTGTTGTAATAAATTTTCTTAAAGATAAGTCAAAGTATTTTCCTTCTAGTACTAAGTTTTCAAAGTCATCATCATCTTGTTGGTTTGTTTCTCCATAGTTTGGTCTATCTACATTATCTGGTTGTGAGTCACGGTCTTTGTTACCACCATTGATATCTACATGGTCTGTAATTTCTGCTATATTTTTTAATGATTGGTCTTTTTCATTAACTTCTGCTGTTACTTCACATTCTATTTCTAAATCTTCATAGTCTAATGTAGTTCCATCAAATGCTGTAAGTAGTTTATTTTGTAAGTAATTTGTTTTTACTGTTCTTCCATCTGCTGATACTGTCCATCCATAAGTTTGATTAATTTGACTATCTGTTACAAATTTTAAACCTATTGGTAAGTAATCTGTTACTTCTGTAGCATAACCATCTAGTTCACCTTCATTATAAATTCTAATTTTATAAATTACTTTGTCTCCAGTTTTTACTGGTAATGCATTTTTAGGATGTACTTTATTGGCTGTAGTTGTTTGTTCATTTTTTAGTTTGTTTAATTCTTCACTATCAATTTGTGGTGTTCTATCTACTTCTGGTGCTTTTCCTGCAATAGAAATGATGAATTTTCTTAAAGCTAAGTCAAAACCTTTTTCATATAAAATTAAATCTTCAAAGTCATCATCATCTTGTTGGCTTGTATTTCCATAGTTTGGTCTATCTACATTGTCTGGTGTAGAATCTCTATCTGCTACAGTTGTATCTCCATTTTCATCACTATGTATTGTAATTTCTGCTATGTTTTTTAAATCTTGTGTATTATTAGTTGCAATTACTTCACATTCTACTTGTAAATCTTTATAATCTATTCTATTACCATTAAATGCTGCTAAAAGTGTTCCTGCAAGTTTTGTTGTTTTAATGGTTTTTCCATCACTTGAAGCTGTCCAACCATTTTGAGTATTAATTGTACTATTTTGCGCAAGTTTTAACCCTGCTGGTAAGTAGTCTGTTACTTCTTTTGCATATGCTGGAATTGCTCCTTCATTATAGATTCTAATTGTGTAAATTACTCTATCACCTGTTTTTACTGTTAATGGATTTTTAGGATGTACTTTGTTTGCTGTTGTTTTTGTACCATTTCTTAAACTTGTAATTTCTGCCTCTGAAATTTGTGGTTCTCTTGTTTCATTTGATGGTATTGGTGTTCCTGCAATAGAGGTAATGAATTTTCTTAAGGCTAAGTCTAATTTATAGTTTTTCATTTCAATATAAATTTTGTTTCCATCTAATTTTGCTCTTAAGTTTGTTTTTCCAACTGTGGTGTCTTGTAAATTAGAGGTTAATGTTCTACCACTTAAGTTTACTGAATCTACAATATAATTTGTATTTTGTGCTCTTGTTGTAATTGTTAATGTAATGATATCTGGATTTTTGCTATAACCTGTTGGTGCTTTTGTTTCTTTTATTGTAATAGTTTGTGTTCCTGCTTGTGTTATTTCTAACCCTGTAATATTTATTTTTCCTTGTGAATTTGTAGTATAAGTTTGTTTTGTACCATTTGGTAATGTTACTTCATATTGTGCACCTTGTAATTTTGTGCTTTCTTTTTGTCCATCTATTTTTACAAGTTCTAATTCATAGTCTCCTGTAATTTGTTGTGTAAATTCTTTTTTATCTGTGAATGGCACTTTTGTTTTTTCTACAATAACTACTGGTTGGTCTGTTGACCCTGGATTTTCTACTGACCAATAGTTAGTGGTTGTTGTATAAAATGCTCCACTAATGCTTAACTCTACTTTTGTAATGTTTGTTCCTGATGGAAGAGAAATATAAAAGTCTTTTCCTACTAAGTCTGCTAATGTTGTAGTATTAGATACTTGTCTTTGATTTTCATCTAATAAGATAACATTTGAAACTACATTTCCACTTCCATCTTTTACTGTTTTATCTAGACTATATTTTACATTTCTTGTTTCATTAATTCTATATGGTCCAACAATAATTCTACTTCCAGATGCATTTGCAGTAATATTTGTATTGGCAAATTCTACTGGGCTACTTGTATTGTTACTACTTGCATAATCATAGTTATAATTCATGTTTTGTGGTGTTTCTATTAAGTAATCAAATAGTGCTTGACATGCATACATTCTTTCTTCGCCTCTATTTGAATTATCACTTAATGGATTATAACTTCCATCTGTACCTTTGATAGCATTTATCCAAAATTCAAAAGTATTTACATGGTAGTCACCTGTAGGGTTTGTATAATACCATACTGCTAATTGTTGTGTAGCATCAATATCATCATCTGTTAAGTAACTAAATTCTCCCCCCATAATATCTGGGTTTCCTACTTCAATTGCATAGTCTTCTGCTGCTTTTAGTAATATTCTTCTATTTTCTGCAGCTTCGTTTCTAGCTTCTGTAGATGCATTTTGTTTTGGCGCTACATAACAGTTATCTAATATCCACATCAAAGCTTTATAATTGTTACTATTAATAGTAGGCAAAACACTTTGATAATTTGCTGGTATACTACTTGGTTGTTTTAAGTTAAAGTAACGTGTATATTGATACCCTGTAGGTGACTGAGAACCTGAACCTGTCATTAAATCACTTGAACCAAAACCTGGTCCACCTTTTAGACAGTAAATGGTATCATCTACATTTCCACCTACTTCATAAATTTTCCACACGTTTTTTCTAGTGTTTGCTAACTGATAACCATACCCTGAGTTTCTTAACATTTTAATGTTTAGGTATAGGCTACCTGTTGCTGCTTTTACTTTGACTAATGGACTTAATGCCACAATCATTGTTAAAAGTAAAATTGTAATTAATAGTATTTTCTTTTTTAGTTTCATTGTTTTTACCATCCTTTTTTACCTATTACTATTTATTCTATTTTACTTTCGTTTCTTAGCTATGTCAATAGCAGGATTTTCCTACTTTGCCTATTTTTTCTTTTTGTTACTTTTTTACACTTTTTCTCTTCTTACGGATTTTGATTGTTTTTCACTTGCTTTTGATTTTTGACTAATATTTTACAATTATATTACATTTTTGTCATATTTTCAAGTTTTCTACCCTATTTATTGGCATTTTGATTAGATTTCCGTAGGAATTTGCATAAGAAAAAGTCTCTACTTAGTTTAAACTCCAATTGTGACCTTTTATATTATGTTTTTACAACCTGCAAAAAACTTGTATAACTAGTGATTCATTTATATACTAAAATAAATAACACATAGTAATCAAATTCTATGTGTTATTTTTGCTCTAATTCTCTTTATTGTCTATTATCATTTGCTCTTTGTTGTTTTCTTCTTTTTTTATACTATCCATCATGATAATAAATTTTATATCTGTTTTACTTTCTTCTGACATGCTATATTCATTTGCTAAGTCTTGTAGTTTTTCTATTCTTAGTTTGATATTTTTTAAATCTCCATTTACTGCATCATAGATAACTTGTATTCCCTCTTTATCAAATTTTGTTATTCCATTTGATAGTGTAGTTGCTCCTTCTGAAATGGTTTTACTTCCATCTAATAATTGATTATTCGCATTTAGTAATTGTTCTGCTCCTATATCTAATGTTTTTAGCCCTTGTTGCATTTGTTTAGAACCTGCATCTAGTGTTTTAGTTCCTTGTGCTAATTGTGTAGTTCCTTGGTATAAAGTATCTGTTCCTTTTGTTAATTCTTGTGTTTTAGAGACTAAAGTATCTACTCCTTGTTTCATTGCTGTTTGACCAGCATATAGAGCTTGTGTTCCAACTTCTAACTGGTTGATACCTGTTTCTAGTTTTGCTAAACCTGTTTGCAATTCTTTTAAAGATGTCATATCAGTTTGTTTTAGAGTAGCTATTGTTTGTTCATTTGCTGTAATATTATTTTCTAATAACTTTATTAAATTTTTATTTGCTTCTATTTGTACATTTAGGTTCTCAGCTGTTTGTGCATCTGCACCAACTAGCATATTATTCAAATTTTTATTTGCTGTTTCTAAATTTGCTTTTGCTGTTTTATTAGCTGATACTAATGTTTCTAGTTCTGTAATTTTGTTACTATTATCTGCCCCTTGTGAACCTCCTACAGTTGCAATAATTTGATGAATTCCTGCTGATAGTTGTTTTTGACCTGCAAGTAGAGTTTGGCTTCCTGTTTGTAGTTCTCCTAATTTTTCACTAATTATATTTAAGTTACTGCTAATTGCTTTTGTACCTTCTGTAATAGATTTACTTCCTTCTTGTAATGTTTTACTACTTTGATTTATTTTGCTAATTCCGCTATTAATTTGGTTATAATTTTGGGTTGCACTATTGGCTCCATTTGCAACTTGTTTCATAGCTTGATTAAATTCTTGTGATTTTTCAGTATATGTTTTTGTTCCTTCTTGCAAAGTTTGCGCCCCTTCTACTAATTGTTTACTAGAGCTTTGCAAAGTTTCTAATTGTCTATACATTTCGTCTAATTTATCAAATACTGCTAAGTCTTCATCTTCTAAAATTTTAGGTGTTACATAGGTTACCATATTACTTAGTTCAAAATTTGTGGTATTCATTGTAATTTCTATTATATTTGGTATTTCTATTTTATCTTTAGAAATATCTAAGCTTTCTTGCATTCCAGGAAATGCCATTCCTACTACAATAGCTTTGTTTCCATTATTCACTATTTTTCCATTTGTAATTTGGATATTCTTATTATTTTCATTATCAATAATTGTTCCGCATATTGCTACAAATGGAGTATATAGTTTCTCATTTTTTCCACTTATTTTGACTATATGCTCATCTTTATTTGTATATTCTATGGTGATTTTTACCTTTCCACTTTTTCCTGCTAATTCTTGTGGTTCTATTGGCTTTTCGTCTAATTCATAAGTTACTTTACATTCTATTGGTAGTTCTGTTTCAATAACCTTTTGATTTCCTTCATCACTTACAACTATATTATAATAGTTACTCCCTTGTGTGTTTATTTTGCTATATACTGTTTCTTCTTTTGTAGCTGCTAGAACTGGTGTAGTATATGCAAGCAAGCTACATAAAAGTATGCTTGTAGTTATTTTTGCTATTATTTTATGTTTCATATTCTCATCATTCCTTTCAATTTATTACATGATTTATTAAGTATTATAATGCGACACTATCGAATTCACTATATTACTTAATTCTTATGTTTTCTAATTCCAATTGTTGTTTTACAAATTATCTTATCAAATGTCATTAAAAATGCTGGTAATACAAATATTACACATATCATGCTAACAATAGCTCCTCTTGACATTAGAGTACATAATGATCCTATCATTTCTATTTTTGAATAAGCTCCTACACCAAAAGTTGCTCCGAAAAAGCATAGTCCACTTATCATAATAGAACCTATAGAAGTTCCTAAAGCCTCTTCTATTACCTCTTTTTTGTCTTTTCCTTCTTTTCTTCCTGTAATATATTTTGTTGTAATTAAAATAGCATAATCAATTGTTGCACCTAATTGAATAGTTCCTATTACAATAGATGCTATAAATGGTAGTGTAGTTTGTGTATAATATGGAATTCCCATATTAATAAATATTGCAAATTCAATAACTGCTATTAAAATAACTGGCAATGATGCTGATTTTAATACAATAATCATAATAATAAAGATAATAGCTATAGATACTGTATTTACACTGTTAAAGTCATGATCACTAATTTCTACTAAGTCTTTCATTAGTGGACCTTCTCCTGCTAAAATAGCATTCTCATCATATTTTTTAATAATTTCATTTACTCTTGTTACTTGATTGTTTAGTTCATCTGTTGCCATTTCATAGTGAGAGTTAATTAATATCATTTGATATTTTTCATTTTGGAATATTTCTAGTACTTCTTGTGGTATCATCTCCTTTGGTATTCCTAAGTTTGACATTTTAGAATA
Source organism: uncultured Clostridium sp. (assembly GCA_947073285.1). Taxonomy (GTDB): domain Bacteria; phylum Bacillota; class Clostridia; order TANB77; family CAG-508; genus CAG-273. Next base: position 49,691 of record CAMTJT010000002.1, on the reverse strand, counting down.
TCCCATTGTCCATTCTATTCCCTCTAAGCTTTCTATTTCATCTAACATTTGGTTTATTTGTGTATCTGGTATATTTTTATCTATTAACATTAGTTCCATGGATACCATATTAAATTTTTCTTTTAATTCGTTATTAGCTATTACACTTTCTAATGTTTTTGGTAATGATTTATCTAAGTTATAATATACTTTTGTATTTTGATATCCATAAAAGGCAATTGGTAATAATATTACAAACGCTATGACAATTGCTTTATAGTGTTTGACAACAAAGTTTTTTACTCCTGTAAATTTAGGCAAAATTTGTTTATGTTTTGTTTTTTCTATTAGGTTATTGCATGCAAGTATCATAGCTGGAAGTACAGTAATTACACAAATTACTCCCATAAGTACACCTTTTGCCATTACTAATCCAATATCTTTTCCAAGTGTTAGGTTCATACTACATAAAGCTAAAAATCCTGCTATTGTTGTTAATGAACTTCCTACTACTGATAGTAATGTTTTTTTAATGGCATTTGCCATAGCCTTATTAATGTCTGTTATATTTTCTTTTTCTTGCATATAGCTATGGTATAAGAAAATGGCAAAGTCCATTGTAACTCCTAATTGTAGTACACTACTAATTGCTTTTGTGATATATGAGATTTCTCCTAAAAAGATATTTGTTCCCATATTATATAATATAGCCATTCCTATGTTTAATAATAATAAAATTGGTGCTATATAGGAGTCTAATGCTATTTCTAGTATGATTAAACATAAAATTACAGCAATGATAACATAAATAGCAATTTCAGAGTCTGATAGGTTTCTAGTGTCTAATACTGTTGCTGTCATTCCACTAATTTTACAATGTTCATCTGTTATTTCTCTTATTTTTTCTACTGCTTGCATCGTACTATCTGCTGATATTTGTTCTTTAAAAGTTACTAGCATAATAGTTTCATTTTCTTTATATATTTTATCTTTTATTTCATCTGGTAGCATTTCTACTGGAATTTGAGTTCCAATAACATCTACAATGCTAACTGCTTTTTCTACATTATTAATCTTCTTGATTTCTTTTTCTAAATTGTTAATTTCCTTTGCGCTCATGTTATCTAAGATAACAATGGAAAATGCCCCCATATTAAAGTCTTGTGATAAAATATTTTCTCCTTGTATGGTTTCTACTTCTTCTGGCAAGTATACTAAAATGTCATAATTTATTTTAGTTACTTTCATTCCTATTACTGCTGGAATTAGTAGTAATAATGCTATGATTAAAATAAGCTTTCGATGTTTACAAATTGTTTGTGCAAATTTATTCATATAAGTTCTCCTTTCTTCGTTTTATGACCATTGGTCACTTTTGGTATTATACTATCCTTCTGACCATTAGTCAATATTATTTTGTTATTTTATAATATATTCATAATTTTGAATAAAAAATTAAGTTTAAAATAATTGACCAATCGTCTAATTTGTGACATAATAGTGATAAGAAATGGGGAATTGTAATGAAAAAAGATATAGGGGAAAAAGATAAAGAAACTAGGCTGCTCCAAACTGCTTTTAAGCTTTTTACTGAAAAGGGAATAAAAGATACTTCTATTCAAGAAATTGTAGATAATGCTAATGTTGCAAAGGGTACTTTTTATTTATATTTTAAGGATAAATATGAAATTAGAGATATTTTAATTGCTAAAAAGTCTGAAAAATTGTTTAAAGACGCTTTGCAAGAGCTTAGAAGTACTTATATTGCTAATTTACCAGACCAGGTTATTTTTATTATTAATTATGTAATTGATGAGCTTTCTAAAACTCCTGCATTATTAAAATTTATTTCTAAAAATTTGTCTTGGGGAATTTATCATAAAACTATTTTGAAAATTTATGAAGAAACTGGTACTCAAGAGGACAGTGTTTATCAATTATTTTTGAAAGGTATTAAGGATAATCATGTGAAACTCAAAAATCCTGAAGTTACTTTATATATGATTATAGAACTTGTTAGTTCTACTTGTTTTAATTCTATTTTATATAGTGACCCGCTTCCTATTGAAGAATTTAAACCTTTTTTGTATGAGGCTATTCGTAATTTAATTGAGCCTAAAAAATAGTATTTTAAAACATGTTAGTAGTCTTTTAAAAATTAAAAAAGACTATTAACATGTTTTTATTAATTAACTAGAATTTTCTTTCAAATCCAATTGTAATTTTAAATAAGTCTCCATCTAAATAAATATGGAATTTTCCATTTTGTAGCTGGGTCAAACTTTCTGCAATGGAAAGTCCTAATCCACTTCCTTCTGTATTTCTCGAAGCCTCTCCTCTTACAAATCTTTGCATTAGTTCATCTGCTGAAATGTTTAGTTTTTCTTGTGATATGTTTTTCATTTGGATAACTACACTTTGGGGCTGAGCTATTACATCTACATAAATTCGGCTATTTTCCATTGCATATTTAGCACTATTGGAGTAGATATTTTCTAGTACTCGATACATATATCTACCATCTGCTTTAATAAATACGGTTTCTTCTGGCACAGTCATAATTTCTTCTAAGCCACGGCTTTGAAATTTGTCTTCAAATTCTCCTGATACTTGTTTTATTAGTTCTACTACATTGATATTTTCTATTTGTAATTTGATGTTTCCAGAAGATGCTTTTGAAGCTTCTACTAAATCTTCTGTTAATTTTTTTAGTCTTTGTGATTTACTGTCTAATATATTTAGGTATTCTGTACATTTTTCGTTTGGCATTTCTTCTTTTTTTAATAAGTCTACATAGTTAATAATAGAGGTTAATGGTGTTTTGATATCATGTGATACATTGGTAATTAATTCTGTTTTTAGCCTTTCACTTTTTAAGCTTTCATTTACAGCATTTGATAACCCTCCTGCAATATCTTCTATATAGGTTGCAAGTCTTTTTAGTACTCCTTTCATTTCATTTGGTTTTAATGAAATTTTTGTGTTTCCTTCATAAATACTTTTTAATGCTTGTTCTATTTTTTCAAATTCTTGTCTCTTTTTTAGTAAATACTTAAAGCTTAGTATTCCTTGCGTTAATAGTAATCCTCCTGTAAACCAAAGCTCACCACCATCAGTTGCATTTATCATTGCCATTGTTAAAATAAATCCTAGCAAACAAAATCCCCAAAAGAATATGATTAGTTTTGTTGCTATTTGAAAGTTATCTACTAATTCTTTGATACTGCGTAAAATACTATAAATAATTGTAGATTTTAGCATTGTATGTGTTTTTAGTCTTTTTACAAGGGTTTCTAACATTAAAATACACCCTAAATAGATAATAACAAAACCAATGGTAAAACCTGTAATAATAATGGTTCTAATTCCTGAATCAATTGCTACAAAAAACATAACTCCTATTAGCATAATAGCAATTCCTATCATTAATACGATCTCTAGTTTCCATTTATCAAACCAATTTAAATAAATCTCTTCTTGTTTAGCTACTCTTCCTATTCCATGCATAATAATGAACATACATATTACTAAAGCAATAATAGAAACTGGAATAAGTATTGGTGCTGAAGAGTTCATTTTTATTGCAAAATCATATCCTACTTTTGACATACCATATACATCACTATATGGTACATTATTTAATAGTGATGTATAAATCATAATTTCTTCGTCTTCTAAAATGTTTTCAAATTGATAGGTATAACGTATATCCTCCATTTTTAAGTTTGAAATACTTGTGTCTATTTCTTTATTTTCAAAATTCCAATATAAACTATTTTCTTTTAATTTTCCTATGATTCCTTGTATATCGTCTGTTCTCATGGTATGTTCTAAGTTTGTTATTATTACTTGTTCTTTTGCATCTATTATTAAATAATAAAAATTGGTATTATAATTTGTAAAATAATAAATGTTGTCTTTATTTTCGTTTAATGCTGCTGACTGTATATAGGTATGCTCATATTCTTTATTAGCCTTTTCTTGTGCTATTATATTTTTCATTCTGTTATAATTTTCATATATGCTATTTAAGTATCGGTCTGAAAATATTCTTGTTTCATAGTAATTGTTAGCATCTTTTAATCGTATATCTGAGTCCATGATGGCTAAAGAAATAATAGATGCTATTAATATAATAGCAAATACTGGTGCTACCACATAGGCTATGTTTTTAGCAACCCTTGCTAAGCAAATATTTTTTTGTTTCATTTTTCTTTGTATGGTATATTTAATAACTTAAATATACCATATTCTCCTTTCTTTACTAGTTATCATCAATGTTTAATCTTCTAAATTTTCTATTTTGTATCCTATTCCCCAAATTACTTTTAAATATTTTGGCTCTCTTGGGTTTATTTCTATTTTTTCTCTTATGTGCCTAATATGTACTGCTATAATATTTTCTGCTCCATAACTTTCTTCTTCCCAAACATTTTCGTAGATTTGCTCTATTGAATAAACTATTCCTTTATTTTTGGTTAAGAATTTTAAGATGTTATATTCTGTAGGTGTTAATTTTACTTCTTTTCCTTCTATTTGAATTTGTTTGGTATTATCATTAATAATTAAATCTCCTGAATGATAAATGTTTTCTCCTTCTTGCATTTTATCTGCAATTGATCCTAATGTTGTATATCTACGTATTTGTGAGTTTACTCTTGCAATTAGCTCTAATGGATTAAATGGTTTTGTAATATAATCATCTGCTCCATTGTTAAGTCCTGCTATTTTGTCATAATCTTCTGATTTTGCAGATAGCATAATAATTGGAATCTTTTTGTCTTTACGTATTAAATTGGCTGTGCTAATACCATCTAGTTTTGGCATCATAATATCTAACAATATTAAATGGATTTCTTCTGCACTTTTTTCTATTATTTTTAATGCTTCCATTCCATTATAGGCTTTTAAAATGTGGTACCCTTCTTTGCTTAAATAAATTTCAATGGCATTTACAATTTCTTTATCATCATCTACTACTAATATATTATACATTTTTTATTTCCCCCATATTTTTTTTATTTACTTGCCTTATTATATCACAATTTTCCTCTCTTAGTATAGCAGGAATTTATTAAGAAAAAAGGCAGTATTTTATTAAGGTTTTATTAAGAACGGCGTGCATTAATGGAAGCAAAGCTTCCGACGCACACTTGTGCAAGTTGCTTCGCAACTGCACAGCCTAAGGAAAGCTAACCTTGTTGTATAGGAAAAAGAGCACAAACTTCATTTAATAAGTTTATACTCTTTTTTAATCTTTATTTTTTAAAATTGTATATAAGTTTTACTTTATTTAGTGACCATTTTTATTAATGCCATAATACTTATACCAATATTTAGGAGCAAATTCAAACCAACTCCACCTGTTAATATGCCCCAACTGTAATAAATAATTATTGATATTAACGAAATTACACTAACTACAAAAATAAAAACAGATATAATTTGTTTTTTTAAAAACATATTTACTATACTTAAAATTGAGCCTACTATCTGTGGTATAATACAAATACATGCTATGATAAATATTACTATTAGCATTAGACCATTAGTTGAACCTGAAGGTGCTCTTCGTATGCTCTCAACCCCTGAGAACATAATGCTCATGCATAATGTGGCTACATATACTAAAAACATTAAAAGTATGATTAAATTAATTACTGAAAAACTTTGCTTTTTATTATTTGAATTTCTAATGTTACTTTCGCTATTTATACTTACTTGCTTTGCACCACATTTATTACAAAATAAATCATTGTTTCCTAATTGATTTCCACAGTTTCTACAAAACACAGCTTTTTCCTTTCTTAACTTAAACTAGTGACTGTTATCTTTTGCACTTATCTTTATAAAATTTTCTAATTTAATACTATATCAAATTAATTTCCTTGTCAAGATACAATTCTTTTTTCAAATGGCAAACTAAATTTATCATCTATTTAGAAAATAATTCCAACTTCAAATTGATTTATTGTTTATTTAGCTATATTTTAATTTTGCTACTATACTCTAAAACTTAAAGTTCTTTTTCTATTTCTATTGAATTATTTCTTTGTTTATAATCTATGTATTCTTCTATTAGTAATTTTATTACTGTACATACTGGTACTGCTAAAAACATTCCTAATACGCCAAAGTAGGCACCTCCTACTGTAACTGCAAAAATAACAAGTAGTGGACTGATTGATAATGAGTTTCCTATAATTTTAGGGTTGATGATATTAGCATCAATCTGTTGCAATATAATCACAATAACTGCCATTAAAACTGCTTGCCCTAGTCCTCCTGTAAATAAAGTTACAATAATTGCTACTGTAATTGCAATGATTGCTCCAAAGTATGGAATTAAGTTGAATAATCCTATCATAAATCCTAATAATACCGCATATTTTACTCCAATTATAGACATAGCAATTGAAGTTAATATTCCTACAATGATGGCATCTAATACTTGACTTGCAATGAATTTGAAAAATACTTCATTTGATTTATTAAAGTATCTGCTTATGATAACATAGGTATCTTTTTCAAATATGCTACTTGCTAATCTTTTTAAAAAGTCTAGAATTTGCCTTCTTTCTGCTAATAAATATACAGATACAATAAATGCTACAAACATATTAAATATACCTGTTACAGCATCTATCGCTCCTTTTGCATATTGCATTAAATTTTCTATATTTAAAAATTGTTTTAGGTCAATGTTGTTAATGTTTTGGGCTAAATGCATAATGATTTCGTTTTTCCAAATAGAGTCTTCTGGTAATTTTTCTATACTTTCCATGGTAGCATTGTAATATGTTCCAAAGTTATTGACAAAGTCTGTAATGCTTTTTAGTATGTTTGGTATTACAAAGTTTAAAGCTATAATTAAAATAAGTAATGCTATGATATATACTGTAATTATTGATAAACCTCTTGCTCTTTTAGATACCCATTTTGGATTTTTTACTTTTCGATAGGTTGTTTCTACTTTTTTACAAGGAATGTAAAATAAGTATGCAATTAATAGCCCTACAATAAATGGCATTACTATATTAAATAACCCTTCTACAAAACCTGCTATTGGCCCTAAATTATCTAATAATTTATATACTGCTATAATGGCTACTCCTAAAGCAAACCAATATAACCATTTGCTAAAACTTCTCTTTTTTTCTTTCATGATTTCCTCCTTAATTGTTACTATATATTATTTTCTTTACTTTGTAAATATTTTCGTAATTTTTTCACGTTTTCACATAATGTTTCTGTGATTTTTTCACGTTTTTGTATACTCATTTGTTATTTCTTTTTCTCTTTTTGTAGTAAATCTATCCTGTCATAATACATTACCTTGGCATAGCCACCTGAATATAAAGAATGGCGAAAATTTGAAAATGTAATAAGCAAAGCACATCAATAAAATGTAACAATTTCATTGAAAAAAATGGAAATTCTTGATATACTTTGTCTGTAATATTAAATTTATAAAGGAATGATGCTTAAATGGATAATAATAAATTAGAAACAATTTCAAATCTCTTTGAAGATAGTGAAATAAGAAGTGTTTGGGATAGTGAAACAGAAGAATATTATTTTAGTGTTGTTGACGTAATTGGAGCTTTAACAGAAAGTAAAGATTCAAAAGATTACTGGTATAGATTAAAGAAAAGGATGACAGAAGAAGAAAAAAGTGAGTTGTCGACAAAATGTCGACAACTGAAATTAAAATCAAAAGATGGCAAATTTTATAGTACAGATACATTAGATACAAAAGGAATTTTAAGATTAATAGAATCTGTGCCAAGTCCAAAAGCAGAACCGTTCAAATTATGGCTTGCTCAAATGGGAAAAGAGAGAATTGATGAAGTATTTGATCCAGAACTTGCTATTAATCGTGCTGTTGATTATTATAGAAGTCGTGGATATGATGATAAATGGATTAAAACAAGATTAACAGGAGTCGTAGATAGGCGTAAATTAACAGATGTATGGAAAGAAAATGGTATAACAAAAAATTATGAATATGGAATACTTACAAATGAGATATATCAAGAATGGTCTGGTATGAAAGCTTCTCAATATAAAGAATATAAAGGAATTAGAAAAGAATCTTTAAGAGATAACATGACCGATATAGAAGTAGCATTAACAGACTTAGGAGAAATCGCAACGAGAGAACTTGCAAAAGAACATAAACCTTATGGATTAAAAGAAAATAGAAAAATTGCAAAAATGGGTGGTCATGCTGCTAAAGTTGCTAGAGATGATATAGAAAAGAATTTAGGCAAATCAGTTATAAGCAAAAAGAATGCACTAAACTATAAATATTTAGAAGATAATAAAACTTTAAAGAATACATCCAAAAAGAAATTAAGGGAGAATTTTGATGTCTAATTTTAAAATAAAACTTGATACAAAAAAATTAGAAAAAGAAAATAAAAAAACTTTGAAGAAAAGAATAATTTAAAGGAGTAGATAAAAACTACTCCTAATTTTAAGTATATATTAACTCTTACCAAGGCACACCTATCCCCGAAACTACAAAAATGTGGCGATACGCCTGTCCTTATAACGACATTTCTATGCCGACTGGGCAATGGTCGCTTCCTAGTATTTGTGCATATATAGTGCTTTCTTTTATTTTGTTTTCTATGCTTTTAGATACAATAAAGTAATCTATTCTCCATCCTACATTTTTTTCTCTGCTATTTCTCATATATGACCACCAAGAATAGCAGTTTTCTTTATCTGGATATAAATAGCGAAAGCTATCTGTAAAACCTGCTTGTAAAAGTTCTGTCATTTTGCCTCTTTCTTCATCTGTAAAACCTGCATTTCTATGGTTTGTTTTTGGATTTTTTAAATCTATTTCTTGATGTGCTACATTTAAGTCTCCACAATAAATAACTGGTTTTATCTTATCTAATTTGGATAGATATTTTCTAATTTCGTCTTCCCATCCCATTCGGTATCCTAATCTTTCTAATTCTCTTTTAGAGTTTGGTGTATAGCAATCTACTAAGTAAAAGTTTTCATATTCTAAAGTAATAATTCTTCCTTCTTGGTCATGTTCTTCTATTCCTATTCCATAAGTTACTTTGATTGGTTTTTGCTTTGTAAATACTGCTGTTCCTGAATAGCCTTTTTTTACTGCACTATTCCAATAAGTATGATATCCTTTAAATATACTTGCTATTTCTAAATCAATTTGGTTCTCTTGCATTTTTGTTTCTTGCAAGCAAAAGATATCTGCATCTACTTCTTTAAAAAATTCTTTAAATCCTTTGGTTACAGCAGCTCTTAAACCATTTACATTCCATGAGATTAATTTCATTGTTTTTTTGTATGGTATTATTACCATACTCTCCTTGTATCATATTTAGGTTTTTAAAAGGTTACCTATAAACTCCTATCTATGAGATGGTTATATATTTTTCTTTCCATAACCTTCTTCCTTGATTTTTATTATATATTATTTTTTTACTTTGTAAACACTTTCGTGATTTTTTCACGTTTTTATGTGATATTTTCGTGATTTTTTCACGTTTTTACATGTATGGATTTGTTCTTTTGATAGTTTTATGGTTGTTAATAAGCTCTAATTCTTACCTTTATCTAGCAACAAAAAAGCAACCCAAAAGGTTGCCTTTTTGCTAGCTATTATTTTTAATTGTTAATGTATAATTTTTACATTGGGTTGAAATATACGTTTCCACCTATGTTTACTCCATTTGCATAACCTCTTGCTCTAAATGATAAGTAATTATGATTTCTTTTTCCGTTTAAAGCATCTATTACTGCTTGTTTTACATGGGCTGGATAGTTTCCATTTAGTCTTTTTTTCCAGTGGCTATCTATTGAATAGCAGAATTGCCCTTTTGCTTTATATTGGCTAAGTGGGTCTGAACCTCTACTTTTCCATTTACTGCTTTGGGTTCTATTACATGCTGTTGTAATTACTGCTAATGCTCCATTATAGCTTGAAGAACATTCTTGTGCAGTGATAGCACATAAAAGATCAAGTTCTGATTCTGAATAACTCCATTTTCCTGCATATCTAACTGTTGTTCCACCACTTCTTGTTGTTACTTGTGTATTTCTAACTTCTACAATTTTGTCTACTGGTTTACGAATGATTTTTGAAGAAATTTCTTTCTTTTCGATTTCTTTTTCATTTTGGTATTTTATTTTATAAGTAACTTCTTTTAAGCCATCTACACCATATTGTACAATTTTATCTTGTTTTGTACCAGATGTTGCCACATTTTTGGTTATTGTTTCATATGGTATTTTTACTTTTTCTACTACAATTTTTTCTACAATTGTATCATAAGTTTTTAAAATTTCTTCTACTGAAATGGTTTCTGAAGTTTCTTCTACTTCTGGTGCTTCTATTTCTTCGGCTACCTTTTTTGTGATTTTAATTGTTTTGTTATCTGATAACTCTTCTTGTAAATCTGGAGTTACCTTTTCATCTTCTAGTAATATTATATGATTTTCATCAAGTATCTCTGCTATTTGTTTTTTGCTTGTTAATACATTCATTTCGTAGCCACTTGCAAGTATGATTTTAACATTATTTAACTTTGTGTTTGTAGCTGCAACTGCTACTGTCATGATAAAAATAAATATTAAACTTATGCAAATTATTTTTTTCAGCGATATCGATGCTTTATCATCATTTTTCATATTTTATTTGTTTCCTCCTTTTTAAGTTAACCATTTTTCTTGCATTACTTTATACAGATTTTGCTGTATTTTACTTTACAAATTGATGGATAACTTATACAGAATTTGGTTTTAAATTCTGTATTTCTTTTTTGGCAACATCTATATTATACCATTTTTGAGAGATATTGTCAAATTTTGGGCTAGTCTTTGGTAAGCCTTATGGGTCAGCTGTTTTCAAATCTTTTTAGATTAGCATAATTTTTGTACTAACTGTAAGCCTTGTGCATTAAGTACTTGTAAGTTCTATTTTTTTATACATTTTTTGTACTATTTACATTTCCTATTTTGCACTTTTTATTCTGCTTCAGTAATTTTTTGCTTTTTTTGAAAATACTTACTTATATTATTATATGCTAGCTTGTACTAAAATATGAATTATTTTTAAACAAAATTATAAGAACTCAAAATAAAATGAGTTTATATTTTTTTGTTTTTAGTATTAATTTGTGTGTTTTTCTTATATTTAGTTTTTAATTTTAAATATTCTTTTTGCATTTTCATAAGTAGCTTTTGCTACTTCTTCTACTGAAATTTCTTTTACTTTTGCTATTTTTTCTGCTATATATTGTACATTTGAAGAATCATTTCGCGTTCCCCTATTTGGTTCTGGTGCTAAATAGGGGCTGTCTGTTTCTATTAGTAATTTATCTAATGGTACTAATTTAATTGCTTCTTCTGCATTTTTTGAGTTTTTAAATGTGATTGGGCCTGCAAATGAAATTATAAAACCTAGTTTTAACCCTTCTTTTATTAGCTCTAGATTTAATGGGCAACAATGAAATATCCCTTTTTGTTGTACTTGTATTTGATTTTTTAAAATATCTATGGTGTCATTTACCGCTTCTCTTGTATGTATAACAATTGGTAAGTTTAGAGTATTGGCAAGCTCTATTTGTTTCTTAAAAGCCCATTTTTGATTTTCTTTGTTTTCTTTGTTCCAATAATAGTCTAACCCAATTTCTCCTATTGCTACTATTTTTGAGTTTTCTTGTTTTTCACTTTTTATTGGTATTTCTATTAATTTTTCTAAATTTTCTAATTGCTTTTCAAATTCTTTTTGAAAGATTGTAAATTGAGTTGGCTCTTGTTTATCTACTCCTGGGATATCGTTTGGTGAAATACCAACAGTAGCATAAATAAAGTGATGTTTTGTTGCTATTTCTACTGCTTTTTTTGAGCTTTCTAGGCTATAGCCTGCACAAATTAAGTTTGTTACACCACTTTTATATACTTTTTGTAAGATTTGTTCTCTATCTTGCTCAAATTTTTCATCATTATAGTGAGCGTGTGAGTCAAATAGTTGCATTTTGTTTCTCCTTAATCATTTAAAATAATCTGTATTTTCTTACTTTCTAATAATTATTTAAATAGAATAGTAAATGAAGCTACTGCATAGTCTTTTAAGTGTGAAAGGCTTAAGTCCATATCTTCAATTTCTGGAAGTTCTAAAGCTTCTAAATTAGCCACTGGTTTTCCATCTTCTTTATTTTTTACTTCTATTTTGGTAAGGATATCTTCTTCTTGTTTTGTTAGTTTAGAAGAAATTGCCTTAAATATTGCCTCTTTTGCTGCAAAACGTGCTGCGTAATGCTGATATTTCATTTTACCTGTATGAGAACAGTATTCTATTTCATTTGTAGTATATACTTTTTTTAAAAAGCTTTCTCCTTGCTTTTCAATTGCTTCTTGTATACGTTCTACTTCTATAATGTCTATTCCTGTTTGTACTTGCATATTTTTCTTGCATAATCCAATTATTTTAAATGCTTGGATTATTTCTCCTTTCTTGTATTAACTATTACTTAACTACTGTTTACTCTAAAAAGGTAAAAAGGGGGTTAACCCCTTCTACCAAATTTCTATAAAACTTCTGTCAAAAACTCTACCAAAACAAACTAATTAAATTAATTGCTATCATAATGGTTACTACAGCGATAATCCAATTATGATGTTTATTAGTTTTGTCTACTTCATATTCTTTATATAGTAAATCATATTCATTTTTTAATTTTAAAAAGGTTTCTTCTAGTCTTTGTGCTTTTTTAAAGTACTTTTCTAAGATTACACCTTTGATATCATTGGTTACTTCATATATCCATTCTTTTTTGGCAAAGTTTAAAAAACGTTGTTTTACTTTATTAAAGTCTTTTGTTTTGACAAATTCAAAGTTTAATTTTTTTAAATATACTTTTTGATGTAGATGATATAAAAAGTGATATAGTTGTACAGTTTCATATTCAAATAATAAACTAGTGTAATTTTTGATATTACTTGCAGAGGTAAGTAGTACTGTACTATTACTTGAAAAACCATAATACTTATATTTTTCTTGATATACTGGCTCTCTTTTTACAGTTACATCATCTATTTGTTCTCCTGCTGTTCCTATATGGCGGTATTTTTCAAATTCTTTTTCAATGATTTTTAAGTCTGTATTTTCGTTCCAACTGTTTTGATCTAAACAGGTATAGCTATATGTAATTAAACGGTTTGTTTCTAGGTTGATTTGCTTTGCTATAATGTTTAACCCTGCTATTTGTTTTATAAATTCTGAAAATGTTTGCATATTTTGAAATTGATTAGTTTGTATTTTAATATTATCATATTGCTTTGTTTTTCCTGTTGGTGATTGTATATCTCTAAATTTGTAATTAAAGTTTAGCACATTTGAAAAACTTGCTTGTTCATTTAAAATTGTTTTTATTAGTAAAAAGCAAATTCCTGTTGAAAAACAAACAATTTCTATTTTAGTAATATCAAAGAATATGCCATCTTCTTCTCCTATTTTTGCTGGAATATCTTGTCCTAAGCTATATTCAAAAATACAAGCATTTTTTTTGCTTAACACATTTGCCTTCATTTTTAAGTCCATGGTTTCATAATCTTTTAGTCCTTCTTTGCTTAAATCTAGCGACCAAAATAGCTTTTCTTTTATTTCTGGCAAAAAGTAAGTATCAATTTCTATATCTTTTTTTCTGTCAAATAGTTTTAGCTTACATTCTTTCTTTTTTAATAGTTTATATAAATATTCTCCATACTTATTTTGTTCTATCACATAAGGATAAATAAAGTAAGTATATTGATATTTTGTCTCTAGTTCCATTTTTTCTCCTCTTTTAGGTTTCTTTTGTATTATTCTAATTTCTTTACTGGCAAGTATTTTATGCCTTGTTTTTATTGATCTGTATAGTAATTTAAGTTTAAATCTTCTCCTCTATGCCATTTATTGATGAATTCAATGATAGCACTATTTTCTAATTGGTAAGCAGGTGTAATGACTTCTTTTCCTTTTGAATCTATACAACCCCACATTCCATTTTTCTTAACACTACTATAACCATATTCATTTTGTTCTCTTGCATCATCATAGATGTAATCTACTACAACTACTCCTGCTTTATTAATATAACCATATTTACCATCTTTTTTGTCTAGGAATAAGGTGTTTGTAGTTAGTAACTCTCTACTTGTTTTTTCCTCAAATTTGAAGTTATAGTATTTATATTCTCCTTCTGTTCTAATTTTCATGTATCCATTTGTAATGTTTAATTCTGATAATATTCCTGATACTTTTACTTCAATATCTTGTGCTATAAAGTCTGTATTTGCAGAGTTATTTTTTGTTCCTTCGAAAAATCCTGCTTCTGCTCTATAAATAAGAGTATCATATTCTGGATTTAAAAGTACTTGTCCTTCTATATTCATAATGCCATATTTTCCGTTTTCTTTATAAATATAGTTATTATCAAAACTATAACTCATTTCTTCGTATTTAGGCTCTATTTTGGTTTCTCCACTTAAGGTAGATACTCCATATTTTTTGTCTTTTTGTAGTATTACATTTTCACCATGTACTGTAATTACTTCATCAAATTGGTCTTTTAAGTAGATATTTCCTTCTGTATCTATTAATTGCCATTTTCCTTCTTCTTTTACAATATATTTGCCATCTCCATATATTGATTTGATGTCTTCATATTTTACTTCTACTAGTGTTTTTCCTTTTGCCATTACTCCCATTTTTTTATCAGCATTTGTTACGATATAACCATTTTCATATTTATCTGATACTGGTTTAATGGCTTGGTATTCGTTTTCTAAGACTGTTGCTCCAATGTTATCTACTAAACCTAGTTTTCCATCTTTTTTAGTAACAAAACTACTTTTTACACCTTTTAGTGTTTCAATAGAATCGTACTCACAAGCTAAAAGCTCTTTTCCATTAAAGTCTACTAAACCATATTTGCCTTCTTTTGATACAAGTAATACATCTGTACCATACCATAAAGTGTTACTGCTATCATAATTTTCTAGTGGTGTTACTGTATCATACCCTGTAATGATTTCTTGCTTTTTACTATTATATACTACTGTTTTGTAGGTATTATTTTCATAGTTTACATCATAAGTACATAAGAATACATCTTTTGTATTATCTGGAATAATAATTGCTTCTTCATATTCTGGAGTAAGAATTATTTCGCCTTTTGAGTTAATCACGCCCCATTTTCCATCTGTATATACTGGGAAATAAGCATTTGCTACATTTTTTTCATCTAGCTTACCATTTGTTGCTATCATTTTACCAATGCCAACAATTGCCATGATAATAACTGCTAAAGCAATGATTACTGCTAAAACCTTTTTCATATTTAATTTTGGTGATGTGCCACCTTCATATCTTTTTCCTTTTGCCATAGGTTTTTACCTCCATTTTAGAACTATTTTGCTATTTTTTCATTTTTATAACTGTTGTCAAAATTCCTTAAACTTGTTGTATACATACAAATTTGTGATTTTCTTATTGCATAATAAGAAAGTTGTGCGTTAGCGTAAGCAAGCTTCCGACGTACACTTGTGCAAGTTGCTTCGCAACTGCACAGACTAAGGAAATCTAACCTTGTTGTATAGCAAAAATCTGCAATTTTTCCTATACAATAAAATATAGTATAAC
This sequence comes from uncultured Clostridium sp., assembly GCA_947073285.1. GTDB lineage: Bacteria > Bacillota > Clostridia > TANB77 > CAG-508 > CAG-273. The sequence continues at coordinate 34,042 of CAMTJT010000002.1, read as the reverse complement.
TTTTTTCAGTTATACTATATCATAATTTTACCTATTATGACAAGGTATTTTAGATTATTACTTTTCTAATTAGTCCATTTCGTAGTTTTAATATATAATATTAATTCAAAAGCATCTATTATATTTTCTTTTATACAATGAATCTTTTTTGCACTATGTTAAACCTAAATAGACATACCATTTTCTACCTCCTGTAAATGATGTCCCACTTTCTGTTAATTCTGGTAGACCTGATAATACATATGGGCCTAGCATTGCATCACTAAGTTTATGCGTTATTGTTTGGTAACTACTAAATCTATTAATGTAATTCCTTGTTTTTTATTTATGCTTTTTTATTTACTTTTGCTACAACAACTGTCATGTCATCTTTTTGCATTCCAAATTCGTTGTCGATTGCTTCATTTAATATCATATTGGCTATTTGTTTACTGTCTTCTACTTGGATATCTTCTAATAGGTATTTTACCCATAATTCTCTATTGATGTATTCTGTGTTAGCATCTATGATTCCATCACTACACATTACTAAAATATCTCCATCTTCTAAGTCATAATCATAGACTACTAAATCTGCATTTTCTAAAATGCCTGTTGGCAAGCTTAAAGATTTTAGTAATTGCACTTTTCCTTTTCTTTTGATAAAGGTTGGGCATGCACCATTTTTGATAAATTCCATGTTTCCTGCGTATAAATCTAATATTTGTATATCTAGGGTGGCATACATATCTTCTTTTGTATTTGCTACTAAGGTAGAGTTGATTAGTTTTAAGGATACTTCTTTGTCAAAGCCTGCTTTTAGCAATCTTTCTAGCATTTTTACTGCTATTTTGCTACTTTTCATAGCCTCTGGACCTGAGCCCATTCCATCACTAATTGCTAACAAGTATTTTCCATCTTCTAGTTTTGCTTCTACATGGCTATCCCCTGATACTGGTGAATCTGCTTTTGTACTGCCTGCTACTCCTACTTGTAGCTTATATTTGTCTTCTGAATAGTAGGTAAATTTGCATGCATTTTTTTCTTCTCTTAACCCACATTCTTGCCCTTGGATACTAAATTTATCTTCTAATACTTTTTCTAATATTTTCGCTATTTTTTTGATAGCACATTCTTTACCATCTATATCATCACAAAGTGCTGTATATACTTCTACAAAGTATCTGCCTGATGTATTTTGTTTTATTTTTAGGTTGTTGATTGTGATTTGTTTTTGTTCTAGTAATAACATAATTTGCTTTTTTTGTGTTTCAAATGGTTCTTTGTTTTCTTGTTTCATTTCTTCTGCCATGGATGAGATAGCTTTTGATACTCCCTCTAGCTCAGAGGCTACTGTTTTTTTGTTTTCTTGCATTTTCTTTTTCCAAATGAAGTTGATTTTGCAAGTTCTATATGAATAGTTAATTGTTTTTATCATTTTAGATACATCTTCTACTACTTGTTCATTTTTTTCTTTGAATCCAACAATATACCCATTATGTGCTTCAAAAATAGCTACTAATTCTTTTTCTGTAATTAGTTCATGTTTTAATAAATGTTTAAATATGTCGTCTATCATTCCATTTTGGTTTTCTATGATGTCATCATATAGTAAGTTGTTTTCTAATTCTACTAAGTTTGCTTCTAGTTCTTCTCTAAAGATTTGTTCATTGCTTTCTTCTTGTTGTTTTAGGTCTGTTTCATCTAGTACTGTGGTTGCTGCTTCTTCATAACTTTTTGCTAAATCGCTAATGGTTTCTGACATACTATTTAATTTAAATATGGTTTCTTCGTTTTCTGTTAAGCTTCTACCTGTCATTTCTGGAAGTAGTTTATTTTTGCCATATAAGTCTGTAATATTAATTTGCAATCTTTTTGGTACTGCTAATAGCCCTAAAAAGGCAATTAAAATTTCTTGAAATAAGATAACTGGCACTGTGGCTCCATTTGCTACATAAGTTAATAACACATTTCCTAAGATGAACCCTAGTACTACACCTATTCTGCCAAGGCGATAGAAGATGCCTGCTAATAAGCCTGATATTGCATAAGAGGCTACCATGACTGGTTCACTATCTCCTATAATTCCTAATACTACTCCAATTGAAATTCCGCCTGTTGCTCCTACTAACATACCATTTTTCCAACCTAGTACTAGTACTAAAAGGATGCTTAATATATTGCGAAGGTTATAACCAAATATTTTAAAATCTCCTAAGGCACATAAACTAATGGCTAACAGCATACTTGTTCCCATGACTTCTTCGATGGAAAATGCTTGCTTTTTACCAAATTCATATATCATTAAAATAGAATTACTAAAGATTTTGTAAAATACATAACTACATATGGCTAGCATGATACTAGTTAGCAAATCATATAAATAAAAGGTTCTAAAAAACATTGGTATGATTTGCACTAATAATACTGCTATGATCAAGTGTACGCCTACTCTACTTTTTTCGTTCACTTCTTGTTTTTGTTTTGGCTTTTTGATTAATATTAAAACGAAAAATACTAATGATGTTAGAAAGTACACTAATAAATTGTTTACGCCAAAGGAAATAAAAGTTCCTAGTAATGTTAGTATATACGCTATGCCAATTGGCCTACGGTTACTTAGAACTGCTGCTAAAAAGCTAATGGCAAATGGGCTCATACTTAAGATAAAGTTTTGGCTACGAAATCCTACCATTGCTATCATAAATGCTATAACATACAGCATGATATTTTGTAAACTAAATAGACCTTTTAAAATTTCTTTTACAGGCCTTTTAGTAATTTTGATTGGTTCTTCATTATTTTCTTGTATATCTCTTTGTAAATTTTGAAACACTTTTTGACCACCCCTACTTTTCTAATTTATGCTTTATTTTAGTACAAGCTGTTTAAAATGTTTGTCGCTTTTAGTACTTAAATTAAAAAAGTTTTCTCTTTATTTTGCTATCTTTTGTGTTCATTTTACTTTATTTTTCTTTTAATGTTTTTTATTGTATCGTAATTTGGCGAAAATTACAAGGTTTTAGCAGAAAAATTCATAGCAAAAAAAAATAATGAGAGTTTATTAAATTTAATAGATATATAGTAAAAATCGCAGTTAGAAAAATCCTAACTGCGATTTTCTTTTATTATTTTTGTCGTAAGATACCTGTCCCCTCTGCAACATTTTTGTTCCGAGATCTTTGTCTCCTTACAACAGTTTTGTCACACATGAGTACGTCCCCAAAGTGACAGTTTTGTCCGTCCCCAAAGTGACATTGTCACAAATGAGTACGTCCCCAAAGTGACAGTTTTGTCACAAATGAGTACGTCCCTAAAGTGACATTTTCTTTTTGATGAATACAATTCCAGCAACTAAAGTGATAGTTACTAGTATTGCTAAGCCATAGTATAAGTAGTTTGTACCAAATGGTGGTAAGATAAGTACTTTTTCGGCTTTGGCTGTATCTACTTCTGTAGGTTCTGTTGTTGGGTCTTGGTTTCCAACTACTGAGTATGCCATTCTTCTACCAACTGTGTTAGATGTTTGCATGATTTCTGCAATATTATCATACATTTTGTTATCATTTGCATTACTTGGTGTTAGTGTTTGTGCTAAGCATAGTTCTGCTACTGCTGATTCTTCTCCTGGTTTTAATGCTTGTGCTACTTTATTAGTTGTAAGGATTGTATTGAATTGTTTTACACCTTCTGCTATTTTGTTATTTACTAATCCGCTTGTTAGTAGATTTTGTGCATTTACTATTTCCCATCCTTGGTTTGTATTATCTTGTGCTCTATATTGTAAGTTGTTTGCTATATAGTCTACTACACTATTTGCAGTTGTTGTAACTATATTGCTATTATTTGCACCTGTTGCTTTATAGTAGAAGTCTTGTCCTGCATAGTCTGTTTCTCCTACGTTTTTAACGTTTAGGTTATAGGTAATTTGAATGGTTGCACCATGCATTAATTCTTCGTCCATGATGGCTTGTATTAGACCATTACTTCCATTTTGTGGATATAGTTTTGAAATCATTTTGTCGATTTCTTCTCTATAAGAGTAACGATGTTTTCCATCTACTTTATAGTATTCTTCGTATTTTTTATTTCCTAAAGTATTTGGTTTTAAGTTATAACCTTTTCCTGGTACCCAAACTAAACTTTCTGTTCCTTTGGTAGCATCAAATAGAATTGTTCCGTTTGCTAATGTGATTTTTACATTAGATACTTTTTTGTTTATTTCCATTTGTGCTTTTGGTCTTTCGGTTAGTCCTAAGTCTACATTATGGAATACATAGTTTCCATTTTTGTTATTTCCATTATAGTATGTTCCATCAATTGCTTGTGTTAAACCTGTATTGGTTCTATTGTATTCTACTTCTGCTACGATAATAGCGGTATTGGCTGTCATGCTTGTGTTTGTGATTAATTCTTGTATTTTACTATTATCTATTTGATTTGCATATGGTGATGCTAATACTTCTGCTACATGGTTTGTAACGTTATTACTACTATAGTTATTTGCTCTTTCTCTCATTTCCCATATGTCTTTTGCATCTGATAGGTTGATTCCGTTATTGGTATATTCATCTGCTTTTTGGATATCATAATATCCATTTTCTATTTCTGCTAGTTCTTGACCATCTAATTCTTTTTGATAGATAGTTGATTTAAAGTCTTGACCATTATAGGAAATTTGGTTTTGTCCACCTTGATTTGCAGGTAATACTGTTTGGTTATTATGTCCATAACTAAATCTTACAACATAATCTCCTGGAATATAGCCTTCTAGTTCATAACGACCCTTTTCTCCTGTGATAGCATTTATGTTTTCCCATACATATTCATTACCGTTTGCTAGTTTTTCTACAAGCTGTACTGTAACTCCTTGTACTCCAATTTCTTTATCTTGTCTTGCACCATCACCAATAACCGCTTCTGCTACTGTTTTATTTCTTTGGTCTTCCCATACAAATCCATTGATTTTTCTGGTTGCATTTGGATCTATTAGTAATTGTAATCCTTTTGCTCTATCTGTATCGTTTTCAAAGTTTCTTTCATATCTATTTCCTTCTAAGTCTTTTAATGTAATGTTTCCTGGTGTTGAGTTTCTATCTATAATTCCTGCTGGTGTATTATTTCCTCTAATAGTAACATCGTTTGGAAGTTCAGTTCCATCTGCATAATAGTTTGTATAACCATTGATTTCAGCTATATTATGTTTTAGGCTATTTGCATCATCTAGAATGACTGGACCATTGTTATCTGATTTTACTTTAAAAGTTAAGTAGATATATGCATTTTCTCCTGTTTCTAGTTTTTTGCCTTGTAAGCCACGTACATATACTGAGTTATATTCTTTTTCTACGTCTTGTTTTGTTGCTTCTTCATAGATGCTTTCTCCAATTTCTGTATTACTATTATCTGGACTACTATCTACTGGTCTTGCATAATCAATTTGATTTAAGTCTAAGTTATGTATCATGTTATAGTAAGAATTTTTTGGTATAGATACTTGTTTTCTATCTTCTGGATTATCTCTATACATTACCCATGATAGGTTTGGCATATAGATGAAGTCTTGGTCATAGTAGTCTACTACTTCTGTTACTTCATTTAAGATTCCTTGTGATATGTTTCTTACTGTAATTTGATATGTTACATATACTTCTAATGGACTTCCTCCATTTTCACCTTTATAGGTATAATCTGAATGATATAGTTCTCTATTATAGTTACCACCGTAGTAATTGTCATAGTCTTGCATTCTTAGGTGAATTTGCCAATGGTCATCATCTGGTATTTCTCCATCTGGTGTACGATCATTATATTGATATACTTCTGTTTTTCCATTGATTTTAGTTGCTGCACGATATACGTCTTTTCTTAGTGATAAGTCATTTTGTTGTCTTAACCATAGCCCTTGATTTACATAGTATTGACCTGGATAGATTGGTTCGTAAGTAGTATTTGCAATGGTTATTCTTTCTGCTGAATTTTTATTTTGTTCTTCTTTGGTTTGTTTGCTTCTAAATACAAAAGCATCATATACTGGGTACAAATCTAAATCTCCATCTTGCGGCTGTGTGTATGATTGTATTTTACAATCTTCTATAAATTGTAGTTTTCTCCACATTTCTATATCGTTTCTTGCTATATCACTATAGATTTCTAGCATTGCTTGTTCATCTGGAAATTCTTGATTTTCTTCTATATAGTTTCTTATTCTTGTTGAGATTTCTCCTTCTTGGAATTCGTCTGTTTCATTTCCATCTCTATCAAATAAGAAACCATCAATTAATTGCATTTCTGTTTGGTTATAACGTCCATATTCATCTAGAGTATAACCCATTAATTGTTTTTGAGTATAGGTTGCATTATATCTACCTACTACTTCTAAAGAGTTTGATGTTCTATAGTTTTCTGGATAAGAACCAATTTCTTCAAATTGTTTGTTATAGTCTTGTCTATCTTCTGATGTTTCTGTTCCTTTTGAGTTTATCTCCCAAAGGTCTGTATTATATAACCCTGCATTTACCATATCTTGTACAGAATCATATCTTCCATTTGGTGTATTTAAATATTCTGTTGGTAAATATACTTGTCCATTATATTCAAAACTTACATAGTATTTTTTTAATGGATTTAGGTTTTTAAATAAGTAGTCTCCATTTTCGTCTGTAAGTGTTGGGTTTACATAGTGCATAATTTCTTCTTCTGATACATCATTTGGAATTGGAAGTTTTGCAATTTCGCCTTCTCCTATTTTTGCACCTTTTTCACATTCATATAGTGTTACTTTTACATTTTTAAGTGGTCTATCTATACCTTCTGCATTTTCTCCTGTTGTATTGCTATAGCCATCTGCTAAACTTTCTTTTCCTGAAAGAGCATCTTCCCAAACATGTCCTCCTAATTCCATCAAAAGATGAATGGTGTCATCTCCATTATTTGGAACTTCAAGTGATGTTTCAAATAGCTTTCTTTCTGCATCTAATACATTGATATGGTCTTGAATATCTATTTCATTTAACCATGTTGACCATGTACAGTTATAGCAACATCCACTACAATTTCCCCAACTATGACCATGACAGTGCATAGTATGTTTATCTATTCCTTGTACTTGGTATTTATGTGCATCCATTTCACAAATATAAGCTTTTGTTACTCCTAAGTATTTAAAGTCTATATGCAGTTTTACATTGCTTACCATGTTTTCTACTTCTTCAATTCCTTCATTTGGATTTTCTATTTTTAAGTAGAATTCATATTCTCCTGCTGATTGCCCTTTTGGATATACTTGCTCTTTTCTATCTATATATTCTTCTTGATTTGGGTCAAAGTATTGTACTTTATATTCTTGATTATTTACAATATAGCTTTCTATTTCTATTCTTTCTTTAATTTGTTCTTCTTTTTCGTTATAACCAATCATATACATATCTGATATTCCACCAAAGGCTACATTTTCGTATATTCCATTGATATAGTCTATTGAAAATGGTCCTATGATGTAGGTTTTGTCATTATAGTTTGGCATGATTTTGATAGTTTCCATATTGGTTCTATCTTGTGCATTGATGCTTGGTGTTTCTTGGTTAGTTCCTTCTACTGCAGTTGTTCTTTCTGAAAATCTTTCAAAGTTTAATGCTTCTGCATATAGTGCCATACCTTCACTACTAATTGGACTATCATTTCCTCTTGCTCTTGCAAATTCGGTTGCCCAAACTGCATTTTGTTTTAGTTCATCCCATTCTCCCATTGATGGGTATGTTAAGATATATGCTAAATCTGGATGATATTCTCCGCTTCTATCTAGTAAATTGTAATGTCTTCCTATACATTCTAATAATGGATAGGTAATTTTAGCTTCTAGTACATTCATATCTTGTGCAAATGTACAATATGCATGAGTGGTTGGCCATATTTTAATTCCACCTTCTAGGTCACCATAATATTTTGCATCTTCTATTCTTAAGGTTTCTCCTCTATAAAATTGTGTTCCGTGGTTAACACAGTATAGTTCTTTGCCATCTGCCATGGCAAGCCCTGTTGATGTAAACTGTGTTACTTCAAAGTCACCATCTGTATGTGTTTTTCTCATTTCACCAATTATATTAATTGATGTTTTATCTTTTGATGTATCATTTAGTTTCAAACCACTATTTTGTGATACATCTCCTATGAAGGAGACAATAAAATTTGATGATACGATTGCTAAAAATGCAATTGCTAGTATGATTACAGCTAGCACTGTCTTTTTTCTTTGTTGTGGTATCATTTTTTACCTCCTATTATTTAAAACTTTTCTCTTAATCTCAAATACACCAAATGCAATTAATACAATTACTACAAATATAATTACGGTGTATATAACTACTGAGTTACCTGTTACAACTGCTAAAATGATATCTGCATTTGACATATCGTCTTCTTTTTCTACTTGATTTCCTTCTATTGAGTCAATATCTTTTAAACCTTTTTCATTATAGCTTTCATAGATTTCGGCTTTGTTGCTAATGGTATTTCCTATGTCTTTATCTGTTATGTTGTAACTTAATATTAGGCTTATTTCTTTGCTTTCTCCTGGATTTATAAGGGTATTTGCTAAGCTTATATTATATACATTTTTATCTTGATTAGATATATACCAATCTCTGTTCATTTCTGATATGAATTTTGCATTTTTTGGTAAGTAGTCTACTATTTTTTTAGCATACCCTGGTATAGTACCTTCATTAGTAACTACTATTTTGTATTCTACAATGATGCTACTTTTATTTACGTTTTTCTTTAATATTTCTATTTTTTGTATTTTTGAGTTGTTATAATGAAAGATATTTGTTCCTGCTGTTGGTGTTGTTCTTGTGATTTTGGTTATGTATGTATCTAGTTTTAAGTCGAATTTTTGTGTTTCGTTTGGCTTTGTGTTTTGATCTGTGCCAGATGGATTTTGATTATTGTTATTTTGGTTATTATCGTTATTACCGTTATTGTTGTTATTGTTATTATTTTGGTTATGGTTTTTCTCATCATATTGAACCATAATACTTATTTTGTTAGATTCTATTTTGCTAAATCCTTTTGCCTCTAAAGTAGCTACTGTTGTGATTTGTTTATCTTCTTTATTTGGCAGTTTATTTGCTTTTACTGTGATTTGCATTTCTACTTTTTCTTGTGGATTTAATTCATATAAATTGATGATTACTTTGCCATTTTCTATTGTTGTTTTGGTCATCTTACTTCCACGATAGGTGTAAGTTGTTTCTATATGGCTTAGTCCTTCTGGAAGTTCTAGTTCCATTTTATTTTCTACTGATGTGGTTTCTCCTATATTTTGAATTTCAAAATGGTAACTATACTGACTTCCTTCTTTTACGTTTTGCTTATCTAATGATTTTTGTGTGATTTTTAAGTTGACTGTTTGAGCAGTATGAATTCTTACATTTGAGTAATGTTCTTCTATTCCATCTGCTTTTGCTGTAGCAATAGCAGTTAAAGCTCCTGTGTACTCTTCTACAGTGCATTCTACTGCTATATATGCGTTTGTACGTAGTTTTACAATTTGTGGACCATTACTGCTATTTTGTTGATTATTATTCATATATGCGTACAAACTATCTAATTTTCCAATGTTGGCTGTTATGGTATTTTCGCTGATTGCAACATTTTCTCTTATCTTTTCTTGCAATGCGTTATCATTTCCATAGTACACATCTTTTATTTTAATTCCTTTTGGAAGTTGCATTTTTACAGTTACATTGTTTAAATTTTTATCATTTGAAATATTTTCTATTTTCATTTTATAGGTGAAGTTTTTTCCTTGTTTTAGGATTTCATCTTCACTAACAGTTGGAATATTAACTAGTTGTAGCTCTCCTTGTAATACTTTTATGTCATAATTTTTTGATTTTATTTCTTCTATATTATCTGCTAAAATACTTACTGTGTTTTGTATTTCTTTTTCTGCCACATTCGTATTTTGCTTTTCTATTTTTAGTTCATAGTCTTTTGTGATTGTTTCACCTTGTTTTATATTTCCTAGAGATACTATTTTTTCTTTATTATTACTTTGTGTATATTCAAGTGTTCCTTTGGATAGCTCTGTATGCTTTGTTCCTTCTGGTGCTATTATTTTTAATTTTGCGTTTTGTACTTCTGTATCACTTGTATTTTTGATGGTTGCTGTTAATCGTATTATTTGACCTTCTCTAATAACTGTTTGGTTTTGCATATCTAAGCTTATTTGTAAGGATTCCTCTTGTTTTGTTTGTGCTTCGCTTATTTGAGATACTTCATTTTGCGCTTCGGTTGTTTGTGATATTTCACCTTGTTCTTCGTTTTGTTCAGCTGTTTGTTTTTGTGTTTGAGTTGAAGCTGGTTCTTTTATTTTAATTACTGGCTCATTAACATTATTTGTTTGACTATTTTTTTCTAACAAATTAACTGCTACTGCCTTGTTCCCTAAGACTATAAGGTTCGTTCCTATTAGGATGGTTATCATTAGTATTGCCATTACTTTTTTATTTTTTAGCATGGTTTCCTCCTAAATTAAAACTCATATCTACCATTATACGACACTTTTACCATTTTTTCAAGGATTTTCCATTATTTTTTTGTGATTATGTGAATCCATAAAATAATTGTTTTGTTGTTATGTTGATTTTAAGGTTTTTGGGGTAGCATTTTGATTAAGAAAGTCGAATTTTGTCATACGATTTTTCTTGCATATTTTACAATAGTACAATATAATCAGCTATTATATTTCTAGCCGTAAGGCATATTTCTCTCTAAATATCCTTTTATTCTATAATTTAGTTCTTTGAATTTATTTCTTATTAGTTCAAACTAAAATGTAAGATGTTAAATAAGACCTTAATATGTTCCTTTTATTAATTCTGTCTTTTTTGCCTTTAGCTGAAAGTATAAAATATTGCAAAGAAAGGCATTAGATTATGTCACAAAATTTACCTTTTACAAAAGAAAATTTTCCTAGAGATAAACGAATTTTATCTCCTACTAGTGATGTTGTTTTTAAAGCATTATTTGGTAAAGGCAAAGAAAGAATTACAAAAGCTTTTTTAGAAGACATTCTAAAATTTAAAATTGACAATTTAGAATTAGATAAAAATCAGGAGCTTGTCGATGACAAATTAGAAAACAAAACTGGAAGACTTGATATTAGAGCTACTATTAATGGTAATGTTGAATGTAATATTGAAATGCAATTAACTACTCATGATAAACTATTTGAAAGGTTTCTATACTACTGGTCTAAAATTTATGCTTCTAGTTTGAAAAAAGGCGAATCCTATAAAAACTTGAGAAAGACAATTTGTATTATTATTGTTAATGACACTATTAATGAATTTAAAGAAATTGCAAAATCTCATACAATATGGCAGATTAGAGAAGAAGAATATCACAGTAAAATATTGACTCCCTACTTACAGTTTGATATACTAGAATTGCCAAAAGCAATTAAAGAATATCAAAATAACAAAGATGATGAAGTATTACAATGGTTAATGTTTTTGGATAACCCTGAAAATACGGAGGTAGCCAAAATTATGGAGGAAAATAAAGATATTAAAGTAGCTAAAGAAGAACTTGACCAAATGAGTAAAGATGATGTCTTATGGTGGCTTTCTTTACGTGAAGAATTAGCTAGGATGGATCACGAGCAATTAATGTATGAATCTAAAAGAGAAGGTATTGCTGAAGGAAAAGCTGAAGGAAAAGCTGAAGGAAAAACTGAGGGAAGGAAAGAAAATAGTTTAGAAATTGCTAAAAAAATGTTAAAGAAAAACATACCATTAGAAGAAATTATAGAAATTACTGGATTAACTAAAGAAGAAATTTTAAAAGCTAAATAATATACTAAAAATGTCGTAGAAGGATAAGTCCCTCTGCGACATTATTGTCAAATCTCTATTATCTTATTTCCACCATTTCGATATGCTTCAATTAGTACTCTTGCTTTTTCTGCTGGCATACCATTAAAATTATAACTATAAAATACTTTTCCATCTCTTAATTCTACGTCTAATATATTATACCAATTTGGAGGGTATTCTTGAACTAGCTTCTCATTTTCCAGTAATTCTTCATATTTATTTTTCACTTTTTCTGTATTGGGACTTTCATAAATTGCCCTCATTCCAAGGCAAATATCTTTTTCTTCATCAAAACTAAATATTTGTGTTAACACTGTTCCATCATGTCCTTTGCTTATTATAACAGTATAAGAAATATGTGTTCTTTGTGGTTTCCAATTTTTGTAAGCTTTATCTACAATAAATATATCGTTCCCTGTCAATTCTAAGCCTACCCATGAAATAAAGCTTTTTACATATTGCACATTTCCCTCTTCATCTGTTATTAAATAGCCTTTTACCATAAACTTACAAAATAGAACTGCTAATCCAATCATAACTAATAACATTATTGTTACTAAAGCTATTTTTATTCCTTGTTTTATTCTTACTTTTTTCAAATAGTCCAATTTTTGTTTTTCTTTTACTTTATCTAAAATTACTTCTTCTCCCATATCCTCTAGTATTTTTTTACATTCTTCACAATCTTGTATATGGTTTTGAATAAACTTATTTGTTACTTCATCTGTTACTTTATCTACACAGCTTGGTAGTAAATCTCTTATAATTTTACATTCTTCATTTCTCTTCATAATAACCACTCTCCTTTATTTTTAATTTTCCTCGATAAAAGGTTACTCTTGCTAGATTTTCGCTTATTTGCAGTAGTTCTCCTATTTGTTTAAAACTTAAATCTCCTATTAATCTTAGGTACATAATTTCTTTTGTTCTTTCATCTAATTTTTCTATTTTTTGATAGATATCTAACTTATAAATGGTGTCATTTTCTACTAAGCTTTCTTGCCTACTTTGTTGGTTTCTCAATGTTTCTAGAGGAACTTGTACTATATTCTTATGTTTTTTTAATTCTTTATAATATAAGTGTTTTGCTATTTGACATAGCCAAACATATACTTTACAATCTCCACGAAATTTTTCTAAATTTATGGTTGCTATGTAAAATGTTTCTTGTGTTAGTTCTTCTGCTATATGCTCATTTCTTGTTAAACAAAATAAGTATTTATATACTTGCTGTGAATATTCATCATATATTTTTTCAATATTTTGCACTTTACACTTTCCTCCCTCTTTTTTTATCTTCTATTGTAACATAAGAGTTTAAAAGAAATTATTTTGTTACAAATGTTTTTGTATTTTTATAAAAATTTTTATGTGAATCCATAAAATGATTATTTTGTTGTTATGTTGATTTTTTTATTCTTTATTTGTATTTTTTTACTTGTAAAGTTAAATTTGATAAGTATAAATTTTCATAAAGAATATCGTAAGAAGTTACTTGCTCTTACGATATCTTTTCGTTACTATTTAATTCATCTAATATCAATGTTATTGCTACTTTGGGCGTTAGTTTAATGTTTGTATTATAAACGTTTTGGTCATTTATTCTATTGGTAGCCTTTATCATATTAGATTTTATAGTTTTAATATTTCTATTATATTTTTTTGCTAATTCTATATAAACATCTTTTTCTAAATTAATTTCTACATCATTTATATTTGAATTAACAAGTATATTAATAGCCTCTGCTATATAAATAGTTCCTAAGTGAACTGAATTATAACCCATTTTCATAAGTGCTATTTTTATTTTTTGCTTGTTCATTTTTAGTTGCTCCTTAATTTTCGACTTTATTTTACTATTTTTTACTTTTTTGTACTTTTTTATTTTCATTCTATCCTTATTGTGCTATATTACATTTATTGTTTTTATAAAATATTGAAAGTAGCCAACCAACAAAACCTATTCATTATAAGGAGAATTGACATGATGAAATCCAACTCTAAAAAATTCCTTGCTATGTTCTTGGCTGTACTCTTTGTTATGAGTACTATGGTAACTTCTGCTTTTGCAAAAACAGATGATGAACATTCTATTTTTCAGATAGAAGAACTTCGAGTTACACCTCAAAGTACTACTAATTATGTACTAAATCGAGGTGGTTCAATAGCTGGTTATATGTCTAATGAGTCTAGTATTGTAAATATATTTTTCACTGTTCCTAAAACGACTACTTACAGATTGATAGTATCAGCTAGTGGTGGAGACATTTTAGTTACTCTCGATGGCATCTTTGCTATTAATACAGTTTCAAATCATACTAACCTTAATAAAGATATCAAATTATTTACTGGTAAAACATACCAATTACAATTGATTAATTATAACTCTAATTCTGTTGGTTATTGCGTACTTGCTTATGAAAAGTAAGATTATCTAATATTTAGTGCTTTTCTAGTATAATTTCTTTGGCTACTTTCTTTATTTAAAAAAGGGGATTATTTCCCCTTTTTTAAATTTCTATATGTGCCCAACCACTCTTCTTAATAGTTTCTATCACATCTTTTACCCTTTGCGTTGATACGTTTGTATAATTATTCATGCTAAATATTAATTTTCCATCTTGCATTTTTACATTTGTTATATCTGTCATTTTTGGTTCTTCTCCTTGTTGTTCTTCTAGCTCTTTATATTCTCTATATAGTTTGTTTAGTTCATTTTCTTCTAATCCATTCAAAATATATTTCATACCAACACAAATATTTCTATTGTTATCAAATGTAAAAATTTGAACATGTATAATCTCATTGGCATCAATTCTTTTTAATATACTATGTGAAATATTTGCTCTTTCTCCTGTCCAGTTTTTTACTTCTTCATCTATATAAAAATTTTTGTTTACTCCTATCCAGTAAAGAAAACTTTTCATGTAATCTACATTTCCACTTTCATCTTTGTAAGGCTCAGCAGTTGCCATAAACATACAAAATACTACTGAACTTGCTATCATAATAAGTAATATGATTGTTACTAAGGCTATTTTTATTCCTTGTTTTCTTCTTACTTTTTTTAAATAATCTAATTTTTGTTTTTCTTTTACTTTATCTAGAATAACTTCTTCTCCCATATCTTCTAGTATCTTTTTACATTCTTCACAATCTTGTATATGGTTTTGAATAAACTTATTTGTTACTTCATCTGTTACTTTATCTACACAGCTTGGTAGTAAATCTCTTATAATTTTACATTCTTCATTTCTCTTCATAATAACCACTCTCCTTTATTTTTAATTTTCCTCGATAAAAGGTTACTCTTGCTAGATTTTCGCTTATTTGCAGTAGTTCTCCTATTTGTTTAAAACTTAAATCTCCTATTAATCTTAGGTACATAATTTCTTTTGTTCTTTCATCTAATTTTTCTATTTTTTGATAGATATCTAACTTATAAATGGTGTCATTTTCTACTAAGCTTTCTTGCCTACTTTGTTGGTTTCTCAATGTTTCTAGAGGAACTTGTACTATATTCTTATGTTTTTTTAATTCTTTATAATATAAGTGTTTTGCTATTTGACATAGCCAAACATATACTTTACAATCTCCACGAAATTTTTCTAAATTTATGGTTGCTATGTAAAATGTTTCTTGTGTTAGTTCTTCTGCTATATGCTCATTTCTTGTTAAACAAAATAAGTATTTATATACTTGCTGTGAATATTCATCATATATTTTTTCAATATTTTGCACTTTACACTTTCCTCCCTCTTTTTTTATCTTCTATTGTAACATAAGAGTTTAAAAGAAAGTATTTTGTTACAAATATTTTTGCATTTTTATAAAAATTTTTAATATGTGTTCCCAAAAGTTAAATACTTATGTTAGAACTTTAGCTCTTACAAAGCATTACATACAACTTGTTGTGACAAAATTGTCACAAATGAGTACGTCCCCAAAGTGACAAAAAAATATCGCAGAAGGCTGAGTCCCTCTGCGACATTTTATTTTAAAATTTGTTTTTACCTAATACTGTTTTTTTGATAACGATAATGCTTACGCCAAGTAGTGTTAGTACGAATATGCCAAGTCCTAAGTATAGGTAGCCATCACCAAATGGTGGTAAAATTACTACTTGTTCTGCTCTGCTTGCATCTGGCTCTGTCGGTGGCTCGCTTGGTTTTTGGTTTCCTTGTACTGAGTATGCCATTCTTCTTCCTACACTGTTTGAAATTGTTACAATTTCTGCTGTATTGCCATAACTCTTGTTATCATCTGTATTTTGGCTTGTAATTAATTGTGTTAAGATTAATTTGATATTCTTTTGTGTTTTATCTATATTGTTTCTAATATTATTTTCTGTTGCTGGTATTAACGGTGCTTTTAGTCCTTCTGTTTTGATGATTGTATTGTATTTATTTGCTTCTGCTTTTACTTCATCACTTACATATCTTCCTAGTTCTTCTTTTGTGATTGTTTGCCATCCCCATCTACTATCATTACTATTTGCTCTAAATTGTAAGTTATTTTCTACATAGTCTACTAATAAATCTGCTGAGGTTGTTACCATACTGCTTGGGTTGGCTACTTTTCCTATGTAGTAGAAGCTTTTTTCGTCATAATCTATTTCACCAATATTAGTTACTGTAATGTCATATAGGATTTGTATAGTTGCACCATGCATGATTTCTTCGTCCATTGTTGCTTGAATTAAACCATTTTGGCTTGTTGCAATTGTTTTTACATTGTTTAAAATGTAGTCTCTTAAGTCTTTATATCTTGTGTAATCACTATATACATTTTCTGAACCATTTTGAACTTTTGGACCTATGTTATCATATTTTGTTTCTTTTTTCATTTCGTTTACATTATATGGTACTTTATTTTTCCAAATTAAGTTGTTTCCTGTTTGTGTTGCATCAAATAAAGTTTCCCCATTTGCTAATGTAATTTTTACATTACTTACTTTTTTGTTTAGTTCTAGTCCTGCTTTTGGTCTTTCTTCTAGTCCAAAGTCTACGTTTTCTACATGGTATTTTCCGTTTTTATTGTTTCCATTATGATATTTATCTGGTTGTTCAAGTGCACCTTCTTCTCCGCCATATCCATCGTTATCAGCATTATTATCTCCTTCTGAGTGACCTCTATTGTATTCTACTTCCATACTAATAACACCTGTTTCTGCTATCATGTCAAGCTTAGATTGTAGTTCATTTAAGTTCTTATCTCCATTTGCTACATCCCATAGATTTTGTGCTTGATTATTTCCTATGCTTCCTTCAGTATATTTGTTTACGTTTTCTCTTGCACTCCATATGTCTTTTGCATCTGATACATTTTGACCAAAACTGTCTGCTTTATAAATGTCATAACCATAAGTTTGTGTTTCATTTTGATTTTCTATATCGGTATAACCTTTATACCTTTCTTCTACGTCTGTAAATCCATTTTGGTCAATTGCCACTTCTCTTCCATCTTTAAAGTATCTTTGGTAAATGGTTGATTTATAGTCTTGTCCATTATAAGTTCCTATATTATAGGTAAATCTTACTACATAATCTCCTGGAATATAACCATCAAATAAGTATTTTCCATCAGTTCCAGTTTCATTTAGTACAGCTGGTTTCCAGCCTCCACCTGAGTAAACCTCTGCTACTTTCTTTTGTTGTACATCCCATAATTCTACTTTGACTTTTTCTGCACCTTTTTCTTTTTGGTTTCCTGATAGTTCGGTTTCTCTTAAGCCATTTCCAATAAGTGCTTCTGTTCCTTGTGGATTATATGTTCTTTTGTCTTCCCATACCATACCACTAATTTTTCTGCTTAAGCCTGTGTCTTCATAAATTTTGATGCCTTTTGCTCTATCTGTATCATCTTCGAAGTTGTGTTCATATTTTCCACCTGATGTTTTTCTTAATGCATTACTATCAAAGTTACCTGGTGTTGAATCTCTATCTAACATTCCTGCATAATCTTTTGAACCTTTTTTAACTCCATTTGGAAGTGTTGTTCCATCTTGGTAGTAAGTGGTATAGCCATTAATTTCTGCTATGTTTTGTTTGCCTGCTTCTGTATTATCTAATTTTAGTTTGTTACCATTTTTGCCAACTCTAAAGGTTAAATATACATAGGCTGTTTCACCAACTTCTAGTTTATGATTGCTTAAACCATTAACATAAATTGAATTATAGTTACTTCCTAAGTTAAATCTAGTTGGGCTGTTATACTTACCCTTTGCACTTGCTTCTACATCTTTATATTTTCTGTCTCTACTTCGTTGTCCTGTTTCTATCATTTCATAGTACTCTTTATCTGTAACTCTAACTTCTGTTCTTTCTCCATACATTACCCATGATAAGTCTTCTTCAAATTCATAACTTGAATCATAGTAATCTACAATTTCATCTATTTGTGCTAATATTCCTTGTGATTGGTTTCTTACTGTTATTTTGTAGGTTACATATACTTCTAATGGATTTTGCCCTGTATAGTTTACATCTGATGGATATAGTTGTCTTTGATAATTTCCTCCATAGTAGTTGTTATAATCTTTTACTCTATCTCTTATTTCCCAATATGAATCTTCGTCTTCATCTCTTCCATCATATTTGTAAATTTCTGTTCTACCATTTATTTTGACTCCTGCTTTGAATACATCTTTTTTAAGTGATGCATCAAATTCTGCTCTACGTACTAACCCTTGATGAATTTCTAGTTGTCCTCTATATACGTTTTTATAAACGATTTCACCTTTATCATTCTTTAAGTTTGTATGCTCAAGTTTGATTCCTTCTTTATTTGGATCACCAGACACTAGCAATTGTCCATAAGTTCCATTTCCATGGTGTTTCATACGAATGTTATCATAAGTACTTGCGTTTTCTGAGAAGGTATTGCTTGCATAGCTATTATTTGGATATTTATTTCCACTTGCTACATGTGTTGTAAATTGTTTGTATACTGGGTATTGGTCAAAACCACTTTCACTTTCAGTATTTGCTGCTTTTGTGTATGAATGAATTTTGCAATCTTCTATAAATTGTAGTTTTTTCCATGTTTCTTGATCTCCACCTGCAATCTTGTTATAGATTTGGCTCTTCATATCTGTTGGATACTTTTTGTTAGATTTGATATAGTCTTTGATTGCTTTGGTGATTTCGCCTTCTTGTATTTTTGCTGTTCCTTTGTAAGCTGGGTCTCTCATATCTATTAGATTACCATTTTGTAATGTTAAATAAGTATCTACTAATTGTTTCCCACTTTTTACATATTGTCCATTTGCATTTAAGGTATAACCTGCTAGTTCATAGTTGTGGAATGTTTTGTTATATCCATTACTTAGTTTAATTCCTAATGAATTACTAGATGGATAGTTTTCTGGTGAAGAGCCTATTGAACTAAAGGTATCTGTTAGTGCTTCTCTTTCTGATGGTTTTTCTGTACCTTTTGAAGTTACTTTCCATTTATCTGCACGTAAGCTTACTCCTTCATTTGTTGGTCCATCATATTCTTTAGCATCTACCATAGCTTTAACTGAGTTAAATTTGTAACTAGTTTGACCATTTTCTCCTGTCACATTTGCTAAATAATCTGTTGCTAGGTAACTTTGTCCATTATAGGTGAAGCGTACATAGTATTTTTTCTCCATGCTTACTCCCCTAAATTCATAATATCCTTTTTCATCTGTTAGAGTTGGATTGATTCTTCTTTTATAGTCTTCTCCACTTTCTTTTACTTTTTCATCTGCTGCTGTTGCAAGTTTTGCTAATTGATTAGTTTCTGCATCATATAATGCTACTTCTACATTTGGTAGTAAAATATCTCCACTATCTAGGATACCATTTGTCATGTTTTCTTTTCCTTGTGCAAATTCTTCATATACTTTTCCACCAATTTTCATAGTATTGGTTAATGGATAATCTCTTCCAACTGGTATTTCAATAGATTCTCTACCAATTGTTCTTCTTCCACTAACTTGTAACACACCATCTTGTGTATCTTCTTCTATTAACTCTAATCTTTTACGACATCCATATTCTGGGTACTCATCTCTACCATCCCAATGTGGCCATCCATGTCTAAAGTATCTATCATTTTCATATTGGTCTAACCACCAATATTTTCCTTCTCTTAAACAAATTTCTGCATAACACTCTAACCATTCAAAATCTGCATGTAAAGTAAAGGTTGTTGGTTCTCCTGCATATTCTATTTCAACCCAGAATTTTTCTTGTGGGTTTGGATAATATTGCATTGCTGCATAATAATCTACTTTGTTGATGTTTTCTTCATGATGCACTTGATCTACATAAGTAAAGAAACTTGGCTCCCCATAATTACTTTGTAATTTTTGTTCTGCTGTTGTTACACTTTGTGGTGTTGAATATTGTCTGTCATCAAAGATAAAGGCTTTAATATCTATTCTTTTGCCATTTTTATCTTTTAAATACATATCTGACATACCACCATAACTAATTGTATCAAAGCGACCATTAATATAATCTAAACTAAATGGTCCTATGGTAAGTTTTTTAGTTTCTGTATTTGCTTCAATACTTAATTTATTTTGGTCTGTTAAATCTCTTGCTTTAACACCTTTTTGCCCTTGTACAATTTTTTCATAAAATTTCTTGTAATCTTGTGATGCCTCATATAATTGTCTTCCTCTTTCATTTTGGTATCCCCTATTAGTTACTACTATTTCTGTAACTGGTGATCTCCAAATAGCTTGTTGTACAACTGCATTCCATGTTTCTGGCGTATCATCTGGATTTCGAAGTGGATCGATTACAATTGAAAGAATATAGGCTACATCATATAAATTAGTTACAGATAATCCTCTATATGAATTATAATAAGAATCACTTTCTGTATAATGTTCTCCTGTACATACTTGGTAAGTATAACTTCTATGTTCCCAATGCTCACAATCTAATGCATGTCCAAAGTCAATAATACAATCACTGATTTCTTCTTCTCTTCTCCAACTAAATATTTCGCTCTTTTCATGTACCATACCTGAGCGTATTTCCCATTGTGATGGTAAATATACACCCATTCCTGGCTCTCTACAATACAGAGTTATATTAGGGTCATTTGTAATTGGCTGCCATAATCCATCACCTAATTTTATTTCTTGTTCTATAATAATGTCACTTGGACCATGATATTCTTCTGTACAATATGTTTTTGCAACTTTCATTTTATCTTCTATGCTAATATAAAAGATACTAGCTAATAAAATTGCTACAATTATCATACTGCCTACAAGTAATAGCCTTTTTACTACTTTTTTCATTACTCTTTTGTCTCCTTTCTTTGGTTTTAAGCAAAGTTTTTATCTCTTTTTAAGTACTTTCTTTTGAATTAGTATAATACTTACTATAATGATTGTTAATATTGCTACTGCTAATGTAATGTATAGGGCAATCATAGCTCCTGTTACTACTGAAAGTAATATATCTGCTTGAGACATATCATCTTCATCTGCTACTTTATTAGCTGGTGTTGAATCCATATCTTCAATTCCTTGTTCATTATAGCTTTCATAAATTTCTGCATTGTTGTTGATAATACTACTCATGTTTTTATCTGTAATGTTAAAACTTAATATTAATGTAACTTCTTTGCTTTCCCCTGGATTTAAAAGTGTTTCTGCTAAGCTACTATTGTACACATTTTGGTTATTATCTGATAAATACCAGTCTTTATTGATTTCTGTATTAAATTTTGCATCCTTTGGTAGGTAGTCTACTATTTTTCTTGCATATCCTGGTATTTGTCCTTCATTTGTTACAACAATTTTGTATTCTACTATAATACTACTTTTGTTTACATTCTTACTTAAAATTTCTACTTTGGTTAATTTTGTATTATTATATTCTGTTACTTTTGTTCCAATGGTTGGTGTTGTTAAACTAATTTTACTAATATATTTATCTAGTTTTAAGTCAAATTTTTCTGCTACATATAACCCTATATCAATATTTCTAATGTTGTCATTTTCTATTTTGATAGTATCTGTTACACCTGCATAGCTTTGTTTTCCTTCTAAGATAATTTTCATATGAATGGCATCTGAGTTATAGCTTTGACTAATTCCTTCTTTTTGGTATTCTGTAATACTGTATTTAGCTGCATCATATAAGAATATAACTAGGTATTCTCCTTGCGTTAAGTTATTAAATTCATATTTTCCTTGTGCATCTGTTGTTACTACTTTTTCTTCTCCTGTTTGTGTGTCTACTACTATTTCATTATTTGTTTTATGAATTAACATAACTTTAATATCTGGTAAAATGCTTTCTGTTTCTTCTCTTTGTCCATCTCTATTTTCATCTAGCCATGCTGTTCCTGTAATTTTGTAAGTTCCTGGAATATCTGGTTCTTCTGGTTTATTTGGGTCATCAGGATCTACTGGGGTTGTACTTGGCAAGCGTTCAATTGTATGTTTTATATTGTTTAGTTCAGTTTCTACTATTCCTTCTGCATAGATTTTTGCTGTATTAGTCACTTCTTTTTCTTCTTCTTCATTTAATAGTTTTCCTCTTGCATAAATTTTTATTTGTAGTTTGGTATTTGCTGGAAGTACTGGTATTTTTACTTCTACTGTGTTTCCATATGTTGTAGTTGTACTTTCAATTTCACTAGTTCCTTCTAATACATTAATTTGTACACCATATTCTCCTTTTTCTGTCTCAGGAACATAAAATATTTCATCTGCTAAAGTATCTTCTAGTATAAAGTTTAGAATATCTCCTTTTCCACTAGCTGTAACATGGAATGTATAACAAAATTTTTCTTCTTCTTTCATATATTCTTTATCTACTGGTAGCTGATTACCTTCTAGTTTTGCTTGTGACATATGAATATATTTTTCATTTGAATAGTAAATTCCTTCTCCTACTTTTGCTTGTATTTTTGTACTAAAATCTGGTGTATTTGCTCCTATTTTAAATGTAACATTAATTGTTTCTGAGCTTTCTAAATTAGAAAGCTTTACTATTATTTTATCTGTTAAAATTTGTACTCCTTCTTGTGTTATACCATCTGCTGTTTCAATACCTGCTTTTGTTACTTCTACTCCCTGTGGTAATGGGATTGTTAATTCAACTTGTTCTAATTTTCCATTTTCTGTATCTGCTACATTGGTAACAAATATTCTATATGTAATTTCCATTCCCTGATTGTAATATAAACTTTCTAATGCACTTACTTTATTTATTAATAATATTTGTGCTGGTTTTGCCTCTAATATATAACTATTTGATTTTGTTTTTTGCTCTGTATTGTCACATGCTACTTCTATTTGGCTTGTTACTTCAACTTTTTCTTCTTCTTTTAAAGGTGCATTATATTTTATTTGTACTTCATACTGTGTTTGTTTTGTTTCTCCAATACCAATATCTCCTAGTTCTATTTCTAATTTGTTTCCTTCTACTTTTTTATAACTATTTGCATTTTCATCAAATTCTACTATATAGTAGTCTGTTCCTCCAACTTGTATAGGTCCTCTATTGGTTTCTACTGTTTGTGGTTCTTTATTTCCATCAATAAGTACTTTTACATTATTCGCTAGACTTGTTCCCTTGTTTTTTACAGTAACCCAAAATCTTACATATTGTCTATCTCTTACTACCGCATTTTGTTCTATATTTGAAGTTAGTTGTACTTCTAGTTCTGGCCCTGCTCCTGTAGTAATTCCAATAACTCCTGCTGTTTGGGTTTCTCCAATGGTTGCTCCTTGTGTTTTGTTATCATAGTATACTTTATAAACTGTATAGGTACTGTTATTATAGCCTAGGTTTGCTGGCATATTTACTTCATAACTAAAGGTAATTTGTGTATTTGATGATACTTCTCCTGCAATAGCAATTAAGTAACTTTTTACTTCTGCTAAATTACTTGGTGTTTCTGTCCATCCATTTGAGCTATCTATTAAGTTTTTATTTGCGTTTCCATTTGTACTGTAATAGATTTTTATTTTACTACTATCTATTCCTGTTGTTTCTATTTGTTTTGTCATTGCCATAGTAAAGGTATTTCCTAAGTCTCTTGCATTATCAATATCTTTATTTCCTTGTGCTGGTGTTCTTCCTAATATAAGTACGTTTTCTAAACTATTGTCATAATTATTTGTTATAACTCCTTTTACTGTTACTGTTCTTTGACTTCCACCTGTTTTAATTGGGTTTACTATTTCAGAGTTTCCGGTGTTCATTATTTGTGTATCTGCTTCATCAAAACCTGTCATTGAGTTTGCAGTAACTAATCCTGTTGGTGCCACTATTGTAATATCTGTGCTAGTTTCTCCAATCTTTTCTATTTCTTTTTTATTTTTGATTTCATATGTACTTTCATAAAGGTCTGTGTTTTCATTAGTATAATACATTTGTACTTTTTCTTTTGCACTTGGTGCTAATGGGTCTAAGGTTAAGTCTGTTTTAACGATTATATTAG
Organism: uncultured Clostridium sp.; assembly: GCA_947073285.1. Taxonomy (GTDB): domain Bacteria; phylum Bacillota; class Clostridia; order TANB77; family CAG-508; genus CAG-273. The sequence continues at coordinate 9,734 of CAMTJT010000002.1, read as the reverse complement.
CTCCTTTTGCAATTACATTTTTTTGTTCTTCTGTATTATTGCTATAGTAATTGGTTTGTGTTCCATCTAATATTATTTGAATAATTTGTCTTCCGTTTTGGCTAATTACTTTGTAGTCTTTTACTTTTAATTCTTCATCTAATATAACACTAACATCTTTTATCTCTACTTTTTCTATTTGTTTTGGCATTTGTACTTCTAATACTGGATTTTTATATAATGCATTTTGTATGGTTGATGTATCTAATACAATATTAATATCTACATCTTTATTGATAATTGCAGTAGATAAGTTTTCTTTTTGTATACTGATTTGTGCTTTTGCAACTGGCTCTTCTAAGCTAATTTCTTTACTTAAGTCACGTGTATCTGTATCTGTTTTAATGCTTGCTCCTACTGTCATTTTTGTAAATTCTTGCATTTGTTTTACTTCATAACTTACGTCTTTTACAAATGCTTTTTGTATTTTTATTTCTAAGCTTCCTTCTGTAATTGGGCTTGATGTTTTTACTATTACTTGATTTGCCTTATGTTCTTCTATATTAATGTAGTAATTTCCTTGTTCGTCTTTTTGGCTATTTACATCTATTTGTCCTAATACATTTTCTTCTTTGTCTAATACTTCTATTTTTCCATCTTGTCCTAACATTTTTTGGAAGATAGCTTGTTGTATTTTGATTTGCTTTGTAATAATGTTATTTTCAGCTACTACTTCTTTTTTTGCTGTTAATGTTTCACCATTTGTTCTAAATATTATTTCTTTGCAAAGTGCTGTATCATAAATTTGGGCACGATATCCCATTTCATAAGTCGTTTCATTTTCTCCATCTTTGATTTGTTTATTTTCTTCTTGTTTAGCATAGTTTGCATATAGGTAACCTTTGCTAATGTTTTCTTGACTTGCAAATCCAAAGTCTGTCATTTCTCCTATTTTTTCTTCTACTATATATGGAATATTTAAGTCTTTTGTGATAACGCCATTATTTGCTAAACTCATAACTAATTTTACTGTCATGTTTCCTGTAATAGCATTTTCATTTTGTTTTCCTTCTTCTTGCTCTTCTTTGGTTAGTTTTGTGCTATTGGCTTTTTCTAATTGTTCTTGTACTTGGTCATAAAGTTCTTTTCCTGTATATATATAGGTAACTAAGTATTCATCTTTTCCTTGTTTCCAATTGATTTTTCCTTGTGCATTTTCTTCATTTTTTACACTAATGGTTAGTTTTGCGTTTTCTACATCATATTGGTAATTATTTTTGTTAAAGCTTGTTCCATTTTCTAAGCCATTAGTAGCTTTTGTTGTATTTGCTACTACACTTACTCTTTCTGGTTTTTGCTCATTTAAAGTTGGTACCATTATTTCTATATTAGTTTGTGATACTGGTACACTGTTTTCTATAATAGAACCATTGATTTTTGTTTGTAGTAATACTCCATACTCTTCTTCTTTTTGGTAAGGAATGAATTTTGTTAGTTCTCCATTTGCTTCTATTTGTGGGTTTGCTTCCCATTTTATTTGATTATATATTGTTTTTTGAACTCTTTTTTCGTTTCCATTTGCATCTATATAAGTTCCACTAAAGTTTACTTCAGAGATTTTGTCTAAAATATTTTTTTCTACTTGTTCTTGTCTTTTAAAGCTTAATGGTAGTTCTATAGCTACTTTTTGGTTGCTATTTATTTGCCCTAAATAGATTTTCCCATCTTCTATTTTTTGAATTTGTTCTTCTTTTATTTGGTTACGATTTAGTTCATAATTGCTATTTGCAATTTCTATTACTGTATTTTTTAAATAGCCATTTTCTTTCACGTTAAGTTCAATATACATTTTTCCGCCTTCTGCAATTGAATAGGCTTTTTCATGTACATTTCCTTCTAAATAGCTATTAAATTCTACATTATTATGACCTGTTTTATTGTTTTGCTTTTCTAGTTCTGGTGCTGCTGCAATTACTGCATTTCCTAGACTAAGCAAATTACTACCTGTTAAAACCATAGTCATAATTGCTCCAATCATTCTTTGTTTCATTTTCATTGTATAGTAACCTCCTACTTTTTTAGACATAATTACTCTATAATATCAATTTTAGCATTTTTTGTTTATTTTTCAATGGTTGGTTACTTCCATTTTTGTCGAATATTGGAAATTCCTTTACGGAAGTTGTTTTTTTGTTTCTTATATTAAATTTTTGTTACAATTTTACCTTTTTTCTTTTTAGTAGTTTTTTCAGGTGTTTTAGTACACATAATTTTTTTATGGTTACTTTTATGAATTGGGCTAAATAAAATTTATTATGAGTGAGTGTAGAAGAAAATAGAAAATATTGTTGTATACACACGAAATATAGAGTATAATTGTTCTATCCTTTTCAAAGAGGAAATCTCGGAGGAAGGAGGAACATATTATGAATAACGCAGACCTAGTATGGCATTTGGTAGAATTATTACTACAAAAAGAAAAAGACTTTAATCAAGTAGCTCTTGATCAAGCCAAAAATGCCAACAAACCAAATGACCAAAAACAAGATGAGGATTAGCTATCCAAATTTTGGATAATGTAGCACTACCACTTCGCTACATTATCTTTTTTTGACCAAAAGAAAAAACTAAATGCTACCACACACTTAGTTTCTTCGAACATTTATGAATAACGTTTTTTGTTACTTAATTAAGCTAAATATAGTATACTACTTTTTTTATTATATGTCAAATGGTTTTTGATTATTCCTTTTTTATAAAACTGTAATAATTATCCATATTTTTGTAACATTTTTTAAATTTTTATATTATTCATTTTCTTCCCTAGTTTGACACTTAATAGAACAAAAAATACTTAAGAAAGCCTGAGATACTGACTAAAATCTTTGTCAGCAAAAGTGGCTAAAAGTATAGTAATTCAAAGCATTTTATGGTATAATATAAATGTATTAAAAAGAGAAATTTTAGGAGGTTTTTATATGTTTAATGAAGAAAATTATATAATTGAAAATGAAACAACTGATACTAATAAAAAGCAAGAATATTGGAACACTGGTATTGGTTTAAATAAAGTTGATGATTTAGAGCCTTCTAAATATTTATTAGATTTATCTCAAAAAAATATTAATGGAGAATTAAAATATTACGAAGTAGAAAACTTATTAAAAACATATTATGAAACACAAAACTCTAACAATATAAATATTCAAAAAGAAAAAGAATGTGATTTAGTATCCTTAAGAATAGCTCAACTATTGGAAGATAAGAGTTTTGGTTTTAGCCCTATAACTTTAAAGAATATTCATAAATATCTATTTAAGGACATTTATGATTTTGCAGGTAACTATAGGAATTATAATATTACCAAAAAAGAGCATATCCTAAATGGCGATACCATTAAATATGTAAATTATCAAGATATAGAAAGCTATTTTGATTATGATTTTAAAAAAGAAAAAGAATTTGATTATTCAAAGCTAAATAATGATGAATTAATCAAACATATTGCAAAATTCACTTCAAGCATTTGGCAAGTACATCCTTTTGGAGAGGGCAATACAAGAACAATAGCAGTATTTATTGAAAAATATCTTAAGAATATGGGATTTAATGTTAATAATGATATGTTTAAAGATAAAAGCTTATATTTTAGAAATGCACTAATTAGAAGTAACTATGGAAATATTCCAAAAGGAATTTATCCTACATTTGATTATTTAATTATGTTTTTTGAAAATTTATTACAAGGTAAAAATAATGAACTTAAAAATAGAGAATTATATATTAAAGAATTATTTGAAAATAACAATTAAAATGCTGATAAATGCTAAGCAGGATTAGGAGATATTACAAACCTACACCATGGCATATATATAAATCACTTTTGATTTAAAGTGCTAAATCATCATAACTCCATCCATTTATTGAAGTCTGCTCTATGTACCACTCTAATTCTATACACTCTTTTATCGAGTGCTTACAACTAATGATATTTGAGTAAATTATAACCTCAAGCAAAATCTATAATTATATAGAAATCGCTTGAAGTTTTGCATATGTTTTTTGTTTTCATAATTATATATATCGTCTATTTATGTTGAACTTACGAGATTTGCTCCTATTAAGTCTTTTCTATCATACAGTGCAATTGCACTTTCTAATGTTTCCTTTGCTCTTTGTAATCTGTATTTAGCAAACTCCACTGAATTTCTACTTCTATCCACTATAATTCAACTCCCTCTTTTTGAACATTCATATAAAAAGGTACAAAATCTACCTTTAAATTATAATTTTAACTCATAATAATATTTTCTATAATATGTTTAAATATAGAAATCCATATGCATATTATAAAATTTCAAATACAGAGGGAAAAAGTAATTATAAAGAAGATAGACGAGATAAAACATTATATATGGAAAAATTAAAGGATATTGTGTATATTGCAGATATTACAGAAGAACAAAAGAAATACATATTTAACTATTATAGATATATATTTGACAAATTCTAAAAAAATGAATATAATGTTATTATAAAGTATATAATATATAATAAATATTACAAATCAATAACAAAAGGAGGTAAAACTCATGAATATTTGTAAATTAGTTTTAGAATATATAGAACAATATCCAAAAGATGAGCCAATATTTATTGAAGACATAAAAAAATATGTTATACAGCAATGCGAAAACGATAATAAACAAGAAAGCGTATTAAAAAATATAAATGTTATTTTAAATAGACTAAAAAATGAAGGTATTATAAAAGCAGAATATAAAGGAGTATATTATAAACCAATTATTAGTATGTTCGGCGAAGTTCCATTAAATACAAATAAATTAAGAAAATTAAAATATTTGGAAGATAAAGATGGAAATATAAAAGGTTATATAGTAGGTGCAAAATTATTTAATAAATTAGGGCTAACAACATTAGTTCCAAATGTAACAGATATAGTAACAAATGAATGTAAATATCATAAACAATATGATGGAAGATTAAGAACTTATATAACAAAACCCAAAATAGAAATAACAAATGAAAATTATAGATATTTGCAGTTTATAGACATTTTAGATAATAAAGATAATATTTATATTGAAGCCCAAAATGCAGATGAAATTTTATATAGAATTATAGAAGAATGCAAATTAGACTTTGAAAAAATTATAAAATATGCTAGAGAAACAAATAATAGAAAAGTATTAGATAAATTATTTATACTAGCAAGATAGGAGATATAATGTTACTACATTTAAATAAATTCGAATTTGAAAATTTTATAGAAATTATTAAAGAGAGAGAATATATAGATAAGGACATAATAGAGAAAGACTATTATGTATGTTTAGTTCTTAAAGAATTATCTAAAAAGCAAAATTATTTAAAAGCCTATTTTAAAGGTGGTACAGCAGTATATAAAATTTTAGATACAATGAATCGTTTTTCAGAAGATATTGATTTAACTGTAAAAGTTTTACCAGAAGAATCTAATACAAGAAACAAGAAGAGATTAAAAGAATCTGCTTTAGGTTATGAAATAGAAGGCTTAGAACTAATAAAAGATGAGTGTATAGATAATAAAGGCAGTGTTACAGGAGTTTACCAATATACATCAGTATACGAAGATAGTGAAATACCTTTGCAAAGAGCAGAAAAAATACAAGTAGAATCCACTTCTTTTACTGTAAGCGAACCAACTGAAAAATACTACATAGAGCCTTTAATATATAAATTAGCAAATAATAAAGAAAAGAAAATTTTAGAAGAGCAATTTGATGTTACAAAAATAAAAATTGAAATAATAAAATTAGAGAGAATGTTTATAGATAAAATATTTGCAACAGAGTTTTATTATATAAGAAATATGTATATGGATACAGCAAAGCATTTATATGATATATCAGTATTATTTAACAACGATCAAATTCAAAAGTTATTAAATGATAAGGATAAATTAAATAAACTGATAGATTATAAAAGGCAAGAAGAAAAAGTACAAATTGGTGGTATAGATGAAAAAACAGAAATCAAAGATTTTAGTTATTTTAAATTGGAGTTTAGTGATTCTCTAATAAGAGAATTTGAAAATATGCAGAATAAATATGTTTTAGATGATAAATATAAAGTTAGTATAAATCATATTAAAAAGGTATTAGAAAAAATACATAGTGAGATGTGTGTATAAAATAAATTGGTAATGATATTCAATTGTATAAAACCTTTTTTCCGTTATATCCTATTCTCTGTACGATGTCTAACAAATTCATTTCAATTTTTAGAAAAATCTATTTCTGTTTTTTCGTCATGCTAGTTTACAGAAAAACGTGTGAATAATTTTATTTTTCACACGTTTTTCTATATTGAGGGATTGAATTTTTTCTCTCCAATCCCTTTATTTTATTGTATAGGAAAAATCGCAGATTTTTGCTGTACAACAAGGTTAGGTTTCCTTAGTCTATGCAGTTGTAAAGCAACTTGCACAAGTGTGCATCGGAAGCTTTGCTTCCATTAGCACACACCTTTCTTATTACCTTCTAGAAATTCTGTCTGGATATTAGATCTACAATCTAGCTTTATCTAATTTTTGTTACTTTGATTTTTAAATTAATTTACTTCCTATTACATATTTGGAATAAGAACTGGGCGGAAACCGAAGGGAACCACCGCCAGTACTATCATTAAGACCTGCAAAATTGAATGCACCAGCACTCGAATTATTTTTGGCATGACCTCCTCGACGGTAAAACATAAAATACCCACTAGGATAACTAGATTTGTCTCCAAACCATGAATTACTGTTCGAGTATCCAGCTGATGTTTCATACATTGCGTCCCCATACCTTCCTTTATTCGCTTCATAATTTGCCTTAGCAGATGCCGTTTCGCCTTTTGTAATATATTCCTGTTTTAAATATGCATTTCCTGTGAATAAACTTGATCCTATGTTTGCTGCTACTATTTCTTCTACTCCTCCACTCATATCATAAATTCCATATATATTTCCTGTTGTGCTTGCTTTTACTCCATTTGTTGTTTGATATGCATTTGTTAAACTGGTTTCTGCTTCACTTACACTATTTCCTGCTTGCCCTGTTACATACTTATTATGTGGATTTATCCATATCTCTCCATTAATTCCATAGATACTTTTACTTAGGTATGCTACACAACCCCATTCGCTATTTTTCATCATATGGCTATTTAATGCAGTATTATAATTTTTACACTTTGTAAATGCATCCCTTTCATCTATACCTGTCCAACTTCTCACCCCTGGTTGAACTTTTATAATAGTTCCTTTTCCTAAACTACTTTCTGTTGCATCATTTTTACTTGCCTCAAATTTTGCTACCCAAATTCCACTTATTTCTTCTTTCCAGCCTCCATTTTCCATAGTTAACTTATCTGTTCCAAATTTTCGAAATGCTGGATGCAATACATATTTTTCTATTTGTTTTCCATCTAAACTTCCTTTTACTTCTATTACTCCTTGTTTTTGTGTTCCTGCTTCTATACTTCCATTTGTATCTGTGATTCCATCACTATTAGAATATCCTGTTGCTGTTTCTTCGTCTGAAGCTAAATATTCTATCATATAGCTATATCGTGGTATCCATACCCACATATTTCCATCTTCTGTTCGTGCATTTGCCCATTGTTTATTTTCATAATTATACCAGTCTCCTCCTGGTGCTGTATTTGTCGCATTTACCCAATCTGTTCCATTCCATTTTATTGCTGTCATTCCTGTTCCTAATTTTGGTGTTGGTACATTTTTAGCACTAATTGGGTTATTATTCATATCTACAAATGCTATATTTATTCTTCCTGGATTATTTTTTGTTACTTCTGCTGGTGTTATTGTTATTCCACTTGATATTGTTTCTATTTTATTTCCTGCTTTATCTACTGATAGTACGTGTAAATACCAACTTCCTGCTGATGTGCCTTTTAAGCTTAAGCTTGTACTACTTGCAAAGTTTCCTCCTGTGTATGTACTTGTATCACTTGTTCCTAGTGGTGTACTACTATTACTAAAAATATATTTACTATTTGCTAAATCTATTCCGCTTTCATTATCTGTTAATGTTACTATTGCTGTGATTATATCTCCTACTTTTGCTGTGGTTTGGCTTAAACTTATGGTTGCTGTTTGTGGAGTTTTATCATCTATAACACTTACACTTGCATCGCTTCCACTATTAGTTCCATCCCATAATCTTGCATATACTATATCCCCATGGTGCAGTCCTGTTATGGTTGCTGTTGTGCCTGCTGTTACCCAGTTTCCTTCTGTATTATTATTTGTTTGATATTGAATACTAAAACTTGTTGTTGTATTTAAGGTAACTGTTGCTAAACCATTACTCCATGTTACAGTTCCTAATGTAATGTTTCCTGTTGCTAAGCCATCACTTGCTCCTCCTACATTTTCTGTACTTACATTATTTAAAAAACCGGTTCCTTCATTTCCTGCTACATCAGTTACGGTTACTTTAATGTCATAGCTTGTTCCTTGCTTTAACCCTGTAAAGGCATTACTTATATTACTGCCTGTATAGCTTGGGATTATTGGATAATTCGTTTCACTTGATTTTTTAATATAGTATTTATAGTTTGGACTTGTTGGTATTCCTGATTGGTCATCTCTTGCTGTTACTACTGCTGTAATACTACTTGTATTTACTGTTCCTCTTTGTACTGTTACTGTTGGTGCTATACTATCTACAATTAGTATTGTAGTTTCTGTACTACTTCCTTTTACTTTTGCATAGACTGTATCTCCGTTATTTAGGTTTTCTATTGGTCCTGTATAGTCTTTCCACTCTCCTGTATTTGTACCTATTTGATATTGTATTACATCTGTTGGTTCTGTGGATTGTAGTTCTAAGCTTGCTTTTCCGTTATTCCAAGTTATTTCTCCTTTTTGGCTAATAGTTCCTATTGGAGGATTATTTGTTTTAGTATCTATTTCTTTTTGTGCTAGTACTGTTCCTTCTGCATTTTTTAATTCTACCTTTATTTTATAGTTTGTATTACTTGCTAACCCTACAAAGCTATGGCTTGTTTCACTACTATTTTGTTTTACTACTGTATATTCTGTTTCTTCTGCTTGCTTATAGGAATATGTTAAGGTATTTCCTTCTAATCTATTAGTTGTTACATTTATTTTTATTAAATTATTGGTTGTTTCTGTTACATTTACTTCTAAGGTTACTTCTGGCTTCTCTCCTCCTGGGTTATTATCTTCATCAGAACCTTCGCCTTTTAAGTTTACTTTTATGTTTCCATTTTCATCTATGATTATTTCAAAAATATCCCCATCTTTTGTTTCTACTTCGTATCTTCCATCTGAACCTGTTATTTTATCTTTGCTATCTGTTACTCCTCCATCTACTAATGCTTGCTTTAAGTCATCTACTGTAACATTATCATCTAACATTTTTTGTACTTGCCAATTGGTTACAATTAGCTCTATTCTTGTTTTCATTTCAGCTATTCTTTGCATATTCGCTGCTTTTTTAGTGGTATCTATTAATCCTCCATCGCTTAGTGCTACACTAATTGTAATTCCTGCTAATATGAGCATTATTACAATTGTCACTACCAACGCAATTAATGTAATACCTTTTTCTTTTTTTAGTTGTTTAGAATATAGCTCTCTCTCTCTCTCTCTCTCTCTCTCTCTCTCTCTCTCTCTCTCTCTCTTCCTTTTCTTTCTCTTTCTCTCTCTTATCTTTTTTTTT
>CAMTJT010000001.1 GCA_947073285.1 uncultured Clostridium sp. | reverse complement strand
TAGAGGTATATTTTTAACAATAAAATTAAATAAAAATAAAATTTGTTTATTTAGCTCTTGAATATGAGCTAGTAATAAAGGTATAATAGTATACATGATATCCACTCCTTTATGGGAATAATTGGTATTTGGTCATAACTATTATACCATAAAAAGAGGGGGTATCATTTTTTGTTGCAAAAAAAGTGATACAAACCTTGAAAATAGAGGAGTGTATCTAAATAAAATCTAAAATTAGTTTACACTACCAGTTAAAAATAAGAGGAGAAAATATGAAATTACCTACAAGCATAGAAAATATACTAAATGAAAACATTGTAGAAAATGCAAGATTAGAATTAAAGAAAAATTGGAATCCAGAACCAATATTACATACAATTTGTGCATTTGCAAATGATATAGATAACTGGGGTGGAGGATATATTTTAATTGGTATTGAAGAAGAAAATGGTAGACCTAAAATGCCAATAACAGGACTTGAATTATCTGAAATAGATAAAATTCAAAAAGAATTGCTAGCAAAATGTAAATTAATTCAACCATCATATATACCAATAGTAGATGTTGCACAATATAAAGGAAAAAATATATTAGTAGTATGGTGCTTTGGTGGACAAACAAGACCATATAAATGTCCAACAACATTAGATAAAGATTTTTGAAAAGGATATTCCTATTATATAAGAAAAATGTCAAGCGCAGTAAAAGCTACAGAAACAGAACAAAAGGAATTATATGATATGGCAAGAACAATACCTTTTGATGATAGAATGAATCACGAAGCAGAAATTAGAGATTTGAAATTACCATTAATTCAAAATTACTTATATGAGATTAAAAGTGATTTACTAAAAGAATCTGAAACAATGAATTTTATGGATTTATGCAAAAGTATGAGAATTGTAGATGGAACACCAGAATATATGAAACCTTTAAATGTAGGACTAATGTTCTTTAATGATGAACCACAAAACTTCTTTCCATATTCACAAATAGAAGTAGTAGGTCTACGAAATGGTCTAGAAGGCGATGATATGACAGAGCAAATATTTAAAGGACCAATAGATAGTATGATAAAAAGTGCTTTAACATATATTAAAAATGCTGTTATTGCGGAAAAAATTTTAAAGATAGATGGACAAGCAGAAGCGGTAAGATTTTTCAATTATCCATATCAAGCAATAGAAGAAGCATTAGTAAATGCAGTATATCACAGAGGATATGATATAAGAGAGCCAGTAGAAGTAAGGATAATGGAAGATAGAATTCATATTGTAAGCTATCCAGGACCAGACCGTTCAATAAGCGAAAAATCAATTGAAGATAAAAATATGATAGCAAGAAAATATAGAAATCGTAGAATTGGAGAATTTTTAAAAGAATTAAAACTTACAGAAGGTAGAAATACAGGTGTTCCTAAAATAAAAAGAGCATTAAAGAATAATGGTTCAAAAGAGCCAGAATTTGAAATAAATGAAACAAGAGATTATTTTATTTATGCATGATGGATTTGAAAATGAAGTGAAAGACCGACCAAGAAGCGACCAAGAACCGACTAAGTTAAATGACCAAGAAATAAAGATATTGGAATTTTGCAAAGAACCACATAGCAAAAAAGAAATAATGGAATATATGGAATATAAACATGCAAGAAACTTTACAATGCTATACTTAAAACCTTTATTGGAAAAAAGATTGTTGCAGATGACTATACCAGAAAAACCAAATCATAAGAATCAAAAATATGTAAGTATATAAATATAAAAGGGAAGTATTATGAATTATATATGAATCAAAAGAAAAAAGATTTACAATATGACTAAAGCATGATATAACTATGAAAAAAATAGTGTAAAAGGTTTATAAAAAGAAAAGTGAAATACACCAAAAGTTAATAAGATAGAGGAGAAGAAATATGTTACTTGGAATAGCAGGAGTTACAGGAATAGGTAAATCTTATTATAAAGACTTACTAGTAAAAGAACTAAATTTTGAAAAAGTTAGAATTATTACTACTAGAGAAATTAGAAAAGGCGAAAAAAATAATGAAGATAAAGTATTTTTAACAGAAGCACAACTACAAAAATTAAGAGAAGAAGGAAAAATAGCTTATGAATTTAAGTTGGCTGGAAATACATATGCCTATACAAAAGAAGAACTATTTTCAAACAACAATATGGTATGTGAATTGCATTATGCAACATTAACTGATTTCAAAAGAATTTGTCCTAATTTAAAAACCTTATATCTCTTGCCAAGAAATATACAAGATCCCATTAGCAAATTAAAAGAAAGAAATTTAAAGCCAGAGGCAGAATATGCTAGAAGAATAGAATTAGAAGAGCATTACCATAAAATTATGACAGATGAAGGTTTAAAAACAAAATTTGACTATATGATGCAAAATGATTATAATAAAGAAACAGATGAAAAAGTAATTAACTTAATAAAAGCCATAATGGAGCAATAGAGGCTACTATAGGATAGGGAGGAACAAAATTTGGAGAAAACATATTTTACAACAGATGAGAACTTTGAAAAAATTATAAAAGAGGCATTGCCAGGAAAAAGAGTATTAAACATTACTTCTATTTCTACTGGTTGGACTAATATAGTATTTGAAGCACAAACTAATGAAGGAAATTATTTCTTTCGTTTTCCAAGAAATGATTTTTGGATAAAAACAATTGTAAAAGATGCAAAGTTTTCACAATATATTTATCAAAAAACAACATTTAATACAGTAAAATTAGAGCTATTATATGACCAAGGTAGACCTTTTAGCATGCATAAAAAAATAGAGGGAGTTTCACTTGCAGAAAAAATGGATACTCTATCACCAGAAGAAATAAAAAGTGTAGCAGATGAAATATCTGATTTTATGTATCAATTACATCAACTAGAATTTAATGAAAATGAAGAATGGACTAAATTATCAGACTTTTTAGATGAATTAGTTACTACATTTTTAGCAGAGAAAGATAAAAATTTTTGGAAATATTATGATTTCATGGATAATAAACAAACATGTCTAGTTCATGGAGATTTAAACTCTAGTAATATTTTAATAGATGAAAATAACCATATTTCAGCAATTATTGATTTTGGTTTTGCAGGTTTGGGAGATAAATACTCAGATATTGCTAGAATTATAGGTAGATGTCCTGAAACTTATAAAAACGAAATTGTAAATCATTATGAAGAACTTTCTAATAATACTTTAGATAAAGTTACATTAAATAGTAAAATAGATACTTGGAGAAATATTGATAATGGCTATATCAATTATATGACTAGTACAAAGCAGATATAGTAGGTTTGCAAGAAACATAGAAGAATTTATAAAAGGATATAAAAAATGGAAAATCAAAAAATAGAAAATCTATTAAAATTTTATTTGTTAGCTACTACATTAAAAAATAAGATTAGAAGTGGATGGCAAGTATGGCATATAGAAAGAGAAAGAGTAGAAAGCGTAGCAGAACATATTTATGGAGTATGTATTTTAGCAATAGCTATTGATTCTGAGTTCGACTTAAAAATTGATTTACAAAAGGTAATAATGATGCTTGTACTACATGAATTAGAAGAAATAAAAATAGGAGATTTAACACCATTTGATAAAGTGACACAACAAGAAAGAAGATTAGCAGGTAAGCAAGCAGTACAAGAAGTACTCCAAACATTAACAAAAAATGTACAATATATTGAATTAATTGAAGAATTCGAAGAAATGCAAACAAAAGAGTCTCTTTTTGCTAAAATGTGTGATAAGTTAGAAGCTAATATTCAAAGTAAAATTTATTGTGAAGAAAATTGTATAGATATTCAAAATAGTAATAATACCCAATTATTAGAAGATGAAAGAATAATAGAATTAATGAAAAAGGGAGCAAAAACAATAGCGGATTTATTTGTAGAAAATGATAGACCGATTTATACAGAAAAAGTATTTGAGAATATTGCTGATTTTATAGAAAAAAATAATTTGTTACCAATAAAAGATAAATAAAAAGGAGAAAATTATGAAACAAATAGTAACATCTTATATTAATCCAGATTTAGATGGAACAGCTAGTATGTATGCTTATGCAGAATATTTAAATAAAACTGGAAAAGAAGGTAATTACTATATTGCAGGTGTGCCACAAAAAGAAGTGAAAATTGTATGTGACATGTTTCAAATCGTACTAGAGGGAGAACAAGAATTAGAGGAAAATCAAAAATTAGTAATTGTAGACACTAATAGTCTAGCATATGTGCCATTTACCAAAACAGAAAATGTTGTAGAAATAATAGACCATCATCCCAAAAGTGAAGATTTAGAAAAACTGATCAATGCAAAAATACAAATAGAAACTTTGGGAGCAGTAGCTACTTTAATTGCAGAAAAATTTAAAGAAAATGAAATTCCTATTTCCAGGAATGCTGCTATATTATTGTATTATGGCATTATTTCTAATAGTGTTAATTTAAAAGCAAAAGTAACAACTAAAAAAGATATAGAAATGGCAAACTGGCTAAGTGCACAATGTAAAGAAATAGATAAAGAAAAAATAAAAGAAATTTTTACATTAAAATCTCAAATACAAGGTGATTTGAAAAAAGAGATGGAAGTAGAAATTCCATTTGACTATCAAGATAAAAAGATTATTATAGGGCAATTAGAAATTGCAGAGGTAGCAACATTTTTAAATCAATATGAACCCAAAATACAAACCATTTTAACCAATGTGAAAAAAGAAAAAAATGTAGATATGATATTTATTAATTGTATAGATATTTTAAATGGATATAGTACATTTGTAGCATTTGATGAACAAACTAAACAAGAACTAAATAAATTATTTCAGGTGCAATTTCAAGAAAATAGAGCAATATTGCAAGAAATCATTATGAGAAAAGAAATATTTAAATTAATGAATGCTATTTACTAAAAAGTAACGTATATAATTATATACGTTTTATTTTTTTTAAAAATCTTAAGATTTTTAGGTATGTTGCAAGAAATGTTGAAAACTGAATTTTTATGTGATATGATATACACGGTTTTAATTTATCAAATAGGAGGCTACTAATGAACAAAAGCATATTACAAATATTAGAGCAAACTACTGAAAAATATCAAGATAAGATAGCATTTGCAGATGCCAAAAAAGAGGCTACTTATGAAGAGTTTACAAAAGAAGCAAAACAAATAGGAAGTGAACTTACTATATTAGAAAAAACAAAAGAGCCAATTGCTATTTATATAGATAAAACAGTAGCTTGTTTAGAGTCTATGATGGGTGTACTTTATAGTGGGAATTTTTATACTATACTAGATACAGCATCACCACAAGAAAGAATACAAACTATTTTAAATACTCTAAAACCAATAGCAATAGTTACTGATAAAAAGAATTTAGAAAAAGCAAAATTATTAGGAGCTGAAAATTTATTTATATATGAAGACTTAATACAAAAGCCAATACAAGAAACAAAACTAATGCAAATAAGAGATAACATGATAGATACAGACCCCATGTATATTTTATTTACATCAGGTTCTACAGGAGTTCCAAAAGGAACTGTTATTTCTCATCGTTCTGTTATTGCTTATAGTAATTGGTTTACTAAAACATTTGAAATAAATAGTAATACTATTTTTGGAAGTCAAACACCATTTTATTTTAGTATGTCAGTTTCAGATATTTTTGGTACTATTTTAACAGGAGCAACCTTTTATATCATTCCAAAAATGAACTTTTCTTTTCCAGTAAAACTATTACAATTTTTAAATGAAAAGAAAATCAACACTATTTATTGGGTACCATCTGCCTTAAGTATTGTAGCAAACTTAAAAGCATTAGATGAAGTAGAATTACCATATTTAACAAAAGTACTATTTGCAGGAGAAGTAATGCCAATCAAGCAATTAAATATGTGGATAGAACATTTACCAAATGCAGTATTTGCTAATCTATTTGGGCCAACAGAAACTACAGATATTTGTACCTATTATGTGGTAGATAGAAAATTTAAAGATAATGAAAGCTTACCAATTGGAAAACATTGTGACAACTGTAATGTACTAATTATCAAAGAAGATGGAACACAAGCACAAAAAGGAGAAAAGGGAGAACTATGTGTAAGAGGGTCTTTTTTAGCGCAAGGTTATTATAATAACCTTGAACAAACTCTTAAAGTGTTTGTTCAAAATCCGTTAAATAAAAGTTATCCAGAAATCATTTATAAAACTGGTGATATTGTACAAGAAAATGAAAGAGGAGAGTTAATATATTTTTCTAGAAAAGATTTTCAAATCAAACATATGGGATATCGAATAGAATTAGGTGAAATAGAAACAGCAGTAAATGCTATAGAGGGTATTGTATTATGTGCATGTGTTTATGATAATGTTAATTCTAAAATTGTTCTATTTTATCAAGGAAATGAACTAGATAAAAAAGAATTATTAGAACAAGCTAAAAAAAGATTACCAAACTATATGTGTCCAAACGAAATTATTTGTTTAGAAAAAATGCCATATAATGCAAATGGAAAAATAGATAGAAAACAATTAAAAGAAATGATACCATAAACTAAAAAGAGTAGGTTTAAAATAAGCCTAAAATAGGAATAATAATAGAAAAAGGAGAAATAAATCATGGATGAATTATTAAAATTATTAAAAAATATTAAACCACAAATCGATTTTGAAACAAACAGTCATTTAATTGATAATGAAGAATTAGACTCATTTGACATAGTTTCTATTGTAGCTGCAATTAATGATGAGTTTGATATACAAATTGGTGCAGGAGATATTATACCAGAAAACTTTAATTCAGCAAATGCAATGTACAAGCTAATAGGAAAACTAGAAGAAGAATAAAAGGAGGAAGAATGCTTTTCTTATATACAAGAAAAGTGCTAGATTTTTTGTGGGTAACTATTAAGAATAACTCATAAAGAAAATTAGTAAATAAATTAGAAAAAAGCATTCTAGAAAAGCAATGGCAATCAATTCATTATATTTTATACTATTTGTAGCAATTGTATGTATTTTATACTTTATTGTGCCTAAAAAAGTGAAATGGCTAGTATTACTTCTTAGTAGTTATACATTTTACTTTTTGTCAAGTAGTAAACTAATTGTATTTTTATTGATAACTACACTATCTATTTATCTAGCAGCTTTATGGATGGGTAAAATAGACAAAAAGGCAAAACAAACTTGTAAAACGATAGAAGATAAAACAAAGAAAAAAGAAATAAAGCAAAAAGCCAAAACGAAGAAAAAATGGGTTATTGCATTAACTGTTCTTATTAATTTTGGAATATTAGCATTTGTAAAATACTTTAACTTTATAGCAGGAAACCTAAATACTTTATTTGAAATGTTACATTTCCAAATAGAAATACCTTTTAGAGATTTGATTCTTCCATTAGGTATTTCGTACTATACTTTACAAGCAATAAGCTATGTAGTAGATGTATATCGTGCTAAAATAGAACCAGACAAAAATTTAGGAAGAGTAGCATTATTTGTATCATTTTTTCCACAAATAGTAGAAGGTCCAATTGGAAGATATGAAAGCCTAGCTACACAATTATATGAACCACACAAATTTAGCTATAAAAGTGCTAAATTTGGCATACAACTAATGCTTTGGGGATATTTTAAAAAATTAGTAATTGCAGATAGAGCAGCTTTATTTGTAAATGAAGTATTTGGTTCTTATGCACAATATTCAGGTATTACAATTATACTTGCCATAGCATTATATACGCTTCAAATTTATGCAGAATTTTCAGGCTGTATGGATATTGTAAGAGGAACAGCACAAATTATGGGAATCGATATGGCAGTGAACTTCGAAAGACCATTTTTTTCAAAAACAGTACAAGAATTTTGGAGAAGATGGCATATTACACTTGGTACATGGCTAAAAGATTACATATTTTATCCAATATCATTTTCAAAGTTCACTTTAAAACTAACAGAATTTGCCAAAAAAATATTTAAAAATAGCTATATTTCAAAACTAATTCCAGCAGCTTTTGCACTATTTTTTGTATGGTTTGGTAATGGAATATGGCATGGGGCAAGTTGGAAATATATTTGTTATGGATTATATTATTATATAATTATGCTAATAGGAATGTTATTAGAGCCACTAGGAAATAAAATAATAGAAAAGCTCAAAATTAACACAAAAGCATTTAGTTATAAATTATGGCAAATATTAAGAACAACGGGTTTTGTATTTATTGGTATGCTTATTTTTAGGTCACATAGTTTAGCAGATGCATGGAAAATGTTTTGTTCTATCTTTACCTTTAAAGGCATAGGTACTTTATTTAATGGCACTTTATTTAAAATTGGTTGTATTCCTCAAGACTTTATCATATTAGTAGTAGGAGTACTTATGCTATTAGTAGTAGGCTTATTACAAGAAAAAGGCTATCATATTCGTGAAAAAATACAAAATCAAAACTTAGTTTTTAGATGGCTATTATACTATGGTGTTATTTTTGCTATTATCCTATTTGGAATTTATGGGCAAGGATATGCAGCAAGTGACTTTATCTATGGACAGTTTTAGAAAAAAGAATTGGTATTTTAACACAATATAATTTAGATAAATACAACATACACAAGAATTAAAATGCTTAAGGAAGGAATGTAAATTGAAGTATGAAAAGGAGCAATTTAATAAATCTCATAAAAGTAATTTGCTTTTTACTAATTGGAATATTACTGTTTTTAGCAATAAGCAATATCGTAATTCCTAAATGGGTTACCCCAGCAGATAACAGAATGAGTTATATTATGCAAGGTTTTTATAAAGAGCCAAAAAACTCTTTAGATGTTATATTTATGGGAAATAGTGATGTATATAGGGGAATATCTCCTATTACACTTTGGGACGAATATGGAATTGCAAGTTATAATTATGTATCATCAGGTCAAAGAATGTGGACAGCTTATTATATGCTAGTAGAAAGCTTAAAATATCAAAAACCAGAACTAATTGTACTAAATATGGACTCAGCCTTTAATGAAACACAAAGTAGTGAAAGTAATTATAGAAAAGTATTTGACAATATGAAACTTAGTAAAAACAAAATAGATGCTATTACTGATCCAGTTTTTAAAAACAAAAAATCAGAAATTTTTAGTTACATTTTTCCAATCTATAGGTTTCATTCAAGATGGTCAGAACTAGAAACAAAAGACTTTACAAAAGCTTTTAAAAGAACAAAATTTGATTATAAAGGTTTAGATTTAACAGTAGATGTAAAGCCATATACAGCTAATAACTATATGCAAAAAGACACATCCCAAAAGCAAATTGGAGAAAAATGTGATAAATATTTAAATAAAATTATTAATTTATGTAAGGAAAACAATATAAAACTTTTATTAATAGAACTCCCATCAGCAGATTCGTGGTCACAAGACTTAAGCAATAAAACAGCAGAGTTTGCAAAACAACATGAATTAGAGTTTATAGATTTTAATTTATTAATCAATGAAATAGGGTTTAGTTGGCAAACAGATACAGCAGATGGTGGAGACCACTTAAATGTATATGGAGCAGAAAAAGTAAGTCACTATTTAGGTAAAATTTTAAAAGAAAATTATCAAATAAAAGACAGAAGAGAAGAACAATCATATGCAAGTTGGCATGAGTCATCTAAGGTATACCATAAAGATAAGAAAAAACTAGAAAAACAGGATTAGGAATTTTGAAGATTGTGACAACAATAGGAGTAGAGAAAAACAAAAGAAAAAATGAATGGAGCAAATCAAATAGAAAAGAGATGTAAAAAATATGAACAAGACAAATAATAAGAAAAAGAAGATAGTCATAGGTATTATACTCATTTTAATATTTGCAGCTTGTTTTATACCAAATCCAGAAAAGGCTGATTATAATGCAAAATATCAGTTACAATTAATTAGTGCATATGATGACAATGAAGCCTATCATCCAAAAGTATTAAATTTTAAAGAAAAATGGAATGGCTATAGATATTGGATGTCCTATACACCATATCCACAAGGAGATGATACAAAAGAAAATCCACATATAGCAGCTAGTAATGATTTAGTAAATTGGGAAATTCCAAAAGGGTTAAAAAATCCATTAGATACTCCAGACGAAACTGTGCCCCAAAAGCGATATAACTCAGATTCACATATTGTATATAATAATGACTTAGATAGATTAGAATGCTATTGGAGATATGTAGATGATAAAGAAGATAAAGTAATTATTTATAGATGTTGTACAAACGATGGTATACATTGGTCTAAAAAAGAAATTAGTGTAGTAGGAACTCCTAGAAAAACACGTGATTATATAAGTCCTGCTATTTTATATGAAAATGGGCTTTATAAAATGTGGTATGTAGATAAAAATAATACTCTAAAATATACAGTTTCAAAAGATGGACTACAATGGGGAGAAGATAAAGTTATAAAGCTAAATTATGAAGATAAAGTAAAAACATGGCATTTAGATGTCATTCATGCCAATGAAAAATATGAAATGATAGCAGTAGCTTTTTATAATTGGAAAACTCGTAATGAAATGAATTTATATTATAGTAGTTCAGAAGATGGCATAAAGTGGGAAGAGGCAAAGACCATTTTAAAACCAACAAGTCAAACAGAATATTGGGATAATAGAGGAATTTACAGAAGCTCTTTTATTTATGAAAATGGTATGTATTATGTATTTTATAGTGGAACAAGTAGAGATTACCATCATGGAATAGGAATGGTATATGGCCAAGACATAAAAAAACTAAAACCTGTAAAAACCAATTATAGAAATAAAGAAGAAGTAAAAAAATTAAAAAGGCAATTAAAGATAAAGGAAATATAAAAGCTATAGTAAACAAAAGAAAGTAGAATTTTCTATAAAGTCACAGTAAAATTGAAGGGAGCAGGACATGAAAAAGTTAAGTACAATCTTAAAGAAACTAACAAATAAAAAACCAAGTTATTTTCATAGAATATCGTACTTTAAATATGTTAAAAAATGTAAAATAATAGAAAATAGTATTTTATTGGAACCTCAACAAGGAAGAAACATTAATGGAAATGTATTTTATATTTTGAAAGAATTAGCTACCAATAAGATATATGAAAATTATCAATTAAATGTAGTATTAAAACCAAATGCAGTAGAAGCAGGAAAACAAATATTGAAATACCATCAGCTTTATAATGTTAATGTAATAGAGCATTTAAGTAAAAAATACTATCAATTGCTAGCAAGTTCTAAATATTTAATTACAGATACTTCCTTTTTACCATTTTTTATAAAAAAAGAAGGACAAGTACTATTTAATACTTGGCATGGAACCCCATTAAAATATTTAGGAAAGAAAATAAAAAACGATTATCATTCTATAGGAAATGTCCAAAAGAATTTTTTAGTAGCAGACTATTTACTATATCCTAATGAGTATATGATGAAACACATGATAGAAGATTATATGTTAGAAAATATTTGCAAAGCGAAAACGATCTTAACTGGTTATCCTAGAAATACTGCCTTTTTTGATGAAGACTCAAAAATGCAAATCAAAAAAGAATTAGAAATAGAAGATAAAGAAGTTTTAGTTTATATGCCAACTTATAGAGAGAAAAAAGCAAATGAAGCTATTAAGAATAATGCTTATTATAT
The DNA here is from genome assembly GCA_947073285.1 of uncultured Clostridium sp. Classification (GTDB taxonomy): domain Bacteria; phylum Bacillota; class Clostridia; order TANB77; family CAG-508; genus CAG-273. Next base: position 121,105 of record CAMTJT010000001.1, on the reverse strand, counting down.
GTATCACTTGTTAGAAATAGAAAAAAGACTAAAACCAAATCAAATATTATATGTTAATTTTCATCCATTAGAAAGAGAAAATATTAACTTTGAAGTGTTTACAAAGGTAAAACAATTTCCAGAAAATTACGAAACATATCAATTTTTAAATATTGCAGATTGCCTTATTACAGATTATTCAAGTGTATTTTTTGATTTTGCAATTACTAGAAAAAAAATAATTTTATTTTGTTATGATGAAGAAGAATATCTAAGCACAAGAGGTTTATATTTTGGTTTTGAGGAATTACCTTTTACAAAAGTTACTACAGTAGAAGCATTAGTAAAGGCAATAAATAGCCCAAAAGATTATAAAGACGAAGAATTTGTTAAAAAGTATTGTCAATATGATAATAAAGAAGTTACTAAAAAATTGTGTGAAAAGATAATTTTACAAAAAGAAAATGACCTAAAAATAGATGAAATTTCAAATAATTATAAAGAAAATATCTTGATATATGTAGGAAACTTAGCTAAGAATGGAATTACCTCTTCTATTAGAAATTTATTATCTAACATAGATACAAATGAGAAAAATTATTATTTAACATTTTCTAGTAATAAAATAAAAAATAATAAAGAACAATTATTTACTTTCCCAGAAAATGTAAAATACATTTCTACGGTTGGAAAAACTAACATGACAATTATGCAAAAAATACTTTTTAAACTATATAAGAAAAATCTTATACCATTATTCATATTTAAAAGAACTATAAAAAAAGTATACTCTTATGAAATAAAAAGGCTATATGGAGATATTCACTTTGATAGTGTTATTCAATTTTGCGGATATGAATATAAAAAAATCTTATTTTATAGTGTGTTTGATTGTAATAATATTATCTATGTACACAGTGACATGCTAATGGAAATAAAGACTAGAAAAATACAGCATAGAAAAACTTTAAAATATGCTTATCAAGCCTATGACAAAGTGGCAATTGTAAATAAAGATTTAATGGAAGCCACTAGCCAAATTAGTAAAAAGAAAGATAATATTTATGTATCTAATAATATCATCAATTATGAAAATGTAGTTAAAAAAGCTGAAACATCAGAAATTATATTTGATGAAACAACAGAATGTAATATTAGTCTAGAAGAACTAAAACAAATATTAGATGGTAGTGATAAAATATTTATTACTATAGGTAGATTTTCACCTGAAAAAGGTCATACAAGACTAATACAAGCATTTAATCAATTATATCAAGAAAATAAGAATATATATTTAATTATAATAGGTGGTTTAGGTAAAGAATATGAAAAGGTATTAGAACTAGTAAAACAAGTACCTTGTGGAAAAAATATTATTATTATTAAATCTATTAGTAATCCATATACTATTTTAAATAAGAGTGATTACTTTGTACTATCTTCTTTCTATGAAGGATTTGGATTAGTAATAGCAGAAGCCAATATTTTAGGAAAGCCAGTTATATCTACTAATGTAGTAGGACCAAGAAGTTTCATGAAAGAAAATGGCGGAACATTAGTAGAGAACAATCAAGAAGGCTTATATCAAGGAATGAAGAAGTTGCTAAATAACCAAGTGCCTGTTATGGAAGTAGATTATGAACAATATAACCAAAAAGCAATAGAAGAATTTTATAACTTGTTAAAAAAAGATGCTAAATAGAATGTATAAATATTTTAAAGATAGAAAAAGGAAACAAAAAAATGAAAACTTTAGTACAAATCATAAAAGAACATATGATGTATAAAAATCAAATAGGAAAGCTTGCAAAAGCAGATTTAGCTAAAACATATAGAGGAGCAGCATTAGGGTGGACATGGGCTATTATAAAGCCAGCAGTAACCATATTTGTATATTGGTTTGCTTTTGCAGTAGGTTTAAGAATGAGTAGTGATGTAAATGGCTACCCATACTTTCTATGGCTAATTGCTGGAGTAATACCATGGTTTTATATTAGTGAAATGATAACAGGAGGAACAGATTGTATTAGACGATATAGTTATCTAGTTACTAAAATGAAATTCCCAGTATCTACAATTCCAACCTTTGTTAATATTTCTAAATTTATGGTAAATTTAATGTTAATTTATATTATGATTATCATCTTTAGGTTATTTGGTTTTACACCAGACATTTACATTTTACAATTGCCATTTTATCTATTACTTGCTTTTCTATTTTGTAATATCTGGAGTTTACTATCAGCACCGCTTGCCGTTATTAGTAAAGATTACGGCAATTTAGTAAAAGCATTTTTAACAGCAGTATTTTGGTTATCAGGTATTATTTGGAATCCAGATACAGCAAAAGGACATGCTTTAAAAATATTTTTAAACTTAAATCCAGTTACGTATTTAGTAAATGGTTTTAGAAATTGCTTTATTAATAAAGTATGGTTTTGGGAACAACCAAAAAGATTACTCTACTTTGTTATATTTTTAGCTATTATGTTATTTTTCGCAATTAGAATTTACAAAAAATTAAGAAAAGATATACCAGATGTGTTGTAATGAGAGGAGATAAAATGAGCGAAACAGTAATAGAATTCAAGGACGTTAGCAAAATATATAAACTATATAAAAATGATAAGCAAAGATTTAAAGGTATCTTCCTTAAAAATACACCATATAAAGAGAAGAGGGCAGTTGACCATGTTTCTTTTGAAGTAAAAAGGGGAGACTCTATTGCTATATTTGGAAAAAATGGTGCAGGAAAATCTACAATATTAAAAATGATTACAGAAGTAGCATTTCCAACAGAGGGGCAGATTCATGTAAATGGTAGAGTAAGTGCTCTTTTAGAACTAACTTCAGGATTTGACCCTGAATTTACAGGAAGAGAAAATATTTATTTAAAAGGTCAAATATTAGGGCTAGACACAACAGAAATAGCAGAATTAGAAAATACCATTATTGATTTTGCTCAATTAGAAGAATATATAGATCAACCAGTAAGAACCTATTCAAGTGGTATGAAATCAAGATTAGGGTTTTCAATTAACGTAAATATAAGACCAGAAATTTTAATAGTAGATGAGGCATTAAGTGTAGGAGATGAGGAATTTAGAAGAAAATGTACTAAAAAAATAAATGAGTTAATTTCAAAAGACAATATTACACTTTTATATGTTACTCATGCTACTAAAACAGCCAAAGACTTTTGCAAAAGAGGAATGGTTTTAAAAATGGGGAAATTAGTGTTTGATGGTGATATTGATGAGGCAATAGAAATTTATAATAATACAATACAGTAATACTAGATTAAGTAGAAAATAATATCAGTAATCAACAAAATTATCTATAAAGGTTTATAGGTGCTAACCTTTTAAAAACCTAAATATAGGATACAAAGAGTAGGAAAAAATAAATGCAAAAATGTATTTTGTATATTTTAAAAATAGTTATGAATTTTATATATTTTTGTATAAAATTATTTCCTATGCAAAAAAACAAAGTAATAATGCTTAGTAGACAAGCAAATTGTAGTAGTTTAGACTTTGAACTATTAAAAAAAGAATTAGAAAAACAAAACTCCAATATAAAAGTAAAAACTTTATGTAAGAAAATTCCAAAAAAATTATTAGCAAGAATAGGGTATTGTTTTTTTCTTATCAAATGTATGTACCATATTGCAACTTCTAAAATTTGTATTGTAGATGGATATTTTATTCCAATATGTGTATTACATCATAAAAAAGGTTTAGTTATAGTTCAAATATGGCATGCTATGGGGGCAATTAAAAAATTTGGTATGCAAATAACAGATAAAAAAGAAGGAAGTCGTAGTAGTACAGCTAAAATTATGCAAATGCATAAAAATTATACAAATGTCATTTGTACAAGTAATGCTACTAAAAAGTTTTATGCACAAGCATTTAATATAGCAGAAAATAAAATATTAACATTAGGAATGCCACGAATCGACTATTTATTAGGAAAAGATAATCAAATTAACCAAAAGGTAGACGAACTAAAAAAGCAATATCCAGAAATAACGCAAAAAAAGATTATTTTGTATGTACCAACTTTTAGAAAAGGAAAAATCATTCCAATAGAAAAAATGGTAAAAGCATTTGAGAAAAATAGTAGTTACCAGCTTATTGTTAGATTACATCCTCTAGATAATACAAAAGTAGAAGCAAGTTATTTAATTGATGATAAGTATACGACAATGGAATTATTAAAAGTAGCAGACTATGTTATAACAGACTATTCAGCAGTTGCATTTGAAGCTGCAGTTCTTAATAAAAAGATATTTTTCTATTTATATGACATAGAAGAATATAAGCAAAATAGGGGATTAAACATTAACTTAAAAGAAGAAATGCCAGATGCTACATATCATACAATAGAAGAAATAGCACAGAAAATAGAAAATAATACATACAATTTAAAAGAATTAGAAACTTTTCAAAAAAAATATATAGAAACAATAGATACACAAAATACGAAAAGAATTGCAGACTACTTATTGCAACATATAGAAAACAATCCTACTTGCTCAAATTAAGCAAAGAAGTAAGGAGAAGGGAGAAGTCAAATGGCTACTAATAAATTAAAAGTAAAAATAATTGATTTAGCAAAAAAAAATACAGTTTTTAGAATCTGTGGTAGAAAAGTTTCATATTTTTTAAAATATATTCGTTTTAAGATAAGAGGTTTTGGCAAAAAGGTAGATAATCATACTATACTATTTTTTGCATTCAAAGGGAAATCTTATGCCTGTAGTCCAAAAGCAATTTATGAATATATGTTAAAAGACCCCAAATATCAAAATTATCAATTTATTTGGGCTTTTAAGAAACCAGAAGAACATCACCAATTAGCTAAAAACAAAAATACCAAAGTAATTAAGTATGGTGGAAAAGAATATGAAAAACATTTAGCAATAGCTAAATACTGGATTTTTAATTATAGAGTAGCAGACCATATTTATCCTAAAAAAAATCAGGTTTATGTACAATGTTGGCATGGAACTCCACTTAAAAAATTAGGGTATGATTTAAAAAATACGCATAATGCAATGAATTCACAAAAAGAAATATATGATAGATATAAAATAGATGCTAAAAAATTTAAATACATATTATCTCCATCTCATTTTGCAACAGAAAAATTTATATCTGCATGGAATTTAAAAAATACAAATCAAACTAATAAAGTAGTAGAAAAAGGATATCCAAGAAATGACTTTTTATCTAATTATACACAAGAAGATGTGAAAAGAGTAAAACGTAAATTAAACTTACCAGAAGATAAAAAAGTAATTTTGTATGCACCAACTTTTAGAGATGACCAACATAAATCAGGGGTTGGATATACCTATCAGACTGTAGTAGATTTTGATTTATTAAAACAAAATTTAGAAAAAGAATATGTTATTTTATTTAGGGCACATTATTTAGTAGCCAATTCTTTTCAATTTGAAAATTATAAAGACTTTTTATATGATGTTTCAAATTATGATGATATTAATGAACTATATATCATATCAGATTTATTAATTACAGATTATTCTAGTGTATTTTTTGATTATGCTAATTTAAAAAGACCAATTATCTTTTATATGTATGATTTTGATTTATACAAAGATGAATTAAGAGGATTTTATATAGATATTTCAGAATTGCCAGGAGAAATTGCAAAAACACAAACAGAATTGCTAAAAAAGGTTGAAAATGTCAAAGATTTTGTATATGATAAGAAATATCAAGAATTTTATCAAAAATACAATTATTTAGAAGATGGAAATGCTGCTAAAAGAGTAGTAGAAGTCATCATACAATAAAATAAGAAAAGGAGAAAGTAGTTATGAAAAGAATTTTAACATATGGAACATTTGACTTATTACATTATGGTCATATTAGATTACTAAAAAGAGCAAAAGCTTTAGGAGATTATTTAATTGTTGCACTTTCTACAGATGAATTTAATGAAATAAAAAATAAAAGAGCATACCATAATTATGAAACAAGAAAGAAAATGCTAGAAGCTATTAGATATGTAGATTTAGTTATTCCAGAAGAAACTTGGGAGCAAAAAATATTAGATGTAAAAAAATATGAAGTAGATACAGTTGTTATGGGAAGTGACTGGGCAGGAAGTGATAGATTTGACTATTTAAAAGATTATTGTGAAGTAGTTTATTTAGATAGAACAGAAGGAATTTCTACTACAAAAATTAAAGAAGATTTAGGATTACAAGAACCAATTAATGGGGTAGAACAAATTCCTGAAAGTGAGAAATAAAAAACCAGCAATGCTGGTTTTTTATTTCTCTAATTTATGAAAAACTTTTTTACCTTTTTTCAAAATAGCATAACCTTGTGTAAAATCTGCTTCAGATAATTGATAATTCATATCAGTTATTTTAGTATCATTTAAAGTAATACCACCTTGCCCAATTAAAGTTCTTGCTTGCCCTTTAGAAGGAGCAAATCCAATCATAATCATAGCATCTAAAATAGAAATATTAAAAGTATCTAATTTAGTAGTAGGCATATTATCTAAACTACCAGAGCCTTCAAATAAAGCATTAGAAGATTCTTCGGCTTTTATAGCTTCTTCTTCACCATGAATTAATTTAGTAATTTCAAAAGCAGCTTTCTTTTTAGCTTCATTAATTTTTTCATCTTGCAAGCTAGAAAGTCTGTTTACCTCTTCCATAGGAAGGAAAGTAATTAAAGATAAAACAGTTTTAACATCAGCATCAGCAATATTTCTCCAATATTGGTAAAACTCATAAGGAGAGGTTTTAGTAGGATCTAGCCATAAAGCACCTTTTTCAGTTTTACCCATTTTTTTACCTTCTTTAGTAGTTAACAATTTAAAAGTTAGACCAAAAGAATCAGAGTGACCAATTCTACGAATTAAATCAACACCACCTAAAATATTAGACCATTGATCATTTCCGCCTAATTCTAATTTACAACCATAATCTTCATATAATTTTAAAAAGTCATAAGATTGCATAAGCATATAGCCAAGTTCAAAAAAGGTAAGACCACGTTCCATTCTTTGTTTATAACATTCTGCGGAAAGCATTTTATTAACAGAAAATAATGAACCAATATCACGCATAAATTCAATAAAGTTTAAGTTTAAAAGCCAATCTGCGTTATTTACAATAATTGCTCCATTTTCTCCTTCAAAATTTAAAAATTTAGACATTTGTTTTTTAAAACACTCTACATTATGATTAATTTCTTCACGTGTCATCATTTTTCTCATATCTGTTTTGCCAGATGGGTCACCAATAGTAGCAGTTCCACCACCAATTAATAAAATAGGTTTATGACCTGCTTTTTGCATGTGAGATGCAACCATTAAAGAAATAAAATGCCCAATATGAAGGCTATCAGCTGTAGGGTCAAAACCAATATAAAAAGGAACACTTTCATTTCCTAAAAAATCTCTTAATTCTTCATGAGTTGTTTGTTCAATATAACCTCTTTCCATTAAAATATCATATACATTTTCTTTTGCCATTTATTTTCCTCCTTTGCTTATTTTGCAATTATTTATAGTTTACGCTATTTTTTATAGAAAAGCAAGAAAAATAAAGGATTTTTAATGAATAAAGGTAAACAGATAGAAATTCCATTAAGGTAAATTATATTGAAGTGACTAAAAAATAATTTCTTATTTTTAAAAAATCATGGGTTTAAGTTGCTATTTTTGCAACATTATAGTAGAATAAATACGAAGAAAAGAAAGAGAGGCAAGAAGGTGAAAAAATGTCAAAACCAACAGTAGCAATTATAGGAAGACCAAATGTAGGAAAATCTACATTTTTTAATTATATTGTAGGAAAAAGAATATCTATTGTAGAAGACACTCCTGGGGTAACCAGAGATAGAGTATATGCAGATAGCAACTGGAGAGGGAGAGAATTTACACTAATTGATACAGGTGGAATCGAGCCAGAAAGTGATGACACGATTGTTTCTCAAATGAGGCAACAAGCTAATATGGCAATAGAATTAGCAGATGTAATTATATTTATAACAGACATTAAACAAGGAGTAACTGCTACAGACCACGAAATTGCTCTTATGCTAAAAAAAGCCAAAAAGCCAATCATATTAGTATGTAATAAATCAGATACTTTTGGCAAAATACCAGATGAATTATACGAGTTTTATAACTTAGGTTTAGGAGAGCCATATGCAGTATCTAGTGTAAATGCAAAAGGCATTGGAGATGTATTAGATGCTATTTATGAAAAATTTCCACCTTTAACACAAAGCCAAGAAAATGAAAACATTATAAAAGTAGCAATGATTGGAAAACCTAATGTAGGTAAATCTTCTTTAATTAATAAAATTTTAGGTGAAAATAGAGTGATTGTAAGTGATATTGCAGGAACAACTAGAGATGCCATAGATTCTGAATTTGAAAATGAATTTGGAAAATATGTATTTATTGATACAGCAGGTATTCGTAGAAAAAGTAAAGTAGAAGATAACCTAGAAAAATATAGTGTCATTAGAAGCTTACTTGCAGTTGAAAGAGCAGATGTATGTGTATTAATGTTAGATGCCAAAGAAGGAGTAACAGCACAAGATGCCAAAATTGCAGGAGAGGCACATGAGGCAGGCAAAGGTGTTATTATTGCAGTAAATAAATGGGATGAAGTAGAAAAAGATAATAACACAATGGAACAATACAAAAAAGAGGTATATAACAAATTAGCTTATTTATCATATGCACCAATTATATTTATTTCAGCCAAAACAGGTCAAAGAGTTAATAAGCTGTATGAAATGATAAATATGGTAGCAAGCCAAAATGCACTAAGAGTTTCTACCTCAGTATTAAATGATGTTTTAAGTGAAGCAGTAACAATTGTGCAACCACCTACAGATAAAGGTAAACGCTTAAAGATTTTTTATATGACCCAAGCTACAACAAAGCCACCAACATTTGTGGTATTTGTAAATGATAAAGAGTTATTCCATTTTTCCTATGAAAGATATTTAATGAATCAAATAAGGAAAGAATTTGGATTAACTGGTACACCAATTAGAATGATTGTAAGAGAAAAGGAGGATTAAAAATGGCAACTTATATTATTGTTGCAATAGTAGCATACCTATTAGGTAGCATTAGCTTTTCAGTAATTATTAGCAAAAAAATGGCAGGATTTGATGTAAGAGAAAAAGGGAGTGGAAATGCAGGGACAACAAATGTATTAAGAGCAGTAGGAAAAAAAGCAGCAATTATTACATTAATTTGTGATATATTAAAAGGTGTAATAGCAATTTTAATTGCAGTACTTGCAGGAAAAGTCATAAAAGATTTAGACAATAGCTTATTAGTACAATTTGCGGGTGTGTTTGTTATTTTAGGGCATACCTTTCCAGTATTTTTCAAATTTAAAGGTGGGAAAGGAGTTGCTACTTCATTAGGAGTACTATTAATGACAAATTGGCAAATAGGATTAATCTGTTTAGTATTTGCAATTATTTTAATTGTATTAACAAGAATGGTTTCAGTAGGTTCTATTGCAGCAGCTATATTATTCCCAGTGCTTGTAATATTTATTGGGCAAAACTATATTGTGCCAGCTAGTAATTTTAGTTATGTTATTTATAGTGTAATTATTGCAATTTTTGTTATATTTAATCATAGAGAAAATGTAAAAAGAATATTTAATGGAACAGAAAACAAAATTAGTTTTAAAAAATAAATAAAAAGACTGCAAAGATTGAAAAATAAGCAATCTATGTCTTGGGAAAGGAATGAAAAATGATGCAAAAAATTTGTATTATAGGTAGTGGAAGTTGGGGATGTGCTTTAGCTATTCATGCAGCTAAAATAGGTCATGAAGTGAAATTATGGTCATTTTCTGAAGAAGAGGCAGATATGATTAACAAACAAAGAAAATGTAAGTTTTTACCAATGGCAGTTATGCCAGAGAATATTTATTGTACAACTAATATTCAAGAGGCAGTAGAAGGTACTGATATGATTTTACATGTAACACCTTCTAAATTCTTTAGAGAAACATTAAAACAATATAAACAATATATTACAAATCAACCAGTTATTATATGTTCAAAAGGATTTGAACTTGCCTCATTATCTACTTTAAGTGATGTAGCACAAGAAGAATTAACCAATGTAAAAATAGGCGCATTTTCAGGACCAAGCCATGCAGAAGAAGTATCTTTAGGTATTCCAACAGCTATTGTAGTAGCCTCTAAAGATTATGATGTACAATATAAAGTACAAGATGCTTTTATGAATGAAAATATGCGTGTATATACTTCAACAGATATTCAAGGTGTAGAATTAGGAGGAGCATTAAAAAATATTATTGCTTTTTGTGCAGGAATTGTAGCAGAACTTAATTTAGGTGATAATACATTTGCAGCATTAGTAACAAGAGGACTTACAGAGCTTTCTAGACTTGGTGTTGCCATGGGTGGAGAACACAATACTTTTTATGGATTATCAGGTTTAGGAGATTTAATTGTTACATGTATGAGTGAACATAGTAGAAATCGTAAAGCAGGTAGATGTATTGGAAGAGGTTTAAGTGTAGAAGAAACCAGAAAAGAAGTAGGAATGGTAATAGAAAGTATTGATAATATAGAAGTTGCATATCAGCTTTCTAAAAAATACAATATAGAAATGCCAATAGTAAGTACAGTATATGATGTTTTATACCATAATTTGCCACCAAAAGAGGCAATTATTAAATTAATGACACGTGAAAAGAAATGTGAATAAAAAACAATTGATAAAAAATAAAACAAAAAGTATAATTTTTAAAAATTTTTCCATACTTATTAATAGTGATATCTAAAAATAGAAGTAGTGTAAAATAATCTATGAAAAAGTAGGTTATGAAAAAATTACTTAAAATAGAGTAGGAGGAAATAAGTATGGAAAAAGTAATGAGTAAACTTAGTAAAACAGCTGTAAGAACTTATCGTTATGCAGCAGAAGCAACAGGCAAAATTGCAAAAGAGTTTAAGCTAAAATCACAAATGGCAGAAAATAAATCTCAAATACAAGAGATATATGAAGATATTGGAAAACAGGTATATGAAAAATATTTGTTAAAAGAAACTTTAGATATTCAAACAGACTTTGAAGAAGATTGTTCTATGATTGATATTTTGGCAAATGAAGTAGAAGATATTCGTATGGAACTTTTAAATTTAAAGGATTTAAAACAATGCCCAAAATGTCATTATGAAATTGATTTAGAATATCATTATTGCCCAAATTGTGGTAAAACCCAAGAGCTTTCAAATGAGGCAACACAAAATGATGGTCCAGCTACACTTGTAACAACCGATGAACAAGATGTTACATTAGAAAGAAAAGGGCATATGGAAAATAAAGTTAATCAGGAAAATTTAGCAGACCAAGAAGGAATAATTTTGCCAGAGCAAAAATTAGAAGAAAGCATTTTACTAAGTGACATAGAAGATGATGAATAAGAGTAAATTCCATTACTCTTGTATAGAAACTTTAATATTAATAAACAGGAGTAGAAAATGAAATTAGTAGTACAAAGAGTTAAAAAAGCAAATGTAGTAGTAGAAGAAAAAACAGTAGGAGAAATAAAACAAGGTTTTATGGTGCTAATAGGAGTAGCACCAACAGATACCAAAGAAATTGCTGATTTTTTAGTACAAAAACTAATTCATTTAAGAATATTTGAAGATGAAAACGAAAAAATGAATTTATCTATTCAAGATATAGATGGAGAACTTTTATTAATATCTCAATTTACATTATATGCAGATACCAGCCATGGTAATAGGCCAAGCTTTGTAAATGCTGCTAAGCCAGAACTTGCGAACACATTATATGAGTATTTTGTAGAACAATGTAAAAAACAAAATATAAAAAAAGTAGATACAGGCATATTTGGAGCAGATATGCAAGTAACACTTCAAAATGATGGACCAGTTACAATTATTTTAGAGAAGGACTAGTGGGAAATAGGGAGTTTTTTCTTTTCCCACTTTTTATTGTATAGGAAACCCTATGAAACTTTTTAGTTACGCAACACAAAGTGAAAATAAGATTTTATTTTCAAAAGAAAAATCACAGATTTTTGCTATACAACAAGGTTAGGTTTCTTATTATTGTAACTGTATTTAATAAGGGTAACGCTCATATAAATAGCGAATAACCTCATCTGCATTTTGAGGAGTAACATTAATTAATAAATCTTTGTCTAAACTAATCCACATATTTATTTTATAATCTTCCTGATTTTCAATTAAAACACCAATCATATCTGCAATTTCAAGAGCATTTTCATATTCTTTTTGCCATAACAAATCACTTGTAGATAGGTCATCTATTAAATTTTTGTCAAAATGTTCTAAAAAATTAAAAATTTCATTTTGTTCATTACTATATAATTTAACAACTGGTTTCATTTAAATATATCCTTTTTAACTTAAATTCTTTATACTTTTAGTATCGTATAAATAAAATTATTTATACTTGAGAATAAAAGGTAATTTTTTGGCAATAATAAGATAAAACATGGAGGAATGTGTAATGAAAAAAAATGTTGTTGTTTCAATAATTACAATTATTTTAGTAATTTTAATTATTATATCTTTTGTATTTTATAACAAAAGTAACAGTAAAGAGCCAAGTTTACAAGAAAAAGTATCAGATGAAATAAAATATTTAAATAGTTATTTAGTTTCTTTGTTAGGTCATTTTAATAGAATTAGTGTGGGAACTGAGGTTTTTCAAACAAGTCAACCTAAAACCCAATTAGGAAAAATGAAAGAAAATAACCCACAAAATGGAAATGAGCAAAACAATCTTTCTGAAAATGGGCAAACAGGGCAAGAAAATAGTAATTCTTCTGAAACAAATGAAATAGAAGGGAATGGAAGAACCCAGGGAAATCAAACTAAACAAGAAAGTAATGAGAATAAAGCAAATTTAATACAAAATGGAATTTTTGCAAACCAAGGGAATTATGAAGCAAATTGGGAAACAATACGGTTTACAAATAGAACAAATATATCAAATATGGAATACAGTTAGTCTTGATTTGCATAGTTTAAATATAGAAGGAAGTTCTATTTTAGCTTTTAGTGATGGGCTAAATAAAAGTACACAAGCAATAAAAAGTAAAGATAAAGCAAAAGCTATGGAAGAGCTTGTAAAATTATATGAATTATTACCTAAATATGTTCAAACCTATGAGCCAGAGGCACAAAAAACAAAAATGTTGGAAATAGAAGTACAAGTAGTAGCAAGTTATGTATCTGTAACAAATGAAAAATGGCAAGATGCAGCAAATACCTTAACAGAAACAGAAAAACAATTTGCTAATATTTTAAATACAGTAAATGAAAATTATGAAAATCAAACAACCATGAACCAATGCTATATTATTGTAAATGAACTAAGAAATGCAGTTAATTTAAAAGATAAGGATATTTTCTATATTCAATATCATAATTTTATTACAAAAATGGGAATATTAGTATAGTAAAAAAATTTGCATTCATAAATTAAAAACTTGAATTTTTAAAATAGATATTATATGATATACACAAACAAATTGGAGGAATAATTGTGGCAAAAATAGAAGTAGAAAACCGGCTTAGAAAATATAAAAAAAATAGCCAAAATCAATGAAGGAAAAAACTTAAAATATAGCATCTTAACAATGGGGTGTCAGTTAAATGAAAACGATTCAGAAAAACTGTCTGGTATGATGGAAGAAATGAATTATACTAAAACGCAAAATTTAGCTGAGGCTGATTTAATTGTATTTAATACTTGTTGTGTACGTGAGAATGCAGAAGATAGATTATTTGGAAAACTAGGCGAAGTAAAAAAATACAAGGAAGAAAAGGGTAGCATTATAGCAATAGGTGGTTGCATGATGCAAGAAAAGCATATTGTAGAAAAACTAAAACAAAGCTATCCTTTTTTTGACATTGTGTTTGGAACACATACATTACATAATTTTCCATCAGACTTATATAAAATATTAGAAAATAGAAAAAGAATAGAAGATATTTTAGACATAGATGGCGAAATTATTGAAGGACTACCAATTAAAAGAGAAGATACTATCAAAGCATCAGTAACAATTATGAATGGCTGTAATAACTTTTGCAGTTATTGTATTGTGCCATATGTAAGAGGAAGAGAAAGAAGCAGACTACCAAAAGACATTTTAGAAGAGATAACAAACTTAGCAAAACAAGGCTATAAAGAAATCATGTTATTAGGGCAAAATGTAAATTCCTATTTAAGAGTAGAAAGAGAAAATAAAGTTTGTTTTGAAGAATATAAAGGAGTAAACTCTTTTGCAACATTGCTTAGAGCAATTAATGAAATAGAAGGAATTGAAAGAATTCGTTTTATTTCTCCACACCCAAAAGATTTTACAGATGATGTAATAGAGGCAATTGCCGATTGTGAGAAAGTATGTAAATTAATTCATTTACCTTTACAGTCAGGTAGTAGCAATGTATTAAAAGTAATGAACAGAAAATATACAAAAGAGCAATACCTAAACCTAGTAGAAAAAATGAAAAAACAAATAGCCCAAGTAACCTTTTCAACAGATATTATTGTAGGTTTTCCAGGTGAAACACAAGAGGATTTTGAAGATACATTAGATGTGGTAGAAAAAGTAGGATTTGAACAAGTATATATGTTTATTTATTCTAGAAGAGTAGGAACACCAGGAGACAAAATGGAACACCAAATTCCAGAAGAAATAAAACATGAGCGTTTTAACAAACTAAAACAATTAGTAGAAAAACAAATAGAAATAACCAATCAAAAATATGTAGGAACTATACAAAAAGTTTTAATAGAAGGAAAAAGTAAAAACAATGAAACTATGTTAACAGGAAGAACAGATTCCAACAAAGTAGTAGTAATTGAAGCTCAAGAAGAACTTATAGGAAAAGTACTACCAATTGAAATAGTTTCAGAACATATGTGGTATTTGAAGGGAGTAATATAAATGGCAGAATATTCACCTATGATGAAACACTATTTACAAACAAAAGAAGAGTATAAAGATTGCATTCTATTTTATCGTTTAGGCGACTTTTATGAAATGTTTTTTGATGATGCAATTACAACATCTAGAGAACTAGAACTAACTTTAACAGGAAAAGATTGTGGGCAAGAAGAAAGAGCACCTATGTGTGGAATTCCTTTTCATGCAGCAGAAACCTATATAGCAAGACTAATTGAAAAAGGCTACAAAGTAGCAATATGTGAACAAGTAGAAGACCCAAAACAAGCAAAAGGAATTGTTAAAAGAGATGTTATACGTGTAGTTACCCCAGGAACTGTTATGGAAAGCAATTTACTAGAAGAAAAGAAAAATAACTACATTATGAGTATTTACAAAAATGGAATTTACTATGGATTAGCAGTTTGTGACTTAACTACAGGAGACTTTAAAACAACACAAATTAAAGAACAAAATAACTTTGCTACTTTAATGGATGAAATATCAAGATATTCTCCAGCAGAAATTGTAGTAAACTTAATGCTATATGAGTCAAGTTCAGAAATAAGCAAAATTAGAGAACGCTTTGGAGTATATATCTCTAAACTAGAAGACGAAAATTTTGAGCTAGAAGCACCTATATTTGAAAATACCTATGAAGTACTTGACGAAAATGAACAAAAAGTACAAAACATAGAAGAAAAACTATTTTGTATTGCTGCAAGCACAGGATTACTTAACTACTTAAGGCAAACTCAAAAAAATAATTTAGACTATATTCACAAAATACATATTTATGAAACAACACATTACATGAACTTAGATATTAGTGCTAGAAGAAATTTAGAAATTACCGAAAAATTAAGAGACAAAAGCAAAAAAGGTACACTTTTATGGGTATTAGATAAAACATCTACTTCAATGGGAGGAAGGCTTTTAAGAAGATGGATAAATGACCCATTAATTGATGTATTTAAAATAAATGAACGTTTAGAAGCAGTAAAAGAATTAAAAGAAAACCTTATCTTAAGAGGAGATGTAATAGACTCTTTAAAAAAGGTTTATGATATTGAAAGGCTAGCAGGTAAAATATCTTATGGAAGTGCAAATGCAAGAGATTTAATATCACTTAAAAATTCTGTAAAGCAATTGCCAGATGTAAAAAAAACATTAGAAAAAGCAAATGCCATGCTTTTAAAACAGTTATATGAACAATTAGATGTATTAGAAGATATTTATGAAATAATAGATACATCTATTATAGATGATCCACCAATAGGGGTAAAAGAAGGCGGACTAATTAAGCTTGGCTATAATGAAGAAATAGACCACTTAAAAAAAGCAACTACTGATGGAAAAGGGTGGATAATAGAAATAGAAGCAAAAGAAAGAGAAAAAACACGGAATAAAAGGTTTAAAAGTAGGATTTAACAAAGTATTTGGTTATTTTATAGAAGTAACAAAATCTAACCTAAGCCTAGTTCCTGAAACCTATATTCGCAAACAAACATTAGCCAATTGTGAAAGATATGTAACAGAAGAACTTAAAAAAGTAGAAAACGAATTATTAGGTGCAGAAGAAAAAGTAATTAATTTAGAATATAATGCTTTTTGTGAAATAAGAAATAAAATAGAAGCACAAATTGAAAGAGTACAAAAATCAGCAAGTATTGTATCTGTACTAGATGTTGTTACTTCACTTGCACAAGTAGCAGATGACATGAACTATACAATGCCAATTGTAGATAATAGTGGTGTAATAGATATAAAAGATGGACGCCATCCAGTAATTGAAAAAATATTACCAAGTGGAAGTTTTGTAGAAAATGATACTTATTTAGATAGAAATGATAATCGCTTAGCCATTATCACAGGACCAAACATGGCAGGTAAATCAACTTTTATGAGGCAAGTTGCTTTAATTACTTTAATGGCACAAATAGGTAGTTTTGTTCCAGCATCTTATGCCAAAATAGGAGTAGTAGATAAAATCTTTACAAGAGTGGGAGCATCAGATGATTTAAGTATGGGGCAAAGTACTTTTATGGTAGAAATGATGGAAGTAGCTACTATTTTAAAAGAGGCAACAGCAAATAGTTTAGTTATCTTAGATGAAATAGGAAGAGGAACATCAACTTATGATGGACTTTCTATTGCATGGGCAGTAGCAGAATATATTTGTGATAAAGAAAAATGTGGTGCAAAAACCTTATTTGCAACACACTATCATGAATTAACCTCTTTAGAAGAAAAACTAGAAGGAGTTAAAAATTATTCTATTGCTGTTCGTGAAAAAGGAGAAGATATTATCTTTTTAAGAAAAATAGTAAATCGGGGGAACAGACGAAAGCTATGGTGTACATGTTGCAAAATTAGCAGGAGTTCCTCAAGTAGTTACTAAAAGAGCAAATGAAATTTTAAAATCTTTAGAAAGAAAAAGTGCTTTAGGTGATAAATTGCAAGAAAAAGAAGATAAAAAAGTAGCAAGTGGACAACTAGATATGTATAATTATAAATTAGCAGAGATAGCACATGAGTTAGACAAGGTAGATTTAAATGAATTAACACCAATCGATGCATTAAATACACTTGTTAATATGAAAGAAAAAATGAAATAAATACTTGAAAATGAAAGGATGAGGTTATGAAAATTTTGTTTAATGAACAAGAAATAGAAATGCCAGATGAAAAGAAAACAGTAGCACAACTCTTAGAAGAAGAGATTCGCAAAAATGATAAAATAATAGCTTGTAATAGCAATAATGAAATAAAAACTTTAAATTATATTCCAAAAGAAAATGACAAAATTACTTTTGTAGATGTTTTTTCAAGAGATGGTAGAAGAACCTATATTAGAGGCTTGTTATATATTATGTGTATGGCATTTAAAAAGTGTTATCCAGAAGTACAACTATCTATTAACTATCAATTAACAAATGCTATGTATTGTGAAGCAGATAATGCTAAAATAACCAAAGAAATGATAGAAAACGTTAGCAAACAAATGCAAGAAATTATTGACAAAAACTTAAGTATTACAAAAGTAGAAATGAGTAAACAAGAGGCAGAAAAATTTTATGAAAAAGAAAAAAGTTTAAAAGGAAGACTTCAATTAGATAATAAACAAAAAGATGAAGTATCATTATACTTTTGTGAAGATTACTATAACTATTTTTATGGAGTTATGCCAATTTCTACTGGATTTATTAAAGTTTATGATATTTTATTATACAATGATGGTTTTTTAGTTCGTTATCCAGCAAAAAATGCTTCGTTTACTTTAGAAGATGGCGAAGCAAGTGAAAAATTAGTATCTACCTTAGACGAGTACAAAGATATTCATCGAATATTAGAAGTAGATACTTTGTGTAAATTAAATAATCATATTAGAAATGGAAATGCAGCAGAATTTGTAATGCTTGCAGAAGCTTTACATGAAAAGAAAATTTCTGATATAGCAGATAATATTGTACGTAGAAAAGGGGTAAAAGTGGTATTAATAGCAGGACCATCCTCTTCAGGTAAAACCACATTTGCTAAAAGGTTAGGAATTCAACTTAGATTAAATGGGCTAAAACCAGTTACTATTTCAGTAGATAACTATTTTGTAGAAAGAAAAGATACTCCATTAGATGAAAATGGAAAATATGATTTTGAATGTTTAGAAGCAATTGATTTAAAACTATTTAATGAGCATTTAACAACCTTATTAAATGGTGGAGAAATTTTATGTCCAACCTTTGATTTTAAAGAAGGCACGAAAAAGTATAATGGGGAAACCATGAAACTAGAAGAAGACGAAATATTAGTTATTGAAGGAATTCACTGTTTAAATGATAAGCTAACACAAGCAATAGCAAAAGATAAAAAATACAAGGTATATATTAGTGCATTAACTGTTTTAAATATTGATTATTATAATCGTATTTCTACAACAGATAGTAGATTAATTAGAAGAATTGTAAGAGATAATAACTTTAGAGGTTATAGTGCTATTCATACACTTCAAATGTGGAATTCTGTAAATAGGGGAGAAGAACTACACATCTTTCCATTCCAAGATGAGGCAGATAGTATGTTTAATACATCTCTTATTTATGAATTGTGTGTATTAAAAAAATATGCTATTCCACAGCTAGAAAAAATAGATAACTCATATGTAGAATATGCAGAAGCTAAACGCTTAGCAGAGTTTTTAAAATATTTTGAAGATATTGATGACAAATATGTACCAGAAAATTCTTTGTTAAGAGAATTTATTGGAGGAAGTATTTTCAAAGAGTAAAATAGAAGAAAAGTAGAGCCTTTAATAAAAAAAGACTCTACTTTTCTTGAAAGAGGGTAACTTTTTTACATACAACACGATGGTGCTAGAGCTCTAAAATTTACTAGGTAAACCCTGAAAAAAACCGAAACATGCCGTGTGCTCCTTGTGCTCCTTTTTGATGAGATTTGCCCCCAATGAAGCCTTATGGCTTACGGCGTCGCCGTAGCTCTTGACATCTGTGCTGGGGCAGTAACCGGCAGATAAGTGGCTCCTTACGGAGCTATCGCTAGTAAAAACCTGATGTGTACCGAAACATCGTCCCTTCCTTTCTTTCTGTAAATTTTTGAATCTACAGTTACAGCTTTAGCTATTGTTACTACTACTGCTGCTGGGAAAACGTTGCTAGATAAAACCTGTAGGGTAATAAAACAGAATGTGGCGTGCGTGCCGGCAAGATGTTAGCCGGGCGATAAGCCTACGCATTTACCCTAACCCTCCTAAATATAAGATTTACTCATTTCGAGCATGAATTTATTATAGCACCACATTATGTAAATGTCAACAACTTGTTTGAAAAAAATTGTAATTTTTTTTAAAAACTTGCAATTAGGGAAATAATTAGTATATAATTTTAAAAGTATAAAAGAGAAAATGAACAATCAAAAACAGCAAAAAAATAAGGCTATAGAGCAAAAAAGAAAACAGAAAGGTGGCATAAAAAATTAGTATGGGAAATATAGGGTATATTATAAAAAGACTAAAAACAATGGATAAAAAAGCCATGAAAGAAAAAATTAAATCTATCCACCAAAAAACAGGAAAATCAAAATTAGGTATTTTTATAGATATGCAAAAATGTGCTAGACGTTATGGAGCAGGTTATATGGATTATGACTTATATGAAATGTATAACTTGACAGATGTACAAAGAGATACTTATTTAACAAGAGGTAGAAATAATGAATTTGTAACAAAATATTGTGACAAAACTACACTTCATTATTTTATGAATAAAGATGAATTCAATGCTAAATTTCAGGAATATTTAAAAAGAGATTGGATAAAAGTAAAAGGAACTTCAAAAGAAAAAGTAATGGATTTTTTAGAAAAGCATACTATTTTTATGGCAAAGCCAATAGATGGTGGGTGTGGAAAGGGCATAGAAAAAATTAAAACACAAGATTATCCATCAAAAGAAAAATTATATGAACACTTAGCACAAGAAGAAAATAACTTTGTATTAGAAGAAGTTATAATACAACATCCAGAAGTAGCAAAAGTATATCCTGATGCTATTAATACTGCTAGAATTGTTACAATTATTACAACCAAAGATGGAAAATCATTATTAACTATTCCAAAAGAAGAAAGAGAAAAACAAGAATTAGTAGTTCACTTTATCACAGCATGTTTTCGTATAGGAAATGGAAAAAGATGTGTAGATAATTTTAATAGTGGTGGAATGGTAGCTCCAATAGATGAAAAAACAGGAATTGTTACACAAGTAGCATTAGATAAAGAAAAAAATATATATGAAAAACATCCACAAACAGGTACAAAAATAAAGGGATTTCAGTTACCAGACTGGGAGCAAGCTTTGGAACTATGTGAAAAAGCAGCAAGAGAAATTCCAGAAATGGGTTATGTAGGATGGGATGTAGCATTTACGCCAAATGGTCCTTTATTTGTAGAAGGAAATGAATTTCCAGGACATGATTTGTACCAATTACCAGAACATACACCAGATAAAATTGGAATGATGCCAAAATTTGATTTTAGTAAATAGAGTAAAAGTTATCTAAATTGAAAAATAACAATTGTATTAAAATGATAAAGAAGTACTATATAATACTTATCAATAATAAGATTGGTAAAGAATATATTTGAATAGTATCTATTTTCTTATGGTATATTGTTTAAATAATGAAAATTATTATTTAGTAGTAAAGGAGAAAATTTTGGAAGAATTAACAAAAGAACAAAGCAAAGAAAAAAAAGCACCTTCTTTTATGAAGAATGTACTTATACTAATGTTTGCACAAATTATGGTTAAAGTTTTAGGGCTAGTTTATAAATTTGTTATTACAAACTTTGAGGGCTTTGGTGACACTGGTCTTGGCTATTATTCAGCAGGTTATCAAATTTATTCTGTACTGCTTGCTTTATCTTCTATTGGAATACCAAGTGTTATTTCAAAATTAGTATCAGAAAGAATTGCAATTGAAGATAAAAAAGGTGCACAAAGAGTATTTAGAATAGCCATGACTTTTTTTGTAGGAATAGGAGCTATTTTATCTTTAGGATTATTCTTTGGAGCAGAATATATTGCTACAGCCATTTTTAATGTGCCAGATACCAAATATGTTATGCAAGTACTAGCGCCAGCAATTGCTTTTGTTTCAGCATCTGCTGTTTTTAGAGGTTATTTTGCAGGTTTAAATGATATGAAACCAACTAGCTATTCTCAAATAATAGAGCAAATTTTTAATTGTGTGCTTTCTATTACTTTTGTATATGCTTTATTAGGAAGAGAACCATACATTATGGCAGCAGGTGGCAACTTGTCAACAACACTTGCGATTGTATTAACATTTGTATATTTAATTGCTTATTATAAAAAGAAAAAAATAAAAATAGATAGAAAGCAAATATCACCAGAAAAAGACTTAACAACAATGGAATTACTAAAAAAGATATTAGTAATTTCTGTTCCAGTTACAATCAGTTCTATTATATCAGTAGTAAATCCATTAATTGATAGTGCTACAGTAAGTAGATGTATTCAAACAGCTTTTGCAAGTATGTATCCAATAAAAGAAGAACTAGAGGCATTTGCAATGAGTAAAACTGGTATTTTATCAAAAGTAGATACTTTAGTTAATTTGCCAACTGCTATTAATGTAGCATTTTCTACAGCTTTAGTACCAGCAGTTTCAGCAGCAATAGCTAAAAAAGATTATAAAACAGCCTCAAAAAGAATGACCTTTTCGATTTTTGCCTCTTTACTAATTGTACTACCATGTGCAGCAGGAATGATAGCATTAGCACAACCAATTTTAAATTTAATTTATCCTTCTGCAAGTAATGGTGCAGAGGTACTAGCAATCTTTTGCATCCCAATGATATTTATTGCCTTAAACCAAACAATTAATGGCGGATTATATGGACTTAATAAAACACATATAGCAGCAATTGCACTAGCAGTAGGAGCAATTATTAAATTTGTATTAAATATTATTTTAATAAGTAACCCTAAAATAGAAATTATGGGGGCTGGAATTAGCTCAATAACTTGTCAATTTATTGCATTTTTAATTACTTTTGGTGTTTTACAAAAACATATTAAAATGAAATTTAAGTTAGGTAGAATGGTAATATTGCCTATATTAGCAGCAACTTTTATGGGAATCTGTACATACTTTATTAATCAAGGATTAAGTGCTATGATAAGTCCTAAAATCAGTACAATTATAGCTATTATAGCAGGTGCTATTATTTATGTAATTGCTATTTTATGTTTAAAAATATTAAGCAAAGAAGAAATGACTATGATACCTTTTGGAACAAAATTATATCAACTTTTAGTAAGAGTAGGAATCTATAAGGAAGTAGCTTTTGCAGAAAGTGATTTAAAACCGAAAAATACAGAAGAAATACAAAATATTGATGACATAAATTATGAAATAGAAGAAGATGCTAAAAGAAAGAACAGAAATGTAAATAATATAAGTAAGGGAATAGAAGAAGTAAAAAATAGAGATACGATAAGAGTAGATAATAAAGAGGTAAAAGAACAAGAAGAAAAGCACAAAATCAATTTTGAGAGTGATACTTATAAAAAAGCATTAGAAAGACAAGCAGAATTAGAATATGAGAAATTTAAAAGACGTATAAAATAGAAAATTAATATTTGTGAAAAGCTTAAAAAAATTTCAAATTGTACTTTACATTTCTATAAAATATGAGTATAATAGGAAAAGTTATAGGAAGCTTGTAACAAAAAACAAGTAAATTGTTTAAGTACAAGCAGTATAATAAAATTTAAAGGAGGTTCTTTATGAGTCAAAAATATGTGTACTTATTTAAAGAAGGAAACGCAAACATGCGTGAATTACTAGGAGGAAAAGGTGCTAACTTAGCTGAAATGACAAACTTAGGTCTACCAATTCCACAAGGATTTACAGTTACAACAGAGGCATGTACAAGATATTACGAAGATGGAGAAAAAATTGCAAAAGAAATCGAAGATGAAATATTTGCAAGCTTAACAAAATTAGAAGAAATTACAGGTAAAAAATTTGGAGATAAAGAAAATCCATTATTAGTATCTGTACGTTCAGGAGCAAGAGCATCAATGCCAGGTATGATGGATACTATCTTAAATTTAGGTTTAAATGAAGAAGTAGCAGCATCAATGGCTCAAAAGAATGAAAGATTTGCTTATGATAGCTACAGAAGATTTATTCAAATGTTTAGTGATGTTGTTATGGAAATACCAAAACCACTATTTGAAAAAGAAATAGATGCTATGAAAGAAAAAAGAGGTGTAAAACAAGACACAGAATTAACAGCAGCAGATTTAAAAGAATTAGTAGCAATCTTTAAAGGAATTTATTTAAAAGAACATGGAAGTGAATTCCCAAGCAATCCAACAGAACAATTAAAAGAAGCTGTAAAAGCAGTATTCCGTTCATGGAATAATCCAAGAGCTATTACTTATAGAAGATTAAATGATATACCAGGAAGCTGGGGAACAGCAGTTAACGTACAAGAAATGGTTTTTGGAAACATGGGAGATGATTGCGGAACTGGTGTTGCATTTACTCGTAACCCAGCTACAGGTGAAAAAGCATTATTTGGTGAATATTTAATGAATGCACAAGGTGAAGACGTTGTTGCAGGTATTAGAACACCACAACCAATTGCTACATTAGAGCAAACAAACCCAGCTGCATATGCAGATTTTGTTAAATATGCCAACCTATTAGAAGATCACTACAAAGATATGCAAGATATGGAATTTACAATTGAAAGAGGAAAATTATTCTTCTTACAAACAAGAAATGGTAAAAGAACAGCAAATGCTGCACTTAGAATAGCAGTAGAGCTTGTAAATGAAGGAATGATTACAGAAAAAGAAGCTGTTTTAAGAGTAGAACCAAATCAATTAGATCAATTACTACATCCAAACTTTGACAGTGCTAAATTAAAAGCTGCTAAACCAGTAGCAAAAGGGTTAGCTGCATCACCAGGAGCTGCAACAGGTAAAGTTGTATTTACAGCAGATAGAGCTGTTGAATTATATGAAAAAGGTGAAAAAGATTTAATCTTAGTAAGACTTGAAACATCACCAGAAGATATTGATGGTATGAATGTATGCCATGGTATATTAACAGTTCGTGGTGGTATGACATCACACGCAGCCGTAGTTGCACGTGGTATGGGTACATGCTGTGTAGCAGGATGTGGAGAATTAATTGTAAATGAAGAAGAAGGAAACTTCAAAGATCCACAAGGCAATGTATATCATGAAGGAGATTACATTTCATTAGATGGTTCTACAGGAAATGTATATGGAGAAAGAATTGACACAGTAGAAGCTACTGTATCAGGAGATTTTGCAAAATTAATGGGATGGGCTGATGAATATAGACAAATGGAAGTTAGAACAAATGCAGATACTCCAAAAGATGCAGAAGTTGCATATAACTTTGGTGCACAAGGAATTGGATTATGCCGTACAGAGCATATGTTCTTTGCGCCTGAAAGAATTGCAGCTATCCGTGAAATGATAGTATCTAAAACAGCAGAACAAAGAGAAAAAGCATTAGCAAAAATACTTCCAATGCAACAAGGTGATTTCGAAGGATTATATAGAGCAATGAAAGGTTACCCAGTAACAATTCGTTTACTTGATCCACCACTACATGAATTTGTACCACATAGTGATGAAGATATTAGAGCATTAGCTAGTGAAATGGGACTTACATTTGAAGAATTAAAAAATATTGTAGAAGGCTTACATGAATTTAACCCAATGATGGGACACAGAGGTTGCCGTCTAGATGTTACTTATCCAGAAATAGCTGTAATGCAAACAAGAGCTATTATAAGAGCAGCTATTACAGTAAATAAAGAAGGAATGAATGTTGTTCCTGAAATTATGGTTCCATTAGTTGGAGAAGTAAAAGAATTAAAATATGTAAAAGATATCATTGTAAAAGCAGCAGATGAAGAAATTGCCAATGCTGGAATTACTATGAAATATGAAGTAGGAACAATGATTGAAATTCCTAGAGCAGCATTAACTGCTGATGAAATTGCTAAAGAAGCTGAATTCTTCTCATTTGGAACAAATGACTTAACACAAATGACATTTGGATTTAGCCGTGATGATGCAGGAAAATTCTTAGGTTCATATTATGAAAAGAAAATTTACGAAACAGATCCATTTGCTAAATTAGATCAAACTGGTGTTGGAAAATTAGTAAAAATGGCAGTTGATATGGGTAAAGCTACTCGTCCTGATATCCACTTAGGAATTTGTGGAGAGCATGGAGGAAACCCACCAACAGTAGAATTCTGTCATAATATTGGTTTAACTTATGTATCTTGCTCACCATTTAGAGTTCCAATTGCACGTTTAGCAGCAGCACAAGCAGCTATTAAACAACCAAGATAAATACTTTTTAACATCAAGCTATTAGAAATAAAAGTTAGATAGTGAAAATACAAAAGAAGGAGATGCTATTGAGCAGGTAGTTTCTCCTTCTTTTGCATAAGAAAAGGAGAAAAAATGGCAGTAAAATATGAAAGAAAAGAAGATGGAATTATAGTAGTAAGAGATCCAATTTATGGGAAAATAGTAATAAGACCACCTTTTTCAGAGATTATATTTACAAAAGAAATGCAAAGATTAGAAGATATTGGACAAAATGGATTTTCTATTTATGATTATCCAGGATTAGCAAACAATGAGAGACTAAGTCATAGCATTGGAGCTTTTTATCTTATGTCCCAAATGATAACTAAGATAGAATTAGAACTTTTAAAGCGTGGAATTACAATATCACAAGAAGAAAAAGACTTAGCCCTATGTTCTATGCTTTTACATGATATTGGTCATGGCCCATTTTCACATGATTGTGAGAGCGTTACTAAATATTCTCATGAAAAAAGAACAACAGATATTTTACTAGGAGATACACAAATACATAGACTATTAGTAAATACTTTTGGTGAACAAAAAACAAAGAAAATAGCAAGTTATATTGCTGAAATTAATGACCCAGATAGTAAACAAAATGAAAACAATAATTTTTCTAAATTATTAAAATCTTTAATTTCTTATCAATTAGATGCTGATAGATTAGACTATTTATTAAGAGACTCTTACCATGCTGGTATTATTTCAGGAATTGATTATAAAAAAATAATAAATGGGTTAGGGGTTAGTATTGATAATAACAAAAATTATGAAGTAGTTATTAATGAAAATGCATTATCAGCTATAGAAACAATACTAATAGAACGTTTTCAAAGATATAGAGATGTTTATTTTTCTATCACAGCTAATATTATGAAATTAGTTTTTCCAGAAGTTTTAAAAAGATATGTAAAAAATCCAGACAGTGTTTTAGTAGAACTTCCAGAAGCGTTTAGAATGTTGGCAATGCATCCACAGGAAATGCCATTAGAACAATTTATTACATTAACAGATACCCCATTTTTAAAAGCATTTTCTCTTATTCAAGAAAATACAACAGATCCAATTTTAAGACATTTGTGTGATTTAGAAAACTTAAAAAAGCATTATCGATTATTAGGAGAAAATGTAGTTAGAGAAGATGTAGTTCAAAAACTGCAAGAGGAGTTATTTCCTGATAAAGATTTATCTAATACAATTTCAGTTTATACAAATATTTCTAAAATTAAACTTTATAAAAAAGAACAAACTTTAAAAATTAATTGTGGAAAAAGTACAAAAGATATATCAGAAGTGACAGACTTAATAAAACCACAAGATAATTTTGAAAGAAGAAGAACTTTTTTTGACCCAGAAGTGCTTAGATTAGAATTAGGAATGTCTAAGCAAGAATTTAAAACATATAAAGGAGAAATAGAACATATGTTAGAAGAATTAAATAAAGCACCAGAAGAATTTGAGTTAAAATATATATTGTCAGATGAAATGCAAAAAACTTTCACAGTAGAAGACATGCTAGAACACTTAGCACAAAACGGATTTACTTTGGTAGAAGAAAGTGAAAAAGAAAATGATGATAAGTATTATGATACAAAGTCAGCAGATTTACTTACAAAAGGCGGTTCTCTAAGAGTTCGTAAAGCCAGTCAAAACGATAAAACAAAGTACAAAGGAACTTTCAAAATGCCTAAAACAGAGGGAGAAGTCTATTCTTCTAGAGATGAAATTGAGGCGAAAATGCAAGGAACTTCTTTTGAAGAATTAAAAGAAAAAATGCAAGAAAAACAAGTTCCATTTGATTTAGATAATATTTTGCCAACTGCTATTTTGAATTCTGTTACACAAAGAAAAGATTTTGTATTAGAAAAAAATGGAGTAAGAGTTTGTTTATCATTTGACCAGACTGAGTACACAAATTATGTATTACAAGGAACAAGGGCAACTGATTGTATGGTTGAAATAGAGGCTTTAGGAGATGTGAGCGATAGGGTAATATTAAATGAAATACATAGTGTTTTAAATGCAAGATTTCCAGAGTTAAAGCCAAATAAGCAAAATAAGTATTTAAGAGGAGTACAAAAAACAAAGGAAAATTATAGAGGAATAAAACAACAAAAAGAAAGTGAAAGTAGACCAAGAAAAATTGACCAACCAGATGATATGGAATTATAAAAATTACACTATATATATTATGTGCCTTTTTACTAGAATTTGTTTAAAATGATAATGTAAAAAGGCATAAAGCCTTTTTTTGGAAAAATGGGTTGACAAAGTAAAGAAAAGTTAGTATAATTTTATAGTATCGGATTTAGATAATCATAAAAAATGATATAAATAAAAGAGAAGACAGTTAAGGGAGGGAATACAATGGCACAACCAAAAAGAAGATGGTCAAAAGCAAGAACACATTTAAAAAGATCAACATGGAAATTAGAAAATAAAAACTTAGTAGACTGTCCACATTGTCATGAAAAAGTAATGCAACATAGAGTATGTCCAAATTGTGGATACTATAATGGAAAAGAAGTAGTTGCTCAAAATGTTGAAGAATAAAAAAATGCCGCCCACTTTACAAAGTGGGCGGTTAGAGTTAGTGAACGATTTGATTAAGAAAAGAAATAATTTTTTTATTTCTTTCATAAGAAAACCTAACCTTGTTGTATACGGAAAAATCTTATATTATGCCAAGATAAAAGTCGATTTTTCCTATACAATAAGAAAGTTAGCTTTTGTGCTAAGATATAAAATATTATGTAGTTATGTAGAAAAATCAAATTTTAAATAAGGGTAGATAAAAAGATAAATGGAAAATAGAATAGATAAAATAAATTATTATTTAAATATAGCAAAATCAGTAGCAGATAGAAGTACTTGTATAAGAAAAAAATCAGGAGCAGTTATTGTAAATCATGATGAGATTATTTCAACAGGCTATAGTGGAGCACCACGTGGCAGAGATAATTGTATTGACTTAGGCTATTGTTGCAAAAAAAAGTTTTTTCCAGATGTAAGGCATTCTGGATATGATGCATGTAGAAGTGTACATGCAGAACAAAACGCTTTAATTAGTGGGGCAAGAAAAGATATGATGGGAGGAACTTTGTATTTAGTACAATATCGTACACAAACAGGGGAATATGAAGAAAATGCAGGATGTTGCCAAATGTGTAGGAAAATGATTATCAATAGTGGAATAGAAAAAGTAATTGTTAGAAAAAACGAAGAAGAATATCAAGTAATAGAAGTAAATGAGTGGATTAAACACGATGATTTATTAGAAGGAAAAATTACCTATTAAAAAGATGACACGCTTTTAAGAAATTAAAAGTGTGTTGTCTTTTTTGTTAGATAGCTTTAGCTAAAGCTTAAGAAACTATTATTATATAAAAATGATGAAAATAGATATAAAAAATATTTTAGGAAAAACAAAAATGAAACTTTACCTTTTGTATAAAACTTTTTTAATTCTTGAATATAATATGATAAAATTCTGTCGAAAATGAAAAAGTGGAGGAATAAAATGAGCGATTTACAAGAGAGAAGATATAAAGAAACAACCCCAGACAAAACAGTAAAAAGAATTAAGGAAATTTTAAAACAAAATAAAGTAGAGGTTGAAGAAAACTGGGGGAAGAAAAGTAGTGTAGGAACTTATTCATTACGATTATGTATTAAAGGAACCAATATTGGTCAAAATGGAAAAGGAATGACCAAAGAATTTGCTATGGCTAGTCGGATATGCAGAATTTATGGAAAGATATCAAAATGGAATGCTTGTATTTAGAACTGAAAAAGAAACAAATGAATTACCATTTGTGTATTCAGGAGATGAAAAAAAGCTTAGTATAGAAGCATTGGTAGAGCAAAATGATAGTTTCATAGAACAGATTTATATAGAAAATCAAGAAGAAGTCAGTAGCAAAGAGGAATTACTAAATAAAATATTATGGGAAAAAGAAGATATTATTTCACTTCCTTTTTATAGTGTAAAAGACCAAAAAATAGTATATATACCACATGTGCTTTCATGCCATTTATGTGGAACAAATGGCATGTGTGCAGGCAATAGTCCAGAAGAAGCAATAATAGAAGGAATTTCAGAAATACTAGAAAGATATGTATCAGCACAGTTAATATATCAAAGAACAGCACTTCCTGAAATACCAGACTGGTATCTTGAAAAATTTCCAAAAGTACAAGAAATGTATTCAAAACTAAAAAGTAAAAAAGGATATATTTGTAAGTTATTAGATTGTTCTTTGGGAGGAAAATATCCAGTAGCAGGATTAGTAATTATGCAAAAAAATACAGGAAGATTTGGTTTTAAGTTAGGAGCACATCCAGATTATGGAATTGCAATGGAAAGATGTTTTACAGAGGCTTCTCAGGGGATGGATATTTTAAAATATGCTCAAGGTTGCTTATTTGATTTTAAAAATGAAGATATAGATAAAGAAGAAAATATAAGAGAATTCATGTATTCTACAGTAGCAACAATACCATATCAAGTGTTCTCTCCAGAAAAAACATATGAATTTACAGCAATGGCAGATATTTCTACTTTAGATAATAAAGAAATATTACATAAATTAGAAAAAGACCTTTTAGAAGAAGGACATGATATATTAGTAAGAGATGTATCAAGTTTAGGATTTCCTAGTTTTAGAATTATAATACCAGGTATGACCGAAATAGAACATTGCAAAATGGCAAGTAGATTTTATGAATTTGAACAATTAGAGCATTTGTTAAAAAACTTAAACACAATACGTTTAGACAATATAGAAGAAATAGTTAAATTAATGGAAATCCAGGTAAACGAAGTAGGATTTGATTCTTTATCTATGTTTATAAGTTTAAAAGATACTACACCACTTGTAGGAGAAGAGATTGGAGTAGGTGCAAAATACTTTTTGGCAATGTGTTATTTAGTAAAAGGAGATTATGAAAAAGCAGAACAAACACTAGAAGATATTCTTTTTATAGCCACTAATTGTATACCACAAAGCACAACAACTACATTGATAAGAGCAGTATATTATTATGCAAGTGCCATGAATAAATTAAAACAACATAACAAAGTAATGTATTATATAAAGTTACTATTTGATGAAGAAATATCCAATAAAATAGAGAATAGTTTTAAAGATAGAGAAAACATATTAATCAATCATTATGGAATTACAAAAGAGGATTATGTAGAAAATGATAATGCGTATTATTTACCATTTATGGAAACACTAAGGAAAGCACAAAAAGAAAATGCAATTAATCAAAATGAGATGAAAAAGTTATTTTTAAATAAAGCTTATAAGGCTCATGTGCGGGGAATAAAATGTATTCTTTGCCCCAAAAGAGCTCAATCCTGTAAAGGGATGGGGTTCTTTTTTTGAATTTTTTGCGAAAATTGGTTTACTTTGGTAAAATGGTAATGTATAATACAAGCTAGAAACAGCAAAAAATAGAATTAGTTAGATAGGTATAAAACTTCTAATAGGTTTATAGGTAAAACCTGTATTCAAAAACCTAAATATTGTATATAAAGGAGAGTATGATATATTAAAATAATATATCATATAAAAAAATGATGGAATGGATAAATAATACAGTGCAAGATATAGAACCACAAGAAATTAGTAACCAAGAAGAAAAAATAAAAGTTGCTAAAAAAGTAGCCGAAAAAGTAAAAGAAGGAGATGTTATTGGTTTTGGTTCTGGTTCAACTTCTTATTTAGCAATTCAAGAAATTGCTAAAAAAATAGAAGAAGAAAATATACATATTACAGCAATACCAACATCTTATGAAATAAAATTATTATGTCAAAGTTTAAAGATACCAACAGCGAGTATTTTAGAATGTAAGCCAGATTGGGGCTTTGATGGTGCAGATGAAGTAGATAAAAGCCATAACTGGTTAATCAAAGGAAGAGGAGCAGCACTATTTAAAGAAAAATTAAACATGGTAAATAGTGGTCTTACTTACATTTTAGTAGATGAAAGTAAATTTGTAGACAAGCTAGGTGAAAAATTTACTATTCCAATAGAGGTATATCCAGAAGCAGTAAATAGTGTAAAAGAGGCACTACTTGATTTAGGTATGGTAGAGTGTAGTTTACGAAAAGCACAAAAAAAAGATGGTCCAGTATTTACTGAAAATCATAATGTAATTTTAGAAACTAAATTTGTAGAAATTTATGAAACATTAGAAGAAGATATTAAGTCTATTACAGGAGTAATAGAAAGTGGACTATTTCAGGATTATCCAGTAGAAGTATTAAACTTTTCTTAGTTTTAGAAAATTGTATTTTAAAATGCAATTAATATAGAAATAATTTATGCAAAGTGTTTAGCTAGTAAAAGGAGGAATTACTATGTGGGGAGATATAGCTATTGCATTTTTACTTGCATTTATAACAGCTTTTGTATTAACACCCTACACAATGAGGCTTGCTAAAAAAGTAGGAGCAATTGATGTGCCAAATGATAGAAGGGTTAATCAAAAGCCAATGCCAAGACTACGGCGGGTTAGCAGTTATTTGTGGTTTTTTAGTATCAACAGTTTACTTATTGGTAGTTATGAATTTAGAAAATTCAATTGAACTTTTTGGAGAAGAACAATATGGCTTTAAATTAATAGGCTTTTTCTTGGGAATTTTAGTACTTGGAATTACCTGTTTTGTTGATGATTCTAAAGGAATACCAAGTTGGGTTAAACTAATTGCACAAGTTGTTGCTGCTTGTATTGTAGTGGCATGTGGGCTTCGTATTGAAAATATCAATTTACCATTTATAGATAATAAAATCTGGTTTCAAGATTGGTTTTCTTATATTCTTACAGTATGTTGGATTATAGGTATTACTAATGCTATTAATTTAATTGATGGATTAGATGGATTATCTTCAGGTATTACACTAATTTCTTGTATTTCACTAATTATTATTTTTACATTAAATAGTTCTCCACTAATTGCCATTTTATTAATTACAGCATTAGCAGGAGCAATTGTTGGATTTTTACCATTTAACTTTAACCCAGCAAGAACTTTTATAGGAGATGTAGGTTCTAACTTTTTAGGGTTTTCTTTAGCCATTATTTCTATATTACGGTGTTGCTAAAACCTATACAGCGATTGTCTTAATTGCACCAATTATTATTTTAGCCTTTCCTATTTTTGACACTATTTTTGCAATTATACGTAGAATAATTAAAGGAAAATCAATAAAGGCAATTTTTAAAGCAGATAAAGGGCATCTGCATCATAGGCTAATGAAAAGAGGTTATAGCCAAAAACAAGCAGTACTTATTTTATATGGGTTAACTGCAACTTTAGGTATGTTTGCTATTATTTTACTAGAAAGTGGGCCATGGAAAGCACTTTCTTTTGCTTTACTTGTGATTGGAATTGTAGCAATTGGTTATAAAGATATTTTTAGAGTAAAGCAAATTACCAAACAAGAAATTAGAGAAAATCGTAAACAATATAAAAATGCTAGTGAAAAAGATATTAGAAATGATAAGGAATAAAGGTAAGTAAATAGTATTAGAATTGCTATACATTTAAAATGTGAAGTTCTTATAGGGAAGCTATGAAAAAGTAGTAAGAGTATTGACAAAGAGAACGAAGAAAGTTAGAATAAATACATAAAATTATACTTAAACAAAAGAAGGAGGAATAAAAATATGGAAAAAGAGAAAAAGGCTGAAAGCCTTGAAACTGTACACACACGTATTCTTAAAGAAAGGAAAAAGTATACGCTAAAAGAAGATAGGTGCAACAAGCGGAATAACTTTAATTGCATTGGTTGTAACCATTGTGGTACTTTTAATTTTGGCAGGAATTACCATTACATTTGTACTAGGAGAAAATGGAATTATTAATATGGCACAAAGAGCAGCAGATAAAACAAATCAAGCAGGAGAACAAGAACAAAAAGATTTTGAAAATATTAATAATTGGATAAATGAAAATACCAATAACTCAAATGGAGGTACTATTAAGCCAGTAGAACCAACTAATATAGATGACTGGATTTTTTATGAAGAAAATGGAACAATAACTATTACAGGGTATAAAGGTAGAGATACTGAAGTAGTAGTACCAAACTCTATAGGAGGAGTGCCAGTAACTAAAATAGCAGGGAATAATCTAGTCACAGAAAGTGGTTATACAGATTTCTTACATTCTGGTGGACGTTTATGGGATAAATCAATTTGTACTGGAGTATTAGGTGATAGGCAGTATGCATATCATGCAAATGAAACTATAACTAAAGTTACAATTTCAGAAGGAATAACTAGTATTGAAGGAGGAACTTTTTGTAATTCAATAGCTCTTGAAACAGTTATACTACCTGATACTCTAGAGAAGATAGGAGAAAGAGCTTTTGAAGAGTGTGCTTCATTAAACAATATTAAATGGTCAAACTCTTTAAAAGAGATTGGTTATAAATGCTTTGCGCATTGTAAGTCATTAGGAAAAGTAATTTTGCCAAATAGTCTAATAAATATTGGACACTTTGCATTTTATAATACTGATTTGTTAGAAATATATATTCCAAAAAATGTAGCAATAATAGGAACATCAGCAATAGATGCAAAAATTATATACTGTGAAGTAGCTACCAAGCCTTCGGGATGGGAGGAAAATTATACATGGGACAAATGGTATGTAGGTGAAGATACTACAATCATTTGGGACTATAAAAATAAACAATAAAGGAAATAAAAATAATGGAATTTGTAATACTATTTTTTATGATTATAACAAATTCAATAGCAATTACAATAATGTTAAAGAAAAAGATAGAACTCACAATACCAATTTCAGTAATTACAATGACTTTAATAGTATATGTTAGTGGTTTGTTTAATCATCTTGAGGTAGGTACAAAAATAGTAGAATTAGTGTCTATTATTGCTACAGTATTTAATATGATATATATTATAAAAGCAATAATAGACAAAAAAGTAAAACGAATGACAAGCAAAATAGTAACACCACGGTTTAGTGGTGTACATCTTGCTTTTTTTCGTATTTGTTGTTATTAATCGAGGAAGAATTTTTGAAGATTACGATGAATTTAATCATTGGGCATTAATTATAAAAAATATGTATCTTTATAATGAATATGGTACAGCAAAAGGCTCTATAGTTACTTTTAACGAATATCCACCTTTTACAGCGTGTTTCCAATATATTATGCTAAGTATAAAAGGTATGTATTCAGAAGATTTGATAATCATGGCGCAGAATATATTATATTTATCAATAATAATTCCAGTTTGTGCAAAAATAAGCTTTAAAAAGAATTTAAAAAATCTATTGTTAATAATACCTGCTATTTTAGTATTACCAATAATTTTATATGAAGACTTTTTTGTGAATATATTAGTAGATGGATTTCTAGGTGTTTTATTTGCAATGGGATTATTTCATATATATCAAAACGACAAAAATAAATTATACAAAACAATTATAATAACCTTGATGATAACTGCTATTGCATTAACTAAAACAACAGGAATTGCATTAGGTATTTTATTATTAGTATTTGCAATTTTAAAAATGAAAAAAGACAAATTAAAAGTAGTAATGGTATTAGCAATACTTCCTATTGTATTAGTAAGCTCTTGGTACATTAAAATTAATTTAAAAAATGTGAAACGAGAGTGGGATTTAGCAAAGATATTCCAACAAAAAGAAGAAAGTTCAATACAAACAGAGGGAGTCATTAAAAATTTTTTCTCTGCAATGCTAGAACATAATGAAGTAATAGGCAAAAAAATGTGTATGGTATATAAAATACTACTATTAATTGCATACTCAATTTATGTATATAGAAACATAAGCAGAAAGTCGCAAAAAAGAGCTTATATTTATATTATAATAGAATTTCTTATTTCGTTTGTTATTTTTATAGTAGGTTTGATAGCAACCTATCTAAAACTATTTACAGAGCAAGAAACAGCATATCTTGCCTCATATGATAGATATATGCATACAATGTTGTTAGGTTGGTTAATCTTAAATACAGCTATCTTATTAAAAGAAAATAAAAAAATCAAATTAAGTTCTATTTACATTTTTGTAGTAGTTGGGTTAATATTATTACCAGAAGGCGTTATTTACGAAAAATATATAAATGCGAAGAAATATATAAGTAGTTCACATATAAAAAGAGTTTATTATTATAGAGAATTTAATCAATATGAAGAAGTCATTACGCAAAAGGATAAAATCTTTTTTATTTCAGATACTCAAATGCATGATCAAATGATAATGATGTTACACAAATATCAAATGATGACAAATAATATTGCTAATACACAAGCTAAATTTAATGGAACAGTAAAAGAGCTTGAAAATATACTTTTAGAAGATTATGATTATGTATATATTTTTAAAACGAAAGATAGCTTTAAAGAAAAATATAAGGTTCTATTTGCAGAAGAACAAGTAAAGGATGGAACTTTGTATAAAGTTCTTATAGAAAAAGAAAAAGTAATGTTACAACCAGTGAGATAAGGGGAATCTAATGATAGTAATAATCATGTTATCTATAATATTATCTTTAAGTTTTGGAATAAAAATAAAGTGGAAAATATCACAAGAAGAAAGCATATTCTTAGCAACATTTGGAACAGTGATATTGGTTTATTTAATGGGGCTAATAAATTTATTAGCTAGTGGTATTTACATAATTATTATAATAAGTGTAATTTCATTCATTTATACGATAATAAAGTTATATCAAAAACAAGTAAAAATAAGGCAATTACTTACTTTACCAACAATATTATATTGTTTTACAATGTGTCTTGCATATTATATTGTAAAAGATATTAAATTTGCATATTATGATGAATTTATGTTTTGGGGAACAAATCTAAAAGTAATGTTTGAAGAGTCTTGTTTATGGGCAGATTCTGTGGTAGATGGAATACATTTAGTATATCCTCCTTTTACAGCAATAATGGAATATATTTGTTGCAAGTTTAATGGTTCTTTTAACGAAGGCGTTACTTATTTTGGAATAATAACATTAATGATTACAGCAATTATACCAATTTTTAAAAATGAGAAATATACCTTAAAATCATTATTGAAGGTAGTACTTACTTTTATAATTACTTACCTAGGAATAATTTTGTTTGTATACAATATAGCTTGCCTCTCAGTAGATTGCATACTTGCAATTTTCTTTGCAGTTTCTATGTTCTTAGCTTATAAAGCAGAAAGCAAAAAAGATTACTTCATATTAGGAATACTGTTAATTGCTTTAACATTAACAAAAACGAATGGAATTTTATTAGCTGGAATTGTAATTATGCAGATATTTATTTATAATGTATTCCTATTAATAAGGCAAAAAGAAAGGGTCATACTAAAAAAATTTTATATGGTATTTATATTATTAGCAGTTATTATAACAAGTTACGGAATATGGAAACTATATTATACTTTAAATGGAAAACAAATAGATGATAGGCATGATAAAAACTATACTCAAAATATTGATATAAAAGAGTTTACAAATGCTATTTTGCAAAATAATCAAGCAAGTAGTAGAAATAGACAAATTGCAAAAGATTTTTTTAATAATTTAATGGAAAATAAAATTATTAGAAAATATAGTTGTTATACAGTTGTATGGGTTTTGACAATTGTTAATATTTTGTTTATAATCTATTTAATAATTAGCAAAAACAGAATGAAAAAATTGAGTAACTTTATAGTTATTAATATAGGTTGCATTATATATTTATTAACTACTTTAATGGTATTTATGTTTGTATTTCAAAAAGACCAAGGAGAAGAATTGCTAGGGATAGAACGTTATGTATCTACTTATATGTTAGCCATGGTGCTAAATTTAGGATATCTAATATTAGAAGAGCAGAAACTAAAAAATTTTGTTATTGCCATTGCTATTATGTTAGTTATACAAAATGGTATGAATAAGATAATGCTAGATCCAAGAGCTGTGAATAGAACTTCAATTAATAGAAGTGATATAAAGATTATGAAAAATGCTAAATACATCAAAGAAAATGTAAAAAAAGATGAAAAAGTTTATTTAATAGACCAAAAACAGGACGTTGGACAAGAATTTGTAAGAACAAGATACTATATTTCTCCAATAAAAACTAATTTATTATATGAATGGAATATAGGAATTGATTCAAAAGATGTTTTTTACAAAATGCTAATTACACCAGAAGATTTTATAACAAAATTAATAGAAGAAAATTATAATTATGTATATATCATAAATACAGATGAAAAATTTTTGAAAGAATATGAAGAAATATTTAAGAAAGAAGAAATACCATTACTAGAAACATTGATGGTAAATGAAGCGTATATATATCAAGAAGGGGAAGGTATTTTGTTAAAGGTAAATAAAAGTTCTAGAATATTAGAAATTATAAATCAACAATAGGATACTAATGGTAATATAAATGAAAGATGATATTGTAATTATTATTCCAGCTTATAATCCAGATGAAACATTATATGAATTGATACAAAAATTAAAACAAAATGAGTATAAAAAGATTATTGTTGTGAATGATGGAAGTAGTAAAATAGAGTATATACAACGAATAAAGCCTTGGGTTAGTTTAATAGAACATAAAACAAACCAAGGAAAAGGTATGGCAATAAAGTTAGCAATGGAATACTGTTTAGAAAACTTTAGTAGTGTCATAGGTATTATAACAGTAGATGCAGATGGTCAACACTTAGTAGAAGATATTAATAAAATATATGAAGTATTTAGAAAAAATCCAACTAGTGTTATTTTGGGAAGTAGAGATTTTACACAAAAAGGAATTCCGCTAAAAAGTAAAATAGGAAATAGATTATTTTCTAAATTTTTACAATATAAAACAAAAGTAATGATTAGAGATACACAAACTGGGTTAAGAGCTATTCCAATTACATATATACAACAAGTCAAAGTCATACGAGGAACACGTTTTGAGTATGAAACTAATATGCTTTTATACTATATTAGAAATCATATAAATATAAAAGAAGTAGCAATTAAAAATATATATATAAATAAAAACAAAGCAAGTAATTATAAACCAATAAAAGATTCTATTAAAATATTACAACAACTATAAAAATTAATGAAAATAAAATGGGAGAAAAATATGGAACTAACAATATTAATTCCAGCATTAAATGAAGAAACAACAATTGGAGAATGCATAAAAAAAGCGAAACAATTTTTAGAAAGTGAAAATATACAAGGTGAAATTTTGGTAGCTAATAATAAAAGTACTGATAAAACAGAAATAATTGCTAAAAATATGGGGGCAAGGGTAATTAATGTGCAAAAAAAAGGTTATGGTATTGCTTTAATAGAAGGCAATAAAGTTGCAAAAGGAAAATACACCATTATGGGAGATGCAGATGATAGTTACAATTTTTTAGAACTAAATGGTTTTCTAAAAGAACTAAGAAATGGAACTGATTTAGTAATTGGTAATCGTTTTAAGGGGAATATGGAAAAAGGATCTATGAAATTTTTACATCGTTATATTGGAACACCAATGATTTCTTATTTAGCAAGAAAAAAATATAAAATACCAGTAGGTGATTTTAATTGTGGTTTGAGAGGATATGTAACAGAAAAAATAAAGAATCTAAATTGTGAAGCTAGTGGTATGGAATATGCGACAGAAATGTTAATTAAAGCAAGCCAAGCAGATTTAATAATAGGTGAAATACCAATTGATTTTTATAAAGATAAAAGGAATAAAAAGTCACATTTACGAACTGTTAGAGATGGTATAAGACATTTAAAAGTGATTATAGAAAAAGCAATATAAAAGAAAGAGAGAAGAAAAATGGATGAAGAAAGACTAATTAGCCCAGAACTAGAAGATATTGGAGAAGAAAGAATGGAAAATTCTTTAAGACCAAAAACTTTAGATGAATATATAGGGCAAGATAAAGTAAAAGAAAATATGAAAATATATATAGAGGCTGCTAAAAAAAGAGGTGAGCCTCTTGATCATATTCTTTTATATGGCCCTCCAGGTCTTGGAAAAACTACTCTTTCTAATATTATTTCTAATGAAATGAATGCTAATATCAAAATTACTTCAGGACCAGCAATTGAAAAGCCAGGAGATTTAGCAGCACTTTTAACAAATCTTTCAGAATTTGATGTGTTATTTATCGATGAAATCCATAGACTAAATAAAAGTGTAGAAGAAATACTATATCCTGCTTTAGAAGATTATACCTTAGATATTATGATTGGAAAAGGTCCAAGTGCAAGGTCTATTAGGCTAGACCTTCCTAAATTCACTTTAATTGGAGCAACTACTAGAGCAGGAGCATTAGCAACACCTTTAAGAGACCGTTTTGGCATAGTACATCATTTAGAACTATATCAAACAAAAGATTTAACAACCATTGTAAAAAGGTCAGCAAAAATATTAGAAATAGAAATAGATGACGATTCAGCTATAGAAATTGCAAGACGTTCAAGAGGAACACCAAGAATTGCAAACAGATTACTAAAAAGAGTAAGAGATTATGCAGCAGTATTAGGGGATGGCAATATTACTATTAAAATTACTAAAACAGCATTAGGAAGACTAGAAATAGATGAAATGGGATTAGATGATGTAGATAGAAAAATTCTAGAAACCATGATTATAAAATATCAAGGAAGACCAGTAGGAATAGAAACAATTGCAACAACGATTGGAGAAGAAGCAGAAACAGTAGAAGATGTATATGAACCATATTTAATTCAAATAGGGTTTATTGCAAGAACAGTTAGAGGAAGAATAGCAATGCCTGCAGCTTATGCACATATGGGGATTGCTTATGAAGATTAAGAATAGTAAGGTAGTGTAAAGTAATCTATGAAAAAGTAGATTATGAAAATATTATCTAAGACCTAGAAAAAATAGTAATAGTGAGGAATAGTAATGAAACTTTTAATGCATACTTGTTGTGCACCATGTAGTGTGTATTGTATTGATAGCTTAAGAAAAGAAGGGATAGAACCAACGCTTTATTGGTATAATCCTAATATTCATCCTTATATGGAATATAAGGCTAGAAGAGATTGTTTAAAAGAATATAGTGAAAGTATAAAAATTAAGGCGATATTTGAAGAAGAATATGGCTTAGATGCATTTTGCAAAAATGTGATTAATAGTTTAAATACAAGATGTATAGATTATTGCTATAAAGTGCGTTTAAAACAAACAGCAAAATATGCCAAAGAAAATGGATATGATACTATTACAACTACTCTACTAGTAAGCCCATATCAAAACCATGAAGAATTAAAAAAACAATTAGAAGAATTAGCAAAAAAATATGACTTAAACTTTTTATACAGAGATTTTAGAATAGGCTTTAGAGAAGGACAAGCCAAAGCAAGAGAACTAGGGCTATATATACAAAAATATTGTGGTTGCATATTTTCAGAAGAGGATAGGTATTGTGACCGCATTTTAAAAGACAAGAAGAAATTTCAAATAAGTTAAGAGAAAATTCAGTTGTCAAGTTTTTCTTAACAACTGTATAAGCATATAAAACAAAATTTTACAATTTAGATTTAAGTATAGAGGAAATAAAAAAGGAGGATATGTTAAGTTTTCTTAACATAAAAAATGAATGAAAAAAATTGTATTGATAGATGGGAATAGTATTTTAAATAGAGCCTTTTATGGAATAATGGGTTCAAAAATGTTAACCACAAAAGATGGAAAATATACCAATGCGGTATATGGCTTTTTGGCAATATTGTTTAAAGTACTAGAAGATATTGAGCCAGAATACCTAATGGTAGCATTTGACTTAAAAGCTCCAACAGCAAGACATAAAATGTATGAAGGCTATAAAGCAAATCGTAAGGGAATGCCAAATGAACTTGCAGAACAAATGCCAATAGTAAAAGAAATATTACAAGCTATGAATATTACTATTATTGAAAAAGAAGGTTATGAGGCAGATGACGTTTTAGGTACTATTGCTAAAAGAGCAGAAAAAGAAAAACTAGATGTTACCATTGTATCAGGAGATAGAGATACTTTTCAACTAACCTCTAAAAATATAAAAGTACGTATTCCACATACAAAATTAGGAAAAACAGAAGTAGATATTTTTGATGAAGAAGCTGTAAAAGAAAAATATGGAGTTACTCCTAAACAATTAATAGAAGTAAAAGGGATTATGGGAGATACCTCGGATAACATACCAGGAGTGCCAGGAATAGGTGAAAAAACAGCCTTAGAATTAATAAAAAAATATCAAACAATTGAAAAATTGTATGAAAAAATACAAAATAATGAAGATGATTTAAAACCAAAAACAAAAGAAAAATTAATAGTTAACAAAGAATTAGCAGAGCTTTCAAGAACATTAGGTACTATTAATTTAGAAGTGCCAATTGAAGAAACAATAGAGCAATTAGAAAGAAAACAATGGGATAATGAGGTTGTTTTTGCAAAATTTAAAGAACTTAATTTTAACCGTTTCATAGAAAGATTTGGACTACAAGCACAACAAGATGATTCTAATTTCATGCAAGATATGAAAGAATTATTTGAAATAGAAACAATACAAGAAAATAGTCTACAAAAATTAGTACAAGAAATTGAGCAAGCAAAACAGCTATTTTACTATTTGGCTAAAACTGAAAACAAGTCACAAGATAGTGATAAGATTATTCCAAAAGAATTACAAGCAATCTATATTTATCATAAGCATAAAGTATATGAAATAAAATTAGAAGAAAATAAAAAGCAAAAACTACAAACCTTGCAATCTATTTTTGAAAATGCACAAATTCAAAAATATGGTTATCATGTAAGTGAAGATTATTGCTTATTAAAGCAAGAAAACATTGCATTAAATGGTATGTACTTTGATGCAGAAATTGCAGCTTATAATTTAAATCCATCAAATGGGCGTTACCCATTAGATAGTTTAGCAAGCCAATATTTAAATTTAGAAATAGAAACTTACTTAGAGGCAGTGGGAGCAAATAATAAAAAACAAACACAAATGACATTATTTCAAACAGAAGAAAGTGTAGATGAAACTAAATATCAAAATGCTATTTTAGTATATGTTATTTATGGTTTACAAGAAGTAATGTTATCAAAGCTAAAAGAAAATGCCTCAATAGAATTATTTCAAAATATTGAAATGCCATTAGCAAAAGTTTTGGCGAGTATGCAATATGAAGGAATTTATGTAGACAAACAAGAATTAATTGCTTATGGAGAGAAATTAAAAGAAGAAATAGAAGGGTTAAAACAAGCAATTTATAACTTATGTGGAGAAGAATTTAATATTAATTCAACACAACAATTAGGAGTTATTTTATTTGAAAAATTAAAACTTCCTGTTTATAAAAAAACAAAAACAGGTTATTCTACAGATGTAGATATTTTAGAAAAATTAAGACCAGAACATCCTGTTATAGAAAAAATTTTAGAATATAGAAGTATTGTAAAACTAAATTCTACTTATATAGAAGGGTTACTACCTTATATTAATAAAAAAGATAATAAAATTCATTCATATTTTCATCAAACCATTACTGCTACAGGGCGTATTAGCTCTACAGAGCCAAACCTGCAAAATATTCCAACAAGGCAAGAACAAGGAAAGCAAATTAGGAAAGCTTTTAAAGCAAGAGAAGGCTATATTTTTATAGATGCAGATTATTCTCAAATAGAACTAAGAATTTTAGCACATAT
This sequence comes from uncultured Clostridium sp., assembly GCA_947073285.1. Taxonomy (GTDB): domain Bacteria; phylum Bacillota; class Clostridia; order TANB77; family CAG-508; genus CAG-273. Next base: position 77,382 of record CAMTJT010000001.1, on the reverse strand, counting down.
TTCAAAAGATGAAAATATGATAGCAGCTTTTAAAAATAAAGAAGACATTCATAAACAGGTTGCTTCAAAAGTATTTGAAGTACCATTAGAAGAAGTTACAAAAGAGCAAAGAAGTGCAGCAAAAGCTGTAAACTTTGGAATAGTATATGGCATTAGTGGTTTTGGATTAGCAGAACAATTAAAAATTAGTCGTAAAAAAGCAGAAAATTATATAAAGCAATATCTAGAAAAATACAAAGGTGTTAAAAAGTTTATGGAAGATATTGTAGAACAAGCCAAAGAAGCTGGCTATGTAGAAACTCTATTTCATCGTAGAAGATATATTCCAGAACTTTCTTCTAACAATTATATGGTAAGACAATTTGGAGCTAGAGCTGCTATGAATACACCAATACAAGGAACAGCAGCAGACATTATGAAAATAGCTATGATTCAAGTTTTAGAAAACTTAAACCAAGCAAATTTAGATGCAAAAGTAATTTTGCAAATTCATGATGAATTATTAATAGAATGTAAAATAGAAGAAAAAGAAAAGGCAAAACAAATTTTAAAAGACAGCATGGAACAAGCGATGGAGCTAAATGTGCCATTAGAAGTAGAAGTATCTGAGGCAAATAATTGGTATGAGGTAAAATAGAAACAAAAGAAAAATTACTGTAAGGGAGAGAAGAAGACTTGCTTAAATTACTTAAAAGTATATTAATTGTATTACTTGCTATTTTAGCAATTTATTTTATCTGTTTTCAAGTATTTGATTTAAAAACAGTTGTTATGAAAAAGATGTATCCTAGAAAATATACCAATTTTGTGGAACATTATGCAAAAGAATATGAGGTAGACCCATTACTTATTTTTGCTATTATAAAAGCAGAAAGTAATTTTGAGCCAGAGGCTAAGTCAAAAAGCGAGGCAAAAGGGTTAATGCAACTAATGGAAAATACAGCTTTAGAAATAGCAGAACAAATTGAAATAGAAACAATAGAAGAACAAGATTTATACAATCCGCAAATTAATATTCAAATAGGTACTTACTATTTTTCTATTCTTTTAAAACAATATCATCAAAATATAGGTCTAGCTTTAGCGGCATATAATGCGGGAATGGGAAGAGTTGGAGAATGGATACAAAATGGAGTTATCAAAGAAGATGGTTCTAATTTAGAAAATATACCATATCAAGAAACAAATATGTATGTAAGAAAAATTTTAAATGATTATCAAATTTATAAAGAACTATATGATTAAAAAATTGCAATCTTCATAAAAGTATGTCATAAAAGAGAGTTCCTAAAAGTTGTAGCAAAGGAGTGTTTCGTAAAAGAAACACTCTTTTGCTTGAGTACAACAAGGTTAGGTTTCTTATTTTGGAATAGTAGGGTCAATAATGTTATATTTCCTAATATAATCTTTAGTTTCTTCATTACCTCTTATTACACTACTTCTATTTTTCTTTAGAAAATCAATTAAGTGATAAACATCTACCCAAATTTGATTAGGCCCTTCTTTTTGCACTTCATCAAAAATTAATTGTATACCAAAATGCAGGTGAGGAACATTAATATTATTTACATCTTCTTTATTACTATATCCAGTCATTCCTAAATAACCAATAACATCCCCAGCACTTACTATTTTTCCTTCACAAATTCCTTCAGCATAAGGATGCCCTTTTCTTAAATGAGCATAATAGTAATAACGCTTTTTATCAAAACTACGAATGCCAATTCTCCAACCACCATATTGATTCCAACCGAACTGCTTCTACAATACCAGATTCTACAGCAATAACAGGTGTTCCAATACTTCCCATTAAATCATTACCAAAATGCAAACGTTTATAGCCATAAGATCTAGAATTGCCAAAATCATCATAATGAGAATAACTATAATTTTGAGCAAGTGGGTGAAAAGCTTTCATACCATATACTGAAGCACTTTTATTAGAAATTGGTTTTTGAATTTCATAATTTCCAATGAACTGTGATAAAACCGCTTCATACCCTTCATAATAATAGCTGTATAATTTCATATCTTTAGTAATTTCTTCCATAGCTTCACCATTTTTCAATCTAGTAACCAACTTATCTAAATCAGTTTGCTTAAATTTTTTAAAATCATTGCCATATTTACAAGCAAGATAAGAAATCAGTTCAATCCAATTATATTGAACCTCTTCATTTTTTGTATGAGAATCAATATCTAAGGTAGCTGTTTTTTGCAGTACCTCATAAGTAGGCTTAAATTCAAACCATTTGATATAAGAGCTTTTTTCAGTTTGCTCTTGATTATTGATTTCAAAATTACTATTTTCTTCATCTATTAAATTTTCTACCCAATTTTCCTCTATAGAGTTAAAGTCTTCCATATTAGCTGAATTAGGCTTATGTAAAAATAAAAAATAACAGGAAGAAAGACTTGTTATAACAAGAATAGTAACAATAGCCACAATCAATATTTTTGATAATTTAAAACATGAAATCCACAAAATAATTCACCCATTTTATCATATTAAAAATAAGTAAAATTTATAACAGTTTTTATTAATTAAACAAATACTAGATATATAGATAAAGCAATGAAATTAGTGAAGAAAATGCAAAAATGCCTTGAAATAAAAAGAAAGATTTAGTAAAATAAAGGCAGAAACAAAAATAGATGAAGAAGGGAAACGTGATAAAAAATGAAAAACTATTTTTTTACCTCAGAAAGTGTAACAGAAGGGCATCCAGATAAATTATGTGATTATATTTCAGATAGCATTTTAGATAGTTGTTTAGAACAAGATGAAAATTCAAGAGTAGCAGTAGAAACTTTCGCCTCTAAAAATAAAATAACAATAGCAGGGCAAATTACTACAAAAGCTAAAATTAATATAGAAGAAATAGCAAGACAAACTATTAAAGAAATTGGGTATACTAATGAACAAACAGATATAGATTATAGAACTTGTCAAATAGATGTAAACTTAACAACACAAAGTCCGGATATTGCAATGGGAGTAGATATTGGTGGAGCAGGTGACCAAGGAATTATGTTTGGATATAGCTGTAATGAAACTCCAAACTATATGCCATTTGCTATAGATATGGCACATAAATTAGCTAAAAAATTAACTGAAGTACGCAAAAATAAAGTAATTCCATATTTATGTCCAGATGGCAAAACACAAGTTACAGTAGAATATGAAGAAAATAAACCAAAAAGAATAGAAACCATTTTAATTTCTAACCAACATTTAGAAGAAGTTAGCTTAGAACAAATGAAAAAAGATATTACTGAAAAAGTAATTTATACAGTTGTACCAAAAGAATATATAGATGAAAACACAAAAATCTATGTTAATCCAACTGGTAGATTTGTAATAGGAGGTCCACTAGGAGATACTGGCTTAACAGGTAGAAAAATAATAGTAGATACTTATGGTGGCTATAGCAAACATGGTGGTGGTGCTTTTTCAGGTAAAGATGCAAGTAAAGTAGATAGGTCAGCAGCTTATATGCTTCGTCATATTGCAAAAAATCTTGTAGCAAATGGCTATGCAGACAAGTGTGAAATACAAGTAGCTTATGCAATAGGAGTAGAAAAGCCACTTTCTATTTGTGTAGATACTTTTGGAACTTCTAAAATGTCAGAAGAAAAATTAGTGGAACTAATTAATGAAAAATTTGATTTATCACCAAAAGGAATGATAGATTATTTAGGGTTAAAAAAACCAATTTATAAACAAACTACAAACTATGGACATCTAGGGAAAGAAAGCTTGCCTTGGGAAAAAATAATTAAATGGTAAATGATGGTATTATACAAAAAGAATTACAAAAGGGTACCCCCACAGGCATTGCCTGCGGGGGAAAATGATTTTACAGTTCAGAGAGCGGAGCCACATAAAGAAGATAAGCTTCCCCAAAGGGATAGGTGCTCAAACGAATGAGCTGGAAGTAGTAACCGTCTTCTTCAACAGATGCGAAATCAGCCTGTGCCGATTTCTTTTTCAGGATGGACTTAGGAACAATGTGGATGGGAGTGTTTTCGATGTACCCAATGGATTTAATCAAATATTCCATCTCTTCTGCGTAGAGCCGAAGGTTATCGATTCTAAGCTCGTGTGGTTCTACATCGGTGTCCTTGATTTTAGATTCTTGCTGAATGCGCTTAGTCACTTTGGAGGAATAAGTCTCCAGTTTTTTAGTTACCTCTGAAACTTTCATTTTTAAAATTTCCTTTCTTAATGTTGTAATATAATTTTAGAGTAGGGCTAAAAGGAACATGCAAAAAGCATAACGCTTATTAACTATTATACTATAAATTAAGCAAAAAGTCAAACAATACCATCTTAAGTGGGGTATTATGAAGATATTTATAGAGTTTATTTTGTAACTATTTATTTAGAAAGTAATAGTATTATAAAAGAAGAAAGATAAGAATATATAAGTTTTAAAGTTGAAAGCTCTTGTGAGATTATGTAACCTATGATATAATAAGAAAGGTAGTTTTAATAAAAAAATGCATCGTGCAATAAGCACAAGGGAGGACATTATGAATTACTCAACTATGGCATTGATTGGATTTTGCATTATCTGGGCAGTAATAAGTTTTTTTCTTTCAAAAGATAAAAAACTTCAAAAAAAGGTATGCGAAAGTCCTAAAAAAGGTATTTTTTTAGACGAAGATGATGAAACAACAATCGAGGATATGAAAAAAGTAGCAAATGAAATTTTTAGTGGAGTTAAGTTGGCTAGAGAAGCAAAGCAGTATAGTGTTCATATGGTACTAAACGAAGGGAAAATTATTGAAGTAAATGTTCAAACAGCTCGGTCAATTATAGAGATAACACAAAAAGGTTGTACATATACTAATAGAGCACCATCAGTTAAAGAAAGAAGAGTAAAAACATTCTTGATGTTGATGATGGTAGGAACTACAATTTGTATAATCATAACCTGTGCATTTGCTATGATAAATCTTGGTATTCATATTAATAGTGCGAAATAACTAGTTAGTAATCAAATCAACAAAAGGAAAAGAGAAATTCTATAAATATAGGTTTCTCTTTTTTTCTTTTGTTAGCTATAAACTTGATTTTATTTAAACTCTTATATATAATCTAATAAAATATAGGAGAAAAATATGGAAAATAAAGAAGAATGGCAAGAGTTAAATCAATGGGCAGAAAATAAAAAAGCAGAAAAGATAGAAAAATATGGAATAGATATTAGTTATCAAGACTTACAAGAAAAAAACAGAAATATAGATAACATGCAAAAAGTTTTAAAACCAATAGGAAAGACAATGAAAGTAATTTTTGTATTAGTTATTTTATCAATAATTATTCTAGTAGTTTCTATGATAGATGTCAATTTTTCTAATTTAAAAAGTGCTGATATAGATTCTATTGATGAGCAATACTCTATTAAAACAGAAATTATATCAAAAGATATAGACAAAAATGAAAATGGAAAATATATTTTAGGTGTAAAAACTTGTAAGAATATTCAATTTACTGCAATAAGAGAAAATAAAAAATTACTAGAAGACTTTAAAGCAAACTACCAAAAATATATTTTTAATAGTTGGAATAGTCCAATAAAAGAAAAGTTTGAAGTAGCACAAACTGTAAATGAAAAAGGACTTTTAAATTATCAAAATTATATAATAGTCAATGAAACTACAGAGCTAGAAACAGTTACAGAATATTTAATAGAATTTTTAGAATATGCTGAAAAATGGAATAAAGAGAATAAAGTAGTAAAAGTATGGCAGCAAAAACAAGGTCAGTTTATTGTTCCAATAGAAATATATATAAAGGTAAAGGAAAAAATAATTTATCCATATAATGCTAGGTTTCAGACAAAAGAAGAGATTAGGCAAGAAGCAAGAAAAGGAGAGATTTAAAAAAGTGAACTATACTATATTAGTGATAGAAGATGACAAAAACATTAATGAAATGATAACAAAATTATTAACAACCAACCAGTATCAAGTAAAAAGTGCTTATTCTGGAACAGAGGCATTATTAGTGCATAATAAAAATATAGATTTAATATTATTAGATTTAATGTTGCCGGGAAAAAATGGAGAAGAAATTATAAAAGAGCTAAAGCAAATACATTTAGTACCTGTTATTGTAATGAGTGCTATTTCAGATATAGAAAAAAAGTTAAACTTATTTTCTTTAGGAGCAAATGACTATATTACCAAACCATTTAATAATGAAGAATTACTAGCTAGAATAAAAGTATGGCTAAGTATGAAAAGTCATATAGAGAGTGATATTCTAAAATTTAAAGATATAGAACTTTCTAAAAGTAATTATACAGTCATGTGTAACCATAAAAAAGTAAACCTCACCAAAAAAGAATTTGAGCTATTAGAGTTGTTTCTAGAAAACCAAAATCAAACATTAACCAAAAGTAGAATTTTTGATTGTGTATGGAATGATGAAAATTCAGCAGATGATAATACTTTAAATGTGCATATTAGTAAAATAAAAAATAAGCTTAAAGAATGCAACTCACAAGAAGAATATATAGAAACTGTTTGGAGTATAGGGTATAGATTAAAAATTTAAGACATATTTAAGAAAGGTGTTAAGAATTATTTAACACTTTTTTGTTATACTAAAATCATTAAAAAACCACAAGCTTTGATTTGCGATTATAGGTAAATCCAATTAAAAACCTAAATAAGGAAAGGAGAAGATGCTAAATAACAGTTAGCATCAAGTAAAAAATGAAAGAAACCATATTAAAAACTAACAATTTAACAAAAAAGTATAATGATTTTATAGCTCTTGATAATGTTAACATTGAAGTAAGAAAAGGCGACATTTATGGGCTTATCGGTAGAAATGGAGCAGGGAAAACCACTTTAATGAAAGTTATTACAACACTTACTAACAAAACAAGTGGAGAATTTAGTTTATTTAATCATAAAGATAATGATTTAAAAGAGACTAAAAGAAGAATAGGTTGCTTAATTGAAAATCCAGCTTTTTTTCCAAACTTAACTGCTTATGAAAATTTAAAATATTATACTATTCAAAAAGGAATTATGAATAAGGAGCAAATTATAGAGTCACTAAAATTAGTAGATTTAGCAGATACTAAAAAGAAAAAATTTAAAAATTTTTCTTTAGGTATGAAACAAAGGTTAGGGATTGCTTTTGCTATATTAGATAATCCAGACTTCATTATATTAGATGAACCAATTAATGGACTTGACCCAATAGGAATAAGCGAGTTAAGAGATACTTTTAAAAGATTGAATGAAGAAAGAGATATTACTATTTTAATATCTAGTCACATTTTGTCAGAACTTTATGTATTAGCAACTCGTTTTTGTATTATAGAAAATGGAAAAGTGCTAAAAGAAATGACAAAAGAAGAACTAGATAATGAATGTTCAAAATGTATTGCTATCAAAACAGATGATGTGAAAAAAGTGACAGTTATTTTAGAAAAAGAATTAAAAACAACTAACTATAAAGTAATAAACAATGAAGAAATTAGACTTTATGATTATTTAGAACAAATAGAAAGAGTAAATAAAGTATTAGTACAAAATGATATAAATATTAAAAATTTAAATGAAACAGGAATTTCTTTAGAAGACTATTTTAAATCAATTATAAAGGAGGCTAAATAAATGTTAAACATTATAAAATCAGATTTATATAGAATTTTTAAACAAAAAGCAATTTATATAGTTATTGCAATACTTATCTTTTTAGCACTAGTAAGTAGTATTACAATGAGTCCAGGAAATATTGGAATATCAATGGGGAGTACAAATCTTGATATAAATGATACAGAATTTATAGAGCAATTATCAAATGTAAAAAGTCTAACAGGATTTAGAGACCTAATGAAAAGTAAAGGAGCATTTCCTTTAGATAAAGATATTATTGGTAATAATGCTAATATGTATTACTTTTTTATTGTAGTAGTAGTAATTGTATTAGTAACAGATTTTTCTAATAAGTCTATAAAAAATACCTTATCTTCTGCAATTACTAGAAAGAAATATTACTTTTCAAAATTAATACTTATTTTAGTTTTAGGTACAATACTAATATTGTTTAATAATTATATTAATTACTTTTTCAACTTAATAATAAATGGAAATGAATTTGTAACACCAATTTTAGAATTTACCAAACTAAGTATTTTACAATTACCGCTTCTATATGGTATGATTAGTTTACTTGTATGCATTGCATGTATATTTAGAAAAACATCACTATTTAACACGATATCAATACCATTTGTTATGGTAGTACAATTAATAGGGATGGCAATTATTAATATATTTAAAATAAAAGCAGATTGGTTTTTGGATTATGAATTTCAGTTTGCACTTAGTAATTTAGTAAATAATCCTACTAATCAGTATGTAATAACTTGTACAATGATAGGAATTATATATATAATAGTATTTAATGTAATTGGCTATTATGCCTTTAAGAAAGCAGAAATAAAATAGCTAGAAAAAAGAAGAAAGGGAAAATTTTTATGGAATTAATAGTAGTTTGCTTAATAATTATGATTGGTATATTACTTTTCTATATTGTGCTACTACACGAGGAACTAAAAAATACTTCAAAAGAAATAGAAGTAATTAAAAATGCCAAAAGTAATAGCCTTATTCATACAAAATATAATCTAAAAAGTACGAATCAAATTATTAACCAAATAAATAATTTCATAAAACAAACAAAAGAGCTAGAACATAGTTATGATAAAAAAGATAAAGAACTTAAAAAAATGATGATTAATATTTCACATGATTTAAGAACGCCACTTACCTCAGCACTTGGCTACATTGATATGATTTTAAAATCAAATTTAAGTGAAGAAGAAAAGCAAAAAGAGTTAAAAGTTATTGAAGAAAGGCTAAAAAAATTAGAAGAATTAATACACTCCTTTTTTGAATTTTCACAAGTAGTATCAGGGAGTCAAATACCAGAAATGGAAAGCATTAATTTAAACTTAGTTTTAGAAGAAGCAATTGTTAACTTTTATGAGGATTTTGAAAAACAAAATAGAAAAATTATATTAAACTGTGATGAGAAAAAGCTTATAATAACAGCTAATAAATTATTATTAATGAGAATATTTGATAATTTGATTGGAAATAGTTATAAACATAGTACTAGTAATTTAGAAATTAATGTAAATGTAGAAGATAAAATTAAAATATCTTTTGAAAATACTTTAGAACAAAAGGTAGATATTAGTAGAATATTTGATGAATTTTACACAGTAGATATTTCTAGAACAAAAGGGCGGTACAGGTTTAGGGTTAGCAATTGCAAAAGAGTTTACAGAGCAATTAGGTGGCAAAATTTATGCTAAACAAGAAGAGAAAAAATTGAAGATTATAATAGAATTAGTTCATATGGTTACATAAAATTATCACAGTACATAAATTAAAAAAAGATTTTTATTTATTGATAGACTAAATAATTTAGAGTAAAGTAGAAAAATTGTAATTTTTTCATATACTATAATAGAAGTGAAAAAATTGTATTGTTGTGAAAAGAAATGTAATATGTATTATTTGACTATTAGTATTAGCCTGATTGTAATATTATTAATATGGAATATTACGATGACAATTATTGTATCAGGTACTAATTCTGCTCACATAAATAGTTTTAATTATGTACCTGAAAAATTGCAAGATGGGGAGTATATTACTTTTGATACGAATAGAGTTATAGAGAAAAATGATATAACACACCAAGAAAAAAGTTCAGATTTTATTATTAATAAAGCTGGAAGCTATTATATTCAATTTAATACTACTATCTATGAACCGCCATCAACAGGAAAGGAAACAACATTATCAGTTTATTTAGAGCATAACAATGCTACTGTATATGGTACAACTGTTGGTGAAACTGTTACAAATGCTTATCAAACAGTTAATTTGAATTTTGGTGTAATTATTAAAGCAAATAGTGGAGATGTTTTAAGAATAAAAAACAATTCTGGAACAGTAGTTGAATTATTACAACCTAATATAAATATTATAAAAATAGAATAAATATAATATGATATAATCGAAATACAAAATAGTAAGTTGTCGCTTAGATATTAGAAAATCTAATATCTCTATATTTAAAAATTTTTTTAGAAAAGTTGTAACATTTTTTTAAAAAATGTTACTATGTATATGAAAGTTAGCTAACAAAATAAAAAGGAGATTTAGGTCTAAATTGAAAAATGAAATTTTAAATAATTATCTAATAAATGGGATACTGGATATAGACAGAATACTAGATGATTTTTATAACTATGTTTATATAATAGTAAAAAATGGAGTAAGTGTATCTATAACAGATGAAGATATAGAAGAAATAATATCAGATGTATTTGTGGCTATATGGAAAAATAGCAGTAATTTATTAAAAACAATAGAAATAAAACCATATCTAGCAGGAATAGCTAAAAATGTGATAAGAAATAAGTATAGAAATACAGAATTAAATTTTTCTATATCAGATTATGAAGAAAATTTAATTGATACTTGTAATATTGAAAAAATCGCAGAAGAAAATGAACAGAATAAAGTTGTGTTAGATACTTTAAAGGCAGTAAAACCAAAGGAATATGAAATTTTTATATTATTTTATTATGAATCAAAATCAATAAAAGAGATAGCAAAGTTGTTAAATTTATCCACAAGCAATGTTAAGACCATACTTCATAGAATTAGGAAAATCATAAAAAGAAATTTAGAAGATGGAGGTTATGGCTATGGAAAATAATCATTTAAAAGAGAGAATACGAAAGAGTGTAAAAGAAAAAATAGCTGTATCAAACATCAGAGAGGAGTTTGGTATGAAAAGTAAAAAAAGTAGAAAAATAATTTATGGAATAACTTCGAGTGTAGCAGTATTTATTTTAGGTGTTGGAATCATTATAGGCACAAATATATTTAATGATAATCAAATACAAGATAATCCTTATGGAATTGCAGATTTACAAAGTGATAAACAAAATAAAAATGAATCACTAGAAATTAAATTAAATATAAATAAAATAAAGGAAATGTCAGCGACCAGCTTAGATGCAGATGTAGAAACAATAGAAATAGAAAGATTACCAGAGAATTTTGAATTTATAAAAAATGTAAAAATACCAGAAGAATATAAAATTGAAGGTAGTTACAACATTTATACTAGAAGTAATATAAATAAAAGTGAGTATGATGTATTACACGATTATGTATTTAATTATAGAAAAGATAGTATGAATAATATAATAATTGCCTTTTCAGAAATAGAAAAGCCATTAAGAGATTACTATATAGATGTTGGAGATAAAGTTTCAAAAATAGGAGATATAGAATTTATAATATCTCAATATAAAGATATGTATATTGTAACATTCAATTTTAAAGATATATATTTTGATATTGAAACAACTGGCATAACAGAAAATGAGTTATTAGAACTATTACAGTCAATACTTACTGAAAATAATAAAAATTTAACAGTAGAAGATAAAGATATAAATGTAAAAGAACAATCAAATGACATTAAAAGTACAAATTATCCAGATTATTATGCAGGAAAGTATGTAGATAATAATGGGAATAATGTAGTTTTACTTTGCAAAGATAACGAAGCAAATAGAAAAGAAATATGCAGTTTGTTAGGAATAACAGAAGGCAAAACTATATTCAAAACAGCAAAACACTCATATAATTACTTAACAGATTTGCAAAGTAAGATAAGCAAAAAAATGATAGATAAAGAATTTACTTTTGTAACAACATCAGCAATAATGGAAGATAATAATAATATAAAAGTTACTGTAATAAGTAATAACGAAAGTGATTTGAAAAAAATAAAAGCATTAGATACAATAGGTGGAGCTATTGAGATACAATATAATGAAAATGGTATGTCAAAAACTGAGTTGTTAGTGGAAAAACAATAAGTTAGAAGAAGAATAGAAACAACAAGCTATTCTTCTTTTTATGTTAGGAGGAAAAAATATTTGAAAGAGTTATTTATCAATGAGGTAATTAGTAAGACCAATTACTTTTTAAATGATAACCAAAGAATAAAATTAAATGAGATACTTACAGAAATATGTTTAAATTATCAAATCAAAATAATAGAACAAACTAAAAAGCAAGAAACACAAAAGAATAATACAGATATATTAAACAAATTTATATCTTCTAAAGAAATTGAAGGATGTTCTACTAGAATTTTAAATTACTATAAAGATAATATAACCAAAATGCTAGATACAATAAATCTTCCAATAGATGAAATTACTACTGAAATATTAAGGAATTACTTGGCTAATTATAAAAACAATTCAAATGCAGGTATGGTAACAATAGACAATATAAGAAGAACATTATCAAGTTTCTTTGCATGGTTAGAAAACGAAGATTATATTGTTAAAAGTCCAGTTAGAAGGATTCACAAAGTAAAAGCAACTAAAAAAGTTAAAGAAACATTTACAGATGAGAATTTAGAAAAATTAAGAGATACTTGTGCAAATGTAAGAGATTTAGCTATATTAGAACTATTAATATCAACTGGTATGAGAGTTGGAGAACTTACTAAATTAAATATAGTAGACATGAATTTCCAAAAAAGAAGTTGTATTGTTCTAGGCAAAGGGAATAGTGAAAGAGAAGTCTATTTTAGTGCAAAAAGTAAAATGTATATAAAAAAGTATTTGGAAACAAGAACTGACAATAATAAAGCATTATTTGTATCTCTTATAAAACCATATAACAGATTAGGGATATCAGGAATTGAAATTGCTATTAGAAATTTAGGAAGAAAAGCAAATATAAACAAAGTACATCCACATAAATTCAGAAGAACAATGGCAACTATGGCTATTGATAAAGGTATGCCAGTTGAACAAGTACAAAAGTTATTGGGACATATTAAGATAGATACAACAATGGAATATGCAATGGTAAATCAAAATAATGTAAAAAATTCACATAGAAAATATGTAACATAAATCTAACTAAAAATATTGACATTTCAATTATTTTATTATAAAATACAAACAGTAGTTCTAAAAAAGTATAGATTGGAGAGATTTATTTGAAGAAAAATAAGGAAGATAGTCTTATTCGTTCGAGTACAGCTGAATACTTAACATACATAGCAGCAACTGGAGATAATCCAGAGGCAATAGAAGTTAGATATGAAGATGAAAATATTTGGTTAACACAAAAGATGCTGGCTACTGTTTATGGCGTTGAATTGAATACAATAAATTATCATATAAAGAAAATATATGAAGATAAAGAATTAACCGAAGATTCAACTATTCGAAATTTTCGAATAGTTCAAAAAGAAGGAAATAGAGAAGTTTCAAGAAACATTGCTCATTATAATTTGCAAATGATAATTGCAATTGGATTTAAAGTTGATAATGAAAAAGCAATTCAGTTTAGAAAATGGGCTAATCAAATCATTAAGGATTATACTATAAAAGGTTGGGTAATGGATGATGAACGTTTGAAAAATGGTGGTTCAATTTTAACTGAAAAATATTTTGAAGAACAGTTAGAAAGAATAAGAGAAATACGCATGTCAGAAAGAAAGTTTTATCAGAAGATTACTGACATTTATGCTACATCAATAGACTATGACAAAACAGCAAAATCAACAATTAGATTTTTTACTTCTGTTCAAAATAAATTACATTATGCTGTTTCAGGAAATACAGCGGCAGAAATCATTTATAATAGAGCAGACCATAAAAAAGAAAATATGGGACTAACATCTTGGAATGGAGCACCAAGTAGCAAAATACATAAATATGATGTAGTTATTGCAAAAAATTATTTATCAGAAACTGAAATTGGACAACTTGAAAGATTAGTTTCAGCATATTTAGATTTAGCAGAAATGCAAGCAATAAGACATATTCCAATGACAATGACAGACTGGGAAGAACGATTAAATGGATTCTTAACATTATGGGATCATAATATTTTACAAGATAATGGAAAAATATCAGCTGAGATGGCAAAATTACATGCTGAAACAGAATTTGAAAAATATAGAGTTATACAAGATAAAAATTATATTTCAGACTTTGATGAATTATTAACTGAAGCAAAAAATTTAAATAACATCTAAGCGACAACTTACAATAAGTAGAGTAGATAAGAAGTTAAATTATCTGTTCATTTTTATTGTATAGGAAAAATCACAGATTTTTGCTATACAACAAGGTTAGGTTTCCTTAGTCTGTGTAGTTGCGAAGCAACTTGCACACCTTTCTTATAAATATGCTATAATACTTGCAGGAGGAAAATATGAAAGTAAATAATAGATTATTTGAAATAGTATATATACTAATGCAAAAGAGAAAGACTACAGCTAAAGAATTGGCTGATAGGTTTGAGGTATCTACAAGGACAATATATAGAGATATAGAAACATTAAGTAGAGCAAACATACCAATTTATGCAAGTAAAGGAAAAGATGGTGGAATAGGAATTTTAGATGAATATGTACTAAATAATTCATATTTATATTGCAATAGAAGATTAGAAAGGAAAAAATAAAATGGCTTTTGATTATAAAAAAGAATACAAGGAATTTTATATGCCAAAGAATAAACCAAGCATTGTAGAAATTCCTAAAATGAATTATATTGCAGTTAGAGGTAAAGGCAACCCTAATGATGAAAACGGAGAGTATAAACAAACAATAGGACTTTTATATGCGATTGCTTTTACTATAAAAATGAGTTATAAAGGAACTCATAAAATAGATGGTTATTTTGAATATGTAGTTCCACCACTTGAAGGATTTTGGTGGCAAGATGAGATGAAGGATAGTATTGACTATAATAGTAAAGATAAAATGAACTTTATATCTATTATTAGATTACCAGACTTCGTAACAAAGAAAGATTTTGATTGGGCGGTTGAAGAAGCAACAAGCAAGAAAAAACTAGATTTTTCAAAAGTAGAATTTTTAAGTTATGATGAAGGAATTTGTGTTCAATGTATGCACATAGGATCTTATGATGAAGAACCCACTACTATTAATTTAATGCACAAATATATGAAAGATAATGGTTATAAATTAGATATAACTGATAATAGATACCATCATGAAATATATTTGAGTGATCCAAGAAGATGTGATGCAAGTAAATTAAAAACAGTTATAAGGCACCCAATAAGAAAAGAGGAAGAATATGAATAAATATGTAAATTTAACATTAGAAAATACAAATAGATATAAAGATTTTCATAACCTATATTCTTGAAAACAAAATTTCCCTATGCTATAATGCTAATATAAAAATGAAATAGTAAGGAAAGAAAGGAAAAATAAGTTAATAATGAATGAATATATGAAAATAGTAAAAGAATTAGCAGATGAAAATTTGCAAACAAATGCAGGTGGTCCTTTTGGAGCCTGTGTTGTAAAAAATGGTCAAATAATAGGAAAAGGTTCTAATCACGTACTTGCTAATAATGATCCAACTGCACATGCAGAAATAATGGCAATAAGAGATGCTTGTAAAAACATAAAATCTTATGATTTAAAAGAATGTGAACTATATACATCTTGTTATCCATGTCCAATGTGTTTATCTGCTATTATTTGGTCAAATATAAAAAAAGTTTATTATGGAAATACTAAAGAAGATGCAGCAGATATTGGCTTTAGAGATGATTTTATTTATCAATATATCCAAAACTTAGCACAAAATAAACAAGATAATAGTATTTTAAATTTAACTAGTATGGATAGAGAAGAAACCATAAAAGAATTTAAAAAGTTTGCACAAAAAGAAGACAAAACTATTTACTAAAATGAATGAAACAGTATGTAATATGCCTAGGTTTAAGTAATAAAAAATATACAAAACTACATAATTCACAAAATGAAAAAGATAAATGTAGAAGTAAAAAATAGAGTTTAAAAATTAAATAGATGCTTTAGAAAGAAAGGAAATATAGAAATAAAGATGGAAAAGAAATTAACAATAATAATAGAAAATTGTCCTCAAAATCATAAATGCCCTGCAGTAAAAGTTTGCCCTGTAGGAGCATTAACACAAAATGAATTTGAAGCACCAAAAATAGACCATGAAAAATGCATAAGATGTGGTAAATGTTCTAATTTTTGTCCTAAAAAAGCATTGGTACTATAGTAATTAATAATAAAAAAGCAGAATAGTTAAGCAAAACAACAATAAACAATTTGCTAAATGATGGAGTTTAATGGCTATAGAAACTTTTGAAAAAGACAACTGAAAGGAATGAGATAGAAAATGGAAAAAGCAAAGGTATATTTTAGTAAGCAAATTACACCAGAGAGTGTTGTGAAAATGTATGAAACATTAGGGGTAAATTTACCAGGGAAAGTTGCTGTGAAGCTACATTCAGGAGAAGAGGGAAACCAAAACTATATAAAACCAGAATTTGTAAAAGCAATAGTAGAAAAGGTAAATGGTACAGTGGTAGAATGTAATACTGCCTATGAAGGAGAAAGAAATACAACACAAAAACATTTGAAATTAATGGAGAATCATGGATGGAGTAAATATTTTACTATAGATATTTTAGATGCAGAAGGACCAGACAAAGTGTTAGAAATACCTAATGGAAAGGTAATAAAAAAAGATTATGTAGGAAAAAATATAGATAAGTATGATTCTATGTTAGTGTTATCACATTTTAAAGGACATCCAATGGGAGGTTATGGTGGAGCATTAAAACAATTATCAATAGGGGTTGCATCAGGACATGGTAAAATTTATATTCACTGTATAGGAAATGAAGAGGGAACTCCAGAAGAAATGTTTAGAGTTGATCAAGATAAATTTTTAGAAGCAATGGCAGAATCTGCATCAGCAGTGGCAAAATACTTTGAAAATAAAATTGCTTACATTAATATTATGTGCAATTTGTCAGTAGATTGTGATTGCTGTGCGGTGGCAGAAGATCCATGTATGAAAGATATTGGAATTCTTGCAAGTATAGACCCAATAGCAATTGACCAAGCTTGTATTGACTTAATATATTCTTCAAAAGATCCAGGAAGAAACCACTTTGTAGAAAGAGTGGAAAGTAAACATGGAATTCATACTATAGAAACAGCACAAAAGCTAGGATTTGGTACAAGGGAGTATGAATTAATAGAAATATAAAAAGTTAAGGAGGTGAAAAGTAAATATTTAGTTTTTAGAAATGCTAGATATTTATGAAAAAATGTCACAAATTAATGTCAATAACTTAACTTTTGGATATGATGGAAATTTAGAAAACGTGTTTGAAAATGTATCTTTTCACATAGATACAGATTGGAAATTAGGTCTAATAGGTAGAAATGGAAAAGGCAAAACAACCTTTTTAAAGTTGCTATTAGGAAAATATAAATATAAGGGAACTATATCTAAAAGCGTAGAATTTGATTATTTTCCCTTTGAAGTAAAGCAAAAAGAAAAGTTAGCTATTGAAATAGTAAATGAAATTGTACCAAATGTAGAAGATTGGGAAATTATAAAAGAATTAAACTTGTTAAATACAGATGCAGAAATTTTATATAGAAATTTTAGTTTATTAAGTGGCGGAGAGCAAGTAAAAATACTTTTAATTAGCCTATTTTTAAAAGAGAATCACTTTTTATTAATAGATGAACCTACTAATCATTTAGATAGTAATACAAGGCAAGCAATAGCAGAATACCTAAAAAAGAAAAAAGGATTTATTTTAGTATCACATGATAGAGACTTTTTAGATAAAGTAGTAGACCATATTGTATCCATTAATAACACCAATATAGACATTCAAAAAGGAAACTTTTCTTCATGGCAACAAAATAAACAAGCACAAGATAATTTTGAATTAACTCAAAACGAAAAGCTAGTAAAAGATATAGCTAGGTTAGAAGTAGCGGCTAAAAATACAGAAGGTTGGTCAAATAAAGTAGAAAAATCAAAATATAATACAACAAATTCAGGTTCTAGTATAGATAGAGGCTATGTAGGGCATAAATCAGCTAAAATGATGAAAAGAGCTAAAGTAATAGAACAAAGAATAGAAAGTGAATTAGAACAAAAAGCTAATTTACTAAATAATATTGATAAAAATGAAACTTTAAAAATACTTCCATTAGAAAGTAAAAAAAATCCATTAGTAATAGCAGATAAATTGCAAATAAAATATGGAGAAAAAATAATATTTAAACCAATATCTTTTGAAATAAAAAATGGAGATAGAATTGCAATTGTTGGAAAAAATGGGGCGGGAAAATCAAGTATATTAAAATTAATTTTAGGAGAGAAAGTGAATTATACTGGAACTTTTAAAATAGCAAATAACCTGAAGATCTCTTATGTATCACAAAGTACAGAAACTTTAAAGGGAAGTTTAAAACAATATATACAAGAAAATGAAATAGAAGAAAGTATATTTAAAGCTATGCTTTCCAAAATGGGGTTTTCGCCTTTAGAGTTTGAAAAAAATATACAAGAAATGAGTGAAGGACAAAAAAAGAAAGTATTAATTGCCAAAAGCATATCAGAACAAGCAGATATTTATATATGGGATGAACCACTAAACTATATTGATATCTTAACAAGAATACAAATAGAAGAAGCAATACTAAAATATAAACCTACTATGATTTTTGTAGAACATGATGAAGTTTTTATAAATAAAGTTGCAACTAAAAGAGTAGAATTATAGAAGTGTGTGCAATTCATAATTAGATTAAGAAATAAATATTGCAATTTACATAAAAAGATGATATAATTTTACATATTCATGTAAGAAACTATTAACAATCACTATTGTAATGGGAGGAACAAAATGGATAGGCTAGCTAACAAAATAAGAGAAGCAAGGGGAAATAAGCGGTTAACACAAACAAAATTGGCACAAATTGTTGGTATGACACAGAACTATATTAGCATTATTGAAATTGGGAAATATCAACCACCAAAGGAACTGCTAGAAAAGATTTGCCGAGCTTTAGATCTTAGTTATGAAGAAATGCTGGAAGTTGGCAACTATAAACTAAAGAAATCATAAATAAGTTTTAAATTAAGTGATTTATCCCAAGATGACTGTGAACTGGTTCTAGATTTGGTGAAAAGAGTTTCAGAATTAACACCAAAAGAAAAAGATAATATAAAATTCATTTTGTCATAAAATGAGATGCCTCAGTTTAAACTGGGGCGTCTTCTTTTTCTTTTAAATCTTTCATTTAACATTAAAATATGATATAACTAATTTAAAGAAAGGATTTGTAAATGAAAAAAATAGACAAAAAAGAGTTAAGTGAATTGTTTATAGGGATAAGAGAGAATAACATAAAAGCATTTGAAAAATTATATAGCCACTATAACAAGCTAGTATATAGTATTGCGTTTAGTATAGTAAAAAATGAGCAAGATGCAGAAGATATTGTTCAAATAGTATTTTCTAAAATATATTCTATAGATAAAAACAAATTGCCTTCTAAAAGTGAAGCAAGTTGGTTATATTCTGTAACAAAAAATGAAACTATAAATTATTGGAAAAAAAGAAATAATACTATAAATATAGAAGATATATATGAAATAGAAGAACCTAATAGTCAAATAGATAGAATAATAGATAAAGAAAAGTATAATAATCTAATAAGTGGTCTTTGCAATAAAGAAAAAGAAATAATTTCTTTAAAACTATTAGCAAACTTATCTTTTGATGAAATTGGCAAAATTCTAAAAATGCCTACAGGAACTGTAAAATGGAAATATTATAAAGCAATATATGCTTTAAAAATAGCATTAAGCAATTTAGGAATGTTTATAATAACAGTTATGTTAGGTATTATTACAATGAAAGAACAAAGCAAAACCAATTTGCAAAACAACATTGAAACTAACTGTGCAGAAAATGAAAATGTAAAAGAAGACATAACCGAAACAACTACTAAAGAGGACTTTGATAGAGTAGAAAACGAGGTTCTAGAAAATGATAATTCACAATTGCAAGAAAATTTAGTAGAAGTGCCAGTAGAAAATAATAATACAAATTATATAGGAATCACTTTTATAGGAATTTCAATACTATTTTTTATCATTGCAATTATTTTTTCTATTATTTATACAAAACACCAACTAAAAAGAAGAAAAAATATGTCTAAATAATAGAAAGGTAAAGGTGATTATATGAAAAAAAGAATTATTTTAGTAGTAATAGTAGTTGCAATTTTATTATTATTAATTCCTATTCCATTTTATTTAAATGATGGTGGTAGTGTTGAATTTAGAGCATTATTATATACAGTAACTAACTATAATAAACTAATGTCATTAGAAGATGAATATGAAGAAGGTATAAAAATTGAAATACTAGGAAAAGAAGTTTATAATAATATAACAAAGCAAACTATTCAAAAAGAAAAAGATGAAAAACATAATGAACAAAGCACATCACAAGTCAGCCATAGTTTTGTAGGAACTGTATTAGAAGAAACTACTACTTATATGATAGTGCAACCAAATGAAGATGAACTAGAGAGAAATTCAGCAGATAAAATTAGAATTAATTATGGAACAGACCATATAGATTATTTATATGGTATAGGAAGAAAAGTAATCATTAACTATAGTGGAGCTATAAAAGAAACATATCCAGCTCAAATAGATACAAATAATATCTTAATAGATGGCTATGAAGAATTTGAACTAAATGTAAAACCATCTAAAGATAGAAATAAAATAAAAGTATTAAATAATAAAGAATTAAATAAAAATGATATAGACTATAATTTATACTATTATGGACTAGATGAAGTAAATATTACAATAAAAGATAAGACTATAACATTGCAAGAGGCATTAAGAAGTGGAAAGATGACAATAAATGGTTTAATAATAAAAGCAAATAAAGATTTTCCAAATGCACAAGTATATAAAGATGGTGGAAGTATGGAATATCATTATGATAACTACACCATAATAAAAATGCATAAAGTCAATGGAAATAGAGATGTATATATAGGAACAAAAGATATGACAATAAATAATGTAGAATAAAAAAGGTTTATTTAGATTATAAAAGAGGTAGTATTAGGCTACTTCTTTTTATTGCAAAAATCTTGACAAGTGTAATATACAAATATATAGTATATAAGACGGGGGGAAATTATGGGAGGAATAAGTGTATTTATTTTAATGACTATATTTTCGTTTGTGCTTTTTATATTTATTGCTATATTTATAGCTATAATAATATATGAGGTTATAACTTATATTTTTGAGAGTATGGCAATTATGCAAATGAGTAAGAATTTAAAATATAAAGTACCTTTTACAGCATGGATTCCATTTTATAATAAATATCTATTAGGAAAAATAGTAGGAAATAAAATATTAGGTATAATAGTAGCAGTATTAAATGGTATAACTGCATTTAGTGGAACATATTGCTATATTCAAACACAACCTAATCCTGCAATATTTGTAATATTTTTAGTATGTGTATTAATTGGATTCATATTAGATATAATAATATCCCATAAAATTTACAAAAATGCTACTAATAAATATGGAGATATTTATACCATATTGAGTATACTAACTTTAGGAATTTTAAGACCAATATTTCTTTTCATCGTTAGAAATAAAGTAAAAAAGACAAATGAAACTGAAATAATGGAAATGAAATAAGATGAAAAGAGGAAAGCATGGAACGATTAGAAAATTTCGAAAGAGCTTTAAAAGATATTCTTGATGAATATGAGAATTTAGGAAAAGAATTAGAAAAATTAAGAAAAGAAGAAAAAAATAAAACAACAAAGTTTAGAGAATTATTAGGAAAAAAGTTAGTATATAGTATGATAATTACAATATTTAAAAGATATGATTTAATAGATAAATAGTATTTAGAAGGAGGAAAAATGGATTTTTTTATCATATTTGTAGAAGGACTTGCATCTTTTTTATCACCATGTGTATTACCAATGTTACCAATGTATGTATCTTATTTTGCAGGTCAAGATAAAGATTTGAAAAGAACTATTACAAATTCCTTGGGATTTGTTTTAGGATTTACAATTATTTTTGTATTATTAGGTGTATTTGCAGGAACATTAGGAAAACTAATAACAGCTAATAGTAGATATATAAATATAGTATTTGGCATTATAGTTATTTTGTTTGGAATGCATTATATGGGAATATTAAATATAAAGATATTGAATAAATCTAAGGGAATTCAAAAAAGTAAGGATAAATTAAGCTTTTTTTCAGCAATACTATTTGGAATGATTTTTTCTGTATGCTGGACTCCTTGTGTAGGAATATTTTTAAGTAGTGCATTAATGATGAGCGCTACTTCACAAAGTGTTTTAAAAGGTGGAATTATGCTATTTATCTATTCTATAGGTTTAGGAATACCATTTGTTTTAACATCTATATTCTTAGAAAGATTAAAAAGTACATTTAATCATATTAAAAAGCATTACAATATCATAAATAAAATAGCAGGTATTATACTAATTGTTAGTGGAATTATATTAATTTTTTAGGAGGAAAGAAGATGGACAAAAAGAAAAAATTAATTATTGAAATTGTTTTATTCATAGTAATATTAATAGGGATAACAATTGCATATAACTATGTAATAAATAAGAATGCACAGCAACCTAACCCAGAAGATATTTTAAATAATAATGAAGCGGAAGAAAAAATACAGATAATGGAGATTCAAAATGCAGAACAATTTGAACAAGAAGTAATACAAGAAGATGGAATTGTTTTTGTAGATTTTTATGCAACATGGTGTATGCCATGTAAAGCAATGAGCCCAATTATTGAAGAAATAGCAAGAGAACATAAAGAGGTTAAATTTGTAAAAGTAGATGTAGACAAAAATGAAAGATTGGCAATACAATATAATGTTATGAGTATTCCAACAATGCTTATAGTAAAAGATGGGGAAGTAACCAAAACCTTTGTAGGGATAGTAAATAAAGAAAGTATAGAGAAACAATTAGATATAGAAACTACGAGAGAGGAGGGAAATTAAGTTTATGAAAAAGATAAATCTCATAAACCATTAAGCAAGCATCCAACGGAGCATACCGAAAAAGAAATGAAATGGATAAAAGATTTGATAAGGAGAAATCCACATATAACATTGAATGAAATATGGTACAAATTAAAGATGAATAAAGGATATACAAGAAAGCCAACATCATTGATACTAAGAAAAATAGGCTATTACAATAATCCAGAAATAAGAGAAACGTCAAAGAATCATAATCAAGAATATGATACTCAAAAAGAGATTGGTAAAAAATGGCAAATAGATGTATAAAATATTATAGATATAAAACAGAAGAAATACAAACAGATAATGGAGAAGAATTTACATACAACAGGTCAAATATAAAGAAAAAGCATCCTTTAGAAGAAATGTTAAAAGAACTATGAAAAAGCCATCATAAAATAAGACCAAGAACACCAGAGCATAATGGAATAATGAGTAAATATGATCCGTTATGGAAGTATTAAAAAAAGAATAGTAAAGCTAACTATAAATTATAATTTTATAGAAGCACGAAAGGCAGAGAATATCTGCTCTTTTTTGTACCCATAAATAAAAATTTTAATAAAAATATTGACAAGTGTTATACACTGTTATATACTGTATAATGAGGAGGCGATAATATGAAGATGATTATTAGTAATAGCAGTTCTATTCCAATATATGAGCAAATAAAAAAATCTATTATAAATCAAATATTAGAGGGAGAACTGAATGAAGATGAGCTATTACCATCAATCAGAGTATTAGCACAAGATATAAAAATAAGTGCTATGACTATAAAAAAAGCCTATGATGAATTAGAAAAAGAAGGATATTTAAAATCTATACAAGGAAAAGGAACTTTTGTAGCTCCTAAAAATACTGAACTTGCAAAAGAACAAGCTCAAAAAGATATAGAAATGTATATGGAAAAAATTGTTGATATTTCTAATAGATTTGATATAGATGAGAATGATGTGATTGAAATGTTTAAAATGTTTTATAGGGAGGGAATGTAATGGAAAATATTATAGAAATTAAAAATTTGAAAAAGAAATATGATGACAAATTTGAATTAGGCGAAATTGATATAAAAATACAAAAAGGAGTTATTGTAGGTCTTATTGGAGAAAATGGAGCAGGAAAAACAACACTAATAAAATCAATGTTAAATATTATAAAAATTGATAATGGAGAAATAAAAATATTTGGAAAAGACTATAAAAAAGAAGAAAAAAATATAAAAGAAGATATAGGGGTAGTTTTAGATAATATGTTTTTCCCAGAATTATTAAATGCTAAAGATATAAATAACTCTATGAAAGATGTATACAAAAACTGGGATAGTAAACTATATTTTTCTTATTTGAAAGAATTCAATCTACCAGATAACAAACCTTTAAAATCAATGTCAAAAGGAATGAGAAAAAAACTAGAAATTGTAGTAGCTATTTCTCATAAACCCAAATTACTAATATTAGATGAACCAACAAGTGGACTAGATCCCATTGTTCGATCTGAAGTATTAGAGATATTTCAAAAATTTATAGAAAATGAAGAACATTCTATATTATTATCAACACATATAACAAGTGATTTAGAGCATATAGCAGATGAGATTATATTTATGGATAAAGGAAAAAAAGTGTTACAAAAGTCAAGAGATGAAATAATTGATAATTATGGAATTCTAAAATGTGATATTGATTATTTTTCAAATATTGATAAAAAAGATATTATCGCATATAAGAAAACAAAATATGCTTATGAGATATTAGTTAATGATAAAGAACAAGCAAATAAAAAATATCATAGTTGTGTAATAGATAAAATTACACTAGAAGATTTGATGGTATTAGTAATTAAGGGGGAAAAGGTATGTTAGGATTAATAAAAAAAGATTTCTTACTTATAAAAGCAAATTTAAAATCAATGGTTATTATATTTATAGTTTATTTAATATTAGCATTTCAAGGAATATTCGATGTTACATTTATAGTACCACTAATTGGAATCATGTTATTTATATCAACATTTAGTTATGATGATTTTAATAATTGGAACTCTTATGCAGTAACTTTACCAAATGGGAGAAAAAATGTAGTCAGAGCCAAATATATAGCTTCAATAATTTTAACAGTTGTTTTAGGAATAGGAGCTTTGGCTATAGGAATAGGAATCAGCTATACCAAAACAAATAGTATAAATTTAGATGAGATTATATCATCCTTAATGGGAACGATGTTATCAAGTGTTATTATAATTTCTTTACTTTATCCAATAGTTTTCAAATTTGGAGCTACAAATGGAAGAATAATATTATTTGTAGTAGTATTTGGTGCTGCTGGAATAGGAGCTTTAATTGCCCAATTTGTAGATATGACATCTATTATAAATATGATAAATAGATTAGATAGTTATTTACTTATAGCAATTCCAATAATTTCTGTAATATTAATAGGTATTTCATATCTAATATCAAACAAAATATATCAAAATAAAGAATTTTAATAATATAACCTACGAAAGTAGTATATATAGAAACATCAGTAACAACATTTTGGCTCTTGCAGAATAACAAGGCTATACAGTTGGAACTAGGAAGAAGATAACAGAAAATTCAGAGAATAGCACTTGAGTTCAAGTGCTATATTTCATATCTTACAAAAATGTAAGATTCATGTAAGGTAAATTAATACCAAAATATGAAATATAAATATATAATATAAAAAAATAAATGGAGTAATTAAAAATGGAGAAAAAAATCTAATAAAAGAATTAATTATCGTATTTTGGCTATTTATAATAGGAAGTATAGTAGGATATATATTTGAAATGATAGTAGTTCTATTTCAAAAAGGATATTTTGAATCAAGACAAGGTTTAATATATGGACCTTTTACACCTGTTTATGGAATAGGAGCAATCATATATTATCTAATATTAAGAAAGATAATAAAATAAAAATATTTTTTATTACAGCTAAATTATTATGTGAAAATAATAAGTCAGAAATAACCAATAAAATAGATGAAGAAATTGAAGAAATCAACAATTATGTAGAGCTTGTATTATTTTTGATACCAGGTACACCAAAAGATTTGTTAGTATATGTCGCAGTATTATTACCAATAAAGCCAATAAAGTTTATTTTAATTTCAACATTTGCCAGATTTCCATCTGTTATTATTTCCACATTAGTAGGAGATAGGCTTGCTGTTGGAGATTGGAAAATGAGCATTATGCTATATGTAGCAAACTAATATTGGTAGCAATAGTTGTATTAATTATAAACAAGTTTGACAAAGATAAAAGAACAAAAGATGTAATAAATAGTATTAAATAAACTTCTAACACTTTATACAGTAACCTTACAGAAATGTAAGGTTATTTTCATAAAAAGTATGATATAATAATTTTGGAGGTATCATAAAATGCAAAAAATATTAATTGTAGAAGATGATGAAAAACTAAGAAATGAGTTAGAAATATTTTTAAATAATAATGGTTATCAAGCAGAATGTTTAAAAAAATTTGACAATACTATACATGATATTTTAGAAATAAATCCAAATCTTATCTTATTAGATATAAATTTGCCAGGAGTAGATGGAGAATATATTTGCAAAGAGATTAGAAAACAATCTGATATGGGAATTATTATAGTAACAAGTAGAGATAATGAATTAGATGAGTTGGTTTCAATAAATTATGGAGCAGATCATTATATTACAAAGCCATTTAATATCCATATACTACTTGCGAAGATAAATTCATTGTTAAGAAGAACCAATAATAGTATCGAATCAAAAGATAAGATTGATGCAAAAGATTTTATTTTAAATATATCAAATAGTACAATAATAAAAGATGATAAAATTATTGATTTAACTAAAAATGAATATAAAATTTTAAAATATTTAATTGAAAATAGAGAAAAAATCGTTTCAAGAGAAGATATAATGGACTGTTTATGGGAAAATGAAAGTTTTATTGATGATAATACTTTAAGTGTTAATATTACCAGATTAAGAAGCAAATTAGAAGAATTAGGACTAAAAGATATTATTGAAACCAAAAGAGGACAAGGCTATATATTAAAGGGAGAAAACTGATATGAATTTTAAAAGTTTTATAAAAGATAAAATACTTTTGAGCTTCTTGCTATTATTTGGAATCGCCACTATAGAAATATTTTTGATTCCTTATCCATTTGTAAAGTTTATAAAAATATATATTCCAGTCACCATAATATTTTTGTATATAATAGGACTTTTTATAGAATATTTTATAAAACAAAGATTTTATAAAGGTTTAGAAGATACTTTAAATAACTTAGATGACAAATATTTAATTAGTGAGATTATAAAAGTACCAAGTTTTATGGAAGGTAAAATATTAAAAGACTTATTAGAACAAATTAATAAATCAATGGTTGAAAATGTAAACAGATATAAATATAAACAAGAAGAGTATAAAGAATACATAGAATTATGGATTCATGAGATAAAAATACCAATAGCAGCGAGTAAAATGATAGTAGAAAATAACAAAAATGAAGTTACAAAAAGTATAAATGAAGAATTAGACAAAGTAGAAAACTACATAGAACAGGCTTTATATTATGCAAGGAGCAATACAGTAGAGAAAGATTACTATGTAAAAAAAGTTAATTTAAAAGACATTGTAAATGAGAGTATAAAGAAGAATAAAAATGTTTTAATCCATGAAAAAATATCTGTTAATATTCATGATTTAGATTTAGAAGTAAATACAGACAATAAGTGGATTATATTCATATTAAATCAAATAATTCAAAATAGTATAAAGTATAAAAAACAAGATAAAAATTTAGAGATTGAAATATATGCAAAACAAGGAAAAGAAAATGTGATACTGTATATTAAAGATAATGGAATAGGAATAAAAAAAGGAGAAATAACAAGAGTATTTGAAAAAGGCTTTACAGGAACAAATGGAAGGTGCCATCGGTAAAAAATCTACAGGGATTGGATTGTATCTATGTAAAAACCTATGCAATAAATTAGGAATAGCAATAGAGCTAAATTCAGTTCAAAATGAAGGAACAGAACTACGATTAGTATTTCCCAAAAGTAGTTATATAGATATAAAATAAAATTGCTATCCTGTTATATTTACGGGATAGTTTTTTATAAGAAAGAAACCTTACGAAAATGTAAGAATCGTGTAAGGTAAATCGATAGGAACAATGGCTAAAGTAGAGTTATAATTAAGTTAGATGTTCGAGAGAAGAAAGTTACAGATAACTTAGGCAATCGAACGACAGTGAGATTGTAAACATGGAAAGGAGTTTTTTATTATGGAAAAAGTATTAGAGGTAAAAAACATAGAGAAATACTATGGAAACAAATCAAATCTAACAAAAGCAATAGACAACATTAGTTTTACAGTAGAAAAGGGAGAATTTGTTGGAATTATGGGTGCGAGTGGTTCAGGTAAAAGTACACTTTTAAATGTAATTTCAACAATAGACAGAGTTACAGCAGGACATATTATTGTTAATGGCGAAGATATTACAAAACTAAAAGGAAACAAATTAAATAAATTTAGAAGAGAAGAACTAGGTTTTATTTTTCAAGACTTTAATTTATTAGATACTCTTACAGCTTATGAAAATATAGCTTTAGCATTAACTATTCAAAAAGTAAATGCAAGAGAAATTGATAAAAGAGTAAATGAAATAACTGATAAATTGGGAATTAAAGATATTCTAAAAAAATATCCTTATCAAGTATCTGGAGGACAGAAACAAAGAATTGCATCAGCAAGAGCAATTATAACAAATCCTAAAATGGTATTAGCAGATGAGCCAACAGGCGCATTAGATTCAAAATCAGCAAGACAATTACTAGAAAATTTTGAATTTTTAAATCAAAAAATGAATGCAACTATTTTAATGGTTACACATGATGCTTTTACAGCTTCTTATGCAAATAGAATCTTATTTATTAAAGATGGAAAAATCTTTAATGAAATAATCAAAGGCAATGATACAAGAAAACAATTCTTTGAAAAGATAATTGAGGTGCAAACACTTCTTGGAGGTGATTTGAACGATGTTATTTAAGTTATCTTGGAATAATATGAAAAAAAGTATAAAAGATTATGCCATATATTTTTTAACATTAGTATTAGGTGTAGCAATCTTTTATATGTTTAATTCAATAGATAGTCAACAAGCTATGCTACAGGTAACACAATCACAAAGAGAAATTATAAAGCTAATGATAACAATGCTAGGTTTTGTATCAGTATTTGTTGCATTTGTACTTGGACTACTTATTGTGTATGCTAATAATTTTTTGATAAACCGAAGAAAAAAAGAATTTGGAATTTATATGACACTTGGAATGGGGAAAAGACAAATATCTAAAATAATACTAATGGAAACTATATTTGTTGGAGTAATTTCACTTGCAGTTGGACTTATAGTAGGAGTATTTGCATCACAATTCATGTCAATATTAGTTGCAAAAATGTTTGAGGCAGATATGAGTGAATTTCAATTTGTATTTTCAAAAGATGCTTGTATTAAAACTTGTATTTACTTTACAGTAATGTATGTTGCAGTAATGTTATTTAATACATATACAGTTTCAAAATATAAATTGATTAACTTATTAAATGCAAGTAAGAAAAACGAAAAAGTAAAAATAAAGAATCCACTTATTTGTATAATTATATTTTTAGTAGCTTCAAGTTTATTGGGATATGCTTATTGGAAAGTAACAGCGGATGTTCATTCTTTAGATACAGCAGAAAAACTATTACCACCCATTTTAATGGGAATTAGTGGTACAGTAGCAGTATTTTGGTCTTTATCAGGATTTATAATACAAGTAGTTCAAAAAATGAAAAATACATACTTAAAAGATACTAATATGTTTGTATTAAGACAAATAAATAATAAAATTAATACAATGGTAGCAAGTATGAGTGTTATTTGTTTAATGTTATTTATGACAATATCAATACTTTCTTCAAGTTTAGCATTAAGAAATACAATGCAAAGAGAACTAATAGAAATGACACCAGTGGATTTAAACTTATATAAAACAGCAAATTTAGAAGAAACTTATATGAAATCTGGAAAAGAAGTAAAAACAACGAAAGAGCAACGAGAAGATTCAAGAATATCAGTACAGGAAACACTAAAAAATAATGGACTGGATATGAATTTGCTAAAAGATATTGTTGAAATACCAATATATGCTACAAATGACTTGACATGGAAAGACTTTTTGACAGATAAATATGAAGAAATAAAGGCAGAGTTTCCAAGACTTAGATATGATACAGCAGAAATGATTATAAAAGTTTCTGATTATAACAAAATAGCAAGACTATATGGAATAGAACAATATGAATTAAATGGCAACGAATATATTATGCTTTGTAATTTTGATAGTCAGGAAGAAATAATAAATAGAGTATTAACAGATGGAAACAATACTATATCTATTGCAGGCAAAGAATATCAAACAAAATATAATGAATGTAAAGGTGGATTTATACAAATATCAACAAGTCATACAAACACAGGAATTATTTTAGTTCCTGATAATTGTCCACTAACAGAAGATATGAAAGAACAATATTTTTTAGTTGCTAATTATAATGCAGATACTGATGAAGAAAAACAAGAAATAGAAAAAATATTTTCAAGTGGTGATTCTGGATTTATACAAAATTTAGCAAGTAATGGACTAGATATAGATGGAATGACAAAAATATCTATTATGGAAGCAAGTGTAGGATTAGCAACTATTATAACATTTATAGCAATTTATTTAGGAGTTATATTCCTAATTGCAAGTTCAGCAATTCTTGCCTTGAAACAATTAACAGATGCTTCAGATAATAAACAAAGATATACTATTTTGAGAAAAATAGGTTGTGATGAAAAAATGATAAACAAATCATTATTTAGACAAATAGGAATATTTTTTGGAGTACCATTATTACTTGCAATTATACATTCAATATTTGGAATACAATTTGCAGTAAAAATGATGTCAGGTTTAGCAAGTGAAAAAGACTTATTGCCATCAG
The DNA here is from genome assembly GCA_947073285.1 of uncultured Clostridium sp. Lineage (GTDB taxonomy): Bacteria > Bacillota > Clostridia > TANB77 > CAG-508 > CAG-273. The sequence continues at coordinate 46,239 of CAMTJT010000001.1, read as the reverse complement.
CAACCGCCACAGTAATTATTATAGGAGTTATATATGGAGTATATTTCTTGGCTACTTACTTTGGAAGTAAAAATATCATTAAAGAGGAGGAATAAATATGTTTGGAATCTTTAAAATGATATTTTTAGGAATAATAACTTTTGTTATAATATTTTGTATTTCAATTTTTAGTATAGGAGAAAATCCAAAAGACAAAATAATAAACACTTATGATTCATTTATTCAAAGTTTTGATACAGCAGGTTTAACAAGTAATTTGAAATTAAAAGGTAAAAGAAAATATGGAGTAGATAAATATGTTGGAACATATTTAGCAAATTATGATAATTATTCAGGCGAAGAAACAATATTTGGTGGAACTGCTATTTCAAGAAAAAATGGAGAGCATATAAAACTAAAAATAAAAATTGAAAAAGAAAGTGGTAATATTAATATAGTTGCTAAACTAGGAAATAATGAAACTACTTTAATTAGTGACACAGGAGAGTATGAAGATAATATATATGTTGAAGGAGTTAGTTATTACTTGACACTTAAATTAGATAATTTTAAAGGAAATATTGATATTATAGCAGAGTAGGAGGAATTTAACATGAATGGTATAAGAGAAAAAATGCCAATGATAATAGCGGTTATTTTAGCAATAGCACTATGTGGCATAGCATTGTATTTTGGGGAAAACTATGAATCAGTATATTATACTCAAATAGATAATACAAAGATTCAAGGAATTTCAGCAACAGACGATATGAAATATGAATATACTTTAGATTGTTACAATGAAAATGGAAACAAAAAAGAAATAAAATTTAAAACGAGTAGAGAACTAAGAGAAGCAGCTTTTCTAATGTTAGAAGTAAGAACTTTTGGAGTACATGCTTGGAAAGAAGTACAAATAAATGAATTACCAGATAAAGTGAAAACAGCTTTAAATATAGAATAAGGAGGATTAATAATGCCTAAAAGCATAAATTGGGATGGAGTAATCCAATCAATAAACGATTTTTGGCTACCAATATTAGGAGTTGGTGGAATAATAGTAATAGTAGTAATTAGTGCAGTAATTTATAAAAAATGGAAAGAAAAAAATGAATAAAAAGTAATAAAAAGAGGTGGTAAAGATGAAGAAATTTCTAAAAATAGTATTTTTACTAACATTGATAATAGTAAGCATAGCATTGCTATTTGTAGGAAATGGATATAAAATGTATAAGGAAGCAATAGAAGAAATAAGTATAGAAGATAAAATAAAAGAAATAAAAAGCAAAGAAAACTATACAGAAATTTCAGACTTACCACAAAACTATATCAATGCAGTATTATCAGTAGAAGATCATAGATTTTATAAACATTGTGGAATAGATTTAATTGCAATAGGTAGAGCAACAATAAATGATATAAAAGCTATGGATTTTGTAGAAGGTGGAAGTACCATAACACAACAACTAGCAAAAAATATATATTTTACACAAGACAAGAAATTTGAAAGAAAAATAGCAGAAGTATTTATGGCATTTAAAATAGAAAACAAATGTGAAAAAGATGAAATACTAGAATTATACTTGAATACAAGTTATTTTGGAGATGGATATTATACTGTAAGAGAAGCAAGTTTAGGATATTTTGGAAAAGAACCAAATCAGATGACAGATTATGAAGCAATTATGCTTGCAGGAATACCAAATGCACCATCAGTATATGCTCCAACAAAAAATCCAGAATTAGCGAAACAAAGACAAAAACAAGTAATAAACAAAATGATAGAATATAAATATCTTACACAAAGCGAAGCAGATAAAATATTGAAACAGGAATAATAGAAGAGCTAATTGTAGAACAAGCAATTAGCTTAGAATACCCCTTTTATTTTCAAGGAGAACTACTGGTAAAAGGTAGTTCTCACAAGATTATTAAAAAGTAATTAGTTATAAAAATATACTAATTAAATAACACAAAGATTGAATAATCAATGTGGTAAAAATGCACAATGAATAATTAATGTTAATAGAACGAAAGGAGTAGTGAATATGAGCATTTTAGGTAATATCTTATGGTTTATCTTTGGAGGTTTTTTAAGTGGTATTTCTTGGTGTATATCAGGTCTTATTTGGTGTATTACAATAATAGGAATCCCCTATGGAAAACAATGTTTTAAATTTGCAGCTTTATCATTTGCACCATTCGGCAAAGATGTCGAATATGGAGGAGGAATACCATCAGTAATTGCAAATGTAATATGGATTATATTCTTTGGGATTCCAATGGCACTTGAAAACTTATTATTTGGTTGTATATGGTGCATAACAATAGTTGGCATTCCATTTGGAGTCCAATTCTTTAAAATCGCTAAATTGTCTTTAGCACCTTTTGGAGCAAGAGTAGTATAGTAAGTAAAATGGTTAATTTAACATTGATTATAAGTTGTGTATTAAAAGAGAGCAGTTTTGCTCTCTTTTAATATAGAAACAAAAAAATTCCAAATTATTTTAAGCTTTGAAATTTTTTATTTCTATATTTTCAATATTAAACATTGAATCTAAAAAAACTCTTCTAAAGTGATACCCATACTTTCACAAACAAGGTACAAGATGTCAATTCTAGGATATAAAGTTCTGCTTCTAAAGAAATCAGTTAATAAAGAAAAGCTAAAAGATATATCAGAAGAAATAGAAGAAATATAGGAGGTTTATATTATTATGAAGAAATATATAGGAGATGTAACTTATAATATGCAATACAAAGAATATTCTAAAATTCTTACAAAAAAGGTACAATTAGCACGAGGGTGTAAAGGATATAAAGAATTTTTAGAAGATGTAACATTATTAAGAAAAACTAGAAAGAATTGTGGTAGACCAACGATTATGGCAAATTTTTGGATGAAAAGAATTTGCAATATGAGTAAAAGTGAAATTATTAAGTATGTAGATAATTATAAAAAAGGTATGTTAGCTCCTTACCAATATGAACCGAAAGAAAGGGATATAGAAAAAGAAACAGGCTTAATGGAAGATGATGAAGAAGAATTTATAGGTGGAATTTAAGTGTACATAAATTTGAAGTATTTAATAGTGAAAATAAAAAAATGAAAAAATACAAGTTTTATTTGTATAAAATACTACACAAATTTAAATTAATGTGATAAAATAATTTGGGGTACAAAATTGACTGTTAAATTTTAACAAAATAATTTGTAAACATAATATTGAAAATTAAATTTCTGGCACAATTTTGGCACAATTCGTTCAACACAGAACATCATAAACCCATAAAAATCAACAAAGTTCAATAAGGAATTTTTATGATAGATTTTTAAAACAAAAAGCCTGAAAGTGGCTTAAATACTAGAAAAATTAAGAAGGAGGAATGAAAAATGTCTCGGTCATAGCAAATGGCACAATATTCAAGCCAAAAAAGGAAAAGCAGATGCAGCAAGAGGAAAAATATTTACAAAATTAGGAAGAGAATTATTAATAGCAGTAAAAGCAGGTGGACCTGACCCAGCGGGAAACTCCAAATTAAAAGATGTTATTGCAAAATGTAAAGCAGCAAATATGCCAAATGATACTATTAATAATGCAATAAAAAAAGCAGCAGGAGCAGGAAACAATGAAAACTATGAAGAAATTACTTATGAAGGATATGGAACAAATGGTGTAGCTGTTATTGTAGAAGCAAGTACAGATAATAAAAATAGAACAGCAGCAGATGTACGTCATGCATTTGATAAAGCGGGTGGTAATCTAGGAACAACAGGTTGTGTATCTTACCTTTTTAGTAAAAAAGGTGTTATTGTAATAGATAAAACCACTACAAATTTATCAGAAGATGATATGATGATGTTATCATTAGATAGTGGAGCAGAAGATTTTGAGGCATCAGAAGAATGCTATGAAATTACAACAACTCCAGAGGAATTTTCAAAAGTAAGAGAAGCTTTAGAAGCACAAGGATTAGAATTCTTAGAAGCAGAAGTACAAATGGTACCAGCCACTTATATTGCCTTAAGTGAAACAGATGGCGCTAAAATGCAAAGATTATTAGATATGTTAGAAGATTTAGACGATGTCATGAATGTATACCATAATTGGGAAGAATTAAGCTAAACATTTGAGAAAGGCAAGTTATAAATAAGTTATTGAATTAAGTAAGGTAAAAATAGAGGAATAGAAAAAAATAGTTCTAAAACAAAAAAACATAGCATATATATTATATATATGACTATGTTTTTTTATTGTATAGGAAAAATCGCAGATTTTTGCTATATAACAAGGTTAGGTTTCTTATGTTAAAAATTATTAAAAAGGAGTACAAGCTATGGAAGAAATATTAAACTTCTTTCCAGAAGAAATAAAAAGTAGCATAAAACAAAATTTTTTGACCAATATAGAAGAAATTAGAATTCGAGTACATAAGCCTGTTATATTGAAAAATATGAAAGAAGAAAAACAAATTTCATGTATGATAACACCAGATACAATATTACAAATTTTACAAAAAATTTGTGAAAATTCTATTTATTCTTATCAAAATCAAATATGTAATGGATTTATTACTTTAAAAGGAGGACATCGTGTAGGAATTACAGGAAATGCAGTTATGAAAGAAGGACAAGTTATTAATTTAAGCTATATTAGCAGCTTAAACTTTAGAATAGCAAGACAAATTTTAAATTGTAGCACACAGGCATTAAGCTATATTTTAAATCCATATACTAATACAATATATACTACTTTAATTGTTTCGCCACCAGGAATTGGAAAAACTACATTATTAAGAGATTTAGTTAGAAAAATAAGTAATGGTATACCAGAGCGAAATTTTCATGGAGTAACTATTGGAATAGTAGATGAAAGGGGAGAAATTGCAGCAACAGATAGAGGAATAGCTCAAAATGATTTAGGAATTCGTACAGATGTAATAGATAACATTCCTAAAGCAGTAGGAATGAAAATGTTAATACGCTCTATGAGTCCTAAAATAATAGTAGCAGATGAAATAGGAAGTAAACAAGATATAGAAGCAATTGAATATGCTATAACATCAGGGGTAAAAGGAATATTTACAGCACATGGAGGAAGTTTAGAAGAAATTGAAGAAAATCCTATTTTAAATGAATTAATCTTAAAGAACAAAATGGAAAGAATTCTACTATTAGATTCTAACCGCAAAATTCATTTGATTTATGATATAGAAAACAAAAGAAAAGGAGAAAAAGTATGTTGATTTTCAAATTATTTATTTTAATTTTAATTGTAATAGCAAGTAGTGCGATTGGTATTCTATTTTCCAAAAAATATTTTAATAGAGAAAAAGAAATAAAAGAAATGAAAACAGCACTTAATATGTTTGCTACTAAAATAAAATTCACTTATGAGCCAATTCCAAACTTATTTATGGAAATAGCAAATAAAATAGGAGGAAATGTAGGAAATATTTTTGAATTTGCAGCCAATAAGATGAAAGAAGAAACAGCAGGAAATGCGTGGGAAACTGCTTTAAAAGAAGTACCACATAGTTTTAATGTAGAAGATCAAGCAGTACTAAAAAACTTAAGCAAAATGTTAGGTCAAACTGATTTAGAAGGGCAACTTAGTGAGATAGAAATAGTAAATCAATTTTTAACATCACAATTAGAAAATGCAGGAGAAGAAAGAAGAAAAAATGAAAAAATGTATAGAACATTAGGATTAGTTGCAGGTCTTACAATTGCAATCATATTAATATAAGTTAAATATGAGGAGGAAAGGTTGAAGATATGGATATTAGTTTATTATTTAAAATAGCAGCTATTGGAATTTTAGTTGCTGTACTCTACCAAGTATTAGTAAGAGCAGGACGTGAAGACCAAGCAATGATGACTACTTTAGCAGGTCTTATTATAGTATTAAGTTTAGTAATTAAAGAAATAAGTACATTGTTTACTAGTGTTAGAACTATGTTTGGTTTATGAAAGGAACAAGGTTAAAATGGACATTATAAAAATTATTGGAATTGGTTTAATAGCACTTATTATTATTGTAATTGTCAAACAATATCGCCCTGAGTTTGTTATTTATGTTTCTTTGATGGCAGGGGTACTTATTCTAATGCTTGTCATAGATAAATTTGGAGCAATCATTGAATTACTTACTACACTATCTAATAAAACAGCTATTAATAATGAATTTTTAACATTACTTATTAAAATAACAGGAATTGCTTTTCTAACAGAATTTACAGTTAGTATTTGTAAAGATACAGGAGAAACAGCTATTGCAAATAAAGTAGATTTAGGTGGCAAAGTTATTATTATTTCAATGTCTATTCCAATTATTGCAAGCTTATTAGAAACTATTTTAAAAATTTTGCCATAATAGTATTCGTAACCCATATAAATAAAAGAGGAGAAAAGTTAAATAATTTAACTTAAAAGACAAATGAAAAAACAATGGAAAATATTTATTTTAATAATAGTGTTTCTAAGTATAATGCCTATTATAAGTTTAGCACAAGAAGGAGAAGAACCCTCACAAGAAGAAATTTTAAAATCTCAACAAGATAGTTTAAATATTTCAGGTTTTTTAGAAGAGGCAAAAAAATATACGCAAGATAGTTTTGAAGATATAGATATTAATGATTTATTTACATCAGCTATTACAGGAAATATAGATAATACAACTATATTAAAAACTATTTTTAATATAGCACGGCAAAGAAATAGTAGATAGTATTACTGTATTAGGTAGTATCATCATTATAATAGTCATACATAGTATTTTAAAAAGTATTAGTGAGGGATTAGAAAATAAAAGTATTTCTCAAATTACCTATTATGTACAATATATCTTAATTGTTACACTTATTATGGGAAATTTCGCAGATATTATAAAAATGGTAAAAACAAGCATAGAAAGCCTAGTAGGATTTATGAATAGTTTAATACCATTATTAATCACATTAATGCTAACAACAGGAAATATAGCATCTGCAAGCTTACTAGAGCCAATTATTCTATTTATTATTACATTTATAGGAAACTTCATTACTACAATTATTATACCATTTGTATTAATAAGTGCAGTACTTAGTATTGTTTCAAAAATATCAAATCGTGTACAGGTAGACAAGCTATCTAAATTTTTTAATTCTACAGTAGTTTGGATATTAGGAATTGTACTAACCATATTTGTAGGTGTTATATCAGTAGAAGGAAGTCTTAGTAGTACTGTAGATGGAATAACAGCCAAAACTGCCAAAGCAGCAGTTTCAAACTTTATTCCAGTAGTAGGTAAGATTTTAGGAGATGCAGTAGATACAGTAATAGGCTGTAGTAATGTATTAAAAAATGCGGTAGGAATAGTAGGTGTAATAATTATTATTGGAATATGTATTGCTCCTATTATTAAACTAGCTACTTTAATGGGACTATACTATTTAGCAGGAGCCATATGCCAGCCAATAGCAGATGAGAAAATTGTAAAATTATTAGAACAAATGGGAGGCACTTTTAAAATGTTACTTGCAATTATGTGTAGTGTTTCAGTTATGCTTATTATTGGAACAACCTTAGTAATTAACATTACAAATAGTGGACTAATGTATCGATAATTTATAGTATTTAATAGGGTTCTTCAAACTATAGAGATGATTAGCATGTACTTTTAGAATAAAGCTAGTTTAAACAAAGCAACAGAAAGAAGGAAAAGAATGGAATGGGTTAGCAATTGGATACAAGGTATTATTATTGCAGTCATTATTAGTACTATTATTGAAATGGTCTTACCAGAAGGAAATTGTAAAAAATATATCAAAGTAGTAATTGGCGTATATATTCTATTTTCCATCATATCACCAGTAATTAATAAAGTAACAGGAAATAATTTTAAATTAGCCGATATTTTTGATTTAGATGAATATATCGAAGCATCTACAAGTAATACTTATCAAAATGTAAATGATGCTCAAGAAAGGCAAATAAAAGAAATTTATCAAAATAGTTTAAAAAATGATATGAAGGAAAAAATACAAACAAAAGGCTATAAAGTTATTAATATTTTTGTAGATATAGAAGATAATGAACAATATAGCATTAATGAAATAAATTTAAGATTAGAAAAGCAAGAAGAACAAGAAAAAGTAAAAAAAGAATCAAGTAAAATACAAGAAGTAAATAAAGTAACTATACAAATTGGAGAAAGTAGTGACAATGAAGAGGTAGAACAACTAGAAGAAGGAAAAAAAGAAAAACTTTCTATCTTAGAAAAAAGAGAACTAAAACAATATTTGGGTAACATTTATGAAATAGCAGAGGAAAAAATCAACATAAATTAAAAAGGAGGGCATATAATGTTAAAGGACAAGATAAAAGCTTTAATAAGCAAAAATGCAGAAAGTGATAATAAAAGAAAAATAGAAAATTTAGCAGTATCTGTGGTGATTTTAATTGTAACACTTATTATTATTAATTTAATATGGGGAGAAAGTAAAAAAACACCAAAAGAACCAGCAAGTGACCCAAATAAAAAATTAGCAACAGTTAATGAAAGTACTGTAACAACAGCTAGCTTGAATATACAAGACAATTTAACTTCACAATTAGAAGAAATTCTAGGAAAAATAGAAGGGGTTGGAAAAGTAAAAGTATTAATTACTTATTCACAAACAAGTCAAACAGTACCACTGTACAATGAAGATACTTCTCAAAAAGATACACAAGAAACAGATACTAGTGGTGGAAGTAGAAAAGTAGTAGAAACAGATGTAAAAAGAGACATTATTTATCAAGAAAGTAATGGAGAAAAAACACCAATTACACAAAGCATTATAAGCCCTAGAGTAGAAGGTGCAATTATTACAGCACAAGGAGCTAATAACACAGCTATTAAAGCTAATATTATACAAGCAGTAGAAGCAGTTACAGGGGTTTCTTCTCACAAAATACAAGTATTTGCAATGTCAGAATAAAATAGATAAAAAGTATAAGAAGTTTATTTTAATAAGCAATTTCACTTTGCTATAGGTTTAAAGTAAACTGTAAAGGCTAGAAAACTTTACAAATATAAATAAAGAAAAAACGAAAGGAAAAGAGAAAAATGAAAAGTTTAAAGAAAAATCAAGTAGTTATTTTTGTAATTGCCCTTATGTTAATGACCGCAGGATATTTGAATTTTACAAATGAACAAGGAGGCAAAAATAATTTATTACCAACTAGCAGTTTAGCAGATTCAGAACAGATGGCAGCTATTGGAGATGCTACTTTAGTAAGTGCCAACCAAACAGAACAAAATGTTACCAATAACCAAGTTGTACAAAATGACATTAGTAATCAAATACTAGAAACTAATTCAAATCAAAATGAAGAAGTATCCCCAAATAGTAGTAATGAAAATATAAATGAACAAACTACTAACAAACCCAAAATAGAAGATGGTTATTTTGCACAATCTAGATTAGATAGAGATAATATGTATTCTCAAATGCTTGCAAACTACCAAAAAATATTAGAAACAGATAATATAACAGCAGAAGAAAAAACAAATGCACAAACAGAAATGAAAAGAATAGGCAATGAAAAAAATGCAATTATGATAGCAGAAAATTTGATTAAAACAAAAGGATTTGAAGAGGTAGTTTTATTTGTAAACAATGGAAATGTAAGTGCTATTATCAAAGCAGAAAAATTAGATGAGAATCAAATAGCACAAATTCAAAACATTATTACAAGAGAACTAAATGTAAAAGTAAATAAAATAAATGTAAGTAGTAAAAGTTAATAATTAAATTACTTACAAATCTTAAAAAATACGACAATTTTGTTGTATTTTTTTTATTTATTGATATAATAAATAGCGATAAAAGAATAATGATAAAAAATAAGAAAGGATGAAGAATTATGATTAAAAAAGTAGCTATACTTGCAAATGGAGGAGATGTTTCAGGATTTAATGCGGTTATACGTGCTATTATCAAAACAGCAGAAAATAATAATATAGAATGTTATGGATTTATAGAAGGATATAAAGGGCTATTAGAAAATAACTATGTGCAATTATGTACAAATGCCACAGGGAATGCAATTGGAATATTACCAAAAGGTGGTTCCATTATAGGTTCTTCTACAAACTCAAATGTATTTTGCTATCCAGTAGAAGAAAATGGAGAAACAGTTTATAAAGACTTATCAGATAAATGTATACAAAACATAAAAGAAGATGGAATAGATTGTTTATTTACTTTAGGTGGAGATGGAACACAAAAATCAGCAAGAGACTTATCACTAAAAGGAATTAATGTAATTGGTGTTCCAAAAACAATTGATAATGATGTAGCATGTACGGAAATTACCTTTGGATATAATACAGCCGTATCAGTTGCAGCAGATGCATTAGATAGGCTACACACAACAGGAGATACACATCATAGAATTATGGTATTAGAAGTAATGGGAAGATATGCAGGTTGGATAGCATTAGAATCAGCTATTGCAGGAGGTGCAGATGTTGCTCTAATTCCTGAAATACCATATGATATCAATAGTGCAGCAAGAAAAATATTAAACCGTAAAAAACGTGGAAAAGAATTTAGTGTAGTAGTTGTTGCAGAAGGTGCAAAACCAATTGATGGAGAAATAAGTGTACAAAAAGTAAGAAATAAAGGAAAAGGTGTAGATAACAACAAATTAGGTGGAGCAGGAGAAAAAGTAGCAGAAGCACTTCAAGAACTAACTGGGCTAGAAGCAAGATGCACTGTACTTGGTTATATGCAAAGAGGTGGAACACCTACAGCTTTTGATAGAGTACTTTCAACTAAATATGGTGCTAAAGCAATGGAATTAGCTTTAGCAGGAAAATTTAATGTATTAACAGTTATGAAAGATGGAAGATTAGATTATGTTTCATTAGAAGAAGTAGTAGGCAAAAATACAGAAATTGGAGCAGTTTCAGGTAATACACCAGAAAGCAATATTCGTAGAGTAAATATGGATCATGATTTAGTCAAAACAGCAAGACATATAGGAATTAATTTAGGAGATTAAAAAACAAGGTTAAGTTAGTTGTTGAGGTTTTGCCAATTACAAATAACTTATACAGTAGCTTCCTTGGGGTGTACAGTTTGCTTAGCAAACCTGCACATGTGGTGAAGCTACTACTTTTCTTATAAAGGAGCAATTTAAATGATAGATTTTAAACAAAAAATAGCACAACAAATAGCAAAAGCTACAAACTTACTACAAGAAGAAATAGAACAATATATAGAAATACCAACAGATGAAAAAATGGGAGATTATGCATTTCCTTGTTTTAAACTTGCCAAAAGCTTAAAAAAAGCACCACCAATGATAGCAGAAGAATTAAAACAAGCAATTTCTTTTGAACAAGAACTAATGGAAAAAATAGAAGTAGTTAGTGGTTATTTAAACTTTTATATAAACCCACAAGCTCTTGTTTCTAATACTTTACAAGAAATTGCAAAAGAGCAAGAAAACTATGGAAAATCAAACTTAGGAAATGGTAAAAACATTGTTATAGACTATTCAGCACCAAATATTGCAAAACCATTTCATATTGGGCATTTACGTTCAACTGTAATAGGCGGAGCTTTATATAAAATCTATAAGTATTTAGGGTATAATTGTACTGGTATTAATCATTTAGGAGATTATGGCACACAATTTGGAAAATTAATAGAAGGCTATAAAAGATGGGGAAATGAGTACAACATTGAACAAAACCCTATTGATGAATTAACTAAAATTTATGTAAGAATTAATAATCTTTGCAAAGAAGATGAAGAGGTTTTAGAAGCATGTAGAAATAACTTCAAAAAATTAGAAGATAAAGACCCATACTGTGTAGAAATATGGAATAAATTTAGAGAGCTTAGCCTAAAAGAATTTCAAAAAGTTTATGATTTATTACAAGTACAATTTGATTCATGGAATGGAGAAGCATTTTACTCAGACAAAATGGATGAAATAGTAAAGATTCTAAAAGAAAAAAACTTACTTGTGCCATCAGAAGGAGCAATGGTAGTTAATTTAGAAGAAAAAGAAATGCCACCATGTATTATTGAAAAAACAAATGGCTCAACAACATATGCAACACGTGACTTAGCAGCTATTTTATATCGTGCTAGAACATACAACTTTGATAAAGCACTATATGTAACTTCTTATGAGCAAATATTACATTTCAAACAAGTATTTGAAGTGGCTAAAAAATTAGGATTAGATGAAAAGTACACTAATAATTTAGTACATATTCCTTTTGGAATGATACAATTAAAAAGTGGCAAAATGTCAACAAGAGAAGGAAATGTTATTAAATTAGAAGAACTTTTAAATGAAGCAATTAATAGAGTAGCAGCAATTATGGAAGAAAAGAATCCAGACTTAGAAAACAAAGAGCAAATAGCAAAACAAATAGGAATAGGAGCTGTAATTTTTAATGACTTATATAATAGCAGAATAAAAGATGAAATTTTTGATTGGGATACCATGTTAAACTTTAATGGTGAAACAGGTCCATATATGCAATATATTTATGTAAGAACTAAAAGTTTATTAGAAAAAGCAGGCTATGTACCAACTATACAAGAAGTAGACTATAGTAAATTAACAGATGATATCTCAGTTAGAATTATAAAACTAATATACAATTTTCAAGATATTTTAAAACAAGTAGCAGAAAAACATGAACCATATATACTTTCTAGATATTTAATACGTTTAGCCCAAAGTTTTAGCAGTTTTTATAATGAACACAAAATTATTGTAGAAGAAAAAGAAGTACAAAATGCAAGACTATATTTAACTTATAGTGTAGGATTAGTGCTAAAAATAGGAGCAAGCCTACTAGGAATAGAAATGCCAGATAGAATGTAAAAAATATAAAATAGAGGTATTAGATGGAAAAAGAACAAATAAACGAAGAAAAAAGAGTACTAACAAAGGTAAAAGAAAAAAAGAAATTTACAATAGGTCGGTTATACTATTTCGAAAATATTGGCTTATTTTGTTATTTATAGTATAGCAGGCTATCTAATAGAAACACTTTTTGCTTTAGTAACAAAAGGCGTAATTGAAAGTAGAAGAAGCTTTTTATATGGTCCATTTTGCGGTATTTATGGACTTGGGGCAGTAGTAATGGTAATTGGGCTACAAAGATTTAATAAAAATAACTATACTCTATTTTGTGGTGGATTTATTATTGGTTCAATTGTAGAATATGTTATTAGTTGGATTGGAGAAATATTATTTGATATAAAATGGTGGGACTATTCTAACATTCCTTTTAACATTAATGGTAGAGTATGTATTTTATTTTCTGTTTTTTGGGGAGTTTTAGCCATTTATTTAATGGCACATATTCATCCATTAGTAGAAAAATTTCTTAATAAATTCACACCACATTTATTAAAAACAGCTAGTGTTACATTTGTGATATTTATGTTTTTAGATTGCTTAATCACAGGCTTTGCACTAAAAATGTTTTTTACAAAATTAGTAAATGAAAATGAACTAGAACTACAAGGAGTAGGAACATATTTAAAAGAATATACAGCAATGTATGAAACTCCAACTGTTAAAAAAGTAGTAGATAAGTTTTTTTCAAATGAGAAAATGTTAAAAACATTTCCCAATATTAAAGTAACTGATAAAGAAGGCAATATTATTTTAGTACGTGATATTTTAACAGATATTGACCCCTATTATTTTAGAGTTTTTACACCTAGCCATAGGAAAGAAAATAAAAATTGAAAAAACTATGTTCAAATAAAAAACAATGTGATACAATAGGTAAATAAAAATAGCACAATAATAAATTGCAAATAATACAATAATAATAAATCACAAGAAAGGAGCAAGGAAATTCAAAACAGAATTTACCTTAGTTAGAACTATGAGAAAATATTTTGGAACAGATGGCATTAGAAGAATAGCCAATACAGAATTATCACCAGAATTAGTATATCGTGTAGCAAAAGCAGGAGCATATGCATTATCGAAACATACAGATCATGTGCCAACCATTTTAATAGGAAGAGATACTAGAATATCAGGAACTTTAATTGAAAGTGCTATGACAGCAGGTTTTTTAAGTTATGGTGCAAATGTGCTAAAATTAGGAGTTATTCCAACACCAGGAGTTGCATATCTTACTAAAAAATTAAAAGCAGATGCAAGTGTTGTAATATCAGCATCACATAATACATATGAATTCAATCGGTGTAAAGTACTTTAGTAACAAAGGAATGAAAATACCAGATGAAATCGAAGAAGAAATTGAAGAAATGATGGATTCTGAAAAGCTAAATGACTTTAGTGCAGTAAATGACAAAATAGGTATATTTGAAGTTAGAGAAGATTTATTAGATGAATATGTATACTTCTTTAGAAAAAACTTTGAAGAAGAATTTGAAAGCTTTGACAGTAGTAATTTTGTAGTAGCTATTGATACTGCAAATGGAGCAACATCAGTAGTGGCAGAAAAAGTATTTACAGCATTAGGCATTAAACATTACATTATGAATAATACACCAAATGGTGTAAACATCAACGAAAATTGTGGTTCTACTCATTTAGATATGTTAAAAAAATATGTAGTAGAAAACAAATGCAATTTAGGAATTGCTTATGATGGTGATGGAGATAGATGTTTAGCAATAGATGAGCATGGAAATGAAATAGATGGCGATAAATTATTAGCTATTATATCTAACTACATGAAAGAAAAAGGAACATTAAAAAATAACACAGTAGTAGCAACTGTTATGAGCAATTTAGGATTAAAAAAATACACAGAGAATAATGGACTAAATATTGTGCAAACTAAAGTTGGAGATAGATATGTATTAGAAGAAATGATTAAAAATGGCTATAATATAGGTGGAGAACAATCAGGTCATGTCATCTTTTTAGACTATAACCCTACAGGAGATGGAATACTCACCTCTTTAATGCTAATTAGAGTAATGCTTGAAAAACAAAAAACAGCCTCTGAGTTATGTAATATTATCAAGATGTATCCACAAACTTTAGTAAATGCAAAAGTAAACAGTAGTAAAAAAGATTTATACAAAGAAGATGCGGAAATTCAAGCAGAAATTCAAAAACTAGAAGAAGAATTTTCAGGAAATGGTAGAGTGCTAATTAGACCATCTGGAACAGAACCATTAATTCGTGTTATGATAGAAGGCGAAGACCAAAATTACATTCAAGAAAAAGCAAAACAAATTGCTAAATTAATAGAAAAGAAATTAGGTTAAAAATTAAAATTCTAAGCTGTTTCTATGTATATCAAAGCCATCAACAAAGCTAACTATAAAAGATAGAAATATTAGAAAAGATATTCTAAAGGTAAAAATGCTCTTATCAATATTTTTAAGAGTGAATAAACAAAGGAGGAAATTTAAAATGCCAATTATTAATTTTACAAACCCAGTTACCATTCTAATAGGAGTACTACTATTTGTATTAGTGCTATACTTGGGAAAAGAGGTAAAAAAAGCATGGATAGTAGGTTTATTACTATTTGGTTTTGTTGGTGTGCTATTAGGGCATACTATTGAATTTGCAACAATTGCAAAAGAAAGTGCAACTATTTATAAAGCAGTAACAACCTCTGCTACCTTTGACTTAGTATTTATATTTATTACTTTTATGTCATATTTATGGGTAGATGACATTGAAGCAAAAGCTGGAAAAAAGAAGAGTATAGATAATAGTTTAGATTGGTTCTGGAACAAAGTTTAAAAATAACCATCATTTTAATGTTATTACACTAATTTGAAGATGTAGTTGTATATGTATATAGGTACATTTTTTAATTAATTGCATTCTAAGAATAAATAATTTTTTAGACTTGAATAAAAAGGGAGGAATAAAAATGCCAAAATTTTATATAACAACACCTATTTATTATCCAAGTGGTAAATTTCATATAGGAACTGCCTATACAACAACTTTGGCAGATACCATAAAAAAATATAAACAAGCAAGAGGGTATGAAGTATACCTTCTTACTGGTATGGACGAGCATGGACAAAAAATTCAACAAGTGGCTGAAAAAGCAGGTAAAACACCACAAGAACATGTAGATGAAATGGCAAAAGAGGCAAAAAAATTATGGAGTTTAATGGAAATAGACTATGATGATTTCATTCGTACTACAGATGATAGACATGAAAAAGTAGTAGAAGAAATATTTGATAGACTAATGGAACAAGGAGATATCTATTTATCAGAATATGAAGGATGGTATTGTACTCCTTGTGAAACCTTTTTTACAGAAACGCAATTAGTAGATGGTAAATGCCCAGACTGTGGTAGAGAAGTTAAGAAAATGAAAGAAGAATCTTACTTTTTTAACATGAAAAAATATGCAGATAGATTAATTGATTTTTATAACCAAAATCCAAGTTTTATTTTGCCAGAATCTAGAAAAAATGAATTATTTAATAATTTCTTAAAACCAGGGTTAGAAGATTTATGTGTAAGTCGTACTAGCTTTGATTGGGGCGTAAAGGTAAGAAAAAATCCAAAACATGTTGTATATGTTTGGCTAGATGCATTAACAAACTATATTACTGCATTAGGTTATTTATCAGAAGATGATAGCTTAATGAAAAAATATTGGCCAGCAGAGCTACACTTAGTTGGAAAAGATATTATTCGTTTTCATGGATTATATTGGCCAATATTCTTAATGGCACTAAACTTACCGCTTCCAAAACAAATTTATGCACATGGATTCATCATGATGAAAGATGGAAAAATGTCAAAATCAAAAGGGAATGTCATTTATCCAGAACCATTAATAGAGCGTTATGGCTTAGATGCATTTAAATACTTTATTTTAAGAGAAATGTCTTATAGCCAAGATGGAACTTTTACGCCAGAAGGCTTTATAGAAAGATTTAATTATGACTTATGTAATGACTTAGGAAATCTTTTAAATAGAACAATTGGAATGATAAATAAATACTTTGGTGGAGAAATAAAAAGCTATCCTCAAAACTCATCTAGCTTAGATAAAGAAATAGAAAGTTTTTCAAATGGAGTTATCCATCAAGTAGAAGAATACTTTGATACAAACCATATTAGTAATGCTATTTCTGAAACATGGAATTTAATTTCTAGAACAAATAAATATATTGATGAAACTACACCATGGGTATTATATAAAGAAGAAAAACTAGAAGAGTTACAATCAGTTATGTATCATTTAGTAGAAAATTTAAGAAAAGTTGCAATCTTAATAGCACCATATATGGGGCATACCTCTCAAAAAATATTAGAACAACTTGCTATTCCAAAAGAATTACAAACATGGGAGAGTTTAAAAGATTATACTAACTTAAAAGATATTAAAGTAACTGACAAACCAGAAGTATTATTTGCAAGGCTAGAAGTAGAACCAGAAATAGAAGTAATTAAAAATATGATGAAATAAATGTAATATTCTTTTGCACTCTAAAAGCTTTTAGAGTAACAGTTTTAGAATATTTGATGAAATTTATAGCTGTTTTAATAAATTATAGATTTAGGGAGAAAAAAATGAAAAAACAAATCATAATTATTAATGGTAGTGGTGGTGTTGGAAAAGATACTTTTGTAGAGTATTGTTCTAAATATACTAAAGTTTTAAATATTTCTTCAGTAGATAAAGTAAAAGAGGCAGCTACTGTATTAGCAGGATGGAATGGGGAAAAAGATGAAAAATCTAGAAAACTACTTTCAGATTTAAAAGAGATTGGTATTGTTTATAATGATGCACCACTTAAGTATATTTGTAATATGGTAGAAGAATTTAATCATTCTGACAATGAGTTAATGTTTATTCATATTAGAGAATGTGAAGAAATAGCTAAATGCCAAAAAGTAATAAATGCAAATACACTTTTAGTAACTAATAAAAATGTACCAGAAATTACTTCTAATCATTCAGATAAAGAAGTAAAAGATTATTCTTATGATTACTATATAGCAAATGATGGAACACTAGAAGAATTAGAACAAATAGCAAAAAATTTTGTAGAAAACTTTAGATAATATAAATAATTTTTTATGAAAGATAGTCCTAATAATATATATTTTTCTATTTAATTAGTTAGAAAAAACTAATGATATAAAGTAGTATAAATAAAAGAAAGTATATATTGCATAAGGACTATTTTTGTAATAAATAATAGTAAAAATGTTTAAATAACTGAATAGAAAATACAATAAATTATACAATAATAAAAGAGAATTTTTAGGAGGCTAAATAAAATGATAGAAAAAAGAAAAGTAGTTCTTGTAGGAACTGGATTTGTTGGAATGAGTATGGCATATTCTTTATTAAATCAAGGCGGAATTAATGAACTTGTATTAATAGATGTTAATAAAGAAAAAGCAATAGGAGAGGCTATGGACTTATCAGATGGCATCCCATGTGTTAGTTCAAGAATGGTAATAAAAGCAGGAGAATATGAAGATTGCAAAGATGCTGCTATAGTAGTTATTACAGCAGGTGTGCCACAAAAACCAGGAGAAACAAGACTAGAACTTTTAGAAACAAACAGTAAAATTATTAAAGAAATTACCAAAAATGTAGTAAACTCTGGCTTTGATGGCATATTTGTAGTAGCTAGTAATCCAGTAGATATTTTAACTTATCTTGTACAAAAAACATCAGGATTTCCAAGTAGTAGAGTAATAGGTTCAGGAACGGTATTAGACACAGCAAGATTAAGATTTTTATTAGGAGAGCATTTACAAGTATCTAGCAAAAATATACATGCCTATATTATGGGAGAACATGGAGATTCTTCTTTTGTACCATGGTCTAAAAGCTATGTAGGTTGTAAACCATTAATAGATATTTTAATGCAAAGAGGAGAAGAAAAAAGCATATTAGATAAATTTCATCAACAAGTAAGAGATGAAGCATATAAAATTATAGAAAGAAAAAAATCCACTTATTATGGAATAGGTGTAGCACTTACTAAAATTATAAAAGCTATTTTAAATAATGAACATGAAATTTTAACAATTTCCACATTATTAAATGGAGAATATGGAAAAACAGATATTTATATGGGAGTACCTGCTATTATTACGAATAAAGGAGTACAAGAAATATTAAATTTAGAACTAACCAAAGAAGAACAAGAAAAGTTTGATAATAGTTATAAAACATTAAATACAATGAAAGAAGAAATAAAAGGTTAAATAAGAAAATAATATAAACTAAGAAGCAACTTCACTAAAATTGGAAGTTGTTTTTTTATGCCAATATATTACCATAAAAAAAGAACATAATCATAACTTCATTCATAAAATACAGCAAAAGAAATGTAAACTTAAAACCAAAAATGAGTGAGGTAAATTATGAATAAGATAAAAATCAATACTGCTGAAAAAGAGTTATATTATAATGGCGAAGTCATTGTAAAATATGTAATTGAGTATCCTGAAATAGTAGAAACTCCATTTCAAATAGGAAAGGAGAAATTTAATCATTATAATAGAGAAAAAGCATTAGAATTAAAAAAATTTGCAGAAGGAGAATTTTATAGTCAAGCAAAAGAAACCTATGAATATAATAAAGCAAATGGTTATCCTATTATGGTATATGAACTAATAAATGAATGTAATATCACCTATAATATGCAAAATTTGCTTAGTCTTTACTTTGATGAATATACTTTTGCAGGAGGAGCACATGGGGCTACTGTTAGAAAAGCACAAACTTGGGATTTGAAATTAGGTTTGCAAATTCCGCTTCATGCATTTTTTATAAAAAATCCTTATTATCAAATTGATATTGTAAAACAAATTATACAGCAAATAGAAAAACAGATAGAAGAGGGAAATAATATCTTTTTTCCAGACTATTGTAAATTAGTATTAGATACTTTTAGAATGGAAAATTATTATTTAACTCCAAAAGGAATTACTATATTTTTTCAGCAATATGATATAGCACCATATTCTAGTGGAATACAAACCTTTATAGTAACAAATAGATGAAAGTAGTTATCTCTAAACTACTTTCATTTATTTGTATGTATTTAGTAATCCAATAAGTAAAAGCTAAATATTGATAAAAACTAGTAAAAGAATAAGTAAAAAAAGTCTAAAATTTTGAAAAAAACATATAAGAGTTAATTAATTTAGGAAAGAAATAGACATAAAATTTTAGGAAAGTATAGAAAGAAAACACAAAAGATTTGACTAAATTAACATAAAATGGTATAATGAAGTATGGACTTAAGAGAAAACAAAAAAGAAAGGAAAGATACAAATGGAGGAAATAGATTTAAAAGAGATTTTTAATATGTTTTGGAGCAAGAAAGCTCAAATCTTTGTAATTGTATTAATCTTCGTTATTTTAGGAGGTATTTATACCTTAAAATTTACAACTCCAGTGTACAGTTCTTCCATTACACTTATTTTAGTTTCATCTAATAATAATGGGGGAAATCAAAACTCAACTATCACAGCAACAGATATTACAGTAAATACAAAACTATTAGCAACTTACAAAGAACTAATAGAAAGTAAAACTGTATTAAGTGAAGTTATTTCTAACTTAAATCTTCAAACAGATGTTAATAATTTAAAACGAAATATAACTGTAAGCTCTGTACCACAAACAGAACTTATTAAAGTTACAGTAAAAAATGAAAATCCAACCTATTCAGCACAAATAGCAAATGAGATTGCAAAAGTGTTTGAGAAAAAGGCAAAAGAATTCTATAACATTAACAATATTCAAATTATGAGTGAAGCAGATGTACCACAAAATCCATCAAACATTAATCATAAAAAAGATATTATGATGTTTGCATTAGGTGGATTTGTTTTAGCTGCTATTTATGTAGTAATACTAAATATGTTAGATAATACTATAAAGACCCCAGAAAGTGTAGAAAATGAATTTAAACTACCAGTACTAGCATCTATACCAAATTACGAAAGAGGAGGTAAATAATCATGAAAAATGAATTAATTGTACATGAAGATCCAAAATCTTCTATTTCAGAAATGTTTAGAACCTTAAGAACAAACTTACAATTTATTAATAACAAGCAAAAATTGCAAAGCGTGTTACTTACATCTACTCTTCCACAAGAAGGAAAAAGCTTTGTATCTGCAAATTTAGCAGTAGCTTTTGCCCAAGTAGGTAAAAAGGTAATTTTAGTAGATGCTGATATGAGAAAAGGAAGACAATATACTATTTTTGATATATTACCAAAGCCAGGACTTTCTAATTATTTAGTAGATAGTAATGAAGAAACACCAGTAAAATTAGAGGACTATATTCAAAAAACGTCAGTAGAGGGATTATTTGTAATAACAGCAGGAAGTATACCACCAAATCCATCTGAATTACTAGTATCTGATGCAATGCTTAATTTATTAGAAAAGTTAAAAGATATGTGTGATATTTTAATTATAGATGGACCACCAACACAACTTGTAACAGACTCACTTATCTTAACAAGAATGGTAGATTCCACTGTAATTGTAACAGTTAGTAAAGTAACTAAAAAATCAAATTTGCACAAAATGATTGATAGTATAGAAAATGTAGGCGGAAAAATTGCAGGAATAGTAGTTAATAAAATTCCTGTATCTGCAAAACAATACAAAAAAGGCTATTACTATGGTCAAGAGAAATAGAATAAATCCTATAAAGGTAATAAATTAGCAAAAAACAAAATAAAGTATAGAAAATTAAAACATAAAAAAGGTATGTAGAGGAGGGAAGAAAAGATGATAGATATGCATTCACATATATTGCCTAATATAGATGATGGTTCTAAAAGCATAGAAGAAACCTATCAATTATTAAAAGAGGCGCGGACAGGCAGGATTTAATGGAATAGTAGCTACATCACATTATATAGAAGGCTATTATGAAATAGATGCTACAAAACGTAAAGAATGTATAGAAGAAATTGCCAAAACAGTGAACAATCCTAAAATCTATCTAGGAAATGAAATTTATTTATCAGAAAATATGATAGATTTACTAAAAGTAAAAAAAGCAGTTACTTTAAATGAAACAAAATATGTACTTTTTGAATTACCTTTAAATGGAATGCCAATGGGACTATTTGATATAGTATACGAATGTTTGCAAAATAAACTAATACCAATTTTAGCACATCCAGAAAGATACATGGTAATACAACAAAATCCAAATTTGCTTTATGAATTAATTGAAAAAGGTGTATTATTGCAAGGAAACTTTGGTAGTATTATTGGACAATATGGAAAAAAGCCACAAATTTTAATTAAAAAATTGTTAGAAAGCAATATGATACACTTTTTAGGGACAGATACCCATAGAGCTAAGACAGTATATACAAAAATGCCACAGATTTTAGCAAAATTAAATCAAATAATAGGAGAAGAAAAAGTAATAGAACTAACAAGTATTAACCCTAGATTAGCCTTAACAAACGAAAAAATACTAGTAGAAAAACCAGCGGAAATTAAATTTTCTATGTTAGAAAAGATGATAATGCAATCTAAAAAATAAAAATTTGACAAAACATAGTAATTATAATGAATTACAGTAAGGTACCATTCATAATAAGAAGTACAAATAAAGATAAAATAAGTAGAATAAGAAAGGAAGAAACACCGAATAGACATAAAAAGTTGAAATAACTCGAAATATATGGTATAATGATAAGAGGTAGGTGGTAAAAATATGGAAAAAAATGAAAATATAGAATTAAAAAGAATATTCGATATTTTAAAAAGTAAAATGTTATTAATTGTATTCATTTTAATAACTTTTACTCTATTAGGATATGTATATTCTTATTATTATGTTGTTCCAGAATATAAATCAACTGCTACATTATTACTTATTCCAAATGAAGGAACTGAAAAACAAGGAATTACAGCAACAGACTTAAACTTAAATGCAGAACTGATATCTACCTATAGTAATATAGCAAAACAACCTAAAGTACTAAAACAAGTAATTCAAAATTTAAATCTAAATATGACAGAACAAGAACTATTAAATAAAATGCAAGTACGTATTTTAAGCAGTACTTATATTATTGAATTGTCAGTAACAAACACTAATCCACAAATGGCAATGAATATAACAAAAGAATTATCAAATGTATTTTTAAATGAAATACAAGAAATTTATCATCTAAATAATATTGGAATTATAGATGCAGCAAGTATGCCACAAACACCTAGTAATGTTAATCATATGAAAGATATTGCAACTTTTGCAGTAGGAAGTATAGTATTATCAAGTATTATAATTATGGCAATTTACTTATTTGATAATACTGTTAAAACAGAAGAAGATATTGAAAGATATATTAAAATCAAAACATTAGGTAAAATACCACTAAACCAAAATCAAAAACAAGAGATTATAGATAGAAGAAATGTTAAATCATATATTACAGAGTGTATTAATACAATTAGAACCAATATTTTATACATGAATGCAGTAAAAGGTTCTAAAGCAATTTTAATTACAAGTTGTATGCCAAGAGAAGGAAAAAGTTGGGTGTCTACTAATATAGCAGTAGCTTTTGCAGAAACAAATAAAAAAGTATTGTTAGTAGATTGTGACATGAGAAAAGGTAGACTTCATAAAATATTTAAGTTAAGTAATGAAGAAGGACTTTCAAATTACTTATATGCTATGACAGGTGACATGAAAAAAGATGTAAAACTTGCCAAACAATACATTAAAGAAACACAAATACCTAATTTACATATTATTACAAATGGAACTATTCCACCAAATCCTTCAGAATTAATAGATTCTGATATCATGAAGGAATTTATAGAGCTTACTAAAACAGTTTATGATGTTGTTATTATAGATGCACCACCTTGCAAATTAGTAACAGATAGTATTATTTTATCAAGAGTCGTAGATTCTACTATCTTAGTTGCAAATGCAACAAAAACAAAAATGAATGATTTAAAAGAAGTTAAAAAATCAATTGAAATTGTAGGCGGTAAAATTATTGGTGGTGTTTTAAATCAAGTTAAGATGACTCAAAAGGCTTATGGAAATACTTACTATTATGGGCATCACGATAAAGAAAATAAATGTGAAGTAAAAGAAAAAGCAATTATTAGTGTAGATGAAGTAATAGAACAAGCAATGCCTAAATTTAAGGCTAAAAAAGCTACTGTTATTGTAGAACAAAAAGTAGAAGAAGTAGTAGCTACTATACCAGAAGTTATTACATCTACTAAACAAGTAGAAGAACAAAATGAACATTTAGAACAAGTAATTGATACTTTATCAGATATTAAAATACAATTGAAAAATAATATCATGGAAAGTAAATTAAATGACCAAGAAAAAAGTGAAAAATTAGAGGAATTAATTACTAAAAAGATAGAGGAATTAGGTCAAAATAATAGAAGCAGTATTAAAGAAGAATTACAAAATATGAATATGACTGAAGAAATTGCTAAGATTTTAAATGAGCTAGAAACAGTAAAAGCAAATTTCCAAATAACCAAAGACGATTTAGAATATACTATTAAAAAAGGAATGCTAACAAAAGAGGAAGTAGAAGATATTGTTAAAAGCGAAATGATAACAAAAGATAGCATAGAGGAAATTGTTACAAGCAATATGATAACTAAAAATGATGTTGAACATATTGTTACAAACAACATGATAACTAAAGATGAAATAGAAAATATTGTTACAAGTAATGTATTAAGTAAAGAAAATATGGAAGATATTATTACAGGCAATACGTTAACTAAAGAGATTGTAGAAGATGTTGTTAATAATAATAGAATAACAAGACAGGATATACAAGAAATTGTAGCAAATAACAGATTAACAAATGAAGAAATAGAAAGAATTATAGTTAATAACAAATTAACTAGTGAAGAAATAGAAAGCATTGTTAAAACTGAAATTGCTAATAAAGAACCTTTAGAATTCTTAAGTAAAGAAGAAGTAGAAGCTATTGTTACAAATAACATGTTAACAAAACAAGACATAGAAAACATTGTTAATAACGCGAAACTAACCAAACAAGATGTAGAAAATATTGTTAGAAATGAAATGATAACAAAAGAAAGTATTGAAGATATTGTAGCTAATAATAAATTAACAAGCAAAGAAGTAGAAGCAATTGTTACAAATAATATGTTGACAAAACAAGACATAGAAAACATTGTCAATAACGCGAAACTAACCAAACAAGATGTAGAAAATATTATTAGAAATGAAATGATAACAAAAGAAAGTATTGAAGATATTGTAGCTAATAATAAATTAACAAGTAAAGAAGTAGAAACTATTGTTACAAATAATATGTTGACCAAACAAGATGTAGAAAACATTGTTAACAATGCAAAACTAACAAAACAAGACATAGAACAAATTGTTCAAGAAGGCAAAGTAACAACAGAACAATTAAAAGATATGTTAAAACAAGAGATAGAAAGAATTAATTACATAGAACAAATGAATCAAATGTCAAATGACTTAGAAATGATTACAAGTGAGATGGTTACAAGAAGAAGTTTAGAAGAAATGATTAACAATGGAAAACTAACAAAACAAGACATTGAAGATATTGTTAGAAATGAAAAGTTAACCAAACAAGAAATTATAGCAATTATTAGAAATGAGATGTTAGATAAAGAAACAATCGAAATGATTGTAAATGAAAATAAACTGACAAGACAAGAAGTAGAAGAAATTGTTAATAATAATAGAATAACAAAACAAGACGTACAAGAGATTGTTAATAATGAGAAACTAACAAAACAAGATGTACAAGAGATGGTTCAAGGCGGAAAAGTAACCAAAGAACAAGTAGAAGAAATTTTAAGACAACAACTTGCAACTATCAACTATGTTGAACAAATGAACCAAATTAATGAAAAAATGATGAGCTTACAAGAAAATTATTTAGAGATATTAAATCTAATTAAAACAAAACAAATAGATTTAGAAGAACCAGATGGAGAAAATATTATTCATATAAAATCATTTAAGAATAAAGAGCAGAAGAAGAAAAGAGTATATTCAATACAAGATGAAATGATACCATATGAAGAATTAGAAAAAACAGCTATTTATGTAATGCCTCTAAAGAATAATCGTAATGAAGATTACGAAGATGTAGCTCAATAAATTGTAACCAAATAAGAACTCCTTTCATAAAATATACAAAATGAAAGGAGTTTTTCTATGGATTATGAAATTATGATGAATGGAAGTGTGAAGATAGGTACATATGCTCCAGATTTTGAAGCGGAAACTACGATGGGACCAATAGCGCTTAATCAATATAAAGGAAAATGGGTAATTCTATTTTCGCATCCAGGAGATTTTACCCCCGTATAGTCTTTCAATTTGGGGAAATATGAAAAAAGCCTGATATTGCCTTGATTTTTCTATATGGATAAGTTAGTCAAATTTGGAATGAAAATGGCACAAAATCGATTGTGGAGCGATTGGTTGGGAAGAAAACTAAATATTGAAAGAATTTAAAGGAGTATGGATAGAATATAGAACGCTAACAGATATAAATTTGAATGATAAAGAAAAAATAGTTTATTCGATGATTGAATATTTAAGTAAAGAAAAAGAATGCACAATAACTAATATGTATTTAAGTGAGCTGTTAAACATTTCAAAAATTCAATCATCAAGAATTATTAATTCACTTAAGAAAAAAGGTTATATAAAAGTGGAACTTGTTTACAAGCAAAATTCAAAAGAGATAGCATTAAGGAAGATTACACCTATTTGCAAATATGATAATACCTATAAGCAAATCAATACAAAACCTATTAACACAAATGTTAAAGAGATAATAACTAATTATAAAAAGTATAATAAGAATACTTGGAAAAACAAAGATGAAAGAGACTACAGCAATTTTGATTGGACAAGCTTATATATCAATAAAATTTTAGAAAAGACTTGAACTTTAATTTAAGCAGAGTTAGCATCACACACATAGTTAGGAGGTGATGTTAAAAATGGAAGATGAAAGTATGCTAAAAGTAATATTTGAAGCAAGAGAAGAAGAGTTAGCAATCATAAATAAAGAGGATAAACGCTTTATGAAAGAACACAATATTAGTAGAAGTAAAAAGAGATATTACTTAGAACAAGAATTGAAAAAGATTCCATATAATCTCAAGTGGTTAAAAGCAAGTATTGAAAAACTGTTAGACGATTATATAGAAACTATTAATTCAGAAACTTCATATTTTTGTGAAAAATATTATATGGCAGGTCTAAAAGATGGAATAAGGTTAAGAGAAGAATTAAAGTAGATTTCTAAAAAACAAATATAAATTTTATTATTTATATTTGTTTTTTGGGCAAAAGATGAGATATCTATTTGATATCGTGAGAAAATGAGAGATATCTCGCTAAAAGTTACACTTTTAGGCAGTTTGTGGGAGTGGAGTGGTCTCCCTGATCCTGCAAATTGCCAGAAGGCAATTTGATTCATAAAAGTAGGAGCAAGAAAGGTTAAAATAATTGAAAGAGAAAATGAAGAAAGAAAAGTTAATTACAGTTGTAGTTAGAATATCAAAAGAGAAAAAAGAAGAAATTACAAAAGCAGCAGCTACACAAGGAATATGTGAAGTAGATGTCATTAGAAATGGAATAGAAAAAGAATTAAATTTACAAAGGTATAAGGACAATTTAGACTTTATTATAAAAGAACTTGATAGAATGATAGAAGCAAAATTGGATCCTTTTATTAAGAGTCAAAGAAAAATTAATGCAAAATATTTGAGAACTAGTGCTATTAATACATATTTACAAGGTGAAGTTCTAGATAGATTATTTGGAGATGATTTGCATAGAATTTTTGTAGAGATGTTATCAAATGCAAGAGAAAAAGCTAATTGCTACATAAATCATGATACTGAAGGAATGGATAAAAAAGATTTATATGATTTTTATGAAATAGGAGAATTATATAGGGATGAGTATAGAAATGAATGACTTTGAGTTGTGTTTCTGATGATAAAAGTGTTATAATGCTTATAGATAAATAGTAATTTATAAATTAGAAAGAGAGGTTTATATGAAAAATAAACAAAAAGTATTTATTGTAATAGGAATATTAGTAATTATTGGAGTAAGCTTTGGTGTAGGTTTATTCATAGGACAGAAAAATGTACCAAAGAACGATTTAGCAATTAACAAAGTGGAAAGTCAAACATTTTATGCGAATATAGAAAGTATAAAGCAGTACAATGATGGTAGTTTTCATCTTAATGTAACAGGGTTAGAAGTGAACGACATAAATTATAGAGGAAATTTTACTTTTAAAGTAGATGATAGTATGGATATGACTTGGAGAGGAGAAAAGGTTAAAGTTTCAGATTTGAAGGAAGGAAACAATATATCAATTACTTTTACTGATGAAACCATTATGAGTATTAGTCCTACACCATTAAGAGAAGTCATAAAAATACAAATTTTAGATGATGAAAGATAACAACAAATTACAGGTATACTGTTAGATGTAAATAAATGAGTTTACATCTAATTTTTTTGGTTGTAAAATTATTTACAAAGAATTTAAGTTAGAACATCAAATTACAGAGGTCTTAGAATCTACCAAATTGACAGTTCGACTTTTATTCCTATTATTAATTTAGTTTTAGATAGTGAGGGCGATTTCGACTCTATATAACAAGCCTGATGAAATAATAGTAGAGGTAAAAGACTTAGATTCAAAAAGAAAGTAGGTGAATAATTTTGAAAACAGTATTAAGCGTAGATGTTGCAAAAAATAAAAGTATGATAATGCTTATGAATAGTGATGGAGAGATACTTATTGATACAAAAGAAATAAAGCATAATTTAGAAGAGTTTGAGAAAGTAAAAGAAAAAATAAAAGAAATTAATCCACAAAATCTAACAGTATTTATGGAATCAACAGGTACATATCATTTACCAGTAGAAAGATATTTTAAGGAAAATGGTTTTAATACTTTAGTTATCTAATGGAAGAAATTTAAACTTTTATAAAAGACTAGCAGAAACAATAAAAATAGCTTCAACTAACTCTTATCCTGGAGTTAATAAAGAACACGAAGACACAAAAAACCTTTCGGATATGGCTAAAATAGTACAAAATAATAACAATATCATAAATGAATTGAGAGATAAAATGATAGAAACAGCAAAGCAATCTCCATATTTTAAAATAATAAATTCATTTTATGGAATCGGCGAAATATTAACAGCTGAAATACTTGGAGAATTAGGAGATATAACAAGGTTTGATAGTCCAAAAGAAATAATAGCTTTTTGTGGACTTGACCCAACAATAAAGCAATCTGGAAAAAGTATAAATGTGAAAGGAGCAATATCAAAAAGAGGAAACAAATATGCAAGATATATATTATTTAATTGTAGCCAAATGGTAGTAAAATTAGGAGCTTCAAATTATCCAGAACATCCAGTATATATTTATTACCAAAATAAAAAAGCAGAAGGCAAACACTTCTACGAAAGCCTAACTGCTTGTTCTACAAAAATTCTAAGAATGTTATATTCTATGTGCAAAAATAATAAACAATTCTTAGAAAACTAATCATAATTGAATTTTATCATAAAAGAAGTGAAAAAGATAGACTTTTTTAAAAAATATATCATTTTCGCTTGTTTGCCATACAAAAAAATAATATAATAAATTTATAAAAAAGGACTTGACAAAAATTAGATAGTCAAGTTGTTGTTTAAAATAATTGAAAAAAATGAACATTCCTGATATAATTTGTCCATAAGAGTAAATTTTATATAAGGAATGATGTAAATGGAAAATAAAAATAAATTAGAAACAATTTCAAACCTTTTTGAAGGAAATGAAATAAGAAGTATTTGGGATGCTGATAAAGAAGAATATTATTTTAGTGTAGTTGATGTTATTGCAGCATTAACTAATAGTAATATTCCAAAGAGATATTGGTCAGATTTAAAAAGGAAGTTAACAGAAGAAGGAAGTCAGTTGTACGAAAATATCGTACAACTGAAAATTAAATCTCAAAAAGATGGAAAAAGTTATTTAACAGATACATTAGATACAAAAGGAATATTAAGATTAATTGAGTCAATGCCAAGTCCAAAAGCAGAACCCTTTAAACTATGGCTTGCTCAAATGGGAAATGACAGGATAGACGAAGTATTTGATCCAGAGATAGCAATAAATAGAGCAATCGATTATTATAGAAATCGAGGATATGATGATAAATGGATTGAAGCTAGATTAAAAGGGATTTTAGATAGAAAAAAATTAACAGATGTATGGAAAGAAAATGGAATAACAAGAAATTATGAATATGCAGTACTAACAAATGAAATATATCAAGAATGGTCTGGGATGAAAGCAAGTGAATATAAGGAGTATAAAAATATTAGAAAAGAATCTTTAAGAGATAATATGACAGATGTTGAAGTAGCTTTAGCTAATTTAGGCGAAATTGCAACAAGAGAACTTGCAAAAAGGCATAAACCTTATGGGCTAAAAGAAAATAAAGAAATTGCGAAAAAAGGTGGACATGTAGCAAAAGTTGCAAGAGAAGATATGGAAAAAGAACTAGGACAATCTGTTGTTAGTAAAAAAAATACCCTAAATTACAAGTATTTAGATGATAACAAAACTTTAAAAGCTAAATCTAAAAAAGAATTAAAAGAAAAAAATTAAAATATTTTTCAAAAAATGCAACATCTCCCAAAAATTTTGGACTTATATTAGTGTAAGTCCAATTTTTTTGCTCAAAATACCTCATTTTGAAAATAGAAAGTGTTCTTAATAGATAAAAAAATAAAAAAATTTTCAAAATTTGCAACATTTTCAAAAAAATTAGGGTTCTTATATATGGAGGTGATTTTTCTATGAAGAGATATGCGAGCATAAAACATTAAAGATTTAGTAAGTAATTTTAGACGAAAGGAAATGAACAGTATCCTTTTGGCATAATATTTATAGAGAAATATTATGAGGGAGTTAAATGGTATATGCAAATTACTTCTACTAAAATCTCTAATGTTAACTATGTGCAAATCTACTTAACGGAAGAAGAATTAAAAAAGCAAGAGACAAAAGAGGTAATTGAAAAATACAAAAGAGAAAAATGCAATGTAGCAATTTTTCAAATTGGAAAAGAGAATTATCCCGAAATTCTTAAAAAAATAATTGTGAAACAAGTGGAATTATCAACTCATGTATGTTAACATAGGAAATGAGCAATATCAGGCAGAAGGAGAAAAAATGACAGTTGTAGGATATTGTAGATTGTCTAGAGATGAAGATAAAGAAAATTATGCTAGTATAGAAGAGCAAAAAAGAATTATAAAAGATTATGCTTTATCACGTAATTGGATTATCGAAGATAAAGACTTCTACATAGATGACAATGTTTCGGGATATACCTTTAATAGACCTGAATTTACGAAAATGATAGAAAGAGTCAAAGGAGGAAAAGCAGATGTAGTTATCGCAAAGGATTTATCAAGAATTGGAAGAAATAATGGAAAAGTTTTAGTTTTAATAGATGAATTCAAAAATATGCAAAAGAATTTAATCTTGGTTTCTGAAATGGGAGGAACTTATGATGTTCTAAATGACAGAGATGATACAATTGGTATTACAACTTGGTTTAATGAAAGATATGTAAAAGATTGCTCAAGAAAAACAAGAGATCATATGTATTCTAAACAAAAAACGGGAAGATTAATAATGGGAAACTATTATGGATATGTAAAAGACAAAGAAGATATCACAAAACTATATGTTGATGAAGAAATCAGTCCTGTTATAGAGTTAATCTATCAATTGTATATTGAAGGTCTAGGAAGAAAGAAAATTTGTGATATTTTAAATACTAAGTATCATTATCCAACACCATCAGTTTATTATAGGCAAAAACATCTAGAAAGAGGAAGAATTTATAAGCATCCTGTTCAAGAATTGTGGTCTACTTATATGATAAGCAATATTTTAAATAATGATGTTTATACAGGATGTTTGCGAACTCATAAAAAGAAAACCATTTCTATAAGAGGAAGGGCTATTAAACTACCAGAAGAAGAACACTTTGTATTTGAGAATCATCATGAAGCAATTATTTCAAAGGAAACTTTTGAAATAGCACAAAATATACGAAAAAGAAAAGTACTATCAAAAACAACAGCAGGAACTAGAAAACGAATTTATACTTTTTCAGGCTTAGTAAGATGTGGTGATTGTGGTTTTGGAGTATCTGGAATAACCATAACAAGGAAGCAGGCTCAAAAAGGTTATGAATGTTCGCAGTATAGAACTTATGGAAAGGCAAGATGCAAGTGTCACGAAATAAAAGAAAGTGATATGTTAATTCATTTGAAGGAGTTTTTAAAATTTACAAAAAATCAATATCAAAATGAAATCAGCAAAATAGAAATTGAAAGTAAAATGCAAAATGAACGAAGTAATAAAGAAAAGATTGAGTTTGAACTTGAAACTTTAAAGGCAGAATACAAAGTATTGATAAATCAAAAAATAAGAGATTTGACATCAAACACAAATGAATACCAAAAACAAATGGTAGAAAATACATATCAAGAATTAGAAAGTGAAAAGAAGGCTAAAATAGAAAAATTGCAAGAACTGCTATCAAAAGAAGAGCAAGAAATCTCACAGGAAAAGATAAAAAAGTTGAAAACTGCAATGGAGTATTTTGATGAAATTATTGCGAGCGAGATGCCAAGCAAATATGTATTAGAAAATGTAATTGATAGAATATGGATTTATAGTGATAAGACTATAAAATTTGACTTAAAAGTAGATATAGAAAAATTGTAAAAAATATCCCCACATTGTGAGATTTTACCCCCGTATGCACAACTGAGATAATTGCTTTTGCAAGAGCCAATCCATATTTTGAAAGATTAAATACCTGTCTTTTAGGATTAAGTGTAGATAGTAATCCTTCACATGAAGTAAGTCAAAACTTACCAACAAATACAAAGAGACCAAAGTATTTAATTTTAACGCAATAAAAAATGGAAGATAATAACAGCAATCATCTGCGAAAATATAATAAAAATTTTAGAAACTGGATATAAAATATAGAAAAAATGTGCCTATAAATATATCCAGTTTTGCCTATTTTTAGAAGTTTGAAACTGGATATATTATCGATACTCAAATTCTTGATATATAAGCGAAAGCTTAAAATAAGTGGTTGGGAGTTTAAGAGAAACAAACCAGTAGGAGAAAAAAAGAGAGAAAGAAGTGGTTGGGTTAATAATGGAAAAAATAGTCAAATGAAGGCAAGTAATTTAATTAAATACTTCAAAGAGGTAGAAAAGTAAAAATTAATATGATATACTTATGCTAGATTGAAACAAGGAGATAAGTAATGTCAAAACAAGAAGTAAAAATATTGAATTATATAGTTATTTGCATAAGTGAATTTGCAAAACAAAAAGCAATAAAAACAAAAGATGCATATAATTATTTAAAAGAATATAAAGGATTAGAATTTTTAAATGAATGTTATGAAGCAGAACATACATTAAGTTTAAATGATGCAGTAGAAGATTTGACTGAAATATGCAAAAGAAATGGAGGAACAATAGAATGATACTATATCATGGCTCAAATGTAAAAATAGATAAAATAGATTTAAGCAAATGTAGAAAATATAAAGATTTTGGGCAAGGCTTTTATTGTACCACAATTAAGCAACAAGCTGAATTTATGGCTAGAAGAACAACTAAGAGAGCAGAAAGTGGAAGTCCATATGTAAGTAAATTTGAACTAGATGAAAAAGTTTTTTCTGATAAAGATATAAAGATAAGAAAATTTGATAAACCATCAAAAGAATGGGCAGAATTTATATTAAACAATAGAGATAGAAACTTTAAAGATGTTGGTAGTTTAGAATGTAACTTTGACAATAAATATGATTTAGTAATTGGTCCAGTTGCAGATGATGATATAATCGTATTATTTAGAACCTTCGTAAGAGGATTAATCAATATAGATACACTAATAAAAGAATTGACTTATAAAGAACTAACGGATCAGTATTCTTTTCATACAGAAAAAGCATTAAGATACTTGAAGGGAGTGGAATAGATGGTACTTGAAAAATTAGATTTTCTTGTGGAATGTATTACACAAGATATCATTGTTTATTTAGTAGAAGATAAAAATATAACCAAAGAAGAAGCGATGGATATTGTTTATAATTCAAAAACATATGAATTACTTTGTGACTTAGAAACACATTTATACTATGAATCGTCAGCGTATGTATATGAATTATTAAAAGAGGAATTGAGTAATTAGGATAATTGCGTATAAAAATTCAATATGATAATTAGGAGATTTACTATGTACGATTATGTTCTGCAATATGGGTTTGATAACAATACACAAAAAACAATTCAAGAAATCAAGGAAAATTTAAAGAAAAATAATATAGAAGATAGGGAAAGAAATTGGTTACCACATATAACAATAGATTTATATAATTGTAAAAATCAAGATGAATTTGTAAAACAGTTAGATAAGATAGTAGAAGAAATAGGCTATTTTGAAATCGAGTGTAAAAATCTAAACAATTTTGATGAAGAAACATTATATATTGAGCCATATAATAAAGAAAAATTGATAAAATTAAAATCAATATTTGATACAGAATTTTCAAAGTATAGACTAGAAAAGAGAAAGTGCCGAGAGTATAGACCACATATTACACTATGCACAAATGATGATTTGACAAAAGCAAAAGAAATAGTAAAGCAAAAGTTTGAGCCATTTGTGGCAAAAATAGAATATTTATGGGTTTATAACTGTAATATGAAACTTATTAAAGAATATGAACTAAAATCGTAATTACTTGCACAGCAGGAGGAGTTCCAAATCCTAATGAAATACCACTTCTAACAGATTTTATTAAAAAGCATGAGTACACAAATAGAAGAAAAACTAATCAATTTATGTGATTTGATGTGTTCGCATGGAGGAAAAGTATTTACCATAGACAAAAGATTAATTGACCTTATTATAAGAAAAGGAGTTTATACCAATACACAATATCATGTAATGGAAACATATAAGCTAAAAGAATATTTTGATAATTTACTAGGATATAATCTTTATGACTTATTTCCAGAGATAAAGGAAAATTTGTAAAAAATGGAGTAAGATATGAAACAATATTTTAGCAAACCAGAATACAAATATATGTATTTAGGTAACATATCATACAGTTTCGCAAATGCACTAATAGGAACATTTGGGACAGTAATGCTATATAAAAGTGGAATACCAATATGGCTTATTTTATTGATTTATGGCTTACGATTTGGAATAACAGGATTATGTAGTCCGCTCTTTGTTAGCATATCTTCAAGAGTAGGAATTGCAAAGTGTATTTTAATTTCTAATATTTTTAGTATAGTAAGTGCCTATATGATGTTAGATGGAACTAATTTATATAAGAATATAATTGTGTTTATAATTGCAATGGGATTTATGGGACTTTCTAATCCATCAACAGATGCACTATCTAGTAAGTATGTTGAAAGTGAGAATAGGGGAAAATTCAATAGTTTCTTAAATATAACAAAAATATTAGGAACGGCAATAGCAAGTGGCTTAGTAGCTTGGGGAGTTATTTCCAATAATAATATTATTTTATTTATAATAATAGCTTTATTTTTCTTATTACAATACATTTTTATTAGAAAAATAGATTATAAGGTAGAAAATAAAGTAAATGCCTTTAAGGAATCTATGAATTACATATTCAAAAGTAAAAGCAAATATAAAATGATATATGCTTTAAGAACAAACCACATAATAGAAAGGCAATTTATACCATTATATTTATACATAGTATTAAAAGATTTTTCGCTATTTTCAACAATTATGGTAGTATCATTACTATTTCAAATGATTACAGTAATACTTGTAGGGAAATATTCAGATAGAAATAGATTTAAAGCAAACGATTTAGTAACAGCCATAAAGATTATTATAACAGGAGTATTCTTATTTGCACGAAATAAGATAGCAGTAGCTTTTAATAAAACATTAAGTGATAATTTTGAAAAGGTATATGATACAGCAATAACAACATCTATACAGAATATTATAAAAGAACAAAAAGAAAATAATGAACTTTTAGCAGCAGTTGGGCAAATGAGTTTGTGCTTTGCAGAAGTAGTTGTTTTTAGTTTTCTTGCACTTTTAAGTAGCTTTATTGGAGAAAAGGTATTTATGATAATTTTTGGATTATCAATCATATCAACACTTTGGATTAATCATAGTATAAAAAGGGAGAGTATTAAAAAATGCGAATAGGGATAGATATTGATGATACAATAACTGACATAAATGAGGAACTAGAAAATGCAGCATTAGAATATGCCACTACATTAGAAAAAAATCAGGCAAAAGATATATCTAATCTAGTAGACAAAAATGATGGCAACATTTATCAAGTGAAATATGGATTTACTTATGATGAATTGAAATATTTTCTAAAAGACATCCAAGAATCTATTACAGAAAAAGCAATTCCAAGAGAAAATGCAAAAGAAACAATAAGTAAATTAAGAAAAGCAGGAAATGAAATATATATTGTAACTGCTAGAGATTTCGAGTTTCATGATGATCCATACACTTTAAGCAAAGAGTGGCTAGATAAAAATGATATAGAATATGATAAACTAATTGTAAATGCAAGAGATAAGGCACAAATTTGCAAAGAAGAAAAAATAGATGTATTTATTGATGACAAAACAAGTAATTGCACAGATGTAGCAAAAATAGGAGTAGCCTCAATAAGAATAGCAAACGATACAAATAAGAACGATAGTTTTGCTACTCTGAAAGATTGGGACTCAATTTATAAATATATAATTGAAATGGAGTAACAGATGAAAAAGATAAAAAGCGAAAATCAAATACTAATTATGTTAGCATTTTTTAGTATTTCAATGGGGCTGTGGGAGAACTTTAGACAACTATGGTTACAAGACAATAATTTTACGGTAACTAATATTAGTAATATTATAAGCATAGGTACTTTAATTAGTGTGCTAGGTATTATGTTTGTAGAAAAAAATATTAAATTAGAAAAATTAAAGAGTTTTGTTAGTATTTCTTTGATGGTCAAATTTCTAAACTTAATATTACTGTTAAGCCTAAATAATATCAGCTTGTAAAGAAGTAAAATCAGAATCTAGTGAGAAAGTTCAAATATTAAAATACATAGCAAAAAGCAGAATACAAGTTATATATGAAATATACACTTTCATAGGCTCAATGGCAATGATGACTGCTCTAGGACTCAAGATGCTAACTCTTACAAACTATTTTGAATTTACAGATAATCAAGCTACAAATTACTTGCTAATAGTAGGATTATTAGCAGATTTAGTAGGAATATTAGCCTTAAAGTTTCTTACACCAAAAAATGATTATATAACTGTTACAATAAAATTTGGAATAAGATTTTTGGCTTATACAATGGCATTTTTATCAAACAATATAATTATTACACTAATTGCAATAACTTGGTCAATACTTATTTCAACTGCATACGAAAATATTTGTGATGGCTATTACATAAATGAAGTTTCGAATAAATATCAATTAGCACTTACAAATTTGAGATATGTAGTTAGATATTTGGGAGAGGCAGCAGGAGTATTCTTATGTGGTATAATGTATGAGATAGGATTAAGATATATGTTTGGACTATCTGCATTCTTTATGATTTTTCAAATTGGACTAGCTTATTATTTGATTTATTTAAGGAAAAAGCGAGATAATGTAGAAAAAGTTAATATATGAATAGAAAAATAAATTAGGAGATGAATTAGAAATGAAATATGTAGGAAATAAAGATGAAAACATAAATTATACAAAAAGACCTGGAGTTTATGCAATTATTATAAATGAAAATCAAGAAAAAATAGGAATTGTAACAGATGGAAAGGAATACTTCTATTTAGGTGGAGGCATAGAAAGTGGAGAAAGTGAATTAGATGCTTTAAAGAGAGAACTAATTGAAGAAGCTGGATATACACTAAAAAACATAAGAAAATTTGATGAAGTAGGTTCATACATATATGCGGAAGAAAAAGGCTATTTAGAAGTAACAGCCTATGTGTATCTTGCAGAATTTGATGAAAAAGTAACAGAGCCTATTGAAAAGGACCATACTGTACTTTGGGTAAAACCAGAAGAATATACAAACAAAATGTGTAGAGAATGGCAAACATACATTATGGAGAGATTTATAGAAAAAAGAAAGCAAGGGGAAATTTATGGATAGTGGAATGATTACGAAACAAGAGTCAGAAAATAAATATGTATTTTGGGATATTGATGGAACTTTAGCAGCATATAGGTTTAATGGTCATGTAGCAGATCCAAATGGTACAGATAATGGAATGTCCTTAGAAGAAATAGAATAAGGAATATTCTTACAAAGGAAACCATCATCACTTATGCAAAAAGTATTAAGTGAATGTGGTGCAAAGAAAAATATTAAACAATGATTCAATAGAAATACAAAAAGGAAGATTGAGTAATGTACCATATCCATGTAAAGAATTTTGGCAAGTTGTTTCTAATTATAATGTCAAAGTATTATATGGGATAGATGTTCATCACAAAGGAAAAATAAGTTTATTCAATAATTTAGTGGCTTTAGCGAACGAAATAATAGGTGGTGATACTATTAGCAAATTGAAATTTATTGCTAATGATGAAGAAATATAATAAATTAACTTTTTATAAAAAATTCAGAACATAGGGGGTACAAATTGCGTTTTAGTGAGCAAATAAGTGAGGGAGATAAAACTACTTCACTTATTTTTTAGATTGTAGGAATTTTCGACCGAAAGAGAGAAAAGCTCCATACAAGATAAATATGGGAATTTTAGAAAGTGTTGGAGTGAAACGACATACAGTTTCTTAAATTCGTATTTTTATTGAAAAATACTTTTTACAGGTTATTTTTTGATAACTGCTTAAATAGTATTTTTCTAAGGGGGCTCACAAATTGGAAGAGAAAGAAAAGATATTTTGCATATTTAACAATGAAAGGGAAAGCTTGGATATGCTAATAGATAAAGCTTTTAAAGAATATTTAAAAGATTCAATTAGAGATAATAGATGTTTAAGGATAGATGATATCATACAAGATACTGATAAGCTTAATATTAAACAGTTAAAAAATGAGAAAGAACTTGAAGCACAGACTCAAAAAATGTATAATAACCTAGCAGATGATTGCTAAAACAAAAAGGAGCGTGAAAATATGATTTTTAGCAATCGGAAATTTAATAGGTAAAATTTTTAAAGTAGGAATCTATATACGTTTATCTCGTGAAGATGGTGATAAACTAGAGAGTGAGAGTGTACAAAATCAAAGAGATATTTTGCAAAGATATGTTAAAGAAAATGAATACATATTAATTGATGAGTATGTAGACGATGGAGTATCACGGCACAACCTTTGAAAGACCAGCATTTCAGAAGATGATTGCTGATATAGAAGAAAAGAAAATTAATATGGTTATTACAAAAGACCTTTCAAGGCTTGGTAGAGATTATATCAAGACAGGCTATTACATAGAAAACTACTTTCCAGAAAATAGTATTCGTTATGTTTCTATATTAGATGGAATAGATACTTATTTAGATAGCACTAATAATGATGTAACACCATTTAAAGCCATTATTAATGACATGTATGCAAAAGATATCTCCAAAAAGATTAAAGGGGTTTTAAAGGAAAAAGAGTTAAAAGGAGAGTACTTAGGAAGTTATGCTCCCTTTGGATACAAAAAAAGCAAAGAGCAGAAAAACAAACTTGAAATAGACACAAATACTGCATACATTGTAGAAAGAATTTTTGAGTTGTATGCAGAAGGAAATGGCTTTCAAAAAATAGCAACTATATTAGATAATGAAAAGGTAACAACACCAAGCAAGTATTTAGACATGGGACATCAAAGACAAAGTTGGAGTCCAAAAACAATAAGAGCAATACTGGTAAATGAAGCATACATTGGAAATACAGTTCAAAATAAATGTACTTCTATATCTTACAAAATAAAAAAGAAAAGAAAGAAAAATGCTGAAGAATATATTAGAGTAGAAAATACCCATGAAGCAGTTGTTGCAAAAGAGTTATTCTACAAAGTACAAGAGATGATAAAAAGCAAAAAGAGTGTGTCTACTCCGAAACATGATTTTTTATTAAAAGGCTTATTATTTTGCCATAACTGTGGAAGAAAGTTAAGAGTATGTTACAGAGGTAATAAAACTAAAATAGGTTATATAGATTGCAGTTTAGCAAGGGGAAAAGAGCGAAAGTGCAGAACTTGTAATTATAACTACAATAAGTTTGAAGAAAAAGTATTAAAAATTGTCAGACAAATATGCAATACCTATGTAGATAAAAACGAACTGAAGAAGATATATGAAAAATACAAAGACAATTATGAGGTTTTAATTGAAAAAGAAAAACAGCAATTAAATAATATTTCGAACAAGATAGCCCAGGTATCAAAGAAAATAGATAAAATCTATTTAGACAGTGTAAATGGTTTGATTTCAAATGATGACTACTTTAAATATTCAAAGGGATTTATAGAAGAAAGAGAACGACTAAAAAAGGAAAAAGAAAGTGTACAAAGTAAAATAAATATTTTAAAAGCGAAGAAGCAAAGCCATAGAAAAGACGAAGAAGTAGAAAGTTTGATTGATGAGTTTCTAAAAATGGAAAATCCAAGTAAAAAAGTTTTATATGAACTGATAGACAGAATAGAATTAGACGAACACAAAAATATTTATATTTATTTTAACTTTTTAGAGTTAAATATAGTAAGAGAAGAACTAGGCAAAGAATGCGTTATACAAAGTGCATAAAAACAATATAATTTTTAACATAGTGTTGGTAAAATTAGAAGTGCCTCACACTTAGCATGGTTATATGATATTTATTGCAAAACGGGAATTAGAGTTCCATTTCCAATTATTAGTGATAGAAATGGGCAAATTGCTAGAAAATATGGAATGATATCCAATGATGTAAGTACTACAGAAACAGTAAGAAATGTTTTCATTATTGATGATAAAGGAATTGTAAGATTAATTTTAGTTTATCCAATGAATGTAGGAAGATCTATTCCAGAAATATTAAGAGCATTGACTGCTTTGCAAGTAGCAGACGCTAATAAAATTTCCATGCCAGCAAACTGGATACCATGTGAGCCAGGAATTTTACCTGTTCCAAAAACTTTTGCAGAATTAGAAGCTAGAAAAAGAGAAATGAAAAAAAATCAAAATGGAATGAGTTGGTATTTAGGTTTTCAAAATGTGAAGGATTGTAAAGTA
The DNA here is from genome assembly GCA_947073285.1 of uncultured Clostridium sp. Classification (GTDB taxonomy): domain Bacteria; phylum Bacillota; class Clostridia; order TANB77; family CAG-508; genus CAG-273. Next base: position 4,839 of record CAMTJT010000001.1, on the reverse strand, counting down.
TTAAAAAATGGTAATGAATGTGAGAAGATAGAGGGAAGAAATAAATAAAAGATTTTATAGATTTGATAAGTTGGCTTTTGAGGTCAGCTTATTTTTAACAAGAAAATAATATTAACGAAAAGTATAGCAAAAAGTTATTATAAATGCTATAATTGTTATAAATAATAAGAATATTTTATAGGTAAAGGAGATTTTTGTGAACAAAAAAAGGATAATTATAGTAACAATAATATTGATTTTAATTGTCATTTTAATTTTATGGTTTAGTGGCATAATTCCTAAACAAATAGCGAGAATATCTGCAACAAATTATTTGGAAAAGAACTTTCCAAAAATACAATTAGAATATGTAGATATAGAATGGAGTTCGAGTTTTGGAGGTTATTCAATAAAATTTAAAGATGAAAACAATGAAATATATAGTTTTATAATGAATAATAAATATTTTCCAATAACACTTGGACAAGGATTATTTGGATTTGAAGAAGAATATAGAGAAAAATACGAAGAAGTTACTGAGATAAGTTTGGGAGAAAGAGCCTGGATAGATTCTCTTACTAAAATAAATATAAAAGACACAAACGATTATTTTGAAATAACTGAAAAAGTAAAATGGGAAGTTCCAGAACATTCCAAAGATACGACAATTAGTTTTGATATTCTTGTTCCATATACATTTGTAGTGGATGAAGTATTATATAATGGAATTTATAAATTAAATGACGCAAGTTGGAGCAAAAAACCAGAAGGATTAGACTATAATTTAAGAGTTGTTAATTTGACGAAAGACGGAAAAATAGAAGTTGAAATAACAAAATGATATAGCGACAGGAGAAACATAAAATAAGTTGTTTATGTCTATAAATTGATAAATTTGGATAAGTATGTTCCTAGAAAGATGATGACAGAAAATTAATAATAAATTAAAATAAATATGACTGATAATTAGTTGATATTATCAGCCTTTTATTATATAATGAAAACATCAGTTAGTAAGTTGAAAGTGAGATAAAGTATTATGGATTTAAATAGAATAGAAAAATTTATTGATAAACAAAAAGTTAGTTTTATATGTTCTATTGATGATGAAAAATATCCAAATGTAAAAGCCATGCTAAAACCTAGAAAGAGAATAGGACTAAAAGAGTTTTACTTTTCTACTAATACTTCGTCAATGCGAGTAAAGCAATATAAAAATAATCCTAATGCTAGTATATACTTTTATCACAAAGGGCTAATTAAGTATGTAGGCATTATGCTAAAAGGAAAAATGGAAGTCTTAACAGACCAAGAAACTAAAAACATGATTTGGGAAAAGGGAGATACCTTGTTTTATAAACAAGGTGTAACTGATCCAGATTATTGTGTTTTAAAGTTTATTGTTACAAGTGGTAGATATTATTGTGATTTGAAAACAGAAAATTTTGATATTAAATAATTGCGAAATTATATTTTAGCAATTAGAAAGAGGAAGATATGAAAGAATTAGTAGATTTTGGCGTGTTAATCATAATATACATTTTAAAATTTTATAAAAAATGGAAAGCCAAAGGAAGAGATGTATTGCTTGTAAATACTACAATGTATATATATTTATCTTTTGTATTATATTTTACTTTAATGCCTATAGTAACGTCAATACCGTTTGTATTTAATCACTCTTATACAACAATGAATTTAATTCCATTTATTGATGTTTTAAATAGTAGAGGAGATTTTATTAGACAGATAGGATTAAATGTTATAATGACAGTTCCTTTTGGATTTTTATTACCTTTAACTAAAAAAGAAAATGCCAAATTATTAAAGGTTGTTTTTTATACTTTTCTATTAAGTTTCAGTATAGAAATACTACAACCTTTCATAAATGGTCTTAGGTCATCAGATATAACTGATATAATAACAAATGTAGTTGGAGGAATATTGGGTTATATAATATATTTAATGTTTAAACCATTGACAACTAAAATATTAAATTATATAAAAGATAGATAATCACAATATTAAAGGAGGTAAATTTATGGCAAGAGTATTAAAGAATAAAGAATTAGTAAATACAAGGCTAGCAACAAAGTATGGTGGGTGGATGTATTGTGATAAGTGTAATGAAAACATAGGATATTTATGTTATTCTACTTATGATAGATTAGAATTGAAGTATAAATGTAATTGTGGAAGTCAAGGTAGTGTATTTTTAGATTTTGAAGATAGCAAAACAGGCAGAGGTTGTACTGATGAATTAGTGAGTATTAAAAATAGATTATGCTGTCCAATAGATAGTGAACCTCTAATTACAATATTGGATAAAAAAGTAGCTAACTATGAAATGAAAATTACTTGCAAATCTTGTGAAAACATTTATAAAAAAGTAAAATAGAAATTACGATAAGTAAGATAGAGAATTGATTTGAAATTATCTACTTTTTATTATATAATGCTAACAATAGATAGTAATTTATGGAGGGGATTGATTATGGGATTATTTGATAAATTTAAGAAAAATAATAAAAATGAAAAAATAGAAAATGAGGAAATAAATGCTCCAGGTTGGGATGCAATAACTGAATTGTGTGATAAGGTCTATCCTAATCAAAAAAATCCAAAACATTATGGAACATTAATTAGTTGGCAGTTAGGAGGTAATGATCCACTTCAAGGTATAAGTGTTTATGAAGGTGGAGATTATTGGCATTTTATAACCTATGGATTATCAGAGTTATATGAAAAGGAATCTGATATAAAAGATATAAGTGGGTATGGAATGGAATTCACTTTTAAATTAAAAAAAGATAACTATGAAAATGAAGAAAATGAAATAAAGTGCATTTGTGGTATTTTGCAATCTATTGCTAGAATTACTTTTACAAAAGGAGAACTTTTTAATGTCTATGAATATTTATATACAGGGCAAACTGAAGGTATTGATTGTAATAGAAAATCTAACATAACAGGATTTATTACAGTACCAGATGATAAATTTCATGAAATAGATACTTCAAATGGAAAAGTATGCTTTATTGAATTTGTTGGAGTGACGGATAGTGAATTAAAAGCAATTCAAAACAAACAAATTAGAGTTGAAGAATTGTATGAAAAAATTGGAAGTGATGTAACGAATTATAATAGAGTTTCAGTTATATAAATTATAATTCATGAGGCAGATAATAAGTTGAAATTATCTATCTTTTATTATATGATTGGGACAAAAGTAAATTGTTGTAGAGGAGGAATTTATATATGAATAAAACAGCATGGATATTTTCATATAAACTAAAAAAAGGTGTAAGTGAAGAACAATTTGTAGAATTAACGCAAAAATTACATGATGAAATTATTTCTAAAGCAAAGGGATTTATTTCTTGGGAACATTACTTACAAGGTGATATATGGACTGATTTTGTTCTTTGGGAAACGGAAGAAGATGCAAATAATGCAACAACAATTGGGAAAGGTAAAGAAGTAACTAATAATTTTTATGCTTGCATTCAAATGAATACTTGTAAAGCATTAATTTCAAAACTAATAAAAAAGTATTAGATATACAAATAGGTCTAATGATTAGTTAATATTATCAGCCTTTTATTATATAATAGTAACATCAATTAACAAAGTTTGTGAGGGAAAATAAATGAACATTTTAAAACCACAAAATCTTCAAATGAAAGAGTTAGAAAAGGGAGATTTTACTATTCTAAAAGAAGATGAAAAATTAGAGTACTATTATTTTGACAATCAGGAATGTGATAATAGTAGTTTGTATGAAGTTGAATTTGAGCATTGCAAATTTAAAAATATTTGTATGCAAAAAGGAAGATTAGAAAAATGTACTTTTAAAGATGTGATTTTTGATAAATGTAATTTTTCTAACACAGAATTTTTAGAAACTACATTTATTAGATGTGAATTTGTGGATTGCAAAATTTCAGGTTGTAATTTTGCAGAAAGTAGGCTATATCAAGTTGCATTTTTAGAAAACAATGGAAGTTATATGAATTTTTCAATGACAAGCATAGAAAATGTATTATTGAAAGATACAGGATTAAAGAATAGCTACTTTCAAGAAGTTAACATGAAAAATACTTATTTTGAAAATATAGATTTAACGCAAGCAAAGTTTTTTAAAACAAGCCTAAAAGATATAGATTTATCTAGTAGTCAAATAGAAGGAATTGCTATTACAATAGAAGATATAAAAGGAGCCATAATAGAACAGCTCCAGATTATAGATTTGAGTTACTTATTAGGTGTAAAGGTAAAATAAAGGGAGAATAGTTTATAGATATATTTTAGATATATTTCAATGCTAGAATAAACGTAGCATTGAAATTTTTTTATGCAATTAAAATTGATGTTGAAGATGCTGATGATATAGATGATACATTTAAAAAATTTCAAGAGCTAATAAAACGAAACATAATACTACAAGATTTTTATAATCAGTTTTCATCTAAACCTCTTAAAATCAAAAAAATTGATAAAAAATAAAAAAATAGCCATACTAATATTGAAAAAAATAAAGGAGGCTATTTTCTATGGAAAAAAATCAAAAAATTAATTGTACAGTAACAAGCTGTAAACATAATAATAAACAATATCAAGAGTGTAAATTAGAGCAAATCATAGTAACTCCAATTATTGGATGTGAAACAAAACAACCAGATGAATCTATGTGTAGTAGTTACAAAAACGAAAATAGTTAATATATTTTTAGAAAAATGGAAGAATCTTATATTCTATTAAGAGCAAAGTTGATTTTTCTAATAATCGAGTAGAGAATAAATAATTATTTTATTTATTCCCTCTCACACCACTGTACGTGCCGTTCGGGCATACAGCGGT